>JBBQEV010000049.1:0-31870 GCA_038321325.1 Solirubrobacterales bacterium
AGCCGGTCGACGTCGTCGCGCATCCCGAGCAGCACGACCCCGTCGAGCGCGCCGATCTCACCGCCACCGAGCGACGGCTCCTGGGCGACCTGTTCGCCGTCATCGAGGAGCACGCCGGCGAGGGCGCGGTCCGGGTCGACCTCCCGTCGGTCGAGCAGGCATTCGTCTTCGCATGCGAGAAGCACGCCGACCAGCGCCGCAGGTCCGGGGAGGAGTTCATCGTGCACCCGATCGGCGTGGCGAAGATCTGCGCCGGCATGCGCCTCGACACGTCGACCCTGTGCGCGGCGCTGCTGCACGACACCGTCGAGGACACGAGCGCGAGCCTGCGCGAGGTCCAGAGCCTGTTCGGCGAGGAGGTCGCGGCGCTCGTCGACGGGGTGACCAAGCTGACGGGCATCACCTTCACCTCGCGTGACGAGGCCCAGGCCGAGAACTACCGCAAGATGATGGTCGCGATGGCCTCGGACATCCGGGTCATCCTGATCAAGCTCGCCGATCGCCTGCACAACATGCGCACGATCGGCGCGATGCCCAAGCAGAAGCAGATCGACAAGGCCAAGGAGACCCTGGAGATCTACGCGCCGATCGCGCACCGGCTCGGCATCCACGCGATCAAGTGGGAGCTCGAGGACCTCGCGTTCGCCGCGCTGCACCCGCGCAAGTACCAAGAGATCAAGGCGCTGGTGGCCCAGCAGCGCGAGGATCGCGAGGCCTACGTCGGGCGGGCGGGGGAGGAGCTGGCCCGCGAGCTGGACGCGCTGGGAATCCACGCGGAGATCTCCGGGCGCGCGAAGCACTTCTACTCCATCTATTCCAAGATGACCAAGAAGGACCGCGAGTTCAACGAGATCTACGACCTCACCGCGATGCGCGTGCAGGTCGAGTCGGTGAAGGACTGCTACGGCGCGGTGGGGGTCATCCACTCGCTGTGGAAGCCGCTGCCCGGGCGCTTCAAGGACTTCGTCTCGGTGCCGAAGTTCAACATGTACCAGTCGCTGCACACGACCGTGATCGGCCCCCAAGGGCTGCCGCTGGAGATCCAGATCCGCAGCTGCGCGATGCACGACATGGCCGAATTCGGCGTCGCCGCGCACTGGATCTACAAGGTCGACCCGGAAGCGCGCAAGGCGGGCGGCAAGCCGCTCTCCGAGGGCGAGGCCAAGCTCAAGTGGCTCTCTATGGTCGACTGGCAGAAGGAGCTGCAGGACCCGCAGGAGTTCATGGAGCACCTGAAGGCGGACCTCTTCGACGAGGAGGTCTTCGTCTTCACGCCCAAGGGCGAGGTCAAGTCGCTGCAGTCGGGGGCCACGCCGCTGGACTTCGCCTACGAGGTCCACACCGAGATCGGGCACCGCTGCGTGGGCGCGCGGGTCAACGGCAAGATCGTTCCGCTGCACTACGTGCTGCGCTCGGGCGACATCGTCGAGATCCTCACCGCCAACCGCGACCGCGGCCCCTCGCGCGACTGGATCGCGATGGTCCGCACCAACCGCGCGAAGAACAAGATCCGCGCGTGGTTCAAGGCCGAGTCGCGCGACGACACCGAGCACACCGGTCGCGCGCTGCTGCAGGAGACGCTCAACAAGAGCGGCCTCCCCGCGCAGAAGATCTCGGGCTCGCCGCTGCTGGCCGACGTGATCCGCGAGATGGGCTTCCGCAAGGCCGACGACTTCTACATCGCCCTCGGCGGGGCGAAGGTCTCCCCGAAGGTCGTCGTCAACAAGGTCATGCACCGCCTCAAGCAGGGCGAGGCGGCCGAGGCCGAGCAGAACACCGTCGAGTCGCTGGTCACGACGCGGCGCCAGCGGCGCGCGCCGACGGGCACGAGCAAGAGCTACGGGGTCATGGTCGACGGCGTCGACGAAGTGCTGCTGCGGATGGCGAAGTGCTGCCGGCCGGTCCCCGGCGACCCGATCGTCGGCTACGTCTCGCTCGGCCGCGGCATCACGATCCATCGCGACGACTGCCCCAACGCCGCCGCGCTGCGCAAGGATCCCGAGCGCTTCGTCCGCGTGCACTGGGAGGGCGAGCACGAGACCGCCTTCAAGGTCGAGCTGCAGATCGACGCCTACGACCGCACCCGCCTGCTCGAGGAGCTCTCCCGGACGTTCGCCGAGGCGGGGATCAACATCGTCGAGGCGCGCTGCGTCGTGACGAGCCCGATGGTCAAGAACACGTTCGTCGTCGAGGTCGGCGACACGCGGGTGCTCAAGGCGACCGTCAACCGCCTGCGCTCCATCGACGGGGTCTTCGACGCCTACCGCGTGACGCCCGGCGCCGGCTGACGTGACGCCGCGCGCCGCCGGCTCTGAGGACCCTTGCGGCGGCCGTCCCGCACTGCTTAGGATCGGAGGTCCCTCAGGCCGAGCGACGAAAGGCTTTTCGCCATGACCCACCGCTGCGCACTGCACTGCATCGTTCCACCGGGGCTGCTGCTCCGCGTGGCCGGCTCGGGCAACGCCGCGGAGCGCGAGGCCGCCCTGCGCACGCTCGGTCTCGACCACACGTTCCGCCAGGTCCGCGTCGAGCACGCGACCCGCCACGCCAGCGCCCCGGCGGCGCCGCGGCTGCTGAGCGGGCCGGTCGGCGCGCCGCACCGCACGATCTACGACCAGAAGCAGAGCGACGCCACGGAGCTCGGCAAGCTGGCGCGGTCGGAGGGCCAGAAAGCGGGCAAGGATCCCGCGGTCAACGAGGCCTACGACGGCTTCGGCGCCACCTACAAGCTGTTCTGGGACGTGTTCAAGCGCAACTCCATCGACGACGCCGGCATGCCGATCGTCGGCCTCGTCCACTACGGCAAGGCGTACGCCAACGCGTTCTGGGACGGCGAGGGCCACATGTTCTTCGGTGACGGCGACGCGAAGCTCTTCACGCGGCTGACCAAGTCGGTCGACGTCATCGGCCATGAGCTCACCCACGGCGTCACCCAGTACACGGCGAACCTCGTCTACCGCGACCAGTCCGGTGCGCTGAACGAGTCGCTCTCCGACGTGTTCGGCTCGCTGGTCGCGCAGTTCGCCAAGAAGCAGACCGCGGAGAAGGCGAGCTGGCTCATCGGGGCTGACGTCGTCGGGCCCGCCCTGAAGCCGGCCCTGCGCTCGCTCAAGGCCCCCGGCGAGGCCAACAAGTACGACAACCAGCCCGCCACCATGGACAAGTTCGTGCGCACCGGGGAGGACAACGGCGGCGTCCACACGAACTCGGGGATCCCCAACCACGCGTTCTACGTCGTGGCCACCACGATCACGGGCAACGCCTGGGAGGCCGCCGGCATCGTCTGGTACGACGCCATGCGCGATCCGAAGGTCCGTCCGAACGCCGACTTCCTGACCTTCGCCAAGGCCACGCTGCGCTCCGCCAGCCGGCGCTACGGCGCCCAAGGCAAGGAGACCGACGCCGTGCGCGCCGGGTGGGACGCCGTCAAGATCAAGGTCTGAGACGGGCGTCGACGGTCATGGCGCGCGAGGATCTGGAGCTCCGCCTCCGGCGCACCGGCGGGCTCGCGGGCCTGCCGATGGTGGCCCGCCTGCATACGCACGAGCTCGACGCCGACGCGGCCGAGAGCATCGCGGCCGCGCTCGGGCAGGCGGACCTCGCCCACGTCGCGGAGCGCCCGGACGCGGCGCCCGGGGCCGCCGACATGTTCCACTACCGGCTCGAGATCCTCTCGGCGGACGGCACGCAGACCGTCCACTTCGGCGAGCGCCAGATGCCCGCGGCGCTCGCCCCGGTCGTCGCGACCCTGATGGAGCGCTCCGAGATCGGGAGCTGACCGCCGGCGCGCCGGGGTTTCAGGACACGACGGTGAGCTTGCCCGGTGCGACGCTGAAGCGCGCCTCGCGCACCTCGCCGATGAAGTCCCCGTCGACCTGCAGCGAGATCGGTGAGCCGTGGGCCGAGCGCACGACGACCTCACGGGCGTCGTGGAAGCCCGCGACCGCCTTGGCCGCCGTGACCGTGCCGGACCGCGCGAACGCGCGCATCGCGATCGAGGGGAGGTCCGTCAGCCGGGCGCGCGTGAGCACCGCCCCCGCCAGGCGCCCGGAGTCCAGCCGGCTGCGGTCCGCGACGTGGATCGGAAGGTCGCCGAAGTACGTGTACGGGTCCCCGTTCTGCACGAAGACGCTGACGCCCCCGCCCCGGGATCGGCCGTCGATCTCGATCTCCATCCGCGGCGGGTCGAGCACGTAGCGCCGCGCGAACGTCGAGACCGCCGCCGCGGTGAAGTAGCTCGGGCCGTACCTGGCCTTCAGCCGCGGGTGCGCGTCGACGCGGGCGACCACCGCGGCGTCGAGGCCCACGCCCGCCGAGAACGTGAACCAGCGCTCGTTGACCCGGGCGAGGTCGACCTGCCGCGGGCGGAAGTCGTCGGCGATGCGCAGCAGGTGCTCGGTCGCGTCGACGATGTCGCCCGGGATCCCGAGCATCCGGCCGAAGACGTTCGCCGAGCCGCCCGGCAACGTCGTCAGCGGGGTCGGCGAGCCCGCCAGCCCGTTGGCCGCCTCGTTGAGCGGCCGTCGCCGCCGAAGGCGACCACGACGTCGAAGCCCTCTCCGGCGGCCTCGCGCGCGATCTGCGTCGCGTGCTCCTTGCGGGCCGTGTCGATCGCCTGCACCTGATAGCGCCCCTGCAGCGCGGACACGACGAGGTTCCTCAGCCGGTCCGAGACGGTCGTCGCGTACGGGTTGACGATTACGAGCATCCGCCTGCGGTCCGCCGGCGCGGTGAGGGCGGAGGCGGCGCCGAGCTGCCTGAGGCTCTCGATCGGCGCCATGACGAGCGGTACCCGAGCCCGCGAAACCGGTTACCCGCGGCCCGCGGCGATCGGGGAATCGTCGTTGCGCGCCACCCGCGCTCGGCGTACGGTGCACGGATGGCCGACGACGAGGTGACGGGGGTCGAGACGTTCGCCGCGGTGTTCCAGGAGTTCCTGGGCGCGATGGCGGCGACGGCACGATCGCGGGAGACGCCCCTCGCAGCGCGTCTGCGCGCGCACCTCGGCGTGGACCCGCTCGAACTGCCGTCGACGGTGGCGGAGTTCGGCGGCACCGACCATCCGAACCTCCAGCTCGCCCTGGACGCGGTGCTGGCCGAGGCCGAGGTGATCGGGTATTCGGCGCGCGCGTCGAGCTACATGGAGCTCTCGCTGCGGGACCTGCTCGCGGTGCAGGGGACGACCGGACCGGTGAGCATCGGGCCCGTCCAGTACGCCAACGTGCGCGTGGGCGACGGACGCGTGACCCAGTGCGTCTCCGCCGGCTTGTACCTGGGATCGCGCGAGGGGACGCCGCTCGCGCTCGCGCTCTCCCGCATGGCCCAGCGCCCGTTCGGCGGCACCGGGCTGCGGCTCGAGGGGATCTCCCCGGACCGCCAGGCGATCCCGGCGCTCCTCGACGACCTGCGGGCCGCCATGCGTGAGCGCAACGTCTACCGCGGCAAGGTCATCTCCCTGCACCAGAGCCAGGATCGCGCGATCAGCGTGCAGTTCCACAGCGTGCGCGCGGTGAACCGCGACTCCGTGATCCTGCCCGACGGGATCCTCGAGCGCGTCGAGCGCCACACCGTCGGCATCGCCGCGCAGGTCGAGCGGCTGCGCGAGGTCGATCACCACATCAAGCGCGGCGTCCTGCTGCACGGCCCGCCCGGGACCGGGAAGACGCTCACCGTGAGCTACCTGCTCGGCGCCATGCCCGGCCGCACCACGATCCTGCTCACCGGCCGCGGCCTGGGCCTCATCGAGCAGGCGCTGCGCATCGCGCACGAGCTCGCGCCGGCCACCGTCGTCCTGGAGGACGTGGACCTCGTCGCCGCCGAGCGCACGATGCCGCAGGGCGACAAGGGCGTCCTCTTCGAGCTGCTCAACCAGATGGAAGGCCTCCACGAGGACGCCGACCTGCTGTTCCTCCTGACCACGAACCGCCCCGACATCGTCGAGCCGGCGCTGGTCGCCCGGCCGGGCCGCATCGATCTCGCCGTCGAGCTCCCCCTTCCCGACGAGACCGCCCGCGCGCGCCTGCTGCACGTCTACGCCCACGGGATCGTCATCGACCCCGAGACGGAGACCGAGCTCGTGGCGCGCACCGAAGGCGTCAGCGGCGCCTTCATCAAGGAGCTCATGCGCCAGGCCGCGCTGCGTGCCGCGCTGGCCGGCCGCGAGCAGGCCACCGTGGCTGACGTCCGCACCGTCCTCGGCGACCTGCTCGACGAGCGCTCCGCCCTCACCCGCCGCCTGCTCGGCCAGCCCGCCGACGGATCTCCGGCCGCGCCAGCCGACGCGACGCCGCTGCCCGGGATGCTGCGCGCCTTCGAGGCCGCGGGGCTGCCGCTGCCGTCGGCACCAGCGCGGGGCTAGAAGATCCCGCGCTTGCGGAAGACGTACGCGAGCGCGGCGGCCAGCACGATCATCACGCCGAGGACCACGAAGAAGCCTGCGAGCTCCCCCTCACCGGGGACCCCCGTGTTGATGCCGAACAGCCCGGTGATCAACGTCAGCGGCAGCAGGATCGCGCTCAGCGCGGTCAGCAGCCGCAGCACGTCGTTGGCCTCGTGGGTGAGCACGGACTCGTTCGTGCTCTCCAGGCCCTCGACGACCTCCTTGTAGTTCTCGAGCATGTCCCAGATGCGCTCCGACGCATCGGTGATGTCGTCGAAGTAGATGTCGAGGTTCTCCGGGATGTAGCGCTTGGTGCGCTCGAGGTCGCGCAGGGCCGCGCGCTGCGGGCGTGTGATCTTGCGGAAGTTGATGACCTCCTGCTTGGCGTTGGAGAGGTCGCGGACGATCTCCTTGGAGCGGCCGTCGAAGATGTCCTCCTCCAGGCGCTCGAGCTTGTTGCCGATCTTCGCGAGCATCGGGAAGGCGGCGTCCACGCAGGAGTCGACGATCTTGTAGAGCAGGTAGCCCGGTCCCTTGGCGAAGAGGAGCTCGCGCTCCTCCTCGCGCGTGCGGCAGCGCTCGTAGAGGTACTCGAGCGGCTGGATCGGCTCGTTCGGGATCGTGATGACGTAGTCGGGGCCGATGAAGATGTCGACCTCGGCCTGGTTGAGGCGCTTGATCGTCTTGTCGTAGGCCGGGAAGTGCAGGACCACGAAGAGGTACCCCGGGTACTCGTCGACCTTCGGGCGCTGGTTGCGCGAGAAGACGTCCTCGTAGTCGAGCGGGTGGAAGTCGTGGTGCTCCTCGAGCCAGGCCCGGTCGGCCGCTCGGGGGCGCTCGATGTTGATCCAACGCAGGCCCTCGAACTCGACGGCCTCGTAGGCGCGGGGCTCAGGCTCGCCGGCGGAGGTCCCGGCGCCCGTGCGCGCGCGCGCCGGACGACGCAAGCGAGGGGGCTTGGGGAGGTTCGGCACTGGGACTTCGGGGCTCGTCGATCGCGGCAGGCATGATGCTCGGGCGCCCGAGTCTACCGGCGGTTGCGGGCGCCGGGCGAGCCGCTACACTTCCGAGCCACATAGCTGGACACATCCAGAGGGGTGGAGGGACTGGCCCGACGAAACCCCGGCAACCACTTGCGAGCGTCTGTTCGAGCAGCGAGAAAGGTGCCAATTCCTGACAGATGTGGCCGGAGCTCCGCGCCGTAAAGCAACGAACCTCCGCCACCCGACCGGAGGTTTCTTCGTTTTTCATGGCCGCAACCGCATTGAAGTGCCGGGAGTGCAGGACCGAGTACCCGCTCGAGGCGCGCTACGTCTGCGATCGGTGCTTCGGCCCGCTCGAGGTCGCCTACTCTGCTCCCGAGGTCAACGACGTCGGCGAGCTGCGCCGCAAGATCCAGGGCGGCCCGCAGAACATCTGGCGCTACGCCGACTTCCTGCCGCTGGAGAACGGCCAGCCGGGCTCGGCCAGCCGCAACTCGACCGCCGGTGGCCTGCCCGCGGGCTGCACACCGCTGATCCGCGCCGACCGCCTCGCCGAGCGCCTCGGGCTGCGTGAGGTCTGGGTCAAGAACGACGCCGCAAACCCCACGCACTCCTTCAAGGACCGTGTCGTCAGCGTCGCGTCGGCCCGCGCCCGCGAGCTCGGCTTCACGACGCTGGCCTGCGCCTCGACCGGCAACCTGGCCAACGCCGTCGCCGCCCAGGCCGCCGCGCTCGGCCTGCCGAGCTACGTCTTCATCCCGTCCAACCTCGAGGAGCAGAAGATCCTCGCGACGGGCGTCTACGGCACCAACGTCGTGGCGATCAACGGCAACTACGACGACGTCAACCGCCTCTGCGTCGAGCTCTCGGGCGAACGTGAGGGCTGGGCGTTCGTCAACGTCAACATGCGCCCGTACTACGCCGAGGGCTCCAAGACCCTCGCCTACGAGATCGCCGAGCAGCTCGGCTGGAGCACGCCGGACCGCATCGTCGCGCCGATCGCCTCGGGCTCGCTGTTCACGAAGATCGACAAGGGCTTTCAGGAGTGGCTCGACCTCGGGCTGATCACCGGCGCGCGCCCCACCTCCAACGGCGCGCAGGCCGTGGGCTGCAACCCGGTTGCCCACGCGTTCGAGCTCGGGCGCGACTTCTGCCAGCCGGTCAAGCCCGACACGATCGCCAAGTCCCTGGCCATCGGAAACCCCGCCGACGGCCCCTACGCGCTCGACGTCGCGCGGACGACCGGCGGCTCGATCGAGCAGGTCTCCGACGACGAGATCCGCCGGGGCATCCGCCTGCTGGCCGAGACGACGGGCGTCTTCACCGAGACGGCGGGCGGGACGACCACGGCGACGCTCGCCAAGCTCGCCGAGCAGGGCGCCATCGACCGCGAGGAGCGCGTCGTGCTCGTCATCACCGGCGACGGGCTCAAGACGCTCGACGCGGTGCGCGACTCCTTCGCGGTCCACACGATCGAGCCGACGTTCGCGGCGTTCGAGGCCGAGTTCGCCGGCGTGGTGGCCTGATGGCGGTCAAGGTGAAGCTGCCGACGCAGCTGCGCGCCGCCGCCGGCGGCGAGGGGGAGGTCCTGCTCGAGGGCGAGACGGTCGGGGCGGTGCTCGACGCGCTCTACGCCACGCACGGCGAGCTGCGCGACCGCATCGCGGACGACGACGGAACGCTGCGCCGCTTCGTCAACGTCTACGTCAACGGAGACGACATCCGCTTCGGCGACGGCCTGCAGACCCCGGTTCCCGCGGGCGGGGAGGTCCAGATCCTGCCGGCGGTCGCCGGCGGCTGACGGGCGGCCGCGCGGTGCTGCTGCGCGAGGAGCCCGGAAGTGGAGTCCTCGCGATCACCCAGCCGGCCCACGCCGCGCTCTCCGGCCGCCTGGCGCAAGCGTGGCGCCACCCGCTCCCGGACGACCTCGTCGCTCACCGACGGGCGGAGTTGGATGCGGTGGGGGTGGCCGCCGCGCCCTTCGATCTCGCGATCACGCGCGTGCCGTCGGGCTGAGCGCGTGGCGCGGAGTCAGCCGGGGTCGACGATCGTCCGCGGGCCGTCGCGCCAGAGCACGTCGGTGATGCGCGCGGTCCCGTCGGCGAAGTACTCGCGCAGCACGGTGTGCTTACCGCGGTCGGTGCGCTCGGTGCGGTAGGGCTGCGTGTCCGCGCGGCCCGCCGCCCCGGCCGCGGACGTCGGGGAGGCGGCCAGCGTCGTCGCGGCGTCGAGGTGCGCGTAGACGCCGGCCAGAGTGTCGTAGTCGTGCTGGTTGGGATGGGTGCTGATCGGGTTCGCGGAGTTGGCGCCCGTGTTGGAGAAGTAGTCCATGCAGGTGTTCTGCGACGAGCCGTCCTCGCTCGTGTGGCCCAGCCCGAACGTGTGGCCGACCTCCTGGCACATCACGTGGCGCTGCTCGTTGAGGTTGTTGTAGGCCGCGGTCTTGAAGTACGTGTCGTTCATCTTCGCCGAGCCCTGGGTGATGTGCGTGCCGCCGCTGAGGTTGATCGTCGCGAGGCCGAGCCACCCGGTGCTGCCGTAGGTGCCGTTGCAGACCTGGACGGTGCCGGAGGTCATCGAGCATCGCTTGTTTGAGGTCCCGGCGACCTTCGTGAGGTCCATGACCGTCGAGGTCGTCCAGTCGCCGTCCGCCGTGTCCAGCACCCCGTCCCAGACACCCGAGACGTTGTCGCCGACCTTCAGCGTGAACGGGTTGGCCGTGCGGGCCCAGTGGTAGCCGTTCCACGAGTGGCTGGCGGACGCCGGTGCCGCGGCGACTGCGGAGAGCGCTGCGGCGGCGACGAGGATGGTCAGCAGTCGGTTCACGGGTTCTCCCTGGCGGTGGTCTGGGCGACGAGCGCGGCGGCGGCGGTGCGACGCGCGCACCATAGCTCCCGACGACGCGTTCGCGGGAGAATTCGATCGGAGCAGCCGGATAGCCTCTCCGGCGTGCTGACGCGCCTCGCCCAGACGCTCGCGGCCACGCGCTTCGCGCTCTGGCAGCAGGTGGTCTCCGCGCGGCTCGGGCGCCTCGGCGTCGCCGTGCGCTGGGAGGTCGCGGGGGCGCCGCGCTTCTGGACGCTCCCGCGCCTGGAGCCCGTGATCGGCGCGTCCGGGCCGGGGTCGCTGACCGTGCGCCTCGGCCGCGACGTCAAGCTCGGGCGCGAGCTCGTGCTCGAGGTTTGGACGGGCGCGGACAACGTCCTCGAAGTCGGGGACCGCAGCACGTTCGAGGCGTTCTGCCGCGTGCAGCTGCAGGGCGGCACGGTGCGGCTGGCCAACGACGTCCACGTCCGCGACCTCGTCCTGCTCAAGACGAAGTCGCTCCTGGAGGTGGGGGAGTGGACCGTCCTCAGCCGCGGCGTCCACGTGCACGCCACGGGGGGCGTGACGATCGGCGCACACGGCGCGATCGGGGAGCGCACGTCGTTCATCGACTCCGACCACACGGTCGGCGATCACCCCGAGCCCGTGCTGCGGCGCCCGATCAAGGTCGAGGCGATCGTGCTCGGGCGCAACGTCGCGGTATCGGCCAACTGCGTCCTGCTGCGCGGGACGCGCATCGGGGAGAACGCGGTGGTCGCGGCGGGGGCGGTGGTCAACGGCGGGGAGTACCCCGCCGACTGGCTCATCGGCGGGTTGCCGGCCCGCGCGCTCCGGGCACTCGGAGGGATCGATGACCGCCGCGAAGAAGCCCCTCGCTGAGTACGACGCCAAGCGGAACTTCGGCGCGACGCCGGAGCCGGCGGCGAAGACGCGGCGCGACCAGGCCGTCGCGCCCCGGTTCGTCGTCCAGGAGCATCACGCCACGCGGCTGCACTGGGATCTGCGCCTGGAGCGCGACGGGGTCCTCGTCTCCTTCGCGGTCCCCAACGCGCTGCCCGTCGAGCCGCGCAAGAACCATCTCGCGGTTCACACCGAGGACCACCCGCTCGAGTACCTCGAGTTCCACGGCGAGATCCCGGCGGGCAACTACGGCGCCGGCGTGATGACGATCTGGGACCACGGAACCTACGAGGTGCTGAAGTGGGACGCGCGCAAGATCGAGGTCCACCTGCACGGGGAGCGCGTCGACGCGCGGTACGCGCTCTTCCCGATCGACAAGGACGCCGACCCCAAGAACTGGATGATCCACCTGATGGGCGAGCCGGCCGACGCGGGCATGGAGCCGATGCCGGAGTGGATCGCGCCGATGCTCGCCAAGGCGGGGACGCTTCCGCCCGACGACGACGAGCGCTGGGCCTACGAGATCAAGTGGGACGGCATCCGCGCGATGGCGGTCTCCGAGCCCGGGACGCTCAAGCTGTTCACCCGCAACCAGAACGAGGTCTCCGGCCGCTATCCCGAGCTGCGGACGTTCAACCGCGCGCTGAGCCACCACCGGGCGATCCTCGACGGGGAGATCGTCGCCTTCGGCCCGGACGGCACGCCGAGCTTCTCCGCGCTCCAAGGGCGGATGCACCTCACCTCGGAGAGCGCGGCGCGGCGGCTGGCCAAGGCCGCGCCGGTCTCCTACCTGCTCTTCGACCTGCTCTGGCTCGACGGCCACGACCTCACCGGAGAGTCCTACGCCGAGCGCCGCACACTGCTGCGCGCGCTCGTCGCCGACGCGCCGCGCTGGACGGTGCCCGACCACGTCGTCGGCCACGGCTCGCAGGTCCTCGCGGCGGCGAAGGCGCAGGGCCTCGAGGGCGTCATGGCCAAGCGGCTGGACTGCCCCTACGACCCCGGGCGCCGGGCGAGCGGCTGGCTGAAGGTCAAGCTCGTGCAGCGCCAAGAGCTCGTCGTCTGCGGCTGGGTGCCCGGGGCGGGGAGGCGGCGCGACTACATCGGCGCGCTCGTCCTCGGCGTCCACGAGGACGACGGCCTGCGCTACGCGGGGAAGGTCGGGACCGGGTTCACCCAGGCCGAGCTCACGCGCCTCGCGGCGCTGCTCGGCCCGCTCGTGCAGCCGGAGAACCCGTTCACCGCCCCCGGTCCCAAGCCGCCCCGTGAGGCGATCTGGGTGCAGCCGCGCTACCTCGCGGAGATCGAGTTCACCGAGTGGACTCCTGACGGCCAGGCGCGTCACCCGTCCTACAAGGGGCTGCGCGACGACAAGCCGGCCTGGGAGGTCGTGCGTGAAGGTCCGATCGCCGCCGAGCTGGTCGTCGACGACGTCCCGGTCCGTCTCAGCAACCCGCGCAAGGTGCTCTACCCCGCCGTCGGGTTCACCAAGACCGACGTCGCGGACTTCTACCTGCGCATCGCCGACGTGCTGCTGGCGCACCTCGCGGGCCGCCCGCTCACGCTCAAGCGCTACCCCAACGGCGTCGACGGGAAGTACTTCTATGAGAAGAACGCGCCGTCGCACCGCCCCGACTGGGTGCGCACCGCCCGCCACGGCGATATCGACTACGTCCTCTGTGAGGATCGCCCGACGCTCGCCTGGCTGGCGAATCTCGCCGACCTCGAGCTGCATACGCCGATGGCGCGGGCCGCCGCGCCGGACACCCCGACGATGGTCGTCTTCGACCTCGACCCCGGCCCGCCCGCGACGATCGTCGAGTGCTGCACGGTCGCGCTCTGGCTCGAGGGGATGCTCCGCGGACTGGGACTTGCGACGTGCGCGAAGACGAGCGGATCGAAGGGCCTGCAGCTCTACGTCCCGCTCAACGACCCCGATGCGACCCAAGCCCAGGCCAAGGGCTTCGCCAAGGCGGTCGCCGAGCTGCTGGAGGCCGAGGAGCCGGGCCTCGTCGTCTCCCGGCAGACCAAGGCGCTGCGCGCCGGGAAGGTGCTCGTCGACTGGAGCCAGAACGACGAGCACAAGACCACCGTCACCGTCTACTCGTTGCGGGCCCGCGAGCGCCCGACCGTCTCGACCCCCGTCGACTGGGACGCGGTGCGCGCGTGCGCGGCCGCCGGCGACCCCGAGCTCTTGGTGTTCACCGCCGAGCAGGTGCTGCGCCGCGTCGCCGAGCACGGGGACCTCTTCGCCCCGGTCCTGTCGACCGTGCAACGGCTGCCGGCGGCCTGATCGGCGTCCGGCGTGGCGTGACCGGCCCGACCGAGTCCCAGGCACTCCCTCACCGTCGCGCCCCGCGTGCGCTGATCTCACGATCTCCTCACGGTTGCCGGCGCCGCCTGCGGGCAGGAACTCAGCATGACGTCTCCTCTTCGCACCCGGACCCTGCTGCCCCTGGCGTTCATCGCCGTGTGCCTCGGGGCCCCGGCCGCCGCGGTCGCGGCCAGCGCGCCGGGCGTCTCCACCGGCACCGCGGTGAAGGTGACCCCGAGCACTGCGACCGTGCGCGGTGCGGTCAACCCGCGCGACGTGCAGACGAGTTACGCCTTCCAGTACGGCCCGACGAAGGCCTACGGCGCCGCCACCTCGGCGGTGGCCATCGGCAAGGGCACCACGGCCAAGGCGGTGTCGGCGAATCTCGCCGGCCTGGCGCCCGCGACGGTGTACCACTTCCGCCTCGTCGCCACGAGCGGCGCCGGCACCTCGCGCGGCGGCGACCGCACGTTCAAGACGCTCAAGCAGCCGCTGGGTCTGGTGCTCTCGGCCACGCCCAACCCCGTGCCCTTCGGCGCCGCCACCACGCTGACCGGCACGCTGTCGGGCACCGACAACGCCAACCGACAGGTTGTGCTCGAGCAGAACGCGTTTCCGTTCACGGCGGGCTTCGCCACCGTCGGCAACCCGCAGGTCACGAGCGCCACGGGTGCCTTCGCGTTCCCGATCCTGTCGCTGACGACCACGACGCAGTACCGCGTCCAGGTCGCCGGCAAGCCCGTCGCCAGCCCGATCGTCACCGCGCTGGTCGCCGTCACCGTGCGCACCGACGTCAGCGCCACGCGCGTGCGCCGCGGGCGGACCGTCCGCTTCGCCGGGACGGTCACGCCGATCCGCGACGGCGCCCAGGTCGCCGTCCAGAAGCTCCGCGGCGACCGCTGGATCACGATCGGCGGCACGATCGCCCGCCATTTCAAGGCCGACCGCTCGAAGTACGCCGTCCGGGTGAAGGTCCGCCGCGGCGGGTCCTACCGCGTCTTCGTCGGGACCAACAGCGGCGACATCGCCAACAACGTCGGCCGCACGGTCAAGCTGCGGACGTTCCGGTAGCGCTGGGCGGTCCGTCCCCGTCGCTCCGGGGTCGAACCAGTCGAGGCCGTCGTACCGCGCGAAGTGGCGGTCCGCGGTGGCCGGCGCTTGCAGATCCGCAGACCGTCGATGCCACGCGCGCTTATGGTCCCGCGCACAGCGCCTGCAGCACGGTGAGCGCCTGCTCGGGCTCGCCCCGGCGCATGAGCGCGAAGGCGCGGGTGGCGTGGTCGACGTCCTCGAGCGACACGTCGACCCGCTCCACGCAGAAGCGCGCGATCCAGCGCACGGCTGCGGCCTCGTAGCGCTGCGGCTCGCGGTCGCGCAGCAGCACGCAGACCTCCAGGGCGTCGTCGAGGCGGACCTGGGGGAGCTCCGCGGCGGCCGCCCGGATGAGCGTGAGGTTCTTCGTCTTGAGCGCCCGGCGGAAGCGGGCGTACGCGGACCCCTGGCTCGTCATGCGAACGCATGTTCGCACACGCGTCAAGGCTCGGTCGGGCCGTTGATCCGTCATGCTCGGCGCGTGCGCGAGGTCGAGATCCGCGGGGAGATGATCCGGCTCGGGCAGCTCCTGCAGCACGCCGGGATCGCCGACTCCGGGGGAGAGGCCAAGCAGCTGCTCGCGGCCGGTGAGGTGATCGTGAACGGCGAGCCGGAGACCCGGCGCGGCCGCCAACTGCACCCGGGCGACGTGATCGCCGTGGGGGAGGAGGAGGTCAGGCTCCGCTGAGAAGCCGGGCTTAGAACCTCGTGTCGATCCCGCAGCGGGGCTCTGGTGCGTTCGAAAGCATCAGCCTTCGAGCTTGAGCCCGGTCAGCGGGACAAACCTCGAAGGCTGTGCCCGGTCGTCGCTCCCTTTCGGCCCGTCGCTCCTCGTCACTGCGACTCGCGACCGCCCTGTGATGGCGGCGGGCCGAGCGGCGCCAGCCACTGCGGGGGCAGCACCCGCGGGATCGTCCCCGGCGGGAGGGCCGTCCCGACGCGGCCCGTGTAGCCGGGCGCCACCCGGTGCGCGAGCGCCTCGGCCGGGCGCCCGACGACGAGCGGTGCGCAGTCCTCCCCCAGCAGGAGGGCTGCGACGTTGACGGCGATCTGGAAGTCGGCCGCGTTGAGCTCGGGTCCGCCGAGCACGCCGTCCCGGATCCACGCGTCGATCTGGTCGAGGCGCCCGGGCAGCTCGGCGACGTCGACCTCGCCGGACGCGTCGACCGCGTCGTGCTTGGCGGTGGCCAGGCGGACGATCAGCGGCGTCGCGACGCTCAACAGCGGACGCCTCACCGGCGAGCTGTCCGCGAGCATCACGCTCTTGAACGCGGCGGGATCACGCCGGCCCATGCAGTAGAAGACGCGGCGGACCGAGTTCTGGAACTGCTCGCCCCAGCGCTCGGCCTCCTCGATCGCCCGGCGGCGCCCGGGGTCGGCTGCGAACAATGGGTGCTCCGGGACCAGTTCGTCGAGGAATCGTGAGATCGCGCGCGTCCCCTGCACGCGCCGGCCGTCGACCTTCAGCGCCGGGACCGTCATCGTCTCGAAGCCGAGCCCCAGCAGGATGACCGTGTGGGCGGCGGGGAACAGGTTCACCCGCCGGTAGGCGATGCCCTTGTGGGCCAGCATGAGCTGCGCCGTCAGCACGGCGTTCGAGCCGGAGAACATGTAGAGCTTGACGTCCATCGACGGATCCTCCCTGACTCGCGGCCGGCGGTCTATTCGACGGGCGCGGGGATCGCCCGGCGGCCGTCAACGGCCCGCGCGTGGGAGGCGATCATCGCGACGATGCGCTCCCACGCGCCGCGCGGGAGGTCGTGGCCCATGCCGCGGATGAGCTCCAGGCGCGCGCCTTCGATCACCCTGGCGGTCGCCCGGCCGCCGGACGGCGCCACCATCTTGTCGTCCGTACCGTGGATGACGAGCGTCGGCGCGGTGATCGCGCGCAACTGCCGCTCGCGGTTGCCGGAGGCGAGGATCGCGCCGAGCTGGCGTCCCGCACCGCTGCGGTCGGCGGAACGATCGAAGCTCATGCCGGCCATCTCGCGCGTCGCGGCGTCGTCGCGCTCGAAGCCCGGCGAGCCGACGACCCCGAAGAGCTCGACGATCCGCTCGATCGCGTCGTCGCGCTCCTTGGCGGGAGGCTTGATCAGGAACGGAAGCACCTTGAGCGCAGGCTGGCCGGCGAGGGCGGCGCCCGTCGTGGACATGATCGACACGAGCGAGCGGACCTTGGCCGGGTGGCGCACGGCGACCATCTGGGCGATCATCCCACCCATCGAGGCGCCCACGACGTGGGCGGCGCCGACCCCGAGCGCGTCGAGCAGGCCCGCCGCGTCGTCGGCCATGTCGTCGAGCGTGTAGGCCGGGTCCTTCGGCCGGCGGGTGACGAGCTCGAGCAGGCCCGGCGGCCGGTGACCGGAGAAGTGCGTCGAGCGCCCGACGTCCCGGTTGTCGTAACGGACCACGAAGAAGCCCTCGGCGGCGATCAGCGCGCAGAACTCCGGGCGCCATCCGAGCATCTGGGTCCCGAGGCCCATGATCAGCAGCACCGCCGGGTCGCCGGGCTCGCCGAACGTCTCGTAGCAGAGCTCGACGGCACCGACGGTGATGAGCTGCTCGGCCATCGACTCCACGATATTGGGCCGACGACGCGCAACGCCCCATACGGCGGGACCACGGTGACGCGCCAGGAGGGATTCGAACCCCCGGCTTCCGCCTCCGGAGGGCGGCGCTCTATCCACTGAGCTACTGGCGCTTGGGTCCGAAGCGTAGCGGATCAGCATCCGCGAGAACACGAACATACGTTCTGTCCGACGCGCTCGCGACCCTGTGTAGATGGCGGCCGCGGCCGGCATCTACATCGACAAGGCGGGCGGCTGGAGCCGACGCGCAACTCGCAGCAACCTCCACGGCCGCTTCCGGCCGGCCACACCTCGGAGGGGTGACTCGGCCCGGGCGACGTCCGACCCGATCACTCCGTCCGCAGCCCGCGATGGCGGCGCCGGAGCCCGAGCGTGACGCGGATGCCCTCCAGGGAGATCGCCAGCGACATCTTCGAGTGGCCCGCGACGCGCTCGCAGAAGACGAACGGCACCTCCTCGATCCGCTTGCCGCTCAGGTGGGCCATCAGCGTGGTCTCGACTTGGAAGGCGTAGCCCGTCGAGAGCATCGTGCCGAAGTCGAGCTCGGCGAGGGTCTGCGCGCGCCAGAGCTTGAAGCCGCCCGACAGGTCGTCGAACGGGAGGCGCAGCACGCGCTTGGAGCCCGCGCAGCCAAGCCGCGACAGCACGCGGCGCCCGCGCGACCAGCCCTCGGTGCCGCCGCCTGGCAGGTAGCGGTTCGCGATGACGAGGTCGGCCTCGCGCGCGTGGAGGATGGCAAGCATCTCGGTGAGCGTCTCCGGGGGGTGCGACAGGTCGCAGTCCATCTGCCCGATCACCGTGTAGCCGTGCGCGAGCGCCCAGGCGAACCCGGCGCGGTAGGCCATGCCGAGCCCGTCCTTGCTCGCGCGGTGCAGGACGTGCATCCACGGGCGCTCCGCGGCCAGCGCGTCGGCGAGCTCACCGGTGCCGTCGGGCGAGCCGTCGTCGACGATCAGCAGCTCGAGACCCGTCGCCGCGAAGCGCGCGACGAACAGCGGGAGGGCCTCGGCCTCGTCGTAGGTCGGGACGACGACGACGGTGCCGGCGCGCCGCGTGGCGGGGATGACCGCGGCGGCACGAGCGACGTCACGCACCGGGACAGGTGCCGGGTCCACGCGGACCGCGCCGACGCGGTCGGGCATCGCGCCGAAGCGGGCCAGCGCGAGCGCGGCGAGCTCCAGCAGCGCAGCGGCGAGGAGCTCGCCCGCGAAGCTCACGAGCCGGAGCGCGAGCGCGAGTGCCGTGGCGACGCCCGTCCCGACGGTCGCCGCGAGCGAGAGCACGAGCGAGCCCTCGCGCAGACCGAGCCCGCCGGGCGCGAGCGGGACGAGCACCCCGAGCAGCCAGCTGAGGGCGAAGGCGCCGAGCAGGAGCCCGGCGTCGACACGGGCGCCGAGCGCGTCGACGACGAGCCAGGCGCCGGCGCCGGTCGCGGCCCATCCGAGCACGTTGACGCTGACCATGCCGGCGACGACCCGGCCGTCGAGCAGCACTTCGGGGCTGATGCCACGGGCGGCCAGCCGGTCGGCCGCCCAGCGCCCGAGGAACGCGGGGCGCGCCGCGACCGCGACCGCGACCGCGCCTGCGGCGAGCGCCCAGGCGAGCACCGGCGGCCGCAGGCCCGCCGCCGCGAAGCCGGCCACGGCCACGAGGGCCCCCGCGACGACGGCCGCGAGCTGCTCGTAGGCCGAGGCCACGAGGATCTGCGGCGTCGAGGCGGCGAGCCGCTCCCGGGAGGCGACGCGGTAGGCGAAGCCGACCGCGCCCGAGGGCTCGTAGCGCAGGAGGAACGAGCGCGCCCAGACGCGCAGGGTGGGGACCCACGGCGCGCCGGCGCCGCCGCGGCGCAGCGCCGCGACCCACGTGAGCGCCTGCAGGCAGGGGGCGAGGGCGAAGAGGCCGGCGGCCACGGCAAGCGCGGAGGGGTCGGCGCGCCAGTTCAGCGCTGCGATGGCGTCGGCCTGACCCCACACCGCGGCGGCCAGACCGAGGACGGCCACGGCGGCGAGCAGGGGGCGGGACCAGCGGCGGAGGAAGAAGCGCATGACGACACCTACTCCACTGTTGACCGTCGGTTAGCACGTCGGCGTCGGTCTCTCGTCCGCGGCCGGGACTACGGTCCGTCCATGGTCAAGGGATTCCGGGACTTCCTCCTGCGCGGCAACGTCATCGACCTCGCCGTCGCGGTCATCATCGGAGCCGCGTTCGGCGCCGTGGTGATGGCGTTCGCCAAGGACTTCGTGGGCGGCGTGATCGGCGGCACGCCGGACTTCGGGCGGGCGGGCGTCACCGTCAACGGCGCGAAGGTCGTCTACGGGTCGACGATCACCGCGCTGATCAACTTCGTCATCGTCGCGGCGGTCATCTACTTCATCGTCGTCGTCCCGGTCCAGCGCCTCACGTCGCTGCGCAAGGACGGCGCGGCGAGCGAGAGCCCCGCGCCGACCGACGAGACGATCCTCCTCACCGAGATCCGGGACCTGCTGAGCGAGCAGCGCAGCCGGTAGGACCGCGCCGGCCCTGCCTGCCGCGGGTCGCGGCACTACCCTCGACCGGCGCACCATGACCGACCTCTCCGTCTTCTTCGCGGGCACCGCGGGCTCCGTGCCGACCGCCCGCCGCGGGTTGCCGGCGATCCTTGTGCGGCGCGGTGGGGAGCGGTTGCTGTTCGACTGCGGAGAGGGCACGCAGCGTCAGCTCCTGCGGTCGGTCGGCCTCGCCGACGTCGACTTCGTCTTTCTGACCCACCTCCACGTCGACCACTGGCTCGGCCTCCTGGGCCTGGTCAAGTCCTACGCGCTGCGTGACCGCGAGCGCCCGCTCACCGTCTACGGGCCGCCCGGCACCGAGAAGCTGATGAAGGCGATGGGGGTCGTGATCGGTCGTCTCTCCTACGCGTTCGGGGTCGTCGACCTCGGTGCCGGCGACACCCTGGAGTTCGACGACGGCTTCTGCGTCGAGGCCTTCAACGTTCGCCACCGCGGCACCGCGTTCGGGTACGCGCTGGTCGAGGATGCGCGGCCCGGGCGCTTCGACGCCGACCGCGCGAAGGCGCTCGGCGTGCCGTTCGGCCCCGCCTTCGGCCGCCTCCAGCGCGGGGAGCGCGTCGACGGCGTCGACCCCGCCGCCGTCGTCGGGCCACCGCGCGCGGGGCGCCGCGTCGTCATCTCGGGAGACACCACGCCGTGCGACGCCGTGCGCGTCGCCGCCGACGGCGCCGACCTCCTCGTCCACGAGGCCACGTTCGTCGCGGCCGACCGCGATCGCGCCGCCGAGACGCGGCACTCCACCGCGACCCAGGCGGCGGCCCTCGCCGCCGAGGCCGGGGTCCGCCTGCTGGCGCTCACGCACGTCTCCACGCGGTACGCGGGCCGCGAGGTGCTCGACGAGGCCCGCGCCACCTTCGCGCGCACCGAGCTTCCGCGTGACTTCGACACGATCGAGATCCCGTTCCCCGAGAAGGCCGCGCCCGTGCTGCTGCGCTGGGACCGCGCGGCCGGCCGGCCCGCCGAGGTCGCGCCGTCCGCAGCCGCCCCGGAGCCCGGCGACGCCGGAGCCGCTGCGGGCGGGGAGCCCGGCGACGCCGCGGCCACTGCGGGCGGGGAGCCCGGCGCCGCCGGGCCGTCGTCGCCGGCGCGGGCCGAGGCCGAGCCTCCCGCCCGCGCCGAGGTCACGTCATGAGCGCCGAGCCCACGCGGGTGCGCCCGCCGTCGCGCCGGCCGTGGGCTGCGCTCGCGCTGGCCACCGCCTGCGGGTTCCTGTTCGGGGTGCTGGTCGTCACGACGCTTGGCGGCGGCGAGGGCGTCACCCGCACCGAGACCCAGCGGATCACCGTGCCGGGCACCATCACCGGCGGCGGCACGATCATCACCAAGACGCTGATCCCGCCCATCGTCGGGGAGCCGCTCGACGTCGCCCGGCAGCGCGCCGAGCGCGCACGCTTCGTCATCACCGTCGACTCGGGCGGAGGCGTCTTCGGCGTGGTGCGCGACGAGAACTGGGAGGTCGTCGCCCAGCGGCCCGGCCCGGGGGAGCTCATCGAGCAGGGCTCGACGATCCACGTCGACATCGTCAAGCGCTGAGCGCCCGCGACGGTATGGGACTGGTGCGAAGGTCCCGCCAAGCCTTCGAGCTTGAGCCCGCTCAGCGGCCCTAACCTCGAAGACCGCGTCCTGGTGGCCGTGCAAGCGACAATCAGTCGATGGATATCGCCGGGAGAGGCTATCCATCTAAGCGGAGTGGATGCGCCCGATTGCGCGCTGTCCGCCTCGCCGTACGGTCGACGGCATTCGCACCGATCAGCTCGCGCGGTTCTTCGTCGGCTGGAGCCGGCGGCCGAGCGCGGAACTGCTTCTCTCGGTGCTTGTCCGCAGCGATCGAATCGTGATCGCGCGCGATACGCAGAACGGCTGCGTGGCGGGCTTCGTGGCCGCTCTGACCGACGGCCTGATCGCTGCCCACATCACCCTCCTCGAGGTGCGACCGGTTCATCAGCGGCGCGGAATCGGGACGCAGCTTGTCCGGCGGATGCTCGACTCGCTCGAACCCCTGTACATGATCGACGCCGTGCGACGAGGAGGTGTTGCCGTTCTACAGGAGATTCGGCGTTACGCGGGCCGTGGGCGTGGCCTGGCGGGACGTCACGGGCGCTGGCGGCGGTTGACGCCTCGCAGCAGCGCTCCTACGAGTAGGAGTCGCTCTGGGCGAGCACGGTGTTCCTCGAGCGGCGTCCCGGCTGCGGCGCCGCCGGACCCGTTGCTACTGTCCAGCCCGAACCCTCCATCCGCCCTTTAATCTGGTCCCGAGAGACCCGGAAGGCACACGATGCAGCCCCCCAAGACGGTCCTCGACCGCGACGACATGCGCCGCACGCTCGTGCGGATCGCCCACGAGATCGTCGAGAAGAACGCCGAGCCCGAGCGCCTCGCGATCGTCGGCATCCACCGCCGCGGCGCGCTCTTGGCCGCGCGCCTCAAGCAGCTGCTCGACGACCTGCTCGACGCCGACGTCCCGCAGGGCGGCCTCGACATCTCCTTCTACCGCGACGACGTCGCGACCCGCCCCGACCAGCCGGTCGTCCACGCCTCCGACGTCCCGTTCGACCTCGAGGGCAGGACGATCGTGATCGTCGACGACGTGCTCTTCACGGGCCGCACGGTCCGCGCCGCGATCGAGGCGCTGTTCGACTACGGCCGCCCGGCGCGCGTCCAGCTCGCGGTGCTCGCCGACCGCGGCCATCGCGAGCTGCCGATCCGGCCCGACTACGTCGGCAAGAACCTCCCGACCGCGCGCAGCGAACGCGTCAACGTCCGCCTCGACGAGCTCGACGGCGAGGACCGCGTGACGATCTCCGAGGCCGGCGCCTCCGACGACGACGACGACGGACGCGGGGACGGCACGCCGGATGCCGCGACGCGGCAGGGGGCGCTGCGATGAACCACCTGCTGAGCATCGAGGACCTCGACCGGCCGGCGATCGAGCGCATCTGCGACCGCGCCGCCTCGTTCGCCGAGGTCGCCGACCGGGAGATCAAGAAGGTCCCGGCCCTGCGCGGCAGGACGGTCCTCAACCTCTTCTACGAGGCCAGCACGCGCACGCGGTCGAGCTTCGAGCTCGCGGCCAAGCGCCTCTCGGCCGACGTCGTGAACTTCGCCGCGAGCGGCTCGAGCGTCGAGAAGGGCGAGTCGCTGAAGGACACGATCCTCACTCTCGGCGCCCACAAGCCCGACGCGATCGTCGTGCGCACCCCGTGGGCGGGCTCGGCGGAGCTCATCACGCGCTGGACGCCGGCGGCGATCATCAACGCGGGCGACGGCAAGCGCGAGCACCCCACCCAGGCGCTGCTGGACGTGCACACCCTCCGCTCGCGGCTCGGCGCGCTCGACGGCCTGCGGATCTGGATCGTCGGCGACGTCCTGCACTCCCGCGTCGCTCGTTCGAACATCCTCGCCTTCCAGAAGATGGGCGCCCACGTGACGGTCGCGGGCCCGCCGACGCTCATCCCGCGCGGCGTCGAGGCGCTGGGCTGCGAGGTGCGCTACACGCTCGACGACCTCGCCGAGGCCGATGTCGTCTACGCGCTGCGCATGCAGCACGAGCGGATGGACCAGGCGTGGGTGCCGTCGCTGCGCGAGTACGCGGCCGTCTACCAGATCAACGGGCGGCGGCTCTCGCCGCACCAGGTGCTCATGCACCCCGGGCCCGTCAACCGCGGGGTGGAGCTCAGCGGGGAGGTCGTCGACTCCCCGCAGGCCGTCATCACCGCCCAGGTCGAGGCGGGCGTCGTCGTCCGCATGGCGGTGCTCTACGAGGTGCTCGCCGGCAACCGCGCGCCCACGCCCGGCGGCGCCTCGGGCGACGTCCCGGCGCGCGCGCTGGCCGCTCGCGAGGCGGCCTGAGATGAGCGCCGTCGACCCGCTCGTCCGCGCCCCGTCCGCCGCGGTCGACATCCTCGTCCGTGGTGCCCGGGTCCTCGATCCGCGCGCCGAGATCGACGGGCCGCACGACGTGCTTGTCCGCGAGGGGGAGATCGCCGAGATCGGCGCCCCCGGCAGCCTCGAGGCGCCCGCCGGCGCCGAGGTCGTCGACGGCGCCGGCCGCCACCTGCTCCCGGCGTTCGTCGACCCGCACGTCCACCTGCGCGTGCCGGGCCAGGAGCACAAGGAGGACCTGGATTCGGGGACGCGGGCCGCGGCCGCCGGCGGCTACTGCGCCGTCGTGGCGATGCCGAACACCAGCCCGGTGGTGGACTCGACGCCCGGGCTGCGCTCGCTGCGCGACGCGGCCGCGCGCGACGCCCGCATCCCGGTCGGCTTCATGCCCGCGATCACCCGCGGCCTGGCCGGCACCGAACTGACCGAGATGGCCGAGCTGCGCTCCCAGGGCGCGCTCGGCTTCACCGACGACGGCCGGCCGGTCGTCTCGGCCGGGATGCTGCGCAAGGCGCTGCAGTACCAGCGCCTGTGCGGCGGCGTCATCGCGCTGCACGAGGAGGACCCATCGCTGAGCGGCGCGGGGGTCATGCACGAGGGCGCGGTCTCCGCACTGCTCGGCCTGACGGGGATCCCGTCGGTCAGCGAGAGCACGATGGTCGCGCGCGACTGCGCGCTGGCCGGCTACGACGACGCGCGGGTCCACATGCAGCACCTCTCCTGCGCGGAGTCGGTCGTCGCGGTGGCCGCCGCGAAGGCTCAAGGCGTGCAGGTCACCTGCGAGGCCAGCCCCCACCACCTGCTGCTCACCGACGAGGCGGTCCGCACGCTCGACACGCGGATGAAGATGAACCCGCCGCTGCGCACCGAGGAGGACCGCCAGGCGCTGATCGAGGGGCTGCGCGACGGAACGATCGACTGCATCGCGACCGACCACGCGCCTCACGCGCGCGACGAGAAGGAGGTCCCCTTCGAGCAGGCGCCGATGGGCACCACGGGGCTGGAGACCGCGTTCGCCGCGGTCTACACCGGCCTGGTGGTGCCGGGGATCCTGCCGCTCGCGCTCGTGGTGGAGAAGCTCACCGCCGGCGGCGGCCTCCTCGGGCTGCCCGTCCCGCGCATCGCCGTCGGGTCGCCCGCGAACGTCGTGCTCGTCGACCTCGCCGCCGAATGGGAGGTCGGCGCGGAGGGCTACGCGTCGCGCTCGGAGAACTGCTGCTTCGGCGGCCGGCGGCTCAGCGGCCGCGTCCTGCTCACCGTCGCCGCCGGCTCGGTCGCCTACCGCGAGCGCGCGTTCGCGCTCACCCCGGCGTGAGGCCCGCCACCGCGTACGTCCTGCTCGAGGACGGCACCCGCTTCGACGGCGAGGCCTGCGGCGCCGACGCTCCCGCCGTCGGCGAGGTCGTGTTCACGACGGGCATGTCGGGCTACCAGGAGTCGATGACCGACGCCTCGTTCGCCGGGCAGCTCATCACGTTCACCTACCCGCACATCGGCAACTACGGCGTCTCGGAGCGCGCGATGGAGTCCGACCGCGTGTGGGCGCGCGCGGCGATCATGCGCGAGGCCGTCAACCGGGAGGACGCCCCGGAGGCGGAGCGCGGCTGGCTGGACTGGCTGATCGACTGCGGCGTTCCGGCGATCACCGGCGTGGACACCCGCGCGCTCGTCCGCCACATCCGCCGCGCGGGCGCGATGAAGGGCGGCATCTTCGGCGCCGCGATGGGCGAGGACGACGCGCGCGCACTCCTCGCCGCGGAGCCCGGCATGGTCGGCCGCGACCTCGCGCGGGAGGTGACGCCGACCGAGGCGACCACGCACGGCCGGGGCGGCGACGTCCGCATCCACGCCATCGACACCGGCATCAAGAGCTCGATCGTCAAGCACCTCGTCGCGCGCGGCGCGGAGGTCACGCTGCACCCCTACGACGTCTCCGCCGAGACCCTGCTGGCCACCGACGCGCACGGCTTCTTCCTGGCCAACGGGCCGGGCGACCCGGCGGCGCTCGACCACGTCGTCGCCACGACGCGCGCGCTGGTCGGCAAGCGGCCCGTCTGGGGCATCTGCCTCGGCCACCAGCTGCTCTGCCGCGCGGTCGGCCTGACGACCTACAAGCTCACATTCGGCCACCACGGCGGCAACCACCCGGTCAAGGACCTGACGACCGGAACGATCGAGATCACCGCGCAGAACCACGGCTTCGCGGTCCGCGCACCCGACGGCACCGGCACCATCGCCGCCGACGAGCCCGTCCGCTGGAGCACCGACTTCGGCGAGGCGGCGCTCTCGCACATCAACCTCTACGACCGCACCGTCGAGGGCCTTGAGCTCCTCGACGACCCCGGAGGCACGGTGCAGTACCACCCCGAGGCCGGCCCCGGCCCCCACGACTCGCTCTACCTCTTCGACCGGTTCATCGCGCAGATCAAGGCGGCGTCGTAATGCCACGCCGTGACGATCTCAGGCGCATCCTCATCCTCGGGTCGGGCCCGATCGTCATCGGCCAGGCGGCGGAGTTCGACTACTCCGGCGTGCAAGCGTGCAAGGTGCTGCGCGAGGAGGGCTACGAGGTCGTCCTCGTGAACTCGAACCCGGCGACGATCATGACCGACCCGGAGTTCGCCGACGCGACCTACGTCGAGCCGCTGCTGGCCGCCAACGTCGCGCAGGTCATCGAGAAGGAGCGACCCGACGCGCTGCTGGCGACGCTCGGCGGCCAGACCGCGCTCAACCTCGCCAAGGCGCTTGCGGAGGACGGCACGCTGGAGCGCTTCGGCGTCGAGCTCATCGGCGCGAACTACGACGCGATCAACACCGCCGAGGACCGCGACCTGTTCCGCGCCGCGATGGGCCGCGCGGGGCTGAAGATGCCGGAGTCGGCGATCGCCACGACGCTTGCGGAGGCGCTCGGCTTCGCGGCGCAGATCGGGCTGCCGGCGATCGTGCGCCCCGCGTTCACGCTGGGCGGCCGCGGGGGCGGGATCGCGCGGACGCCCGAGGAGTTCTCGGCGCTCGTCGCGCGGGGCCTGGCCGCCTCGCCGATCACCCAGATCCTCATCGACAAGTCGGTGATCGGGTGGGGCGAGTTCGAGCTCGAGGTCATGCGCGACGTCAACGACAACGTCGTGATCGTCTGCTCGATCGAGAACGTCGACCCGATGGGCGTCCACACCGGCGACTCGGTCACCGTCGCTCCCCAGCAGACGCTCACCGACGCGCTCTACCAGCAGCTCCGCGACCAGGCCATCGCGGTGATCCGCGCGGTCGGGGTGGAGACGGGCGGCTCGAACGTGCAGTTCGCGGTCAACCCGGAGACCGAGGAGATCCTCGTCATCGAGATGAACCCGCGGGTGTCGCGCTCGAGCGCGCTGGCCTCCAAAGCCACGGGGTTCCCGATCGCGAAGATCGCCGCGCGCCTGGCCGTGGGCTACGCGCTGGAGGAGATCACGAACGACATCACGCAGGTCACGCCCGCCTCCTTCGAGCCCGCGATCGACTACGTCGTCGTCAAGTGGCCGCGCTTCGCGTTTGAGAAGTTCTTCGGCGCCGAAGAGGAGCTCTCCACCCACATGAAGAGCGTGGGGGAGGCGATGGCCTTCGGGCGCACGTTCGGCCAGGCGTTCGCCAAGGCGATGCGCTCGCGGGAGCTCGACGCCGCGCCGCGCCTGGCGGCGCTCGACAAGGACGCGCTGCTCGCGCTGCTCCAGCGCCCGCACCCCGACCGCTACGACGTGATCCTCGCGGCGTTTCGCGCGGGCGCCACCCGCGACGAGCTCCACGCGCCGACGCGGATCGACCCGTGGTTCCTGCACGAGCTCGAGGCGCTCGCGCACGATCCCACGGGCCCGTTCGCCGGCGTACGGTCCTACAAGTCCGTCGACACCTGCGCGGCGGAGTTCCCGGCGAGCACGCCGTACTTCTACTCCGCCTGGGAGCGCACCGAGGCCCACGAGGTCGAGCGCGGCGAGAATCCGTCGGTGGTCATCCTCGGCGCGGGGCCGAACCGCATCGGCCAGGGGATCGAGTTCGACTACTGCTGCGTCCACGCGGCGATGACCGTGCGCGAGAGCGGCCGCGACGCGGTGATGGTCAACTGCAACCCCGAGACGGTCTCGACGGACTACGACACCTCCGACCGCCTCTACTTCGAGCCGCTCACGCTCGAGGACGTGCTCGCCGTGGTCGAGCTCGAGCAGCCGGAGGGCGTGATCGTCCAGTTCGGCGGCCAGACCCCGCTCAAGCTCGCCGCGGGGCTGGCCGCAGCGGGCGTGCCGCTGCTGGGCACGAGCGTCGACGCGATCGATCTCGCGGAGGACCGCGGGCGCTTCGGCCGGCTGCTCGCCGAGCTCGGGCTCCAGGCGCCGCCCTACGCGACGGGCCACTCCGTCGCCGAGGCGCTCGCCGCGGGCGACCGCGTCGGCTTCCCGCTGCTCGTGCGCCCGAGCTACGTGCTCGGCGGGCGGGCGATGGAGATCGTCTACTCCCCGGAGGGCCTCGGGAGCTACCTCGAGCGCCACGCGCCCGAGGACGAGGCGGTCCGCGCGGAGATCTTCCTCGACCGCTTCCTGGAGAACGCGATCGAGGTCGACGTCGACGCGCTGTGCGACGGCACCGACGTGTGGATCGGCGGGATCATGCAGCACGTCGAGGAGGCCGGCATCCACTCGGGCGACTCGGCCTGCGTGCTGCCCCCGCACTCGCTCGGCGGCGAGCGGATCGAGGAGATCCGCGAGGCCACGCGCAAGCTCGCGCTCGGCATCGGGGTCGTCGGGCTGATGAACGTCCAGTACGCGGTCACCGACCGGCTCTACGTCATCGAGGCCAACCCGCGCGCGTCGCGGACGGTGCCGTTCGTCTCCAAGGCGGTCGGGATCCCCCTGGCCAAGCTGGCCTGCCGGGTGATGCTCGGCGAGCGCATCGCCGACCTCGGGCTCCCCGTCGGGGAGCGGGGGGAGGGGCTCGGCTCGGGGACGCACGTCTCCGTCAAGGAGGCCGTGCTGCCCTTCGACCGCTTCGAGGGCTCCGACGCCCTGCTCGGGCCCGAGATGCGCTCCACCGGCGAGGTGATGGGCGTCGCGCGCGACTTCCCCGCCGCGTTCGCGAAGGCGCAGGCCGCCGCCGGCGCGCCGCTGCCGCGCGAGGGCACCGTGTTCATCACCGTGACCGACGCCGACAAGCCCAGCGCGTTCGCCATCGCGCAGCCCCTGCACGACCTGGGCTTCGCGATCGTGGCGACCCGCGGCACGCGTGAGGCGATCGCGCGCATGGGCATCCCGTGCGGCGAGCTCAAGAAGGTCGGGGAGGGCTCGCCGAACGTCGTCGAGGAGATCGAGTCGGGGCGGATCGCGCTCGTCGTGAACACCCCGACGGGCTCGGGTGCGCGCACCGACGGCTGGGAGATCCGCCGCGCCGCGGTGGCCCGCGGTGTGCCGTGCCTGACGACGGTCGCCGCCGGGCTCGCGGCGGCGCGCGCGATCGGTGCGGTGCGCCGGGGGGACGCCGAGACGCCGCTCTCCCTGCAGGAGCTCCACGGCGGCGCCACCGCCACACGGCGCGCCGGCCCGGCGGCGGCGACGACGCGGTGAGCGTCGCGCCGGTCGCTCGCGGCGCGGACGGCCGGGTGCTCGCGCCGTTCGGGCGCCGCCGCGCGCTCGTGGTCTCGACGCGGAAGGTCGGCGCCTACGTCCTGCTCGAGCTCGCCGACCGCGACGGCCCGCAGGCCGACCCCGGCCAGTTCCACATGCTCGCGACCGTCACCGGCTGGGGCGCGGGGGAGGACGAGCGCCCGTTCCTGCCGCGCGCGTTCTCCCCGATGGGCTCCTCCGGGGGGCATCTCTGGTTCATGCTCGAGGACGTCGGCCCCGGCACGCACCGGCTGACCACGCTGCGCAAGGGCGAGGCGCTCTGGGTCACCGGACCGCTGGGGGTCGGCTTCACCCTCCCCGCGACGCCGAGCGCCCATGAGCGTCCAGGGGGTGAGCCCGATCCGGCGGTCGGCCGAGGGCGGCGGCCGATCCTCGTGGCGGGCGGCATCGGGCTGCCGCCGATCGTCGCCTGGTCGCGCGCGCTGGCCGAGGGCGGCCGCGCCGACGTCGCGCTGCTGCTCGGCTTCCGTGACCGCGCCCACGCGCTCGTCGCCGCGTCGTTCGCCGGTGCGCGGCTGGCCACCGACGACGGGTCGAGCGGCCACCACGGCTACGTCACCGAGCTCCTCGCCGCCGAGCTCGATCGCGACCCGCACGCGCTCGTGTACGCCTGCGGGCCCGCCCCGATGCTCGAGGCGGTGCGGGCGCTCGTCCGCGCGCGGGACGTGCCGGCCCAGCTCGCGCTGGAGAGCGGGATGGCCTGCGGCTTCGGCGCGTGCTTCGGCTGCGCCGTCGGCCTCGCGGCGGGCGGCTACGCGCGCGTCTGCGTGGACGGCCCGGTGATGGACGCGGCGGCGCTCTCCGAGGTCCCGGCGCATTAGGCGCACGGCCACGACCCCGGGGGCCTGATGGTCGAGTTCTGCGGACTGCGGCTCGCGCACCCGATCGTCAACGGCTCCGGCACCTTCGACGCGATCGCCGCGCGCCGCGCGTTCGGCGACGTGGTGCTCGAGGCGTTCGGGTTCAGCGCCTACGTCTCCAAGACCATCACGCTCGCGCCGCGGGCCGGCAACCCGCCGCCGCGGCTGTGGGAGTCCCCGGCGGGCCTGGTCAACTCCATCGGGCTGCCCAACAAGGGGGTCGCCGCCTACGTCGCGCAGGACCTCCCCGAGTACGCCGCGCTCCCCGTCCCCCTGATCACGAACGTCATGGGCGCGACGGGCGAGGAGCTCGCCGCGGTGACCGCCGCCGTCGGCGAACGGCCGGAGATCGCGGCGATCGAGCTCAACGTCTCTTGCCCGAACGTGGCGACCGGGCTGGACATCGGCGCGGTGCCCGCCGAGCTCGAAGCGGTGGTGCGCCAAGTTCGGTCGGTCACCGCCAAGCCGCTCATCGTCAAGCTGACGCCGAACACCGCCGACGTGTCGCTCTGCGCGCAGGCCGCGGAGGCGGCGGGAGCCGATGCGGTGTCGCTCATCAACACGCTGCGCGCGGCGCCCCTGCATCCGGACGGCGGCGGGGGCCGCTGGCTCGGGGGGCGCCAGGGCGGGCTGTCGGGGCCGGCCATCCGCGTCGTGGCTCTCGCCCAGGTCGCGGCGGTCGCCGAACGCATCGCGCTGCCGATCATCGGCATGGGCGGTGTGCAGTGCGGACGCCACGCGCAGGACATGCTCTCGGCGGGCGCGACCCTCGTGGCCGTGGGGACCGAGAGCTTCCGCGATCCGGCCGCCGGCGGGCGCGTCGCGCGCGAGCTCGCAGGCCTCTCGTGATCGGGTTCGACGGGTTCGTCCGGTGGGCTCCGGCGCACGCTGCCTGGGCGCGCCGCCTAACCGCACACCTCGGAATCCCCTGCAAAGCGCCGTAAAACGCTGAAGGAGGGTCAAGGACCCTCAAGCTCAAGTCCAGGTCCAGGTGAATTCGACTTCCGAGCCCGCACGACGAGGCGCGGAGATGTAGAGTGCTCCGCCGATGCCGCCGGCGAATTCCAGCCCTGCAAAGCACACCACGGCACCCGAGCGCTCGCTCAATCAACGCCTGGAGGCGCTCCGGCGTGCGAACGAGATCCGCTCGCGCCGGGCGGCGCTCAAACGCGACCTCAAGGCCGGCCGCGAGCTGATCCACAAGGTCCTCCTCGACCCGCCCGCATGGGTCGAGACCGCGAAGGTCGTGGACATGCTGCTGGCCGTTCCGAAGTACGGTCGCGTGAAGGCGAACAAGGCGCTCACCACCTGCCGGATCTCGCCGAGCAAGACCATCGGCGGGCTCTCGCAGCGCCAGCGCGACGAGCTCGTCGCGGAGCTGCGCGGCACCAGCCCCCGACGCCGCAGATAGCGTCCACGTCCTCATGGGGACCGGTTGAACCACTCGCGCTCGTCACGCATCTAGTGGACGCGGCCGCAAGTTCTGGGTGGATTGGCCGCGCGGATCGTCGATGGCTGGCGTGGCCGGCCGGCGCCGCTCTGGCTGGGTGCCTTCGCAAGCCGGCGGGGCGCGTCAGGTGCGACGAGACGCCCGGGGAATCCCGCAGAACTTCTGGCCGCGTCCACTAGATGGTTGATTCCACGGTTTGGTTAGGCGGTGTAGTTGACGAGGGCGCGGCTCGGGCGTCGGAGTTGGTGGTTGAGCATCACACAGGCGGCCAGGCAGCAGAGGCGTTGCAGGATGCGTTCGCGCAGGCCGGGCAGGGTGCGGGCGCCGTGGCGTTCGAGGGTGAGGATGTCTTTGAGCGTCCAGAAGATGCTCTCGATGCGTTGACGGATCGGCGCCAGATGC
>JBBQEV010000050.1:0-31335 GCA_038321325.1 Solirubrobacterales bacterium
AGCGCCGCGTACAGCGCGGCGCCGCCCGAGATCCCACACAGGACGCCCTCGGTGCGTGCCACGAGCCGCGCGGTCTCCAGCGCCGAGTCGTCGGAGACCGGGATGACCTCGTCGAGCACGTCGCGGTCGAGCACCGCCGGAACGAACCCGGCCCCGATCCCCTGGATCTTGTGCGGGCCGGCCGGGCGCCCCGACAGCACCGCCGAGGCCGCCGGCTCGACCGCGACCACCCGCACGCCGGGAGCGCGCTCCTTGAGCACCTGCCCGACGCCGGTGATCGTCCCGCCGGTGCCCACTCCCGCGACGAGCACGTCGATCTCGCCGTCGAGCGCATCGAGCAGCTCGGGCGCGGTCGTCCGGCGATGGACCTCGGGGTTGGCCGGATTGGAGAACTGGTCGGGCAGGAACGCGTCGCTGCGCTGGGCCATAACGCGCGCGGCGTCGATCGCCTCGTTCATCCCGCCGAGCGACTCGGTGATCTCGACGCGCGCGCCGTAGAGGCGCAGCAGCCCCTCGCGCTCGCGGCTCATCCCCTGCGGCAGGAAGAGCACGAGCTCGTAGCCCTTGGCCGCACAGACGAACGCCAGCGCGATCCCCGTGTTGCCGCTCGTCGCCTCGACGATCGTCGTGCGGCCGGGCTCGATCCGCCCCTCGCGCTCGGCCGCCTCGATCATCGCGACGCCGATCCGGTCCTTGACGCTCCCCCCCGGGTTGAACGCCTCGAGCTTGGCGAACAGGCGCGCGCCCTCGGGCGCCACGCGCGTGAGCTCGACCATCGGCGTGCGACCGACGTGCTCGGCGATGTTGGACGGCACGGACGCCACAGGAGATTCCTACCGGACCGGCCATCTAGTGTGCGCAGCCGGATGCCGGAGATACCGCCCGACGAGCTGCGCCGGATGGCCCGCGCGATCGACGCCGATCACGAGCCGCGCGTCGACGTCCGCCTCGATCTGAGCGCCTTCGCTGTGCAGCGCCTGCGCGATGCCCTGACCTCGATCGCCGCCGACCTCGAGGGCGAGGCCGGGATCGAGGTCACGTGGCCGTTCCACGCCGCCCTGGATCAGCTCGAGCCGGCGGCGGACGAAGCGGGCGCGAACGGCGGCTAGTGCCGGCGCGTGTCGTCGCCGACGGCACGGCGGGCACGATCGGCGATCGCGTCGCGCAGATCGCCCAGCGAGGCCTGCCGGCGCAGGAGCTCGAGTCGCTCGGCACCCTTGGTCTTCGGCAGGGCGAGCTTCTCGGCGACGCGCTTGAGCTCATCGGCAATCGCGGCCATGTGGAACGTCCTGTCGTGTCGGGAGGGACCTGCGGACCCCGTTCAGGGTACTCGGCCCCGCGGCGCCGCGCGACCCTCCGGCGCTAGCGCGGATCGGCGAAGCGTATGACGCGATCGCTGTTGAAGAGCGTCACGTAGAGCGCGCCGTCGGGGCCGATCGCCGCGCCCAGGGGATCGTGCTTGACCGGCGAGCGCCAGAACGTCGTTCGCGCGTGGGTGTTCAGGTCGACACGTACGACGATGCTGCCCGAGGGGTTCGCCGGGACCGACGACCCGTTCTCGGCGACGTAGGCCACGTCGCCCTTGACGGCTATGCCGTCGGCGGACGCGTGCGCCGCGAAGGTGACGAGCGGCGCGACCTTGCCCTCACACGCCGGTCCGCCCTGGTCGTAGCAGTCGGGGAACCCGAAGTCGCCGGCCGGCCCGGCCGGGTCGAACGCGTTGAGCTCGTCGGGTGGCGTGAAGGCCCCGAGATCGTCACGGCCGTTGTCGGTGACCAGCAGGTCGCGACCGTGGAACGCGAGGCCATAGGGGTTGCGCAGCCCGTCGGCCTCGAGCCGCGCGACGTGCCGGCCGGGCGAGAAGGAGAGGATGCGCCCGGGCGGACCGGAGTTGTCGCGCGTGCTGCCGACCCCGACGAAGAGCCTTCCGTCCGATCGCTCGGCGATCGAGTCCACGGTGTGCTGCCCGACCAACAGGTGATCGATCTCGACCCTGCGCCCGCGGAACCGGTGCCCGTCGAACCCCGAGAAGCTCGTCACCCGACCGTTGCTCGACGAAGTCGTGTGCGCGAGGTAGAGCCGCCCGCCGGCCCACCGCAGCCCGAGCGCGGACCCGGCCGACACGACGTGGCGCGGCTTGCCGGACTTCGGCACGTACCAGACGCCGTCAGACGACTCCGGCCCGTAGCCGGCCGAGGTGACCCACATCCGCCCGGCGCTGTCGAACCCGACGTTGGTCGCGAATGGGACCGTGGCGACCGTGGTCGGCTGCGCGCCGTGCGCCGCGGCGGGGAATGTCACCGCGATCGCGATGGCGGCCGCAAGGCTGCGTGGTGTCACGTGTGGGCGCATTCGCCGGATTCTTCCATGCTGATGGTTGCCCATAGGACTCGGGCGCGTCGACCTCCCGCCGCCTGGTCGTCGGTAAACAGCGCGTGATCGAGCTGTCGGCGCCGGCCTCCGACACCTCGGCCGGCGGTGTCAATCCGACTCGTCGCGGGCGCGCCCGTAGCGCTCGTAGATCACGCGCGAGCCGAACGTCCTGGTCTCGATCAGGTCCAGCGGAACGTCTTCGGTGACCGGCGGCAGGAACGCCGTGCCGCCACCGATCACGACCGGATTGCGGAACATGCGCAGCTCGTCGACGAGCCCGAGCTCGATCGCCGCCGCGGCCAGGACGGCGCCGCCGATCGAGACGTCCTTGTCAGTCGCGTCGAGCGCCGCAGCGACCTCCTCGGCCACCGACGACTCGGCGAGCCGGGCGTTGCCCTGGACGCCCTCGAGCGTGCGGCTGAAGACGACCTTCGGGATCGCGCACCAGACGTCGGCGAACGCGGCCCTGAGCTCGTTGTCGCGCATCGACGGATCCGTCTCCCACGGCAGCATCGTCTCGTAAAGCCTGCGGCCACACAGATAGCCGCCGAGCTCGCGGGTCAGCGCGAGGTGGAAACGAAACTGCTCCTCGTCAGGAACCGTCCACCCGAACGCGCCCTCGCGGTCGGCGATGAAGCCGTCCACCGAGACGCTCATCGAGTAGATCAGCATGGCCTCAAGCTCGTCGCACCGAAGTCTCAGCGGTTGTGGTTGACGACCTCGACGTTGTGCCCGTCGGGGTCCAGGACGAACGCGCCGTAGTAGCCCGGGTGGTAGACGGCGCGCTCGCCGGGACCGCCGTTGTCCTCGTAGCCGGCGGCGAGCGCGGCGGCGTGGAACGCCCGCACCGTCGCGTCGTCCTGCGCCGGGAACGCGAGGTGGACGTGCTCCGTGAGCGGCCGCCCGTCGTCGATCAGCGAGAAGCTGGAGTTCTCACCCACCATCTGGACATGGTCCGGCTCGTCCACGCCGATCCGCAGCCCGGCGTGCGGAGCGATCGTCGCGTAGAAGCGCTTGGACGCGGCGGGGTCGCGGACGCGGATCCAGAGGTGGTCGACGCAGCCGTCGGACATGGGGTCCTCGCGCTCCGTGTGCACCGCCTCCGCGCTGTTGCCGTCCGGGTCGAGCAGGAAGCCGCCGTAGTAGTCCGGGCCGTAGACCGTGCGCGGGCCGCGCGCGCCGTCGTCGCGGTAGCCCGCGTCGAACCCCGCCTGCCAGAAGGCGTCCACGGCCGCTCGGGACGGCGCGCGGAAGCCAACGTGCAGGCCGCGGGTCACGGGGTGCTCTCGGTCCCTCGGCCCGATGGCCCAGTCCTCCCACTCGACGAGCCCGGCGTCCGCGTGACTCGGCTCGGCGCCCAGCACGGAGAGGACAGTGCGGTAGAAGCGCTCGGACGCGGCGAGATCCGCTACGGCGATTCCGACGTGGTCGAACACCCCGCCGAGGCTACCGTTGGCGGCGGCCGGCTCGCGCACGTCGCGCCACCTCTCTCCACCTCCAATTTATACCGGATCAGAGGCGCTCATGAGGCCCTGATCCGTACCGCATAATCGCCCGCCGCACGCCGGAATCAACGGAAGAGGAGAAGCGGACATGGGCACACGCGAGCATGAGGTGGTCATCGCCGGTGGAGGGCCGGCCGGGATGATGCTGGCGGCGGAGCTGGCGTTGGCGAGCGTCGACGTCGCGGTGCTCGAGCGGCGCCCCGACCACGGGCTCGTCGGCTCGCGGGCCGGGGGGTTCCACTCGCGCACGATCGAGGTCCTGGATCAGCGCGGGATCGCGGATCGGTTCCTCGCGGAGGGCCAGGTCGCCCCGGTCTCGACGTTCGCGGCGACCTCGCTGGACATGAGCGACTTCCCGACGCGTCATCCGTACTCGCTCGGGATCTGGCAGAAGCAGATCGAGCAGATCATGGCCGCGTGGGTCGCCGAGCTCGAGGTGCGAGTCGACTATGGACGCGAGGTGACGGGCTTTGCCCAGGACGGCCTCGGAGTTGACGTCGAGCTGTCCGACGGCGAGCCGCTGCGGGCCGCGTATCTGGTCGGGTGCGACGGAGGTCGCAGCGTCATCCGGAAAGCCGCAGGCATCGAGTTCCCCGGATGGGCTGCGACGGTGAGCAACCTGATCGCCGAGGTCGAGATGACCGATGCGCCGGAGCTCGGCATCCGGCGCGATGCGCTGGGGGTCCACGCCCTGGGCCGGGCGGAGTACGAGATCCGCGACGGCGAGGTGGTCTACGCGGACGCGGGACCGGTGGGAGTCATGCTGACCGAGCAGCAGCTCGGGCCGGGCGGCGAGCCCACCCTGCGAGATCTCAGAGAGGGGCTGATCAAGGTGTATGGCACCGACTTCGGTGTCCACAGCCCCACCTCGATCTCCAGGTTCACCGACACGACCCGCCAGGCCGCGGCCTATCGCGCGGGACGGGTTCTGCTGGCCGGCGACGCGGCGCACGTGCACTACCCCGTCGGCGGGCAGGGAGTCGGCCTCGGCGTCCAGGATGCGGTGAACCTCGGGTGGAAGCTGGCTCAGGTCGTCAAGGGGATCTCTCCGGAGCGTCTCCTGGACAGCTATGAGGACGAGCGCCACCCGGTCGCTGCCCGTGTGCTCCGCCAGACGATGGCCCAGAGCGTGCTCCAGCGCCCGGACGACCGCATCCAGGCCCTGTCTGCCGTCGCGTCGGACCTGGCGGCCATGGACGAGCCGCGCAAGTGGCTGGCCGGGATCCTCTCCGGCCTGGACATCCACTACGACCTCGGCGACGGACACCCGCTGCTCGGACGCCGCATGCCCGACCTCCACCTCGTGACCGCCCAGGGCCCGGTCCGGATCTTCGCGCTGCTGCACGCCGCTCGGCCCTTGATGCTCAACCTCGCAGAGCCCGACGGCTTCGTCCTCGATCCATGGGCTGACCGGGTCCGGCTGATCGACGCGAACTACGAGGGGGACTGGGAGCTCCCGGTCCTCGGCCAGGTCACCGCACCCGCCGCCGTGCTGGTCAGGCCGGACGGCTACGTCGCCTGGGTCGGAGAAGGAACCGACCTGGGGCTCACCGACGCGCTGACCACCTGGTTCGGGCCACGCACAGCGACACCGCGGTCGTCCAACGTGCCGGTGAACACGGGCGCCCATCAGCAGCTGTCGACCGGAGGGGCCATCTAGCGGGCGTGACGTCGGCTGGGCTCAGTGGCTTTGCCCATACCGCAATCGCCTTTGGGCAAACAGCACGCGGGGCTTGGAACAGTGTGGCCACGATGACGACCCACCCGCCCGACCACGACCACGACCACGACCACGAGCCCGAGACCCGGACTCCCGCCGAGTACTGGGAGGCGCGCTACGCCGACGGGCAAACGCGCTGGAGCGGGGAGGTCAACGCGTCGCTCGCCGCGGAGGTCGCGGCCCTCACGCTGGGGACCGCGCTGGACGTCGGCTGCGGCCAGGGCGGCGACGCCATCTGGCTCGCGGCTCAGGGCTGGAGGGTGACCGCGACCGACGTGGCGCAGAGCGCGCTGGACAGCGGCGCCGGGAGGGCGGCTGCGGCTGGGGTGGCGGCGGCGGTCACCTGGGAGCGGCACGACCTCGGTGTGTCGTTTCCTGCCGGCACGTTCGACCTCGTCACGACGAGCTTCTTGCACTCGCCCGTCGAGCTGCCGCGTACCGCGATCCTGCGCCGGGCGGCGGCCGCGGTGGCCGCGGGCGGCACGCTGCTCGTCATCGGCCACGCGCCGTCCGCCACTCACACTCACGCCGACCTGCAGACCGCCGATGACGTGGTCGCCGACCTCGCCCTACCGGCCGACGAGTGGACCGTCCGCACGTGCGCGCTTGTCGAGCTCGAGCACGCGTTCGCAGGAGAGGAACCGACGCGCCGGACCGACGCGGTGGTCCGCTACGAGCGCGGCACCTGAACGCGACCTGCGGCCAACCCGCTTCCGGCCGAAGCGCAGTCCTCGACCCCACACCTCCTTGCCCGGTGCAGGGTTCCCGAGCATCGCGGGTGCGCTGATCGGTCAGAGCCCCGACCGCACCGGCACCTCGCCGGCGAGCGCGAAGGGCGGCACGAGCTCGATGCGGTCGCCGCTCCAGAAGCGGCCGGGGTCGTACCAGCTCGCCGGGCGGCGAGAGGGGAGCAGGCCCATCGCCTGGAAGGTCGTCGCGACGAGCTCGGCGCAGTAGACCGTCTCCAGAGACGAGGCGCGGCGGCGGTAGCGGCCCGTCGCCCACTGGCGCGCGAGGCCCGGCACGCTGGGAAACGCGCGGCCGTCGAAGCGCTCGATGACCTCCATCAGCTTGTCCTCGTGGTGGCGCTCGATCGTGCCCTCGAGCTGCCGCGTCCACGCGCGCTGGCCGTAGCGCTGCTCCCAGGTGATCACCGCGTCGCACAGCCGGTGGAGCTGCACGCCGCGCTGCCGCTCGCCCGACCACACGTCGGGCAGCGAGTGGCCGAGCTCGGCGTGCCACAGCAGCGGCGGAAGGTCGTCGAGCGCGACGACCATCCCGACGTGGTTGACCGGGCTGTTGGTCACCGTCCTGATCGCCACGTCGGCCAGCGAACGGCCGCGGAAGAGCCAGACGTCGCCGGTGGCGGCGGTGGCCACGGCCTCGTCGAGGGGGAGGGCGGCGGCGTCGGCCGACCGCGCCGGGAGCCGCGGGCCGGGCGGCGAGGGCGGCGTGCGGCGACGCGCTCGGAGGCTGCGGCCCAACTTTGCGTTCACGGCGACTAGCTTAGGCGCGTGCGCGTTCCCTGGAAGCTCGTCGGCCTGGCCGGCATCGCCGGAGTCGCTGCGTCGGGGGCGGTCGTGGTGCGCCGGCGGCGCGGCCAAGAGGAGTACGACCCCGACGCGCTGCGCGCGAAGCTGCATGACCGCCTCGACGAGACGCGCGGCCAGACGGCGAGCCCGGAGCGTGACGCGCCCGCGCCGTAGGCTCGCGCGGACCGTCGGCGACGACGCGATCCCGGGCCCCGGTCGCTGATGCTGCTCACCGGTCCCACGCTCGCGCTACGCCCACCGGTCCTCGACGACGCCGACGCGCTCTTCGGCCTCGGGCAGGACGCGGAGGTCACGCGCTGGTTCTCCTGGGGCCCGTACACCACCGTCGAGCAGCCGCGCGCGTGGCTCGCCGAGCAGGCGGAGCGCCGCGCGCGGGGGGAGGCGCTCGCGCTGGCGATGGTTCACCACGAGGCCGGCCTGGTGGGGATCACCGAGCTGACCGAGTGGTCGGCGCGCGACCGCCGCGCCGTCGTCGGCACCTGGTTCGCCCGGCGCTGGTGGGGGACGGGGCTCAACGCCGAGGCCAAGCGCCTGGTCTGCCTGCTCGCCTTCGCGCACTGCGGGCTGGAGCGTCTCGGCGCGTACGCGGACGTCGGCCACGAGCGCTCCCAGGCTGCGCTGGGCAAGGCGGGCTTCCGCCGCGAGGGCGTGTTGCGCGCCTTCCACCGCCATGGCGAGCGCCGGAAGGACGTCGCGGTGTTCAGCCTGCTGAGCAGCGAGTGGACGGCCCCGATCGACGCGACGCTCGCGGGCGAGGTGCCCGCCGCGTTCCGGTGCTGACCCCGAGTGGCCGCGTGACGGGTCGCTGCGTCGAGTCGTCGATTCACCACCCCCACGGTGGTCAATCGACAACTCGATGCGGCCGGTCGCCTCAGCTCCGCCGCGCCTCCCAGGAGAAGCCGCGCACGGCGAGCACCGCGCCGCCGATCCCCCACAGCGCGATCACGCCGAGCGAGCCGGCGTTGTCGGCGAGCCCGACGCCGGTGACCAGCGCGCCGCGCAGCCCGTCGATCACGTGGGTCAGCGGCAGCGCCCGCCCGATGTCGCGCAGGACCGCCGGGGCGTTGTCGGCGTCGAAGAACACCCCCGAGATGAAGATCACCGGGAGGAACACGACGTTGACGAAAGCCGGCGCGGAGTCGAAGTTCGGGATGAGGTGCGAGTAGGCGACCCCGAGGGCGGCGAGGCAGGCGACGCCCGCAGCGACGAAGACGACGAGCTCGGCGTAGTCCCGCGGCCACCCGGTGCCGAAGAACAGCCGCCCGGCGACCACCACGATCGTCACCTGGATCGCCGCGTTGGTCACCGCGTTGGCCGCGATGGCGGTGAGGTAGGCCCCCGAGGGCAGCGGGGTGCCGCGCATGCGCTTCAGCACGCCCTGCTCGCGCAGGAACACGAGGTTCATCGCCAGCGCGCTGAACGTCGTCGAGAGCACGCTCATGCCGGCGATCCCGGGCACGATGACGTCGAGCTGCTTCTGGTCGCCAGAGACGATCGCCCCGATGAGGAACAGGAACAGCAGCGGCAGGACGAAGTTGAAGAACGCCGCCGACGGGTTGCGCCAGAACATCCGCCGCTCGAGGCGGTACTGGTACCAGGCGAGCGCGACGCCGGAGGGGTTCTCCGCGCGGTCTCCGGCGGGGGTGTCTGAGATGAGCGTCTCAGGCACGCGCGGGCTCCGCCTCGGCCGCTTCGGGGGCGGCGGTCAGCTCCAGGTAGACGTCCTCCAGGGAGGGGCGGCTCACGGTGAGCTCGGCGACGCTCCCGCCGCGCGCGACCGCCGCGGAGGTCAGCTCGTGCACGAGCACGGTCGGGTCCTCGACCTCGCGCTCCTGCGCGTGGCCGTCGTCGTCGCGCCAGCTCACCCGCACGCGGGTCGCGGCGCCCACGCCGAGCTCCTGCGGGCGGCCGATCGCGAGGATCCGCCCGGCCTTGATGATCGCCACGCGGTCGCAGAGCTCCTGCGCCTCGTCGAGGTAGTGGGTCGTCAGCAGGACCGTCTTGCCCAGGTCGCGCAGGGAGCGGATCGTGTCCCACGCCGCCCGGCGGGCCGCCGGGTCGAAGCCCGTCGTGGGCTCGTCGAGGAAGATCAGCTCGGGGTCGCCGACCAGCGCGAGCGCGAGGTCCAGGCGCCGTGCCTGCCCCCCGGAGAGCGTCCGCACGCGCGCCCCGGCCTTCTCCTGCAGGCCGGCGACGGCGATGACCTCCTCGACGTCGCGCGGGTGCGGGTACAGCCGCGCCCAGTGCGCGACGGCCTCGCGCACGCTGACGAAGCGGTACATCCCGCCGGCCTGCAGGACGATGCCGACGCGGGCGCGCAGCTCCCGGGCGCGGCCGCCCGGGTCGAAGCCGAGGACGGAGACCTCGCCGCTGGTCCGCTCGCGGTAGCCCTCGAGGACCTCGACGGTCGTCGTCTTGCCCGCGCCGTTGGGGCCGAGCAGCCCGAACACCTCCCCGCGCGTGACCGTGAAGTCGATGCCGGACACGGCGTGGTGGGTCCCGTAGGACTTGCGCAGATCGCGCACCTCGATCGCTGGGCTGCTCACGGCCACCCATCATGGCAAGCTGCGGCGGATGCGATGCGCCTGCATCGACATCGGATCGAACACCACCCGCCTGCTCGTGGCCGAACCCGGCACGGGCGAGCTCGCGCTGCGCGATGTTGCCGCTGACCGCGCGTTCACGCGCCTGGGCGTGGGGCGCGGGCCCGACGGCAGCATCGACCCGGAGCGGATCGCGCTCGTCGCGGCCGTCGTGGAGGCGCAGGTCGCCCAGGCGCGGGCGGCGGGCGCCGCCGCGCTCAGGGCCGTGGCGACGGCGGCCGTGCGGGGGGCGCCGAACGCTCCCGCGCTCTGCGCGGCGATCGAGGAGCGGGCGGGCGTCAGGGTCGAGGTGATCGGCGCCGAGCAGGAGGCGCGCCTCGCGTTCGCCGGGGCGATCGGGACGCTCGCGGCCACCGCGGCGCCCGGGCCGGACGACCGCGTGGGGGTCGTCGACGTCGGCGGCGGCTCGACCGAGCTGGTCTGCGGGACCACGGCCGGCGGCGTCGACTGGGTGCGGTCGTTCCCGATCGGCTCGGGCGTGCTGACCGAGCGCCACGTGCGCGGGGACTGCCCGACCGCGCCCGAGCTCGCCGCGCTGCGCGACGAGACGGCGCGGACGCTCGCCGGCGTCGAGCGGCCCTCCCCGGTCGCCGCCTACGCGGTCGGCGGCAGCGCGACCTCGCTCGGCCGCCTCACCGGCGGCGAGCTCAGCCACGCCTCGCTCGCCCGCGCGCTGGACGCGCTCTGCTCCGGCCCGGCCGAGCTCGTGGCCCTCCGGCTCGGCCTGCATCCCGACCGCGTGCGGATGCTCCCGGCCGGGATCGTCGTGCTCGGCGAGGCCGCGCGGGCGCTCGGGGTGCCGCTGCGGGTCACGTCGGGCGGCCTGAGGGAGGGCGTGATCCTGGCCATGTGGGCGCGGGAAACGCCCTGAATCGGGCGTGGCGCTGCGCCAACGGCGGCTGCGAGCGGCCGGTACGCTGGCGCGATGGCGAAGGCGAGAGAGGTTCCCGGGCTCCACGCGGAGCTGGCCTACTCCGAGGCCGCCGCGGCGACCGTCCGCGTCCGCACCGAGGAGCTCTTCGACGCGCAGGAGGACGTCCTCGACACCGAGGACATCGAACGCGTCCACGCGATGCGCGTCGCGACGCGCCGGCTGCGGGCGGTGCTCGAGGTCTACCGGCCGTGCTTCGACGCGGACGCCTACCAGCCGGTCCTGCGCGACGTCAAGGCGCTGGCCGACGCGCTCGGCGCCCGCCGCGACCCGGACGTCCAGCTCGCCGCGCTCGCCGCGCTCGCCGCCGCGATGCCGCGCGCCGACCTCGCGGGGATCGACCTGCTGGCCGACGAGGTGCGCGAGGAGCAGAAGCAGGGCAACGAGCTCCTGGGGGTCGCGCTGGCCGAGTCGGGGCGCTCGGACCTGCGCGGACGGCTGCACGCGCTCGCAGAGGCGACGGCGTGAAGGCGCGCAACGTCAAGGGCCTCGACCCCGACGGGCCGCTCGGCGACCAGCTCGAGCGGATCGTGCGAGTCCGGACCGACGAGCTCTTCGCGTTCATGCCGCGCGCCGGCGATCCCGGCGAGGTCGAGCACCTCCACGACATGCGGATCGCGGCCAAGCGCCTGCGCTACATCCTCGAGCTCGCCGAGGGCTGCTTCGGGCCCTACGCCGCGACCGCCTCCAAGCGGGTCAAGGAGCTCCAGGACCTGCTCGGGGAGATCCACGACTGCGACGTGACGCTCCCGCGCGTGCTCGCCGCGACCGAGCGGGCCCAGGCGGAGGACGCGCGCCTCGTGCGCACCCGCGCCGGCGACGCGAAGGATCTCGCACCCGGGCTGGCCAGCGGCGGCCCCAACGCCCAGGCCTACCGCGGGCTGGCCGCGCTCGCCACCTACCACCGAGCCCGTCGCGGGCTGCTCTTCGCCCGCTTCGTCGGCTTCTGGGACGCGCTGCAGCGCGAGGGATTCCGAGCGCGGCTGGAGTTCGCGGCGGGCGAACGCGGGCCCGCGCCTTCACACGATGTTCACCTCGCCACCGCGGAGGTGCTCGTACCTTCGCCCCCGTCGACGTCATGACCGAGCAGCCCACGCAGGAGCCCATCAGCGCCGTCGGCCCCTCGCCGGCGCCCACGCCCGTCCCGCAGGATCTGAAGGACCCGGCGCTCTACGCCAACCGGGAGCTCAGCTGGCTCGCGTTCAACCAGCGGGTGCTCGAGCTCGCAGAGGACGGGTCGCAGCCGCTCATGGAGCGCGTGAAGTTCGCGGCGATCTTCACCTCGAACCTCGACGAGTTCTTCATGATCCGCGTGGCGGGCGTCCACGACCAGGTCGACGCGGGCGTCGAGAAGCGCGGCGCCGACGGGCGCTCGCCCGCCGAGGTGCTCGACCAGACCCAGGACCGGGTCGCCGTGCTCTCCGAGCGCCAGAGCCGCGTCGTCGACGCCGAGCTGCGCCCCGCGCTCGCGGAGCACGGCGTGCTGATCATCTCCTGGGCGCAGACCACGCCCGAGCAGCGCGCGGAGCTCGTCGAGCGTTACCGGCGCCAGATCTTCCCCGTCCTCACGCCGCTGGCCGTCGGGCTCGGACGGCCGTTCCCCTACATCTCGAACCTCTCGCTCTCGCTCGCGGTGCTCGTGCGCGACCGGTCCGGCGGGGTCACGACGTTCGCGCGGGTGAAGGTGCCCAAGGAGATGCTGCCGCGCTTCGTCGAGGTCGCCTCGGAGCCGGGCACGGTGACGCTCGTCCCGCTCGAGGAGATCATCGCGGCCAACCTCGACGCGCTCTTCCCGGGCATGGAGGTGCTCGACACGGGCGTCTTCCGCGTCACCCGCGACGCGGACTTCGAGGTCTCCGACGAGGCCGACGACCTCCTGCAGGCCGTCGAGGCCGAGCTGCGCCGCCGGCGCTTCGGCGAGGTCGTGCGCGTGGAGGTGGACGCGCGGATGCCGATCGGGCTGCGCGACGCGCTGACCGCGGCGCTCGAGCTCGGGCCGCGCCAGCTCTACGCCGTCGAGGGGCTCCTCGACCTCGTCGATCTCTGGCAGGTCGTCAAGCTCCCCGACTTCGCCGAGCTGCGCGAGGCGCCGTGGTCACCCGTGACCCAGCCACGGCTCCAGGGCGAGGACGGCAAGGCCGACGTCCTCGGGCAGATGCGCCGCGGCGACCTGCTCGTCCACCACCCCTACGACTCGTTCAGCACGTCGGTCGAGCGCTTCGTCGAGCAGGCGGTCTCCGATCCGGACGTCCTGGCGATCAAGATGACCGTGTACCGGACGGGCGACGACTCGCCGCTCGTGCCGGCGCTCATCCGCGCGACCGAGCGCGGCAAGCAGGCGGTCTGCCTGGTCGAGCTCAAGGCCCGCTTCGACGAGCGGGCGAACATCGGCTGGGCGCGCGTGCTCGAGGAGGCCGGCGTCCACGTCGTCTACGGGCACCCGGCGCTCAAGACCCACACGAAGTGCGTGCTCGTGATCCGGCGCGAGGGCGACGGGGTGCGCCACTACGTCCACGTGGGGACCGGCAACTACCACGCCAAGACGGCGCGGCTGTACACGGACTTCGGGCTGTTCACCTGCGATCCGGAGATCGGCGCCGACGTCGCCGACATGTTCAACTTCCTCACGGGCTACGCGCGGCCCGAGGCCTACCGCAAGGTGCTCGTCGCCCCCGCCTACCTGCGCGAGGGGATCCTCGAGCAGATCAAGGCGACGACCGCGGCCAAGCAGCGCGGGGAGGAGGTCCGCATCCGGATGAAGCTGAACTCCCTGGTCGACCAGCGCTGCATCCGCGCGCTCTACCGGGCCTCCCAGGCCGGGGTCCCGATCGACCTGAACCTCCGCGGCATCTGCTGCCTCGTGCCCGGCGTGCCGGGGGTGAGCGAGAACATCCGCGTCGTCTCGGTGGTCGGGCGCTTCCTCGAGCACTCGCGCATCTTCGCGTTCGACCGCGGCGACGAGCAGCGTGTCTTCATCGGCTCGGCCGACCTCATGCCGCGGAACCTCGACACCCGCGTCGAGCTCGTGGCGCCGGTCGAGGACCCGGGCGCCCGCGACGACATCCTCGACGCCCTCGACCGCTGCCTGGCCGACGACAGCTTCGCGTGGGACCTCCACCGCGACGGTGCATGGACGCGCCGGACCCCCTCGCCGGAGGCGCCGCGGGCCGTCCAGAGCGAGCTCATGGCGCGCCACGCCGCGCGGGCGGCCGAGGTGCTCACCGACGAGTAGGGGCTTTCGGCGGTCAGCCCGCTCACGTGCCGACCGCGGGCGGGCCGGCGAGGGCGAGGCGGGGGCCGGTGGGCGTGAGGGCGCCGGCGGTGCTCGTGAACCAGCGGGCGCCCAGGTTGGGGAGCTTCGCGGGGTCGTCGTCGAGGGCGCGCAGGACGCCCTCGTGGATCACGACCAGCAGCCGCTCGCCGCCCTCCAGCGCGGTGAGGGCGGCGGTGACCCGGGCGCGGAGGGTGGCGATCGCCTCGTAGCCTTCGGGCCGCCAACCGCCCGCGCGGGCGCCGGGGTACCGAGCGTCGATCTCGGCGTGGGTGAGGCCGGTCCACGGTCCCGCCGCGCGCTCCTCGAGGCCGGGAACGCCTTGCGGTGGCGTGAGGCCTGCCGCGGCGGCGAGCAGCTCGGCGGTGTGGCGGGCGCGCGCGAGGGGGCTGCAGTGGACGCCGTCGAACGGTGAGAGCGCCGCGACCGCGGGGGCCGCCGCGCGCGCCTGCGCCTCGCCGCGCGGGCTCAGCGGCGGGTCGGCCTGGCCCTGCCAGCGGCCCTCGGCGTTCCACGTCGACTCGCCGTGGCGGACGAGCAGGAGGCGCGTCACGCGGGCGGCGGCCCGGGCACCGTGGCGTGGCGGGTCGCGGGCTCGGGCGAGGGGGTCGCGGCGCGGTCTGCGGGCCGGGGCTGCGGGTCGACGCGGGGCGCCTGGCGGGCCGGCGGGTCGGCGCGGCGGGCGGCGGGCCGGGGCTGCGGGTCGCCGCGAGGCGCGTGCTCGTCGAGCCGGGCGCGCCGGGTCCCGGCCGCGTCCGCGAAGGCGCTCGAGCGCACGGGCGGCTCACCGAAGCGCGCCGCCAGCGCGGCCAGCAGCTCATAGGCCGCGAGCGGCGCGTCGGCGCGCGTGGGCGGCGGCGGGCCGGTGACGGGAAGCTCGGCGATCGCGGCGAGCCCGTGGCGCGCCCAGGTGTCGACGAGCACGGTGAGGTCGACGGCGTCGCCGTGGGGGAGCGGGAGCGCTTCGAGCAGCGTGCGTCGCGCGGCCCAGGTGCGGGTCAGCGGCGAGGCGAGGACGGCGAGCTCCGGGGCGTGGAGGTTCAGCGCGGGACGCGCCACGAGCTCCGCCAGCGGGTCGAGGCGCTCCTCGACGGCGCGGACGAGCTGCAGCGACGGGTCGGCACGCAGCGCGGCGGCGAGCGGCGCGGCGTCCGCGGCCTCGACGCCCGGCCCGAGCACGACGACGAGCTCGCCCACGCGGGCGAGCGCGGCGTGGATCGCGTCGCCGCGCGCGCCGTCGGCGGCCCGCACCCGGTCCTCCGTGGCCCAGGCCGGATCGGCCGCGCAGCCCTTCGCGGCCGCGGTCGAGTCGCCCGCGCTGGCCGCGTTGGCCAGGGCCGGGTCGCCCGAGCGAGCCTGGGCCGCGCGCTGCCGCGCCTGCCACGCGGTGGTGCGCAGCACTTGCGCCAGGCCGCGGGGAACGCGGCCGTCCGTGCGCGCAGAGGTCGTCACGCGGACGTCGGCGACGTAGGCGATCGGAAGCCCGGCGGCACGCAGTGCGCGCTCGAGCGCCTCGTCCTCCAGCGCCGCGACGGCCGGGACCCCGCCGACGGCGTCGTAGGCGGCGAGGGTGAGCGCGAGCGACGCCCCCGAGAACTGGTGGTGCTCGGCTCCCGGCGCGTGCCCGCGGACCGCAGCCAGGCGGCGCGCCGCCTCCGCGGCCCGGGCGGCGAGCGCTGAGGCCGGGAGGCGACGGGCCTCGTCGGCGTCGAGCGTGATCCGGCCGCCGACCGCCTCCGCGCCGGCGGCGACGGCGGTGCGCGTGCGCACGAGCCAGTCGGGCGCGACGACGGTGTCCGCGTCCGTCGAGGCGATGAGCAGGTCCGCGCGGTCGCCGCGTTCCCCGATGACTCTCGTGCCGGCACCGGGGAACACGCCGCGCACCGAGGGAGCCGTCGCGCGCAGGCGCCGGGCTGCCCAGGCCATGCCGAGCGCGCGCGCGTGGCCCACGCCGCGCCCCGGGCCCTCGACGAGGTCCACGGTCAGGCCGGCCGCGTCCGCGGCGCGGCGCGCCACCGCCGCGGTGGCGTCGACGCAGCCGTCGAGCACCACCACGACCGCCCAGCTGCCGTCAGGCAATCCCTCCTGGGCGGCGAGCGCCCCGATGCAGGCCCCGATGCGCTCCTCCTCGTCGCGCGCCGGGACCACGACGATCGTCTGCGGCCCCGCGCTCACGGCCGCGGCACCGGCGCGCCGCGGCCGACGAGCTCCTTGCCGCGCTCGTAGTCCGCGTCGGCGTCGTGGGTGAGCACCCCGACGCAGGCGCCGCCGCGCTCGTAGGAGACCGTGAAGCCGCCGCCGGGATGCGCGACGAGATGGTCTCGCTCCCAGCCGTCGCCCCACGCGGCGAGCTTGAGGGTCCGCTCCCCGATCGTCGACCAGAACCCCGGGACCGTCTCCCACCGCGCCGCGCCACCGGCGAGCGCCTTCCCGATCGCCTCGCCGTGCGCGAGCGCGTCGCCCCAGTGCTCGACCCGGAGCGGCCGGCCGGCGAGCGGATGCTCGGCGACGGCGATGTCCCCACCGGCCCAGACCCGCGGGTGCGAGGTCCGCAGGCCCGCGTCGCAGCGCACGCCTGGAGCGCCCTCGTCGATCGCGAGCCCCGCGGAGCGGGCGAGCTCCAGCCGCGGGGAGACGCCCGCGCCGAGCACCACGACGTCGCAGCCGATCGCGGGCTCCCCGTCGTCGGTCAGGACCTCGAGCGCCCATGAGCCCCCACCCCTCGGGCCCTCATGGGCGTTGGGCGCCTCGCGGAGTTCGGCGACGTGGGTGCCGAGGTGGAGCTCGACGCCCGCCCCCTCCAGCCAGCCGGCGATCTGGCGGCCCGCGGCCTCGCCGAGGCGCGCGGTCTGCGGCGCCGGCTCCCCGGAGACGAGCGTGACCTCGCAGCCGAGATCCCGCAGCGACATGGCGGCCTCGCAGCCGATGAAGCCCGAGCCGACCACCACGGCCCGTCGCGCGTTCGCGAGCACCCGCGCGCGCAACGCGTCCGCGTCGTCGAGGGTGCGGAGCACGAGCACGCCGTCGAGGTCGACGCCGGGCACCGGCGGCCGGACCGGCTCCGAGCCCGTGGCCAGCACGCAGGCGTCGAAGCCGAGCGTGTCGCCGCCCAGCAGCTCGAGCCGGCCGCCGTCGGGATCGAGCGCGACGACCGGCGCGTGACGGACCTCGACGCCATGCGTGGAGAACCACGCCGCCGGCTCGAGGAGCAGCGCGTCGCGCCCGGAGCCCGTGCGCAGGTAGTCCTTCGTCAGCGGCGGGCGCCGGTAGGGGAGGTGCGGATCGGCGGTCACCAGGGTGACGGTGCCGCGGCCGCCCGCGGCGCGGTAGGTGCGCGCCGCCTCCATCCCGGCCGGTCCGCCGCCCACCACGACGATGCGCTCCGGGCTGCTCACGGCAGTCGCTCCTCGGCGGGGGTCCGTGCCCGGTCGCTCGTGGGCCGCCGCTCCAGAAGGTCGAGCCGGTAGCCCGGATGGCGCTCGGCCGTGAGCGCGCGCAGGGCGGGGTCGGCGAGCACTCGCGCGTGGACGGCGTCGGCGCCGAGGGGGTGCGACGCCGCCTCGCCCGTCCAGTGCACGGCGATCAGCCAGCCCCCCTCGGCGAGCTCGGCGACCGTCCGCGCCACCGTGGCTTCGAGCAGCTCGGGCCCGAGGTAGTAGAGGATCTCCGAGGCGACCACCAGGTCCCAGGGACCCGGGGGCAGGTCCTCGGGGATCACGCCCCGGCGGACGACCACCGAGTCGCGCCCGGCAAGCGTCTCGGCCGCCTGCGCGACGGCCGTCGGCGCGGCGTCGAGGGCGACCAGCGCGTCGCACGCAGGCGCCAGGAGGGCCGTCAGCTCCCCGTTCGCGCATCCGAGTTCGAGCGCGCGCCCGAAGCGCCGGCCGCCGAGCGCCGCGATCGTCCGCGCGTACTTCGCGCGCTCGTACGGATCGTCGGCGAAGCCCCACGGGTCCCGCTTCTCCCGGTAGCGCGCCTCGAACGAGGCGGGCGCGGTCCTCATCCGCCTTCGATCGCCGCGCGGCCCGCGCGCGCCACGATCGGGTCGAGGCGGTGTTGCAGCACGTAGGTCTGGAGGTCCCGGCGCGCGCGCTCGAGCCGGCCGCCGGCGGCGAACGGCCGCGAGCCGCACGCGCGTGAGGACTCGTCGAGGATCGCGCGCACCGCGACATCGACCGCGTCGCGCAGGTGCGCCGCGAACGTGCGGTCCGCGGTCCCGGCGTCGATGCGGCGCGCTGCCTCGGCCAGCCACAGGTCAATCGTCCCCTCAGCCGTGCCCATCCGGCCGGCCGCGAGCGCCTCCAGGTCGCCGGCCGCGCCCTTCGCGCGGAGGGTGGCCAGCGCCTCCGCGACGGCGGCCTCCGCGCCGCCGGCCCAGCTCGCGGCGGTGCGGATCGCGTCGCCGGAGAACCACGGCTCGGCCAGGAGCGCGCCCGGCTCCGGGGCGAGCCAGAGCACCGGGGCGCCGGCGAAGACGACGCGGTGCGACGCGCTGCCGCGCATCCCCGCTCCGGCGAACCAGGCGGCGTCGATGCTCGTCGACGGCCCGGTGAGGTCGACGTAGGCCAGGCGCGACGGCGCCCGGTCCCCCGGCCCGCGCACCAGGACGAACGCGCGCTGGAGCCCGCCCGCGCCCGAGCAGAAGACCTTCACGCCCGAGAGCCGTGCGCCCGGTCCGTCGGTGTCGAGCTCGGCCGGCGCCCCCTCGTCCGGGCCGGGATCGGCACCCCACACGCCGAGCCGCAGCCGGCCCGCCCGCACCCCGGCGAGCTCGGCGTGCGCGAGCGCCGGGTCGACCTGCACCGCGAGGCGCTGCACCGCGTTGAAGTGCCCGTCGAGCAGCCGCCCGAGCGAGACGTCGGCGCGGGCGACCGCGCGGACCAGGCCGAGCTCCTCCGCGGCGGAGGGCGCGTCCACGGTGGCCGCCGGGATCCGCGCCGCCACGAGCGCCGCCCACGCCGCGTCGGGGAAGGCGCCGTCGGCGCGGCGGTCGTGCTCGGTCGCGAGCGCGGCGGCCTCGCGGAGCGCCGCGGCGAGGGCGTCGGCGGCGACCGTCAGCACGGGCGCGTCTCTCGGTCTGGGGCCGAGGGCCACACGCCCGTTCGAAGTTCGAACGGTCGTTCGGAGTTCGAACGGCCCGCGGCCGGGACGGGCGCCGGCGGTGGCGGTTCGGAGTTCGAACGGCCCGCCGCCGGGACGGGACCCGGCTCGAGGCCGGCCGCGCGGATCGCCTTCACGAGCGGACCGATGAGCGCCACGGTCTCCACGCAGCCGCCGCGAAGCGCACCCGGTCCCACGCCGTCGTGCGCGACCACGGCCCCGGGGCGCAGCCCGTCCGCGACCCGGGCCAGGAGCGTCGGCCAGGGCTCGCCCGCCCAGTCCTCCGTGTCGGCCGTCCAGTGCGTGAGCGCGAGTCCGCGGTCTGCGGCGACGCGCTCCGTGTGGGGCCCGACCACGCCCCACGGCGTCCGCCAGCGCGACGGGAGGACGCCGAGCCCGGCGAGCACGCCGAGCGCCCGGTCGGTGTCCGCCTCCAGCTCGGCCCGGGACAGCGACGTGTGGCGCAGGTGCTCGTGGCAGTGCAGCTGGACGTCGTGCCCGGCGTCGAAGGTTGCGCGCACGGCCTCGGGCCACCGCTCGGCGGCGGCGCCCATCACGAAGAACGTCGCTCGCGCGCCGGCCGCGGCGAGCGCCGCGAGCACTCCGGCCGTCCAGGTCGGGTCGGGCCCGTCGTCGAAGGTCAGCGCGACGCTCACGCGGCCTCCACGGCCAGCGACGCCAGCGCGGGTCGTACGACGGCGCCCGCCGCGCCTTCCTCCAAGCGCCCGTCCTCCCCGAGCCGGGCGCAGACGGCGGCGAGCACCTCGTCGGCCATCGCCCCGAGCTCGTCCAGCGGCCGGTGGCGGTTCTGGCGCACGTCGAGGTCGACCTCCGCGAGCGCGCCCGGACCGGCGAGCGCGACCGCGTCGAGCAGCAGCCCGACGTCGACGCCGTAGCCGCAGGTGAACGGCAGGCGCTCGAGGAGCGCGCGCGGCGCGGCGACCTCGCCCGCGAGCGGCTGGCGCAGCCACGCCACCTCGGAGAAGAAGCGCCGCAGCAGCGGTCGTGCGGTCAGCTCGGTGACGCGTCCGCCGCCCGACGGGCGCGTCCCGGCGGGGCCGAGGTCGAGCGGCCGGCGGTAGGCGCCCTTCACGAACGCCGCCCCGGGGCTGCACACCAGCGGGCCGAGCAGCCCGCAGGCGAAGTGCGCGGCGAAGTCGCGGGTGTCGGCATCGAGGAAGCAGACGACCTCGCCGTGGGAGGCCGCCAGTCCGCGCCACATCGCGTCGCCCTTGCCGCGCACCGGGCCGTGCCGCGGCAGGACCGCCGCCTGGTCGACCACCTCGGCGCCCGCCGCCCGCGCGAGCGCGGCCGTCGCGTCGGTCGAGGCGTCGGCGACGAGCACCTGGTCGACCGCGCCGCAGGCGACGAGCTCCATCAGCACCGTGACGATCGGACCGATGGTCGACGCCTCGTCCCGGGCGGGGAGCACGACGCTGATCGAGCTCTCGCGCTGGGCCGCGATCCGGTCGGCCGGGAAGTCGGAGTGGTGGTGGCGGCGCCGCACAGCCCCGCTTCTCTCCGGATCGTCCCGCGTTGAAGCCCGTTCAGGCCTGCACCCGCTCGGCGCAGCTGCGCATCCCGAAGCCGCGCGCCGTCGCGTTGGTGCGCTCGTCGAGCTCGTCGACCTCCTCCGAGAGCCGGGCGATCCGGGTCTGGTCCTGGGCCGAGAACGCGTCGGCCAGGCCGTCGGTCAGCGCGGCCTGGCGGCGGTTGGCCGCCACCCAGCCGTTGACGGCGTCGCGCTGGCCCTCGGGCGCCTCAAGGCCTTCGATGCGGTCGAAGGTCGCCCGGGAGATCGCGGCGCCGCGGCGGATGAGCGCCGCGGTGCGGGTGAAGATGACGTCGGGGTCGGCGCCCGCCGCGACCACGTCGATGCGCTCCTTGACCGCGAGCAGCCGTGCGAGGGCAGGCCGGCAGATCGCGTCGGCGTCGCGCGCGAACGCCTCGCGGGAGGGGCCACCGCCGCCGCAGCCCGTGAGCACGAGCGCCGCCGCGCCGAGGACCGCGCCGGTACGCGCGAGCGCTACCAGTGCACGCCCTTCATGAGGTTGGCCATCGCGAGCTGCTCCATCGACGCCTTCTCGTCGGGGTCCTTCTGGCCCTTGGCCGCCGCGGAGTCCGGGAACACCTTGTAGGCCAGATGCAGGATCTGGTCGACCGCCTTGGGCATGAGCGCGTAGGCGACCTGGCCGAACGTGCCGAGCTTCGTGTTGATCTCCTTCGGCTTGGCCCGCAGCGCCTCGCAGACGATGTCGCCCGCCTCGTCCGGGGTGAGCGTCGGGAACGCGTCGTACATCTTCGTCGGCGCGATCATCGGGGTCTTGACCAGCGGCATGTGGATCGTGGTGAACGTGACGCCGCGCCCGACCACCTCCGAGGAGACGCAGCGCGTCCAGGCGTCCAGCGCGGCCTTCGAGGCGACGTAGGCGCTGAAGCGCGGCGGCGACGTCTGCACGCCGATCGAGGAGACGTTGACGATGTGGCCGCTGCCGCGCTCCTTCATGTGCTCCACCAGGCCCATGATGAGCTTGATCGTGCCGAAGTAGTTCAGCTGCATCGTCCGCTCGTAGTCGTGGAAGCGGTCGTGGGAGAGGGTCATCGAGCGCCGGATCGAGCGCCCTGCGTTGTTGACGAGCATGTCGATCGCCGCGTGCTCGTCGAGCAGCCGGATGCAGAGCTCGCCGATCGCGTCGGGGCTCGACAGGTCGCACGAGTAGGCGTACGCGGTGCCGCCCGCCGCCTCGATCTCCGCCTTGACGGCCTCGAGCTTCTCCACGCCGCGCGCGACGAGGATCGGGATTCCCCCGGCCGCCGCGATCTTCATCGCGGCCGACTGCCCGATGCCCGACGACGCGCCCGTGATCACGACCGTCCGGCCGTTGACCGCGGCCGCGAACGAGCGGTCCTTGAACAGGTCGGGGTCGAGGTTGCGCTCCCAGTAGTCCCACAGCGCCTCGGCGTACTCGTCGAGCTCGGGCACTTCGATCTCGCTGCCGCGCAGCGCCCGCTCGGTGTCGCGCGTGTCGAACTTCGTCGGGAAGCCCACGTGCTCGATGACCTCGCCCGGGATGCCGAACTCGCTCAGGACGCCGTCGCGGACGCCCTTGAGCTGCGGCAGGCGCAGGAGCATCGAGATCGCGCCCTTGGGCAGCGCGTCGGTGAGCTTCTTGTCGATGCGGATCGCCAGCTGTGGCGCGTGGGCAGCGCGGGCGAAGGCGTTGATGACCGCGCCCGAGCGGATGCCCTTGGGGTGGGCGAGGTGGAACGCCTCGCCGTCGAGGCCGGGCTGGTGGGCGATGCGGGCCATCGCGGCGGCGACGTAGTCGACGGGCACGATGTTCGTCCAGCCCAGCTCCGGACCGATCAGCGGCATCCACTGGGGCAGCGCGTCGCGCAGCTTCTGGATCGCCTTGAAGAAGTAGTAGGGCCCATCGACCTTGTCCATCTCGCCGGTCTCGGAGTGCCCGACGACGACCGCGGGGCGGTACACCCGCCACGGCACCGTCGCCTCGGCGCGGACGATCGCCTCGGCTTCGTACTTCGTGCGGTGGTAGGCGGATGGGAGCTTCTGGCCCTCGGCGAACATGTCCTCGCGGAAGAGCCCCTTGAAGTCGCCGGCGACCGCGATGGAGGACGTGTGGTGCAGGTGCCCGGCCTCGAGCGCGTTGGCCAGCGCGACTGCGTTGCGGGTCCCGGCGACGTTCATCCGCTCGTTGACCTCGTCGTCGGCGGTCATGTCGTAGACCGCCGCGAGGTGGAAGAGGTGGTCGATCGTGCCCGTATGGGCTTCGACCCAGCCCGCGTCGACGCCGAGCCGTCCGTGCTGCAGGTCGCCGACGACCGGCTTGACGCGCTCGACGGCGCCGGGGTGGGAGGCCTCCCAGTCGGCGACGAGGTCGTCGAGGCGCGCCTGGGAGCCCTCGCGGACGAGCACGTGGATGTCGCCCTCGCGGTCGAGCAGCTCCTCGACGAGGTGGCGGCCGATGAAGCCGGTCGCGCCGGTCACGAAGTACGTCATTGCGGTGGGTCTCTCTTCCTCGGGACGGTCCGGCTCGCAGCCAACCCTACCCCCGCTCAGGCCCGCCTTGCCGCGGGTCGTCCCAGGGTGCGAGGGTGGGGGAGTGCTCGTCGCTCGATCGGTGGTGCTCGCCGGCCTGCTCGTGATCGGTGGGCGTGCGTCGCAGGCCCTCGCCGTGCCGGCGCCGCCCCTCCCTCCTCCCCAGTCCGTGCTGGTCACCGGGGCGGGGACCGCGTGGTCGGACGGCGGGGTGCTCCGTACCGAGTCCGGCGCGGTAATGGCCCGCGACCTGGCGGGGCCGACCCCGGTCGGCCGCGACGGGTGGATCGCCGTCGCCAGCCGATCTGGGCTGCTGGCGGGCCGCTTCGGGCTCCCGCTGAACCGGGTCGGGAACGGGCCCGTCGCCGGGGATCGCGGATGTGACGGATGGCGCGCCGACACCGGGCCGCAGGCGCGTCCGGCACTGACGGACGTCAACGGACGTGGCGTGGTCATGCGCACCGCGGCGTCGCGCTGTCCGGGCGCCGGCTCGTGCTCGCCGGGACGGCCGCCTGTTCGGATGAGACGCCCTCGGCGCCGCGCCCGCTCTTCGTGCGCACGCTGCCGGACGGGCGCTGGCGGATGCTGCGGCACCTCCGCGCACGCGGGGAGCTCGTGCTCGCGGCGAACGGTCGCTGGCTGGCGGTCGGCGTCCCCGCCGGCGCGCTCATGACGGTATCGGTCTACGACCGCGACGGGCGGCGCCTGCGCTACCGCGTCGGCGGCCTCCAGCCCGGGCACCTGGAGCTCGATGCTGCCGGCCGGCTGCTCGACGCCGCTGCGACCTACAATCCCGTGTTCCCGGTCCCCGATCCGGCGCTGCCCGCCTTTGCGCGCTACGTCGCCGGTTGGGCGAGTCCGAGCCGTCCGACGGCGCATCCGATCGCGGCCGTCTCGGACGTCGTCCCGGTGATCTCCGACGGGCGGATCGCCCTCCTGGCGAGGGACCCGGACAACATCACGGGGCGGCTGGTCGTCGTCGATCTCGTGAACGGCGGCACACGCGCGGTCATCGGGGTGCGTCGCCCGTACCGTTCCGTCTACGCGGTCGGCCTCGACGGATCGCGGATCGCCTGGGTCCAGAGCGAGGTTGCCCTCCCGCCCCCCGGCTCGTGCGTTTACGGCGCCGCGGATGGGCCGCCGACCCTCACGGGCCTCGACCTGTCGCTCGCAGCGCCGTTCGCTCCTGCGCCCGCCGGACCGGTGCCTGCGGCCCCCGGCGCCTGCGGGCCCCCGCCGCCGTAGGCGGCGCGCGGCGCTGGACGCGAGCGGCGCGGTCGGCTGCCGTATCCTCAGCCGATGCACGTCGAGCTCCAGGAGCCTGCCGTCGCGTGGCGGATCCCGCTCCCGCACTATCACCAGATGGTCGACGGCGGGCTCTTCGGCGATGACCGCGTCGAGCTGATCGAGGGGATGTTGGTCGCGATGAGCGCGAAGGGGCCGGAGCACGACGCGGGCGTCGAGTGGCTGACCGAGCGGTTCGTCACCGCCCTGGCCGGCCGCGCGAGCGTGCGCGTGCAGAGCGCGCTGACCTTCGCCGGGCTCGAGTCCGAGCCGGAGCCGGATCTGGTCGTCGTCGCCCGCGACGCGCCCCGGCCCCGCCACCCGTCCGCGGCGCTGCTGGTGATCGAGGTGGCCGTCTCCTCGCTGCGCTACGACCGGCGCGTCAAGGCTCCGCTGTACGCCGGGGCCGGCGTGCCCGAGTACTGGGTCGTCGACCTCGTCGGCGAGGCGGTCGAGCGCTTCCGCGATCCCGGGCCGGAGGAGTACGCGAGCGTCGAGCGCCTGGCGGCGGGCGCGACGTTGGCGCCGGCCTTCGCCGGCGCGCCCGCGGTTGCCGTCGACGATCTGATGGCCTTCGCGCTCAGGCGCTGAGCGCCCGGAGCCGCCCGGCCTACCAGCCGCCTTGGGCGGCGTCCTCCTTGGAGCGGACGTTCGCGGCGGCCTTGCGCGCGTACTTCCGCTTGTCCAGGCGCCACTGCAGGATGCTCATGAAGAGGATGAACGCCGGGAAGAACGCGATGAGGACGAAGCCCGCGTTCGTGACGATCTTGTCGTTCGTCTCGCCGATCCAGCCCTGGGCGCCGTCGTGGGGACCGGCCATCGCGAGCGGAGCGACGAGCGCGAGGGTCAGCAGCGCGGTGGGGAGAGCGATCAGCAGGCGGCGCATCCGCTCCATCGTATAGGAGACCTCCGGCGGCGACGTCGCGCGACGCCGGGCCCCGCGCCCGGTCTGGTGTCAGCCGGTCGCGCTCCGGGCAGCAGTTCGGGGATGGGTCGCCCCGAGTCCTTCCGGCGCCTGCGCGCGCTGCCCGTGGTGGGCCGCGCCGCGGACTGGGGCATGGGGTCGGTCGCGGCCTCTAAGGCGACCAAGCAGGCGGGCGCGCGCATCTCGGGGCTGAAGGCCACGGAGTCGGTCTGCCCCTACTGCGCCGTCGGCTGCGGGCAGGTCGTCTACACCCGCGGCGGCGAGCTGATCGACATCGAGGGCAACCCGCGCTCGCCGATCAACCAGGGCACGCTGTGCCCCAAGGGCTCGGCCTCGCGCCAGCTCGTCCAGCAGCCCGGCCGCATCACGACGGTGAAGTACCGCCGGCCGGGCGGGGTCGCGTGGGAGGAGCTCGCGCTCGAGACGGCGATGGACATGATCGCCGAGCGCACGATCGCCGCCCGCGAGGCGGGCTGGCAGACCCACGACGACGAGGGCCGGCGCGTCGACCGCACGCTCGGCTTCGCGCACCTCGGCGGCGCGACGCTCGACAACGAGGAGAACTACCTCATCAAGAAGTCCTTCACCGCGATGGGCGCCGTGCAGATCGAGAACCAGGCCCGCATATGACACTCGAGCACGGTCCCCGGTCTGGGGACCTCGTTCGGGCGCGGCGGCGCCACCTCGTTCCAGCAGGACCTCCAGCACGCCGACTGCATCCTCATCCAGGGCTCGTCCCTGGCCGAGGCGCACCCGGTCGGCTTCCGCTGGGCGATGAAGGCCAAGGAGCGCGGCGCCAAGCTCATCCACGTCGATCCCCGCTACTCGCGCACGAGCGCGGTCAGCGATCTGCACGTGCCGATCCGGGCGGGCACCGACATCGCGTTCCTCGGCGGGCTCATCCACCACGTGCTGGAGACCAACGGGTACTTCGAGGAGTACGTCCTGCGCTACACGAACGCCTCGACGATCATCAAGGCGGGGTTCCAGGACACCGAGGAGCTCGCGGGCGTCTTCTCCGGCTTCGACCCCGAGACCGGCACCTACGACCCGAGCTCGTGGATGTACGAGGGGGGCGGGATCTCCTCGGCGGCGGGGATGCGTGAGCACTCCACCCAGGCCTTCGACGAGCACACCGGCGCCGGGATGAACGAGGGCGCGATCCGCCGCGACGAGACGCTGCAGGACCCGCGCTGCGTCTTTCAGGTCCTGCGCCGGCACTTCGCCCGCTACACGCCCGAGATGGTGCAGGAGATCTGCGGCATCACGCCCGCGGCGTTCGCGGAGGTCGCCGAGGCGCTCGTGGCCAACTCGGGGCGGGACCGGACGACGGCGCTCTGCTATGCGGTCGGCTGGACCCACCACTCGGTCGGCGTGCAGATCATCCGCACCGCGGCGATCCTCCAGCTCCTGCTGGGCAACATCGGCCGCCCCGGCGGCGGGATCATGGCGATGCGCGGCCACGCCTCGATCCAGGGCTCGAGCGACATCCCGACGCTCTACGACCTCCTGCCGGGCTACCTCCACTCGCCTCGCGCCCGCGAGGAGGAGCTCACGCTCGCCGCCTACGTCCAGTCCGGCCGCGCGAGCCGCGGGTGGTGGTCGCACTTCGACCTCTACATCACGTCGCTGCTGAAGGCCTGGTTCGGCCCGGCGGCAACCGCCGAGAACGACTACGGCTTCGCCCACCTGCCGAAGATCACCGGCAACCACGCGCACTACCCGACGATGATGCGGGCGGTCGACGGTGGCCTCGACGGCATGTTTGTCATGGGCCAGAATCCGGCGGTCGGCTCCCAGAACGGCGGGCTCATGCGGCGCGCGCTGCGCAACATGCGCTGGCTCGTGGTCCGCGACCTGCGCGAGATCGAGACCGCGTCGTTCTGGAAGGACAGCCCGGAGGTCCAGTCCGGGGAGGTGCGCCCGGAGGAGATCCAGACCGAGGTGTTCCTGATGCCCGCGGCCACCCACATCGAGAAGGAGGGCACGTTCACGAACACCCAGCGCCTGGTCCAGTGGCGCGACAAGGCGCTCGACGCGCCGGGCGACGCGCGCAGCGAGCTGTGGTTCATGCACCACCTGACCAAGCGCGTCAAGGCCCACTACGCCGAGTCGACCACCGAGAAGGACTGGCCGATCGTCAACCTGCACTGGGACTACGCCGAGCACGGGCCCGAGCAGGAGCCGCACGCCGAGGACGTGCTGCGCGAGATCAACGGCTACGACGTCGCTACCGGCGCGCCGGTGCCCGGCTTCGCGCAGCTGAAGGCCGACGGCACCACGGCCTGCGGCTGCTGGATCTACGCCGGGATCTTCGCCGACGGGGTCAACCAGGCCCGCCGCCGCGAGCCGGGCGACCTCTCCGAGGAGGGCGGGTGGGTCTCCCCGGAGTGGGCGTGGGCGTGGCCGGCCAACCGCCGCATGCTTTACAACCGCGCTTCCGCCGATCCGGACGGCAAGCCCTGGAGCGAGCGCAAGAAGTACGTCTGGTGGGACGAGGCCGCGAAGCAGTGGACGGGCTACGACGTCCCGGACTTCCCCGTCGACAAGCGCCCGGACTACCGCGCCCCGGCGGACGGGGGCCAGGGCATGGACGCCATCGCCGGCGACAACCCGTTCATCATGATGGGCGACGGCCGGGCCTGGCTGTACTCGCCGAGCGGGCTGCTCGACGGCCCGCTGCCGACCCACTACGAGCCGATCGAGTCCCCGGTGTCAAACGCGCTCTACCCCGAGGTGGGCGCCAATCCGGTGGCGATCCGCTGGGAGCGCCCCGACAACCCGATCAACGCGACCGACGACCCGAAGTGGCCGTGCGTGCTCACGACGTTCCGCCTGACCGAGCACCACACGGTCGGCGCGATGTCGCGCAACCTGCCCTGGCTGGCCGAGCTCCAGCCCGACATGTTCGCCGAGATCGACCCCGTCCTGGCGGCCGAGCACGGGATCGAGGACGGCGGCTGGCTCGTGGTCATGACCGAGCGTGGCGAGATCGAGGCGCGGGCCGCGGTCACCGAGCGGATGCGCCCGCTCCAGGTGCGCGGCCGGACGATCCACCAGGTCGCTCTCCCCTGGCACTGGGGCTACGGCGGCGCCAATCCCGGTGACAGCGCCAACGACCTGCTCCACCTCTCGGGTGACCCGAACGTGAACATCGAGACGACCAAGGCGCTGACCTGCGACGTGCGCGCCGGCCGCCGCACCAGCCCCGCCACCTCCCGCGTCGGCTCGGTGCCCCACGGCACCAGCGCGGTCGGCGCGAACCACCCGGCCGAGACGCCGAAGCTTGGGCCCGCGGCCCCGACCCCGGGCTCGACGAAGGACACCGACGCATGAGCCCGGCGGCCGCACCCGGAGAGGTCTCGGTCTCCGACCCCGCCGCCGCGCGGATGGGCTTCTTCACCGATACGACGGTCTGCATCGGCTGCAAGGCGTGCGAGGTCGCCTGCAAGCAGTGGAACGACCTGCCCGCCGACGGCTCCGAGCGCCGCGGCTCGAGCTCCTACGACAACACGGGCTCGCTCGGGGCGACGACCTGGCGCCACGTGCGCTTCGTCGAGCAGCTCGCGCCCTCGCCGCTGCAAGTCGCGGAGGCGACCGCGGCGCTCGCGCGCGGGGAGGGTGGCGCGATCCCGCGGATCCCGGCCGCCGCGCTGGCCGACGCGGGCGGCGGGGTCAGCGAGGAGGAGCTCCCCGACCTGGTCTCGATGGCCGAGGCCGGCGCGCGCGACGCGGCGCCCCGGGGGCAGGGTGGCGGGGCGCACGCGCCCGAGGTCGACGTCGCCGCCGCGGTGGCCGACATGGACCGCTGGATCTTCATGTCCGACGTGTGCAAGCACTGCACGAACGCCGGCTGCATGGACGCCTGCCCGACGGGCGCCCTCATCCGCACCGAGTTCGAGACCGTGGTGTTGCAGGCCGACGTGTGCAACGGCTGCGGCTACTGCATCCCGAGCTGCCCGTTCGGCGTGGTCGCGCGCGATCCGCACGACGGCCGGGCCGCGAAGTGCACCCTCTGCTACGACCGCCTGCAGGACGGCATGGAGCCCGCCTGCGCCAAGGCGTGCCCGACCGACTCGATCCAGTTCGGCCCCTACGAGGAGCTCGTGTCCGTCGCCTCGCGCCGGGTCGCCGCGCTCCACGCCCGCGGGCTGGACGGCGCCTACCTCTACGGCGCGGGCGATCGCGAGGAGGACCAGATCGCGGGCGGCCTCGGCGCGTTCTTCCTGCTCACCGAGCCGCCCGAGCGCTACGGCCTGCCCGCGCACGCCGACTCGCCGATCCAGGAGAACCTCGTTCCCGCGACGCTCGCGGCGATGGGCGGCGGCCTGCTCGCCGCGGCAGGCGTCGCGGCGGCGTTCCTCGTGCCTCAGGGCACCGGGCGGCGGCAAGCCGCGGTCGCCGCCGTGCGCGGGCCGCGGGGCCACGGACGCGACCGCGGGGCGGTCGCCGCGGCGGCCGTCGCGGGCCTCTCGCTCGTGCCCGAGCTGCAGCGAGCGTGGCGCCGGCGCCGGAGCGGCGCGTGAGCGCCGTGGGGTCACCGCGCGGGCGCCGGAGCGGCGCGTGAGCGTCCGGGGTCACCGCGGCCCGCGCAGGAGCGGCGCATGACCGCCGCGGGTGATCGCGCCCGCGAGAGCGGCGCATGACCGCCGGCGGTCATCGCAGCGCGGCGCTCGGCCGCGGCGCGGCGCTCCGGGCGCGCGCTCGCGCCCTCGCGTCGCGCCGCGCGGAGGCCGGGCGCTCCGAGCAGGCGCGCGCGGACGAGCGCGATATGACGCCCGCGCTGGGCACGGGCGGCGGGCCCGCCTCCTGGCGCCCCGCGGTGCCGGGCAGCCGCGTCGCGCTCTCGGCGCCCGACTGGGCCGACGGCCGCTGGTCCTATCTGTTCGGCGCCGACACGGCCTACGCCACGGTCGACGATCCGCCGGCGGGCTTCGTCTCCGCCGCCAACCGGCGCGGACGGGGCGGTCCGACGCCGGACGTGGTCCAGGGGCCGGTGATGAAGGCGCCCGTGTGGACCTGGGAGGTGCCGCTCTACTTCTGGTTCGGCGGGATGGCTGCGGGCGGCTCGTTCGTCGCGCTGGCCTGCGACCTCGCCGGCGACGAGCGCTCCGCCCGGATCGCGCGGCGCGTAGCGCTGGCCGCGCTGCTGCCCTCGCCGCCGCTGCTGATCTTGGACCTGGGCCGGCCTGAGCGCTTCTACAACATGCTGCGGATCTTCAAGCCGCGCTCGCCGATGTCGACTGGCGCGTGGTGCCTGAGCCTCTTCGGCGGCCTGGCCTCGGGCGCGGTGGGGGCCGATCTCGTCGGGCGTCACCGGACGGCGAAGGTCCTCGGCGGTGCCAACGCCGTCGTCGGCGGCTACCTCGGCTCCTACACCGGCGTGCTTCTCGCCGCGACCGCGGTGCCGGTGTGGGGGCGCTCACGGCTGTTCCTCGGCCCGATCTTCGTCGCGACGGGCGCGCTGACCGGCGCCGCCACCACCCGCCTGGTGCTCGCTGTCGGGGGCATGCCCGCGGGCCACCCGACCCGCGTGGCGCTCGGCCGCGTCGAGACCGGCGCGATGACCGCCGAGGTCCTGCTCTCCGCGGTCAACGAGCACCATCTCGGCCGCCTGGGCTCCGTGCTCGAGCAGGGGCGCCCCGGCCGGCTCTTCCGCGCGGCGAAGTGGCTCGCGCGCGCAGGCCTGACCCTGCGCCTCGCGCGCCGGCGTCCGTGGACGCAGCACGTGGCCAGCGGCTGCTTCCTCGCCTCGGCGCTCTGCTTCCGCTACGCGTGGGTCGGCGCCGGTCCGCTGTCGGCGCACGACGACGAGGCCGTCGCCCGCACGGCCCGCGGTGCGGCGACCTCCGAAGCGCCCGATCCGGCGCGTCGCGTCACCGTCACGCACCACTGAGCCCGAGGAGTCAGAGTCACCCATGGCGTTCAAGACCCCGTCCGAGATCACCGTCGCCGGCACCGCCGCCGGCGTCACCAAGGCCGGCACGTCGTGGGATCGCCTGCTCGTCGG
>JBBQEV010000051.1:0-30547 GCA_038321325.1 Solirubrobacterales bacterium
CGGGCGGGGGGGGGGATCCCCGCTGGCCGGGGGGCTCGGTGGCCGCCGTGGCCGCCGTGACCTTCACCGACACCACCTACGCCCAGGCGGCCACGGGGACGGTCGTGGCCGCGGGCGCGACGAAGGGCGCCCGCCTGCGGGCGGCCACCGGCACCCTGGACGCGACGACGAGCGCGCTCGGGCAACTGCTCGCCTCGGTCTACGGCGAGGATGCGGGGACCCGCTTCGCCGCGCTCTGGGGGGCGCACACCGCCGCCGTCACGGACTACGCCCGCGCGAAGGCCAACGCGGACGTGATCGTCGCGCAGCGCGCGCTCACGGCACTCGTGCGCTTCCGGGCCGAGACGGTCAAGCTGCTCGACGAGCTCGACCCGGACGGCTCGCGCGCGAAGCTCGCGACGGCGCTGGACGCGCACGTCGCGACGACGACGGCCGTGATCCGCGCGCAGGCGACGAAGTCGCCGAAGGTCGGCCCGCGGCTGCTGGAGGCCGCCGCCGCGTCGCGCGCGGTGGGTCGCACGCTGGCGGTCCGCTTCGCGCATCAGTTCCCGGGGAAGTTCCCGGGCGGCTGAACCGGCGCGCTGGCCCGGTAGATGCCGATGTCGCGCCGGGCCACCGGGTGCCGGCGCAGCCCGGTGAGCCGCAGCCCGAGCTTCTCGGCGACCCGGACGGAGCGCGCGTTCTCTAAGAAGATCGTCGCGACGACCTCCACCAGCCGGCGTTCCCCGAACGCGTGCCGCAGCACCGCCGCGCCCGCCTCGGTGGCGTAGCCGCGCCCCCAGGCGCCGCGGGCCAGGCGCCACCCCACCTCGACGGCGGGCAGGACCGCGGGCAGGAACCAGGGCACCGCGAGTCCCGCGAAGCCGACGAACGTCCCGCCGACGCGCTCCTCGACCGCCCAGAGCCCGAAACCGCGCGCGCGCCAGTCCTCCTCGACGCGATCGACGAACGCGTCGGACGCCGCGCGGCTCAGGGGCGTCCCGGGACCCACCCAGCGAACGACCTCGGGGTCGGCGTTCAGTGCCGCGAACGGCGCACGATCGGCCGGGCGGAAGGCGCGCAGCAGGAGCCGCTCGGTGGGCAACTCGGGGACGGCCACGCAGACCGACCTACCCGTGCGCGCGACGCGGACGCCTTCAGGCCGGCGGGACCCTGCCCGCGGGCGCGGTCGTAGGCTGTCGCGCATGACCGCCACCGAGCTCGCCGACGTCGCCTGGAACCTCGATGACCTGGTCGGCACGGACGGCCCCGCGGGGGTCGACCGCCTGCTCGACGAGGGCGCGGAGCTTGCCGCCGCCTTCCACGCCGCCTACGCGGGCAAGGTCGCCGAGCTCGACGGTGCGGGGCTCGCGCGCGCGATCGCCGAGCTCACCGCGATCGTCGACGCGATCGGGCGCGCCGGGACCTACGCGGGGCTGCGCTTCTCCACCGACACCGCCGACCCGGTCAACGGCGCCCTGATGGCCAAGGTCCAGGAGCGCGGGACCGAGATCGAGACGCAGCTGCTGTTCTTCGACCTCGAGTGGGCCACCGTTCCCGACGCGGTCGCCGACGAGCTGCTCGAGGCCGACGGCCTCGAGCAGGCGCGACACCACCTCCGCGCGATCCGCCGCTACCGGCCCCACCTGCTCTCCGAGCCCGAGGAGAAGATCCTCGCGGAGAAGACCCAGTCCGGCAGCGCCGCGTGGGACCGGCTGTTCTCCGAGCTGACGAGCGCGATCGAGGTCGAGACGCCGGAGGGCCCGGTGGCCCTCGATGTCGCGCTCGCCGCGCTGGCCTCCCCGGACCGCGAGGTGCGCCGCACGACCCAGCAGGCCGTGAGCGAGGCGCTGCAGCCCGGTCTGCGCACCCGGGCCTACATCTTCAACACGCTGCTGCTCGACAAGTCGGTCGACGACCGCCTGCGCGGCTACCCGAGCTGGCTCTCCGGCCGCAACCTCTCCAACGAGGCCTCCGACGAGTCGGTGCAGGCGCTCGTGGGGGCCGTCAAGGGCTCCTACGACCTGCCTCAGCGCTGGTACAGGCTCAAGGCCAAGCTCCTCGGCCTGGAGCGCCTCGCCGACTACGACCGCTCCGCGAGCGTCGCCGAGGTCGACGCGGAGATCGGCTGGGACGACGCGCGCGACATCGTCCTGGGCTCCTTCGACGCCTTCTCCCCCGTCCTCGGCAACACCGCCCGACGCTTCTTCGACGAGCGCTGGATCGACGCCCCCGTGCGCCCCGCCAAGCGCGGCGGCGCGTTCTGCCAGTACGCCGTCCCGAGCGTCCATCCGTACGTGTTGCTGAACTACACCTCCAAGCGCCGCGACGTGCTGACGCTTGCCCACGAGCTCGGCCATGGCCTGCACGCCGCGCTCGCTCAGGGCCGGGGACCGTTCGAGCAGGCCACACCGCTCACGCTCGCCGAGACCGCGAGCGTGTTCGGCGAGACGCTCGTGTTCAAGCAGCTGCTCGAAGCCGCCGCCGACCCGGCGAGCCGCCTGTCGCTGCTGGCGGAGAACATCGAGGGCTCGATCGCGACGGTCTTCCGCCAGACGGCCATGAACCAGTTCGAGGAGCGCGCGCACACCGCGCGGCGCACGGAGGGCGAGCTGTCGGTCGAGCGCATCGGCGACCTCTGGGCCGGCACGCAGCACGAGCTGCTCGGCGACGCCGTGGAGGTGACCGAGAACTACCGGGCGTGGTGGAGCTACGTCCCGCACTTCATCAGCACCCCCGGCTACGTCTACGCCTACGCCTACGGCCAGCTGCTCGCGCTGTCGGTCTACGGGCAGTACCTCGCGCGCGGCGAGGAGTTCGTCCCGGCCTACCTCGAGCTGCTCTCCGCGGGCGGCTCCAAGCCCCCGGAGGAGCTCGCGGCGATCGCCGGGCTGGACCTCGCGGACCCGGGCTTCTGGCAGTCCGGGATCGAGCTCGTGCGCGACCAGCTCGACGTGGCGGAAGCTGTCGCCGAAGAGGTGATGGCGCAGCGCTGACGCTGCGACAATGGAGGGCATGGAGAACGACTCTCGTGCGACGCTCCGCGGTGGCTGGCTCCCGCCGGGGCCGCCCGCGCCCGCGCCACCCGTAGCTGCGGAGCCCAAGCCGGGCGCACCGCAGCGCACCGGCGTGCGGCGCATCCTCGGTCCGCTGGCCTTCCTCGGCGCGCTGCTGCTCAAGTTCGGCAAGCTCGCGCTGCTCTTCGCCGGAAAGGCGAAGTTCGCCACCACGTCGCTGTCGATGCTCGTCTCCGTCGCGGCCTACACGTTCATCTTCGGCTTCTGGTTCGCGGTGGGCTTCGTGGTGCTCCTGCTGATCCACGAGATGGGGCACGTGATCCAGTTGCGGCGCGAGGGCGTCGAGGCGAGCGCGCCGATGTTCATCCCGTTCCTCGGCGCGGTCGTCAGCGCGAAGTCGCTCGGGGAGGACGCGACCGCCGAGGCGCGCGTGGGCCTGGCCGGGCCGGTGCTCGGGACGCTCGGCACCGCGGCGTGCATCCCGCTCTACGCGTTCACCGGCGACGAGTTCTTCAAGGCGCTCGCCTTCACCGGCTTCTTCCTCAACCTCTTCAACCTGATCCCGATCACACCGCTGGACGGCGGGCGCGCGATGGCGGCGCTCTCGCCGTGGATGTGGTTCGCCGGGCTGGCCGTCTTCGCCGTCCTCGCGTTCGTCGCGCCGAACCCGATCATCTTCCTCATCCTGATCCTCGGCGGCCTCGACACCTTCCGGCGCTTCAAGGCCTACCGTGCCGGCGGCGCGGAGGCGCGGCGGTACTACGCGGTGTCGCCGCGCAACCGGGCGATCGTGCTCGGCGTCTACCTCGCGCTGATCGCGGTCCTGGTGATCGGGATGGACCTCACCTTCATCGAGCGCGACTTCTCGACCGTCTGATCGAAGCCCAGCGTGACCCTCACGGATCCGCGGGGGATCCGCAGCGGTCACGCTCGCGGGGCGGCGCGGGAGCTCAGCAGCGTCGCGAGGGTCGCGGCGGTGGCGGGCGCGTCGAACGGGTTGAGATCCTCCCAGACGATCCGATGGGGGATCCACCCCGCCAGGTGCAGCGCGGCGTCGCGGCGGCGGTCCGCGCGCATCTGGTCGCCGCGGCGATGGAAGGCCCGGCCGTCGAGCTCCACGACCACGCGCTCGGCGTCGTAGCGGGCGTCCATCTCCGACGCACCCAGCCGCGCGTTGAGCCGGTCGGGCCGCCGGATCGCGTGGTGGCGCGCGAAGCGCAGGAAGCGCCGTTCGAGCTCCGAGCGCGTGTGCGGCTCGTCGCGCTCGATCAGGTGGGTGAGCTTCGGGCTTCCGCGGCGCTTGCCGGCGCGGGCGCGCGCGGCCTCCAGGCGCCCGGCGTCCAGCCGGCGCAGGCGGTCGAAGACGTGACGCAGCTCAGGGTAGGTCAGGACGTCGGCGAGATCGACGAGCGTGCGCTCGAGCGCCGTGGTGCTGATCGCCAGGCGCGTGGTGAGGTCGCGGGCGTCGAAGCCGTGCGCACGGTGGACGGCACGACCGCCGCCCGAGCGCGCGCGGGTGGTCGTCGTCACGTGGACGAGCGTGTGCGGCGGCACCGCGAGCTCGTGCGCGAGGCCGGCGGTGTGGTGGCTGAGGACCGTGACCGGCCCGCTGGCGATGACCGCCGCCCGCCACCGGCCCTCGGGCCGGGGCGACGCGCGCCCGACCGCCCAGACACGGTCGTGCAGGCGGTGCAGCCTTCCCGTCCGGACCCACGACTTGACCTGGCTGGGCGCCACCCCGAGCGCCGCGAGCTCGGACGCGGAGACGACGTCGAAGCGGCCCGCGCTCCAGTCGACGACCGCCTGCCACGGATGCGTGCCCGCTGTGGATCCCATACGGATCACTAGGGGTCACGCAACGGCCCTCGCCCCCCAGGACGCGCGACCTGGCGCGTCGGCACTCACCACGAGGCGGTCGCGCCCGAGCCGCTTGACTACGACGGGTGCCCGACGATCACCGTGCCTCGTTCCGGGCGGGCGCCGTCTCGGCGGTCCCGTTCATGCTCGCCGGCAGCATCCTCGGCGTGTCGTTCGGGGTCCTGGCCGTCCAGGCGGGCCTCCCGGTGGTGGCGGTGATCGTCATGTCGGCGATCGTCCACGCGGGCTCGGCGCAGTTCGCCGCCCTGGCCGTGCTGACCGGCGGCGGGAGCATCCCAACGGCGGTGGCGGCGGGCACGCTGATGAACGGGCGCTTCCTGCCCATGGGGCTCGCGCTCGGCCCGTCGCTGCCCGGCGGCCCGCTGCGGCGCGCGCTCGGAGGCCAAGCGGTCGTCGACGCGTCGTGGGCGCTCGCGAACCTGGGCGACGGACGCTTCGACCGTCACCGGCTCTTCGGGGCGACGGCGCTGCAGTGGTGCGGGTGGACCGGCGGGACCACCGTGGGCGCGCTCTCGCAGGGCGCGCTCGGCAACCTCGACCGCTTCGGCGTCGACGCCGCGTACCCCGCGTTCTTCACCGCGCTGCTGGTCCTCGAGCTCCGCGAGGGCCGCGGGCGCCTGGTGGCGCTCCTGGGCGCCGCCGTCGCGCTCGCGCTCAGCCCCTTCACCCCCGCGGGGGTGCCCGTGCTGACGGCGAGCGTCGTGGCGCTGCTCGGCCTGCGCACCTCCACGCCGCTGCGGGCGGGGGGCGACCCGACGTGAGCGCCGCGGCCGCCTGGACCCTGATCGCCGCGCTGGCGGCGGCGACGATCGCGCTCAAGGCCGCGGGCCCGCTCGCGACCGGCGGACGCACGCTGCCGCCGCGGACGGCGTCGGTGATCGCGCTCCTGCCGGCGGCGCTGCTGGCCGCGCTCGTGGTGACGGGAACGCTGACCGACGGGAAAGGCCACCTCGCCGCGGGCGCCGACGCGGTCGGCGTGCTCGCGGCCGGGGCGGTCGTGTGGCGCACGGGCTCGGTGCTGGTCGGCGTCGTCGTCGCGCTCGTGCTCACCGCGGCGCTGCGCGCAGTCTCGTGAGCGACCACCTCCGGCGAGAGGCGTGCGCTGCGAAAGCGAACACCTCCTCGGGCTGCCGGGCCGCGCCGCCGAGCTACCGGTTGGCCTCGCGCAGCGCGCGCTGCATGTCGCGCTCGTTCTCGCGCTTCTTGATCGTCTCGCGCTTGTCGAACTGGTCCTTGCCGCGGGCCACCGCGATCTCCACCTTCGCGCGCGTGCCGCTGAAGTAGATCCGCAGGGGCACGAGCGTCAGCCCGCGCTCCTTGGTCACCCCCAAGAGCTTCTCCAGCTCCTTGCGGTGGAGCAGGAGCTTGCGCGTGCGCTCGGGCTCGTGATTGTCGCGCGCGGCCGGGCCGTAGGGCGGGATGTGCACGTTGTGCAGCCACATCTCGCCGTCCTTGATCGTCGCGAAGCCATCCTTGATCGTCGCGCCCGTAGTGCGCAGCGATTTGACCTCGGTGCCGGTCAGGACGAGCCCCGCCTCCATCCGGTCGAGGAACTCGAAGCGGTAGGACGCCTGGCGGTTCGTGGCCACGTCACCGGGTGCGACCTTCCTCTTGCCCGCCTTGGCCATACCCCCAGTCTAGGAGCGCGCCCCCTTGTCCGTTTCGGCGGTATCACGTACAGTTGTACGTTATGACGAACACGACGACCGCGATGTTCAACGCCGAAGCGGCGGGCTACTCCCGTCGCCGCCTGGTGCCCTGCTTCGACCCCTTCTACGCGGCCGCGGTGCGCGCGCTCGAGCTCGCCGCGCCCGGCCCGCTGCGCGCGGTCCTGGACCTCGGGACGGGCACCGGCGCCCTCGCTGCGATGGTGGCCGCCGCTCACCCGGCGGCGCGCCTGACGCTCCTCGACGGCGCGCCGGCGATGGTCGAGCAGGCCGCGGCGGCCCTCGGGCCGCGCGCGGCCGCGGCGCTCGTGCAGGACTTCGCCGAGGCGCTTCCCGCCGGTCCGTTCGACGCCATCGTCTCGTCGCTGGCGATCCACCACCTCGACGACGCCGGCAAGGCCTCGCTGTACGCCCGCGCCCACGACGCGCTGCGCCCGGGCGGCGCCCTGGTGAACGCCGAGCAGGTGCTCGGCGCGACCCCCGCGCTCGACGCGCTGCTGCGGTGCTGGCACGAGCGCGAGGCCCGCGCGCTCGGCGCGAGCGACGCGGAGTGGGCGGCAGCCGTCGAGCGCATGCGCCACGACCGCTGCGCCACCGCAGAGGCGCAGCTCGAGATGCTCCGGGCGGCGGGCTTCGAGGACGTCGCGGTGCACTTCGCCGACGGGCGCTTCGCGGTCCTCGCGGGGCGGCGCGCGGGCTGAGGCAGCCGCCACACGACGTCGAGTCGTCGGTTGGCCACCGCATGGGTGGCAAAGTGACAACTCGACGCGCTGCCTAGCCCCCCGCCACGACGTCGAGATCCACCCGCCCCCGCGCGACCTCGATCCCGCGCACGCGCACCCGCACCGGGTCGCCGAGGCGCAGCGTGGTGCCCGTCTGCTCCCCGACGAGCATCGTGCCCTCCTCATTGAGCTCCCACCAGTCCCCGCCGAGCCGCCGCACGGGCAGCAGGCCCTGGTAGCCGTCGCCGAACATCACGAATGCGCCCGCGCCGATCAGGCCGATCACCTCGCCGTCCCACTCGCGGTGCAGGCCGTCCGCGAAGAGCGTGCGCTCCAGGAGGAACGCACGGGCGACATCGTCGGCGTCGCGCTCGATGCGCATCGCATCGCGCTCGCGCGCGGAGACCACGGTGCCCGCCTCGGCGAGGGAGCCGGCGCGCGGCGCCTCCTCTCCCCCGCCGACGGCGCTCAGCAGCGCGCGGTGGCAGACGAGGTCGGGGTAGCGGCGGATCGGCGAGGTGAAGTGGCAGTAGCGCTCGGAGTGCAGCCCGGCATGGCCCAGGTCCTCCGGCGTGTAGTGCGCCTGCTTGAGCGACCGCAGGACAAGGAAGCCGAACGCCCGGCGCCCGCGGCCCGTCGCGCGGACGTACTCCGCGACCGTCCGGGAGATCGCCCCCACGAGGTCGGATGCCTGCTGGGCGCTCATGTTCTCCGGGACCGGCGGCGTCGGGACCTCGAGCGAGGCGAGCTGCTCGACGAGCCGCTGGACGCGCGCGGGGTCCGGGCGCTCGTGGACGCGGTAGAGCGTCCCGACCCTCCGCGCGCTCAGCAGCGTCGCGACCTGCTCGTTGGCCGCGATCATCAGGTGCTCGATCAGCCGGTGGCTCTCGGTCTGCACCCCGATCACCGCCTCGGTGACGTGCCCGGCGTCGTCGAAGCCGAACTCGGGCTCGGCCGACTCGATCGCCAGCGCGCCCTTGCGCGCCCGCCGCGCCTCAAGCGCGGCGGCGACCTCCCGGGCGACCCGCAGCGGTGCGGCCCACGCCTCCTCCCACGGCTCGTCGCCGGCGAAGACGCGGTCGACGCGGTCGTAGTCGAGCCGGGCGTCGGAGCAGATCAGCGAGCGGTAGAAGGACGCCTTGACGACGTCGGCACCGTCGAGCTCCAGCTCGACGGTCACCGCGAGGCGATCGAGATGGGGCTTGAGCGAGCACGCGTCGTTCGACAGTGCCTCGGGGAGCATCGGCTCGACCTTCCCGGGGACGTAGACGCTCGTGCCGCGCAGGAACGCCTCGCGGTCGAGCGGGGAGCCCGGCGTGACGTAGGCCGCGACGTCGGCGATGTGCACCCAGACCCGGCTGCGGCCGCCGTCGAGCCCCTCGGCGGAGATGGCGTCGTCGAAGTCGCGCGCGGTCGCGGGATCGATCGTGAACGTCGTGAGCGCACGCAGGTCGCGACGGAGTCCGGGGCCCGTCCCGGCGGCGCCGCCCGCTGCGCCGCCGTCGCCGCCCCCCACCCCCAGCCGGTCACGGGCCTCCTGCGCCGCGCGCTGCACCCCGGGACCGAAGCGGCGGGCGAGGCCGCGGTCGAGCATGAGCGCCTCGATGACGTCGGCGGCCACGTCGGGCCGCCCGACGACCCGCTCGATCCGCGGCCCCTCGTGGCGGCCGGGCCGCGGGAGGCGCAGCAGCACGAGGTCGCCGGCGCGCGCGTCGCCGACCCGGTCGAGCGTGTAGCGCCGCCCCAGCGATCCGCGGCCCCCGGCGGGCGGCCCGAAGAACGGCTCCGCGGCCCAGACGCGGCCGCGCCTCACGAGCTCGCACACGACGCGCTCGCGCAGGGGCACGTCGCCCCCGTGCGACTCGGCCCGCCCCCGCGCACCGCCCGAGCCACGCGGTGCGCCGGTGCCGCGCCCGCCACCGCGGCCGCCGGTCGCGCCCTTCGCGGGGCCGTCGCCGCCCGCCGCGTCGGCGCCCTTCGCCCGCGGGCGTTTCGGCGGGGTCTGTCCGCGCGGCGTCTCGGCCCGCTTGGGCCCCTTTCCGCCCGCGCGCTCGGGCTGCTTGCCGCCCGCCCGCTTGGGCCCCTTCCCGCCCGCCCGCTTCGGCCGCTTCCCGGATGACCCCCCGGGGCGCCGGCTCACGCCTTCGCGCCCTCGGCGGCGAGCGTGCGCAGCGCGCCGCGCAGGCCCTCGTCGGGCTTGGTCTTCGGGTCGTCCTGCGCCGCGACGTCCGGCTTGATCCCGGCGCCGGTCTTCACGCCCTTGCCGCCGAGGTTGCGTCCGCTCGGCGTGAAGTACTGCCCGGCGGTGATGTCCAGCGCACCGCCGTTGGAGAGCTCGATGACCTCCTGGAAGACGCCCTTGCCGAACGTCTTGGTCCCGACGATCTTCGCCCGGCCGCGATCTTGGAGCGCGCCGGCCACGATCTCCGACGCCGAGGCAGTGTTCTTGTCGACGAGCACGACGACTTTGACGTCGGCGGGGACGACGGGATCGCCGGTCGCCTTCAGCGTCCGCTCGGCGACGTTGCGCCCGCGCGTGGTGACGATCGTGCCGTCCTTGAGGAACCCGCTGGCGACGAGCTGCGCCTCGCTCACCAGGCCGCCCCCGTTGGCGCGGAGATCAAGCACCAGCGCGCTCGCGCCGCGCGCGAGGACCTTGCGCAGGCCCGCGTAGACCTCGGCGTGGGCGCCGCCGCCGAACTGCGCGAGCGCCACGACGCCGTACTTCTTCCCCTTGTAGCTGACGACCTTCGAGGCGACCTGCGGCACCGAGACGGTGGCGCGCGTCACCGTCACGGCGAGCTTGCGTGCGCCCCGCTTGAGGCCGAGCTTGACGTCGGTGCCTTTCGGCCCCTTCACCCGCGCCGTAGCGGCCTCCTGTGCGAGGCCCTTCAGGGGCTTGCCGTCGACGGAGACGATGAGATCGTCGACCTTGACGCCGGCGCGCGCGGCGGGCGACGCGTCGAAGACCTGCGCGACGCGCAGGCCGAGCGGGTCGGGCGAGACCGTCGTCCCGATGCCGGAGAACTGGGAGTCCTGCGACATCTGGAAGTCCGCGTACTCCTTCGGGGTGAAGTAGTTCGAGAAGCGATCGTCGAGGCTGGCGACCACGCCCTTGACCGCGGCGTCGGCCAGCGCGGCGTCCGGGATGACGCGGTAGTAGGAGCCGCGCACGCGGTCGATGGCCTCGCCCACGACCCGCGTGTCCTGGTCGCCCACCAGCCCGTCGCGCGCGAAGCCCGGCAGGTAGGAGGGGTGGCCTCCGAGGTAGACCCCGCCGATCAGCGTCAGCGGGATCAGCAGCAGGCCCAGGAGGCGAAGGAGACGCACTGGTCGATCAGGCTAGTGGGCGCGGCCTCGAGTTCTGGGTGGATTGGCCGCGCGGATCTCTCGAAAAGCTGACGTGGCCGGCCGGCGCCGCTCAGGCTGGGTGCCTTCGCAAGCCGCCCGGGCACGTCAGGTGCGACGAGACGCCCGGGGAGTCCCACAGAACTTCTGGCCGCGCCCACTAGTGCGGGGAGCTGAGCCGCAGCTCAGACCCGCAGGAACCGGCGCAGCGACAGCCCCGACCCCAGCGCGCTGACCCCGACGCTCGCCCCGAGCAGCAGCACGGCGAGCACGCCGAACTGCATCGTCTCGGGGGCACGCAGCAGCGCGAAGTCCGACACGAGCGGGTCGACGAAGGCGACCTTGCCGACCGTCAGCACGAGCACCGCCATCACGCCGCCGAGCGCGCCGAGCAGCACGCCCTCGATCACGAACGGCCAGCGGATGAACCAGTCGGTCGCCCCGACGAGCTTCATGACCTCCACCTCGCGGCGGCGGGCGAAGAGCGACAGGCGGATGGTGTTGGAGATCAGCAGCACCGAGGCGAGGACGAGCAGCGCGGCCAGCAGCGCCATCGCGTACTTCACGACCCGGGTGATGAAGAGGATGTTGCTCGTGTCGTCCTTGCGGTTCTTCACCGTGTCGATCGCGGGGTCCACGGTCGCCCGCTGGCCCGAGGCGGTCACCGGCGCCAGCGCGTCGCGCAGCTTGAGCGCGTTGTCCGGCGAGTCCGGGGTCACGCGGAAGGTGTCGGGCAGCGGGTTGGAGCCGAGCAGCTCTGAGTAGTACTCGGGGTAGTCCTTCTTCTGCTCGCGGTAGGCCGCCTCCTTGGAGACGAACTCGACCTTGCCGACGTACTTCGTGTCCTCGCGCAGCAGCGCCGAGACGCGGGCGCGGTCGGCGGGCTTGGTGTCGCTCTTGAGGTAGACGTTGACGAGGACCTTGTCGCGCACCTCGTTGGCCGCGCCGGTGGTCGCCTGGGTGATCGGGATGAAGATGCCGAGCACGAGCACCGTGACGAGGATCGACGCCATCGCGGCGAAGCTCGGCACGCTGTTGCGCTGGACGGAGCGCAGCGCCTCCTTGACGAAGAAGCGCACGCCTAGTCCTTGAAGGCGTCGTCGAAGAAGTCGTCGGGCGAGCTCAGGCGCCGGGGCTGCGGCGACGGCTCCCCGCGCATCAGCAGGCCGAACTCGGCGGTGTTCTCGTCCTGGGTCGAGTAGCCGCCGCCGTGCTCGTCGCGGATGATGCGGCCCTGATGGACCTCGATGACGCGGCGGCGCATCCGGTCGACCATCGCGTTGTCGTGCGTGGCGACGATCACCGTCGTCCCCGTGCGGTTGATGCGGTAGAGCAGCTGCATGATCCCGATGGACGTCTCGGGGTCGAGGTTGCCCGTGGGCTCGTCGGCCAGCAGGAGCGGCGGGTGGTTGACGAAGGCGCGTGCCACCGCGACGCGCTGCTGCTCGCCCCCCGAGAGCTGGTCGGGGTAGGAGTGCAGCTTGAGCGAGAGGCCCGTGAGGCGCAGGATGTCCGGGACCTTCGCGCGGATCTCCTTGCGCTTGTGCCCGGTGACCTGGAGCGCGTAGGCGACGTTGTCGTAGACCGTGCGGTTGGGCAGGAGCTTGAAGTCCTGGAACACGACGCCGAGATTGCGGCGGTAGTGCGCGACGCCCTTGCCCTCGATCGCGGCCAGGTGCTTGCCGGCCACCGTGATCGTCCCCGCGCTCGGCTCGTGCTCCTTGATGAGCAGGCGCATGATCGTCGACTTGCCCGATCCCGTCTGCCCGACGAGGAACACGAACTCGCCGCGCTCGATGGCGAAGGTCGCCAGCTCGAGGCCGCGGTCCCCGGAGGGGTAGGTCTTGCTGACCCCCGCGAACTCCACGACGGCGGGCGCGCGGTCGTGACGCGCGGCGGCGCGGTTTCGGGCCTGGACATGACGTTCGACGATGGCCATCGACGTTCGAGGTTAGAGGCGAAGGAGCAGTTTTCCTGCCGCTGCAACGGCGCTTGCGGCGGGCCTCAGGGGGCGGAGGTCGCCGCGTAGGCGGGCGCCGGTTCGCGACGGAGGAGCGCGCAGCGGCCCGCGCCGGGTGCGCCGAAGAACTCCTGGTCACACTCCAGGCCGGGGCCGTCGCGGAGCTCGTACGTGACGCCCTGAGCCACCGCGAGGGCGTAGGTCGGCGTCGACCCCCGCGGGCTCAGCGCCCACTCCTCGGTGGTGTACCGATAGCGGTAGAGGCCGGCCCTGACGCTCGTGCAGCCGCCCGAGTCGCCGAGACAGGTGAAGGCCGCGTAGAGGCGGCCGGCGTCGAAGGCCACCCCCACCCAGCTCTGGCCGCCCTCACCCCGGCCGACGGCGGCCAGCTGCTCCGACCGCCCCGACTGGACGTCGACGAGCCGCAGCTCGGTCTGCCGCGACCGGAAGATCTCGGGGGGGCGGCCGGGCACGGTGGAGACGCTGATCTCGACGGAGGCGGCCGTCTGGGCGAGGCGCTCGCCGTAGAGCTCCAGGGCGTCGAAGCGCCCCTCGGGGTCGATGCACGACCCCTTGGCGCACCGTCGTGCCGGGAGCCCGGGGAGCCGGATCGAGCGGCTCGTGCGCGACGACGGGCGCTGGTAGACGATCTGCTTGGGCTTGCGCTCGTCGCCGAACTCGCGGACGAAGGCCAGCCGGCCGCGCCAGTAGGTCGGGTGCTGCTCGTCGTGGCGCGGGTCGGAGGCGCGCGACATCAGCTCCTTCTGCGTCGCCGGGTTGAACGTGTAGAGGTCACAGCTCCCCGCCTCCGCCGTGCAGCGCACGTAGACGAAGTAGGGATGGCCGCTCGCGGTCGGGCCCACGTCGGCCTGGAACGGGCGCGGGGAAGGGGCCACCGGCACGGCGGAGGGCACGCCGTCGATCAGCTGCAAGAGCCGGTACTGCCCGAGCGCGGCGTCCCACGCGCTGTAGACGACCAGGCCCGGTGCGGCCGCCAGCTGCGTCGAGCGCGCGACCAGGGCGGTCGTCTGGTCCGCGCCGGCGACGGCCGGGAGAGCCCCGGCGAGGACGGTGGCGACCAGCGCAGCGGCACGGCGACGTGTCATGTCTGAGTAAACGCGCACTGCACCGTCGCGGTTGCGGTCGCCCTGCTCCTATCCTCGGTTCATGCCGCAGATCACCTCCTCCACGCTGCCGAACGGCCTGCCGCTGCACCGCATCGCGCTCCCGGGCACGCGCGCCACGACGATCCTCGTCGCCTTCGACGCCGGCGCGCGCACGGAGCGCCCGGAGGAGAACGGCATGGCGCACTTCCTCGAGCACCTCGTGTTCAAGGGCGGCGAGAAGTTCGACGACTACAAGAAGGTCAACGAGACGGCGGAGCGCATGGGCGGCTCGCTGAACGCGTTCACCTCCCACGACCTCGTCGCGTTCCACATCACCGTGCGCGCCGAGGCCACGATGGAGGCGCTCGACCTGCTCACGGACTTCGTCGGGCGCCCGAGGATCGACGCGGCCGAACTCGACAAGGAGCGCGGCGTGGTCATCCAGGAGATCGCCCGCTACGCCGACCAGCCCTCGGCCGTCGCCGAGGAGCTGATCGACACCGCGGCCTTCGGCGACCACCCGCTCGGGCGCACGGTCCTCGGCCCGAAGGAGCACCTCGAGACGTTCACCCGCGAGGGGATCGTCGGCTTCCGCGAGCGGCGCTGGACGGGCTCGCGAGGCGGCGCGTTCGTCGTCGGCAACGTCGAGCACCTTCCGCCCGCACCCGCGAACGGGCAGCAGAACGGCGCGCTCGGCGAGCTCTTCGGGCGCTTCCCGACGCTCGACGTGCCCGGGCCCTACGAGGCCGCCCCCGGCTTCACCCCGAAGGTGCTCGTGGAGGAGCGCGACTCCAACCAGTCGCACCTGAGGATGATCTATCGCCCGCAGATCGAGGTCCACGACCCCGCGCAGCGCGCGGCCCTCTCGATCTACTCGACGCTGCTGGGCGGCTCGATGGGCTCCCGGCTCTTCGACGAGATCCGCGAGCAGCGCGGGCTCTGCTACTCCGTCTACGCCGTCGAGCACGCCTTCGCGGACCTGCCGGTGCTTCAGCTCGGCGCCGGGCTGGACAGCACCAAGTGCGTCGAGGCCTACACCCGCATGCGCGAGATCGTCGCCGAGCTGCACGCCGACGGCCCGCGCGAGGAGGAGGTCGAGCGCGCCCGCGCGTACGCCGCCGGCCGCCGTGTCCTGGCCTTCGAGAACACGAACGCCGTCGCGCGCTACGCGGCCAACCAGGCCGTCGTCTTCGGCGCGTCGATCGACCCCGACGAGTCGATCGCGCGCATGGACGCGGTCACCTTCGACGAGGTCGCCGCGGTCGCGCGCAGCATCGACCCCGAGCATCTCGCCATCGCCTGCGTCGGGCCGCACACCGTGGCCGAGTTCGCCTGATCGAGCTCGCGCTCGTCGCCGTGGGCCTGCTGGCCGGCGGCGCGCTGCAGTCGGCGACCGGCTTCGGCTTCGCGCTGATCGCCTCGCCGGTGCTCGTCGGCGCCTACGGCGGCGAGCGGGGCATCAGCGCGCTCACGCTCATCTCGGTCGCGGTGAACGTGCTGACGCTGGCCACCGAGGGTCGCCGGCCGGCGGGCGACTGGCGCCTCGCGGCACTGCTGGTCGCCTGCTTCGTCCCGGGCGCGGTGATCGGCGCGCTGGTGCTGCGCGTCGCCTCCCAGCCGCTCCTCGAGGTGCTGGTCGCCACGAGCGTGCTCGGCGCGATCGCCGCCCGGCTGCTCCCGGTGGGCCGGCAGCTCCGGCTGCCGGCGGTCCCAGCGGGCGTCCTCGCAGGCGTGTTGGGCATGTCGACCGGGGTGAGCGGGCCGCCCCTGCTGCTGCATCTGCTCCACACGGACTCGCCGCCGCTGCGCACGCGCGACACGCTCGCCGCGATCTTCCTGGCCACCGCGATCCTCGGCCTCATGGTGCTTGCCGCGGTCGGCGCGCTCGCGCTGCCCGGCGACCTCGCCGTGCTGGTCGCGGCCACGGCCGCCGGCCATGTGCTGGGGCGCCGCGTCTTCGGCGCGATGGGCCCCGTGGGCTACGAGCGCCTCGTGCTCGCGACCATGGCCGCCTCGGCGCTCTCGACGCTCGTCCTGTTGGCGACCTGACCGCTGTGTGGTCGGCGCACTTACGCAGAGCCTCCCGGAGTGCTCTGATCGGCCGATGCTGATCACGGCCCCCGCCCCGCTCAACCTCCACGGGCTCCAGCGCTACGTCGAGCGCGTCGGCGAGCGCTTCGCGCTCGACGCCGCCCGCCTCGGCGGTGCACGGGTCGACGACCTCCGCGGCGCGCCCGTGCAGCGCGAGCGCGGTGACGAGTACGTGGTCGTGCTCATCGCGGAGTCCTTCGCGCAGATCCCGTGGCTGGAGCGCGTCTACCAGGCGGCCTCGCGGTGGGACGCCGAGGAGATGGACGGCCGCGCCGACGTGCACTGCTACACGCCGGACGAGCTCGAGCGCCGGCGCGTCACGCTCCCCGCCATCGCGGGGATCGCCCGCGACGGTGTGGACCTCCTGACGGCCTGAACCGGGGTCAGCCGGCGGGCCCTGAGCCGCCGACGGCCGGCAGCTCGAGGACGAAGCATCCACCCGGCCCGCTGCCCGCGACGACGTCACCACCGCAGGAACGCGCCAGGCGGCGGGCCAGCGCGAGCCCGAGCCCGGCGCTCCGCTCGGAGGTCCCCGCCCCGCGGACGCCGGGTTCGAAGGCACGCTCGCCCAGCGCCGGGTCGGCTCCGGGCCCATCGTCGCGGACCGCCACGCGCACGCGACCGTCGGAGGCGGAGAGCTCCAGGGCCACGCGGCTGCGAGCATGACGACGCGCGTTGTCGACCAGCGGGGAGAGCGCGCGGTGCACCACGTCCCGGTCGCCCTCGGCCGCCGGCAGCGCCGAGGGGCTGATGACCTCGACGTGCTCGAACTCGCGCGCGACGGCCACGAGATCGACGGCGCCGGCCGCCGGGTCGAGCTCTGAGCGCGCGACCGCCAGCAGCGCGTCGATCGTCACGTCGAGCCGGGCCGCCCCGGCGACCACCCCGCGGAGCGCCGCCTCCCGCTCGGCGCCGGCGTCGGCGCCGAGGGCGCCGAGCGCGAGCTCCGCCCGGGCGCGGAGGCCGGAGATCGGCGTCCGGAGCTCGTGGGCGACCTCGCTCGCGAAGCGCTGCTCGTGGCGCCGGGAGGCGGCGATGCGGGCGAGCAGACCGTCCAGCGTGGCGGCCAGCGCGGTCAGCTCGTCGTGCGGCGGGCCGAGCGCGAAGCGCTGGTCGAGGTCGCTCGCGCCCCAGGACTCGGCGCTGGCGGTCATCCGTGCGACCGGGCGCAGCGCGCCGTCGACCGCGCCGCGAGTGGCCAGGCCGCCCGCCAGGAGCACGAGCGCGGCGAAGACCAGCGAGCCGAGGAGCACCTCCTGCTGCAGGCGCTCGACGGACGCGACCGACAGCCCGACCACCACCGCGCCGGTGGGCGAGCGCTCCCCCGGCGCGACGGCGGGCGCCGCACGCAGGCGCATCTCGCCGGGCCCGTCGCGCTCCGCTGCGCGCCCGGCGCGCCCGAGCGCGATCGCCGCGCGGTCGAGCGGCGCCGACACGCCGGCCGGGCGCTCGACGACGCGCGAGCCGTCGAACACCCAGGACTGCCGGTCGAGCACCTTGTCGTTCGGGCTGTCGCGCACCCGCACCCGCTCCCGGGTGACCAGCAGCGCGGCGAGCTGCGCGTCCGCGCGGGCGCGCAGCAGACCAGAGGTCTCGCTGCGGACCCGGACCGCGAGCAGCACGTTGCCCGCGACAAGCAGCGCGCCGAGACCCACCGCGAGCGTGAGCAGCGAGCTGCGGACGAGCCGCGCGCGCAGGCTCACCGCAGCTGGTACCCGACGCCGCGGACCGTCCGCACGGCCGCGGGCGCGCCGATGTCGCGCAGCTTGCGCCGGATGCGGGCGAGGTAGGCGTCGAGCGTGTTGTCGTGGACGATGGCGCCGTCGGGCCAGCCCGCGGCGACGAGGGCGGCGCGGCGCACGACCTCCCCGGGCCGTGCGGCCAGCAGGGCGAGCAGGCGGAACTCCGTGGGCGTCAGCGTCACGCGCTCGCCGTCGAGCACGAGCGCGTGGGCCGCGGGGTCCAGCACCAGCCGGCCCGGCGCAGCCGCGGGCGCGCTCCCGGCGGCCGCCGCGCGATGCAGCAGCGCCTGGACGCGCACGAGCAGCTCGGCCAGCGCGAACGGCTTGGTGAGGTAGTCGTCGCCGCCAACGTGGAAGCCGCTCAGACGGTCGGACAAGGCGTCGCGGGCGGTGAGGAAGAGCACCGGCGCCGTGACGCCCCGCGCCCGCAGCGCCTGGCAGACGTCGCGGCCGTCGGCGTCGGGCAAGCCGACGTCGAGCACGAGGACATCAGGCGCCTGCGCGCCGAAGCGCCGCACGGCCTCCGTGCCCGACGCGGTGGCCCGCACGATCAGGCCCTCGCGCTCCAAGGCGGTGCGCAGGACGCCGCGGAGCTCGTCGTCGTCCTCGCAGATCCCGGCGGTCGCGTGAGACGGCGGCATCAGCGCAGGATGCTAGGGCCGCATGGACGCACCGCACTGATGACCGTGCATCTCGGGAGTGATGTCGCGGCGTCACCCGGTATCGTCCGGGGGGTGCGCACCACACTCACCCTCGACGATGACGTCGCCGCTGCGCTCGACCGTCGTCGCGCAGAGCGAGGAACCGGCCTGCGACGCGAGGTCAACGACCTGCTGCGCGCCGGCCTGGCGGCCGAGAGCCCGACGAGGTCCGCGGCGGAGCGGGCCTACGAGCTCCCGACGTTCGATCCCGGGAGCGCGTTGATCACCGATCTGCGGGCGCTCAAGGACCTTCTCGACGAGGAGGACGACGACCGCGCGCTGCGCCGTCCCGAGTGATCCTCGTCGACGTCAACCTGCTGGTCGACGCCACGATGACCGCAGCGCGCGATCACGCTGCCGCGCGATCCTGGCTGGAGGCCCGGTTGGGGGCGACCGCCAAGGTCGGTCTGCCCTGGGTGGCGATCACGGGCTTCGTGCGCGTGACCGGGCAGCCTCGCGCGTGGGAGAAGCCGCTTCCCGTGAGCGACGCGCTCGAGATCGTGGGTTCCTGGCTCGCGCAGCCGTGCGCGTGGATCCCGGAGCCTGGCCCGCGACACCTCGAGCGGCTCGGCGCGCTCCTCGGCCCGCAGCCCTCCGTGCGCCTCGTGACGGACGCGCACCTCGCCGCCATCGCCATCGACCACGGCCTCGAGCTGTGCAGCCGTGATCGCGACTTCTCGCGGTGGGCCGATCACGGGCTGCGATCGCGCGACCCCCTGGCCCAGGGCTGAGGTCCGCCCGGCCGCCGTCGGTACGGTCTGAGGGGAATGCGCATCCGTCTCGCTCTCGCCGCGCTCACCGCGTCCTCACTCGCCGCGTGCGGCAGCTCCTCCGCGTACTCGTGCACCAACCGCACGTGCAAGGTCACCTTCCAGGGCACCGGCGACCAGGATCTCTCCTCCGCGCTGGGCCCCGGCGGGACGGTGGAGTTCGTCGACGCCGACGGGGAGACCGTGACCGTGCGGATCGCCGGGAAGCAGGCGACGCTGGTCAAGGGCGCCCGGCGGCGCGTCGGGGCGTTCGCCGTGACGGCCACCAAGGTCGACGGCAAGGACGTCGCCCTGCGCGTCGTCGGCCGGTAGGGGCCGTGCGCGCCGCTCAGCCGATCGCGACCATGCGCTCGATCCCGATCCGCGCCCGCTCGGCGATCGCCGCCGGGACGCGGACCTCGCCGGTGAGGTCGCGCAGGCAGTCGCGGAGCTTCGGCAGCGTGATCATCTTCATGTAGCGGCAACTCGCGGCCTCGTTGGCGGCGATGAACGTCACGTCGGGCGCGGCAAGGCGCAGCGGGTGCAGCATCCCGGTCTCGGTCGCCACGATCGCCGTCGCGCCGCTGCCCTTGTGCGCGGCGGCGTAGTCGTTCATCCCGCCGGTGGAGAGCATGTGAACCCCGTCGGCGTCGACGTCGCCAGCGGCGACGTACTCCATCACCGAGGTCGAGCAGCCGCACTCGGGGTGGATGAGGAAGTCGGCGCCCGGGTGCTCGGCGCGGACGCGCTCGATGTCGCTCGGGCGGATGCCGGCGTGCACGTGGCACTCCCCGTCCCAGACGTGCATCCGGCGGCCGGTGACCTTCTCGACGTACGCGCCGAGGAACATGTCGGGGCCGAAGAGGATCTCGGTGTCCTCGCCGCGCTCGGCGTAGATGTGCTCGACCACCGCGGCGGCGTTCGAGGAGGTCACGCAGTAGTCCGTCAGCGCCTTGACCTCGGCGGTCGTGTTGACGTACATCACCGTGACCGCGCGAGGGTGCTCGGCCTGCCAGGCGCGCAGTTGCTCCGCCGTGATCGAGTCCGCGAGCGAACAGCCGGCGTCGAGGTCGGGGATGAGGACCTGCTTCTCCGGCGAGAGGATCGAGGCGGTCTCGGCCATGAAGTGCACGCCGCAGAACGCGATGACGCGCTTGTCGGTCTTGGCGCCTTGGCGTGAGAGGCCCAGCGAGTCGCCGACGAAGTCCGCGACGTCCTGGACCTCCGGGAGCTGGTAGTTGTGGGCGAGGATGACCGCGCCGCGCTGCTGCGCCAGCGCGCGGACCTCGGCCTGCAGCGCGGGGATCGACTCGAGGGCGAGGAGGCTCATCACAGGGGCTCCAGGAGGAGGGACAGGTCGAGGGCGGGGGCGCAGTGGGTGAGCGCGCCGACCGACACGAAGTCTAGGCCCGCCCGCGCGATCTCTGAGACCGTGGCCAGCGAGACGCCGCCGCTGGCCTCGGTCTCGGCGCGGCCGTCGATCAGCGCGACCGCCTCGCGCAGCGCGGCGGGCCCCATGTTGTCGAGCAGGATGCGTGGTGCGCCGGCGTCGAGCGCCTCGCGGACCTCGGCCAGGTCCGAGCACTCGACCTCGAGCGGCAGCCCGGGCGCGTGCGCGCGCGCCGCGCGGACCGCCGCCCCGACGCCTCCGGCCATCGCGGCGTGGTTCTCCTTGATGAGCACCATGTCGAAGAGGCCGAAGCGGTGATTGACTCCGCCGCCGGTGGCCACCGCGGCCTTCTCCAGCGCACGGAGGCCGGGCGTCGTCTTGCGCGTGTCGAGGATCCGCGCACCGGCGCCGTCGACCGCCCGGACGTAGCGCGCGGTGAGCGTCGCGATCCCGCTCAGGCGCCCGAGGAAGTTCAGTGCGGTGCGCTCGGCGGAGAGCAGCGCGCCCGCGTCCCCTTCGACCTCGAGCACCGGGCCGCCGTCACGCCAGGCCCCCTGGCCGACGTGCCGGGTGAACGTCGCCCCCGGGTCCAGTTCGGCGAAGACCAGCTCGGCGACCTCCAGGCCGGACACGACGCCCGGCGCCTTCTGGGTGATGGTCGCCCGTGCTCGCGCCCCTGCGGGCACGGTCGCGGCGACGGTGACGTCGCCCGCGCCGAGATCCTCGGCCAGCGCGCGCCGGACGAGCCGGTGGAGCTCCGTGTCGGGCACGGGGCCGAGGATAGGTGGCCTAGCCCCTTGTCCGTTCGGTGGACGTCGCCGACGCCCTCGCTGTCAGCAGACCGACACTCAGATGACAGGTCTGACTCGATCGGAGGTTGATCGGGCGCTTTGATGGGCAGCATCGGGTCGCCTCGCCGCGGCAGATGTCCCGCATCGCAGCCGCGGCGACGGCCGCCGTGCCCCCTTGCGTCGATCGGTGTCGCGAGGGGCCGCCCCGGAAAGCCCGCGCAGCGATCACCCAAGGAGAACGCATGGCCTCACTCGTGCAGCCCGACGCGCAGGACGTCGCCGCTTTCACCGACCGCTACCAGCCTCCGAGCGTGGAGGAGATCGATCCGAGCTTCATCCACATGCACCCGGCGGTGATGGAGCGCTCGGACTTCGATGCGCTGAGGACTACAACGAGCCCGTCGAGCCCCGCGTCATCGACGCCTTCGACTACGGGCGCCACGCGCAGGCGACGGTCGAGGCCGCCGACGAGCTCGTCGACACCGTCGGCAACCGGCTCGGCCGTCTCGAGACCGACTACGACCGGATCTTCGACCTGATGCGCTCCAAGCGCTTCCGCGCCGGCACCAACAAGCAGACGCGCTTCGACGAGAACAAGGAGCGCTTCCGACCGATCGTCGAGGGCCGCATGCAGGAGGGCTCACCGCTCGAGTTCGTGCTGCCGTCGTTCCCGTTCAAGCACAACAACCCCGTGAAGGTGGCCAGGAAGTCCGCCGACATGGCCGAGGTGCTGTGCCTGTCGCAGCTCTATGAGATCTGTCACGCGCTGGAGCGCGTCTACGAGCCCGGCGCGAGGTTCGTGATCGTCGGCGACGGCATGGTCTACCGCGAGATGTTCGGCGTCACTCAGCACGAGGCGCTCACCTACCGCGAGCGCGTCAAGGAGATGATCGCCCAGCTCGGGTTCGCCGACGCGATCGAGGTCACCGACATGCAGGATCTGATCGCCTCGCGGCCGGGCCTGTTCGAGTATGTCGAGGAGCGGCTGCGGCCCGTGTTCACCGAGTGGTGGCGCACGCAGCCCGACGACCTGAGGCGCCTGAGCCTGATCCAGGCCTCCACCGCCAACCTCAACACGTCGGTCTCGGTGACCCACGACCTCCTCCAGATGACGACCAAGGACGTCCTGCTCGACACCGAGCAGCGCGACGCCGTCTCGACCCTGGAGACGATCAAGAGCGGGACCGTCGAGCGGGCCGAGGAGGGCGCCTTCGAGTTCGCGCTCTTCCTCTACGTGCTCAAGGAGATCGACCTGGTCGGCTCGTGCTACCCGCACGCGGTGCGCGCCACCGTCCATCCCAAGCCCGGGCAGTGGGGGCTGCACCTCGTCAACCGCGAGAGCCGCGTCTTCCCCTGGCAGGGGGTGGCCTACCGCAACGAGCACGGCAAGTGGCGGATCAAGTACGAGTTCGAGGTCGCCCGCCGGCGCGCGACCCCGGTCCACGTGCGCGGCGACGACGAGATGTACCCCTTCTACTACGAGCATTCCGAGCAGGCCGCCGCCACGTGAGATCCCGGCTGGCCGCGGCGCCGCTGCGCATCTCCGCGCTGACCGGGGTCGCGGCGCCCGTCAGGCGCAACATGCTGCTGCTCGCGGCGGGGATGGCCGCGCTGTACGGGATGGTCGAGCTCGCCTCAGCCGTGGCCACGCTGACGTTCGTGTCCGCCGGGGGGTCGCGCTCGCTGACCGGCCTGGCGCCGGCCGTGTTTCTCTCTAGCGCGGCGCTGACCGCGCTGCCGGCGGGGCGCTCGATGGACCGCTTCGGCCGGGCGCCGGTGCTGCGCGCGGGGTTCGTGGCGGGGATCTGCGGGTGCCTGATCGCCGCGGTCGGATCGTCCTCGACGTCGCTGCCGGCGGTGATCGTCGCCTTCGCTCTGGTCGGCGCGTCGATCGGGACGGTCATGCTCAGCCGCACCGCGGCGGCTGACATGTACCCCGCCGAGCGCCGCGCGGAGGGCATCGCGCTGGTCCTCTTCGGCGCCGTGTTCGGCGCGCTGCTGGGCCCGGCGGTCTTCATCCCCCTGGTCGGCGGCGGTGAGCTCGAGGGCTCCTCGCTCGGGGCCGCCTGGCTCGGAGCCGCCGCGTTCATGGCCGCCGGGCTCGCGCTGCTGACCGGCGTCCGCACCGACCCCACGGCCATCGCCCGATCCATGTCGCCGTCGACCGCGGCGACACGGGAGGCCGAGCCGGTCGCGCGCATCCTGCGCCGGCCCGGGATCGCCGCCGTCCTCGTCGGCGCGGTGGCCAGCTGGGCGATCATGGTCACGCTCATGACGCTCATGGCCCCGGCGCTCGCGTCCCACCACCACGCCAAGACGGCGATCTTCCCCGTCCTCAGCGCCCACTTCGTCGGGATGTTCGCGCTCTTCCCGGTCGTCGGGGTCGTGATCGACCGTGTCGGCGGCCGCCGCGCGCTGCTCGGCGGACTCATCCTGCTGACCGTGAGCGCGCTCGCGCTGCCGGCCGCGCTGGTCAGCGTCCCGCTCACCGCCGTCGTCCTGCTCTGCATCGGCCTGGGCTGGAGCTTCGCCTACGTCTCGGCCACCACCGAGCTCCTGGGCACCGCGAGCCCCGCCGAGCGCGGCCGGCTGCTCGGCGCGTGCGACCTGCTGTCGGGCCTCACCGGCGCCGGCCTCGTCGTCCTCGCCGGGTACGTGCTCGACACCGACGGCGTGGAGTACGTGGCCGGCGGCGCCGCGCTGGTCGCGGTCACCGCGATGCTCCTGATCGTCACGCGGCTCGGGTGGTCGAGCTGACGCCCGCACGGCCGGCGGCGGTCGTCTTCGACGCCGACGGCGTGCTCGTGGACACCGAGCCCGCCTGGGCGGCCGCGCGCGCGGCGCTCTACGCCCGCCACGGGCAGGAGTTCGGCGCGCGAGCCAAGCGCGAGACGCTCGGGACGGGGGTCGCCGGGACGGGGCAGCGCCTCAGCGACCTCCTGGAAGCACCCGCCTGCGCCGGGGAGCTGGCCGACGAGCTCCTCGCGCTCCTCCTCGAGCAGGTGACCGGCGGGCCCGTGCGAGCGCTGCCCGGCGCCCTGGAGCTCGTCGACGAGCTGCAGGGCCGACTGCCGCTGGCCGTCGCCTCGAACTCCCCGCGGGCGCTGCTGGCCCGGACGCTCGAGGCGACCGGACTCGCGGGACGCTTCGACGTCGTCCTCGGCGCCGACGAGGTGCCCCACCCCAAGCCGGCGCCCGACCTCTACCGCACCGCGGTCGAGCGCCTCGGAGCGGAGCCCGGCGCCAGCGTCGCGGTGGAGGACTCCGCGCCGGGCGTGGCCGCCGCGCGCGCCGCCGGCCTCTACGTCATCGGCGTCCACGCGCGCGACGGGGCGTCCCTCGAGGCAGACCAGCTCGCGTCGAGCCTCCGCGACCCCGCGCTCCGGGCCCGGCTCGGCCTGTCACCCCGGTGTGATGCGGTACCGTCCAGGGTGCCCGGGTAGCTCAACTGCTAGAGCGTTTCCGCTGTACGGAAGAGGCGTTGGTTCAAGTCCAGCTCCGGGCTCTCCCCCCGCGGCGCGGCCGCCCGCTACTGCGCCGGCTGGCCGACGCCCGCCGCGCGAAGCTGCTCCTCGTTCGGCCCGCTCGACTCACAGCACGCCGCGAGGCGCCCGTCGACGACGACGGCCGGAACCGTTTTGATCTGGTACTCCTCGATCTTCTCGGCGCCCTCCTTGCGGAGGTCGTACACGGTGACCTCGCAGTTGGAGCACACCATGTCGCGGACGAGCTGGACCGTCGGCTCGCAGACCGGGCAGCCCGCCGTGAAGACCTCGACTTGTCGCTTGGCCATTTGCATTCTCTCCCTGTCGATTGGACGTTCTCGGGCACGGTATGCCTTCCAGCGCACTGGAAGGTCAAGCGCTACCGGTCCCCTGCTGCTCCGCGCGCCGCTGCGCCTCGCGCAAGAGCTCTGCGCGGACGAAGCCGTCAAGGTCGCCATCGAGCACGCGTGAGGCGTCCCCGATCTCGAACGAGGTCCGGTGGTCCTTGACCATCGTGTACGGGTGCAGCACGTAGGAGCGGATCTGCGAGCCGAAGTTCACGTCCTGGATCCCGCCCTTCTCCTTGGCGATCTGCTCCTCGCGCTCGCGCTCGCGCCGCTCCACGAGCTTTCCCACGAGCATCTTCATCGCGGTCAGACGGTTGGCCGACTGCGAGCGCTCGTTCTGGCACTGCACCACCGTGTTCGTCGGGACGTGGGTGATGCGCACGGCCGAGTCGGTCTTGTTGACGTGCTGCCCGCCGGCGCCCGAGGCACGGTAGGTGTCGACGCGCAGGTCGTCGTCGCTCACCTCGATCTCCCCGACGTCCTCGATCACGGGCGCGACCTCCAGGCCCGCGAACGACGTCTGGCGCCGGTTGGCCGAGTCGAACGGGCTCAGCCGCACGAGGCGATGCACGCCCTTCTCCGCGCCGAACAGCCCGTAGGCGTTCTCGCCACTGGCCCGGAACGTCGCCGACTTGATGCCTGCCTCCTCCCCGTCGGAGGCCTCGAGCAGCTCCACCTTGAAGCCGCGGGCCTCGGCCCACCGCATCTCCATCCGCAGCACCATCTCCGCCCAGTCCTGCGCGTCGGTGCCGCCCGCACCCGCGTTGACGGTGACCAGGGCATCACCCGCGTCGTAGGCGCCCGAGAACAGGCGCTCCTCCTCGAGCGCGATCAGCCGCGCCTCCATCGCGGCGAGCGAGCCGGCGAGCTCGGCCATCATCTCCGCGTCGGTCGCCGCGAGCTCCGCCAGCCCCTCGAGGTCGCCGACGTCGGCCGCCAGCGAGCGGAAGCGCTCCAGCCGCCGCGCGGCGCGGGCGTGCTCCGAGGAGACCTTCTGCGCCGCGCCCGGGTCGTCCCAGAAGGCGGGGTCCTGCATGTCGGCCTCGAGCTGCGCGACGCGCGCCGCCAGGGCGTCGACGTCGACGCCTTGGCGGTTGGCCTCCCACGCCTCGCCGATGGCCTCGAGGCGCTGGGTGATCGGAAGGTCGTCGGCGGCGCTGCTCATCGGGAGGTGAGGGTACCCGCGGCGCTCCGTGCCCCGGCCCGGCGCGGGCGGGCGGCGGGCGATCAGCGTGCCGGCGGAGGCACCGGCGGCGCGGATGCCTCCGAGCGCCGATCGGGCTCCTGGCGGACACCCGCCGCCTGCGCGCGCGCGAGGTCCCCCGGCTGGATCCCGCGGCCGCTGACGACCTCGGCCAGCTGGTCGGAGATGATCTTGCGCGCGCGCACGAGCGTGTCGTCGATCGCCCCGATCGCCGCCTCGACGTCCCCGCGCTGCGCCGTGTACTTCGCCACGACGAGGCCCTGGACGATGTTGTCGTTGATCTCGAGCGCCTGGCGCTCGCGATCCTTGGCCGCCTGCTCGGCCCGGTCGAGCGCGAGGCTCGCCTCCGCGGCGAACAGGAGGGCCACCGTGCGCGCGCGCCGCGGCAGGCTGCGCCGTGGCGCGGTCCACGCGACGGCGAGCACCGCCGCCGCGCTGCCCCCGCGCAGCACGGGCTGGGCGAGCCCGATCGTCGCGCCGTCGAAGCGCCGCAGGCCGCTCGCCGCCTCGTCGGTCTCCATGACCGCCGGCTGCGCCGAGGTGAACGCGCGTTCGAGCGCGAGGCGCGCGTTGTGCCCGTTGAAGGTCAGGCCGGACTCCGAGGAGCCGGCCATCGCCGAGACGGTCAGGCCCTCGCCGTCAAGCGCGGGCTCGAGCATGATCGCGACGTCGGCCCCGAGCGAGGCGAGGACGCCCTCGCACGTCGCGCGCAGCGCCTTGGTCGCGTCCGAGCCGCCGGCCAGCTGCGAGACCGCGGCGACGTCGGCGGCCTGCGCGCGGACCGCCGCGACCAGCCGGCCGACGAGCACGCCGCCGACCGCGATCGTGCCCATCACCATCTCCCACATGGCCGCCTCGTGCCGCGTGTCGGTCGTGAGCAGGAGCACGACGGCGTAGAGGCCGCCGGCCAGCCCGATCTGCACGAGTGCGGCGCGCAGCCCCAAGAAGAAGAACGCGTAGCAGGAGACGAGCAGATAGAGCGTCGGGTAGAGCACCGCTCCGTCGCCGCCGTAGAGGATGCAGCCCGTGATCAGGACGCTGCCGCCGAACAGGAAGCCCTGGAGGGCGGGCACGCTCGCCCGCGGCCCGAGCGTCACCAGCGTGCCGGCCACGCCGTAGGCGATCACCGGCGGGATCACGAGGCCGAGCACGTTGGCGTTGGCGGCGCGGGGCAGGACGAGCGTCAGGAGGACCAGGGAGGCGCCCGCCGCGAAGAAGAAGGCGAGCGAGCGGGCCATGACGGTCCGCTCGGTCGGGGTGGAGCCGTAAGGGACCACGGCCCGACGGTACCGATTGCGGTGCGCGCCCGCTCAGGCGCCGTGGCACTTCTTGAACTTCTTGCCCGAGCCGCACCAGCACGCCTCGTTGCGCCCCATCGTCTCGTGCTCGTCGACGCGGCGCTGCTGCACGACGGGGAGAGCCTCTGCGGCCGGGTCGTCGTAGTCGCCGTAGGCGCCGCCGGGGTCCGCGATCCCGGGGCCGCCCGCGGCGGCCGCGGCCAGCGCGGAGGGCTGGGTCGTGCCGGCGCCACCGGAGTACGTGACGCGTCCCGCGGCCGTCGAGCTCCCCGACGAGTTGCGTGAGGGCGACGGGAGCGCCGCCTCGGGCGCCGCGCCCGGATCGTCCTCCACGTCGACTTGCACGTGGTAGATCATCCGGGCGAAGTCGGCCCAGATCGTGTTCATGAGGTCGGTGAAGAGGTCGAACGCCTCGTTCTTGTACGCGACGATCGGGTCGATCTGGGCGAAGCCGCGCAGGTGGATGCCCTCGCGGAGGTAGTCCATGTCGTAGAGGTGCTCGCGCCACTTCTGATCGATGATCTGGAGCAGCAGGTAGCGCTCGAGCGCGCGCATCAGCTCGGGGCCGAGCTCCTCCTCGCGCTGGTCGTAGAGCGCGATGGCGTCGTCGCCGAGGCGCTGGCGCAGCTCCTCGCCCGACCAGGCCTCGTCGGTGACCTGCGCCGCGGTGGCCGTGACCGGCCAGACGTCCTCGAGCGCGGTGAAGAGGGCGTCGAGGTCCCACTCCTCGATGTAGTCGCCGGGCGTGAACTCCCCGACCAGGCGGCCGACCACGTCGTGGATCTGGGACCGGGCGGCGTCGCCCATGTCCTTGCCCTCGAGGACGCCGTCGCGGTACTCGTAGACGATGCGGCGCTGCTCGTTCATGACGTCGTCGTACTCGAGCACGCGCTTGCGGATGAGGAAGTTCTGCTCCTCGACCTTCTTCTGCGCCTTCTCGATCTGCTTGGACAGGATGCCGGCCTCGATCGGCATCTCGTTGCCCTCGGCGTCGTGCTCGCCGAGCTTGTCGAGGATCTTGTAGATGCGGTCGCCGGCGAAGAGGCGGACGAGGTCGTCCTCGGCGGAGAGGAAGAAGCGCGACTCGCCCGGGTCGCCCTGGCGGCCCGAGCGGCCGCGGAGCTGGTTGTCGATCCGGCGCGACTCGTGGCGCTCGGTGCCGACGATGAACAGGCCGCCGGCCTCCATGACCTTCTCGCGGTTGGCCTCGACGCGCTCCTCGATCTTCGGGAGGATGGTGTCGAACTGGGCCTGGTACTCGGGGTCGTCGGGCTGGTAGCCGAGTTTTGAGAGCTCGAGCCCGGTGAGGTGCTCCGCGTTTCCGCCGAGCTTGATGTCGACGCCGCGACCGGCCATGTTCGTCGCGATCGTCACGGCGCCGGGCTGGCCCGCCTCCGCGACGATCTCGCCTTCGCGCTCGGCGAACTCCGGCTTGGCGTTGAGCACGGTGTGCGGGACGCCGGCCTCCGCGAGCTGGGCGCCCAGGAGCTCTGAGACCTCGACCGAGATCGTGCCGACGAGGATCGGCTGGCCCTTCTCGTGCCGCGCGGAGATCTCGCGCACGACCGCCGACCACTTGCCGTCCCGCGTCTTGTAGACCTGATCGTTCTTGTCCGCGCGGACCATCGGCATGTTCGTCGGGATCTGGACCACGCCGAGCTTGTAGATCTTCATGAACTCGGTCGCCTCGGTGAGGGCGGTGCCGGTCATCCCGCTGAGCTTGTCGTACATGCGGAAGTAGTTCTGGAGGGTGACGGTGGCCATCGTCTGGTTCTCCTCCTGCACGCGCACCCCCTCCTTGGCCTCGATGGCCTGGTGCAGGCCCTCCGACCAGCGGCGGCCCTCCATGATCCGGCCGGTGAACTCGTCGATGATCATCACCTCGCCGTCCACGACGGCGTAGTCGACGTCGCGCTTGTAGAGCGACTCCGCCTTGAGGGCCTGGTGGAGGTGGTTGACCAGGGGGCCGTTCTCCGCGCGGTAGAGGTGCTCGACGCCGAGGAACTTCTCGGCCTTCTCGACGCCCTGCTCGGTGACCGACACGGTCTTGTGCTTCTCGTCGAACTCGAAGTCGAAGTCCGCGACGAAGTCCTTCTTCATCTTCGGGTCCATGCTCTCCGGGCGCTTGCCCGGCTTCATCTTCGGCGCGAGCTTGGCGAACTTGTCGTAGAGGTCGCCCGCGGCCTCCGGGGCGCCGGAGATGATCAGCGGCGTGCGGGCCTCGTCGATGAGGATGTTGTCGACCTCGTCGACCACCGCGAAGTTGTGGGTCGCCAGCGGCTTGCGCGTGATGCTGCCGTCGGGGTTGGAGACCTCCTTGACGCGGCCGCCGTGCTGGACCTTCTCCTGCAGGTCGGTGGCCATGTTGTCGCGCAGGTAGTCAAAGCCGAACTCGGAGTTCGTGCCGTAGGTGATGTCGGCGGAGTAGGCGGCCTGCTTGTCCTCGTAGGCCTGCATGTTCTGCAGGATCCCGACCCTCAGCCCGAGGAACTCATAGATCGGGGCCATCCACTCCGCGTCGCGGCGCGCGAGGTAGTCGTTGACGGTGACGACGTGGACGCCCTTGCCCGCCAGCGCGTTGAGCACGACGGCGAGGGTGCCGGTGAGCGTCTTGCCCTCCCCCGTCTTCATCTCGGCGATGTTGCCGCCGTTGAGGACCATGCCCCCGATGAGCTGCACGTCGAAGTGGCGCATGCCCATCACGCGCTTGGACGCCTCGCGCGTGAGGGCGAAGGACTCGGGCACCGCGTCCTCGAGCGACAGGCCCTCCTCCTGCACGCGGCGCTTGAGCTCGGCGAAGCGCTCGCGCAGCTCCTCGTCGCTGTCGAGCTCGAGCTCGGGCTCGAACGCCGCGATCAGGGAAACGCGCTTCTCGTAGGACTTGAACTGCTTGGCCTCGCCCAGGTTGAGGGCGCGATCGAGGATCCCCATAGCCTCGGAGGCTAGCAGCGGCCCGGCGCCCGGGATGGGGTTCGGCGCGGGGGCGGGGGGGGGGCCCCCGCCGCCCCCCCGCCCCCCCCCGGGGGGGGTCGGCGGCGCCGACGCCCCCCCGCCGCCCCCGCGCGCGGGGGG
>JBBQEV010000052.1:0-29347 GCA_038321325.1 Solirubrobacterales bacterium
CCGCGTGAGGAAGTCCTCGGGCAGCACGTTGCCGGTCGGCTTCACCACGAGCGGGGGCTCGTAGACGGCCAGGCGGGTGATCTGGGCCAAGCGGTTGGCGGCGTCGAGCGCGAGCAGCGCGCCCGAGGAGTACCCGAACACCAGCGCCGAGCCGCCCGCCGCGTCGATCACGGCGGCGACGTCGTCAACCTCGCGCTCGACGGCGTAGCCCTTCGCGTCGCCGCTGTCGCCGCGGCCGCGGCGGTCGTAGGTGAAGACCGTGAAGTGCGACGCGAGCTGGGCGGCGATCTTCTGGCTAGCGCCGAAGCCGCGGTGGCAAAGCGCGCCGTCGATCAGGACGAGCGCCGGGCCGCTTCCGGTCTGGCTATAGGCGATGGAGGTGCCGTCGGCTGAAGTGGTGGTGGGCATGGTGGCTTCCCTTCTCTGGTTGGCTGGCGGGTCAGTCGGCGGGCCGGTAGGTGAGGTCGGCCACGCCGGTGGAGAACGTTTGTGAGGCGACGAGCTGCAGGGGCTTAGGCGGCTGACCGTCGCTAAAGAGGCGCCGTCCGCGCCCGAGGACGATCGGGTGGACCATGAGCCGCAGCTCGTCGAGCAGGCCCTCGTGCAGCAGCCACTCGACCAGCGTCGCGCTGCCCGACAGAGCGATGTCCTTGCCGGGCTCGTCCTTGAGCGCGGCGATGCGCGCGCCGACGTCCTCGGCGATGAGCGTGGTGTTGGCCCAGTCGACCGCTGCCAGGGAGCCGGACACGACGTACTTGTGGGCCGCGTTGATCTGGTCGGCCATCGCGCCGGTCCGCTTGGGCCAGACCGGGACCCACTCCTCGTAGGTGACGCGGCCCATCAGCAGCGTGTCGCTGGCCGCGAAGCCCGCGCCGACGGCCTGGCCCATCTCCTCGTCGAAGTAGGGGAAGTGCCACTCCTGGGGGCTCTCCATCACGCCATCGAGCGAGACGAAGAAGCTGGCGACGATCTTGCGCATTCGGTCTGTCCTTGCGGTCGGAGGGCTTGAGAAGTACTGCTTGGTGGGTTGGACAACGCCCGGGTCGCGGATTCATCGCCGGTCACCACCGCCGGCCGCCGGGTCAGCGCTTGGGCTGCCAGAGCGCGACCTCGGCGCCCGCCGACGTGGCCATGACACTGCGCCAGCCGGCCGGCCCTTCCCGGGGTTCGAGGAGGATCCGGGCGCCGTGATCGCGCGCCTGCTCGGTGGCGCGCTCGACTGAGTCGACGGCGACGTAGGGCAACCACAGCGAGCGCGGCGCGTCACACGCGACGATCCCGCCGCTGAGCCCGTCGGCGAGGTCGAGCGCGTCGTAGGACTGCTGCTGCACGGCGATCGCCTCGGTCCGCCAGCCGCACACCGCGCGGTACAGCGCCCGCGCCTCTTCGAGGGCGCCGGTATGGAGCTCGAGATGCACCACGGGCGCGCGCGACGAGGACATCATCCTGCTAGGACAACCGCGCAACACCCGAATCATCGCTCGTCATCGCGCCGCCGCGCGCTCTAGGGTCCCAACGCCTATGACGCCTCAGGTCGGCACGGTCGGTCTCAGCCCCAGCGCCGAGCAGCGCTTGCTCGCCGCGGCCCGCGCCGGCGACCAAGCGGCCTTCGAGCGGCTCGTCGAGACCCACCGCGCGCTGCTGCACGCCCACTGCTATCGGATGATGGGCTCGCTGCACGACGCCGACGACGCGCTGCAAGAGACGCTCGTCAAGGCCTGGCGCGGGATCGCGCGCTTCGACGGGCGCAGCGCGCTGAGCTCCTGGCTGTACCGGGTGGCCACCAACGCATGCCTGAACCTCATCAAGAAGCGACCCAAGCGGGTCCTACCGCTCGACTACGGCTTTCGCTCCGACGACCCGCACGACGCCGCCGGCCCCCCGCTGCTCGAATCGATCTGGATCGAGCCCTACCCCGACGCGACGCTCGACGCCGCGCCCCTGGACCCCGACGCGCGCTTCGCCCAGCGCGAGAGCCTCGAGCTCGCATTCGTCGCCGCCCTGCAGCACCTGCCACCCAACCAGCGCGCCGCGCTGATCATGAGCGAGGTCCTCGGCTTCTCCGCCCGCGAGATGGCCGACACGCTCGGCACGAGCAGCGCGTCGGTCAACAGCGCCCTGCAACGAGCGCGCAAGATCATCGACGAGCGCCGCCCCGAGCAGTCCCAGCAGGCCACGCTACGCGCGCTCGGCGACGCCGAGCTCAACCGCACCGTCGAGCGCTACCTGCAGGCGATGGAGCAGGCCGACGTCGACGCCGTCGTCGCCCTGCTCGCCGAAGACGCGAGCTGGTCGATGCCCCCGCAGCCCGCCTGGTTCGCCGGCCGCGCCGCGATCGGCGCGTTCCTCGCCGAGAACCCCTTCAAGTATTTCGGCTGGCGCTATTCGCCCGTGCGGGCCAACGGCCAGCCCGCCGTTGCCGCCTACTCGTGGGACGAGGACCGCGCGAGTTTCGCCGCGCACGGCCTCAACGTCCTCGAGCTCCACGGCGGCGAGATCACCGCCGTCACCGCGTTCCTCGACGTCAGCCGAAGAGGCGCGGGCGGCCCGTCGTTCCGCGAGGACAAGCTCTTCGAGCGCTTCGGCCTCCCCGGCGAGCTGCCCGCCTAGGGCCGCCCGCCGGAGAGACTCGCTCAGGCGGCGTCCTCGCGCAGAGTGTCCGCGACGACCGCGTTGGCGTGCCCGTGGCCCATCCCGTGCTCGGCCTTGAGCCAGTCGACCAGTTCCTTGTGACGCGACAGCCCGCTCGCGCGGACCAGCCGCTTCCACTCGTCGATCGGCCGGCCGTACCTCTTCTCGATCGACGGGAAGTACGACGCGGGGCCCTGGACGTCAGCCATGACGCTCTCCCGCGAACTGGGCGATGCGGACCTGGTTGCCGAACGGGTCGCCGACCTGGCAGTCAATGCCGTAGCTCTGCTCGGTCGGTGGCTGGGTCACCTTCACGCCCGCGGCGACGAGCCGGTCGAACGTCGCGCGGCAGTCCTCCGTGGCCAGGAACGTGGAACCCAGCACGCCCTTGGCCAGAAGTCCCAGCGCCTGCTCACGCTCGGAGTCCTCCAGCGGCGCCACCGTGATCGGGCACAGCACGAGGTTCGGCGTCGGCTGGCCCGGCATGCTGACCGTCAACCAGCGCATGAAGCCGAGGTCGATGTCGGCGCTCACCTCCATGCCGAGCTTGCCGACGTAGAACTCAAGCGCCTCGTCCTGGTCGGTGACCCAAACGTTGTATCCGGTGATGGCGTCGATCATGGCCGTGTCCTTTCGGGTCGGGGTAAGGCCTCACGCAGTAGGACAACCCCCCTCGCCTGAAATCATCGCCGCGCCATGACCAACCAGAATGAGAAGTCCAGCGACCGGCTCGGCTCAACGCTCGCCTGGTGCCGCCAGGCGGTGCTGGTACTCACCCGGGGTGATGACGAGGCTTGAGTGAAAGTGGCGGTGCAGGTGGCTGAGGCCGGTAAGTCGCACCTCCACGGCGACCTGCGCGATGGCTAACGCAGGCTTAGAGCGGCGGGCCTAAGTGGCGGCTGAGCCAGGTCTCAATCTCGTCGAGCGCGACCTTCGCCATCGGGGTGGGGTGACCAGTGAATCCGTGCGGTGAGGCGGGATAGACGCGCAGGACCACGTCGACAAGGGCAGCAGACAGTTGTACGGCCATGGTGAGGTTGTCTCGAAGCAGGATGTCCTCGTCGCCGACGACGACGAGGACCGGGGGCAGCTCCGCCAGCTCGGCGTAGATCGGGGAGAGATCAGGATCCGTGCGGTCCGGCGAAGCGCCCGCGTAGGCGTCGAGAAAGTACTCGTCTGCGATCAGGCGTCCGGCGGGTGTCTGCGCGCTGAGGTCGTATGTCCCGAACTGCAGCACAGCGGATCCGAAGGCGGCGATGCCTTGATCGCGCAATCGCAGAAGCGTGGTCATCGCGAGCGTTGCGCCGGCTGAGAAGCCGCCAATTGCCAGCCTGGATTTGCCGAAGCTGTCCGCGGCGTATTGGGCGAGCCAGAGCGCTGCGGTCTCGCAATCGTCAGGCGCGGCTGGCCAAGGGTGTTCGGGAGCCAGCCGGTAGTCCACGCTCACAATCGCGATGCCGAGGGCGTCCGCGAGGCGCCGGTTGCCGATGTCACTACCGGCAGCCGAGCCCATGTAGAACCCGCCGCCGTGGATCTCCAGCAGTACACCAGATGCGGACTTGCCCACCGGGACCTGGACTCGAACGGGGACGCTCCGGTCACCGATGCAGACGACTTCCTCGACAGCCGGAGGGTCCGACGAGGCGGGAACGGCCGCACTGGCTCGGAACGCGCGTAGCTCGTCCCAGCCGCGGGGGCCCCGGCCCGCCACCCGCTGCGCATAGAACGCCCGCGACTCGTCGACGAGAGACAACAGGCGAGGCTCGATCAGGTGGGCCATACCGAGCTGCATCGAACTCACCATATGGAGATGGAGACGGAGACGAGCAGAGGCCAACTCGCCGACCGCCGAGCCGTTACAAGCGCGGTCGGATCAGCGAGTCCCGCAAGCCGCTCGTCTTGCAGGACACGGCCGTCGGTCAGATCAGCGACCGGGCGCCGTCAGGGAACTGCGAGGCGTCGCTGGTACTCGGCGGGGGTGATGCCGAGGTTTGCGTTGAAGTGGCGGGCAGGTGTTGGCGCGGCACGTCTTCGCGCACCGCGCGGCCGTGCTCGCGACCTTCCTACGGAGACAGAATCTCTTCGCCCCGGACGCGACGTCAGCGTGGTGGCCGCCCCCGCCGACCGAACTGCCGTTAGCCGTAAACGTTGCGCCGGCCCGTTTTGGAGAGAAGAAACGGAGAGAAATTCTCCGGAGGGCCTTTGTGTCTCTTAGGATTCTTGCCTACTACCAGGGCTTTCGTGAGCGCGCCCGAGAGGATTCGAACCTCTGACCTTCGGTTCCGTAGACCGACGCTCTATCCAGCTGAGCTACGGGCGCGTGTGTAGCAGCGCGTCATGGTAGCTCTTAGCGGTCCTGGCGGGAGAGACCGGCCGGGAGAAGAGCACCTGGCACCGCTCGAGGCCCTCGCCGGTCGCCGAAAGCTACGCCTGGAGCGGGGCGCCGCGATCGTCGCCCGGCGCAGCGACCGGCTGAACGCCAAGTCCCATGGGCGCCGCCACCAGCGGAGAGGGAGGGATTCGAACCCTCGATGGGGGTTTCACCCCCATACCCACTTAGCAGGCGGGCGCCTTCAGCCACTCGGCCACCTCTCCGTGCGGGGCGCAGTCTAGAGCCCGGCTGAGCAACATGGGTCAAGACAGTCGCGCCACGCGCCGATGGGGGAACAACTCGCGCAGATCGCGCGGTTCTCAACGAATGTTCGACCTTTGACCCCCCTGGCCCCCGGCAGCGCAGCCAACGCGATGCATGCGGTCTCCCGCTTGCTCGCCTCTGCGCTCGACGCCGCAGGACCCTCCGTCGTGCAGGGCGCGCTGGTCCGCGAGGCGCGCGAGCTGTTCGGCGTCGGCTCCGTCTTCCTGCTGTCGGTCGATCCCGAGGAGCGCCTCGCGCGTGTGATCGCCTTCGACTCCGTCGAGGCGCCGGCCGCCGCGCGATTCCCGATATCCGACCTGCCGGACCTCGAGGACCTGCGGCGTTCGCACGCCGAGCTGCGCGGCGCGCAGCTGGCCACGCTCGGACTGGCGCTCGGCATGCGCACCCCTCCGGGCTTCGCCCTGTCGCTGCCCATGCGCACGCGCGAGGCCACCGACCTGCTGCTGATCCTCGCCGACGCCGACGTCTCCCGCGCGGTGCGGGGGGAGCGCGCCAGGCTCGCCGCTGCCTTCGCCGCCGCCGCCGCCGGCAGCCTGGCCCAGCTGCGGCTCGTCGAGGAGCAGTCAGCACGCAGCGCGGAACAGTCCGCCCTCGCGCGCGCCGCCAAGACGCTCAACGAGACGCTCGACCTCCCGGCGGTCCTCGACGCCATCTGCCAGGAGTCCCGGTCGATCCTCGGCGGGGACTCCGCGGCCGCCTACATCGGCCGGCGCGACGAGGCGCTGGTCATCCAGGCCGCCGTCGGCCTCGCCGACACGGACATCGGGCGCCGGATGGCCCCCGGCGAGGGGCTCTCGGGCCGCGTCGCGCTCGCCGACCGCGCGATGCTCACCAACGACTACCAGCGCATCGTCCGCCCCGCCCCCGACTCGCCCTTCACGACGGTGCAGAGCTGCCTGTCGGTCCCGATGCACTGGGAGGGGGAGCTGCGGGGGGTGCTGTCAGTCGGCTTCACGCGTGCGCGGTTCGTGGGCGCGCAAGACCTCGCGCTGCTGGAGGCCTTCGGGGAGATCGCCGCCGCCGCCTGCCGCAACGCGAGCGCTGCCGCCGGCCTCGCGCTGGCCGCGCGCACCGACGGCCTGACCGGCTGCCTGAACCACGCCGCGCTGCAGGAGGCGCTCGCGCGAGAGATGCAGCGCGCCCACCGCTCGAGCCAGGAGCTCTCGGTGATCCTGCTCGACCTCGACGACTTCAAGCAGGTCAACGAGCGCGAGGGCCACCTCGTCGGCGACGAGGTGCTCCGGCGCGTCGGGCAGGCCCTCCGCGTCGCGACGCGCCCATACGACATCGTCGCCCGCTACGGCGGGGACGAGTTCGCGGTCATCGCGATCGACGCCGACGAGGCGACGGCGCACGAGATCGCCGGCCGCGCGATCGAGCGGGTGCGCCTGGCGATGCTGGCGCTGGGTCGGCCCGAGGGCGCGAACGCGACGGCCGGCGTCGCCGCCCGCGGGGACCGGAACGACGGCGCGATGCTGCTCGAGGAGGCCGACCGCGCGCTGCTCTACGGCAAGCAGGTCGGCGGGCGCGGGCAGGCCATCCGGGCCAGCGAGCTCCCGGACTCCTACCGCAGGCGCACGGACGGCCTGACGCCGAACGACCCCGGCCGCATGGTGGCCGCCGCCCCTGTGGCGCGCCCCAAGGATCCTCCACCGCCGACCGCGCCGAAGGCCGACCCGACGGGCGACGACGACGCCGATCGGCTGGCCAAGCGGACCCGCCAGCTCACGCTCGCCAACGCGCTCGGCGCCCGCCTGGCCGCGATGACCGACCCCGCCGAGATCGTCGACGCCGTCGTGGACGAATTGCACCGGGAGTTCGGCTTCTACCTCTGCACCGTGGTGCAGATCCGCGAGGACGACTACGTGTTCGCCGCGGCCACGCGGGGTTTGCCGGCTCCCCCGCTGCGCGCGACCCGTTGGAGCCAGCCGCGCGACGCGGGGATCATCGGCCGCGCCCTGCGCGAGCGCCGGGTCATCCTCAACAACGACACCTCCCGCGACCCCAGCTTCTGCTTCTGCCGCGAGACTCCCGAGACGCGCTCGGAGCTCGTCGCGCCCGTCAGCGTCGGCGAGCGCCTCTGGGGTGCGCTCGACGTCGAGGAGGCGCGTCTCGACGCCTTCGACGCCGACGACGCCCGCCTGCTGGAGACGGTGGCCGACCAGGTCGGCAGCGCGCTGCGCTCGGCCGAGCTCTACGCCCAGCTCGAGCGGGCGTACATCGGGACCGCCGAGGCCCTGGCCGCGGCGCTGGAGGCCAAGGACGCCTACACCGCCCGGCACGCCACCTCGATCGCCGGCTGGGCGGATGCCGTCGGGCGTCGCCTCGGCTTGGAGGCCCCCGCGCTGCGCACCCTGCGCTACGGCGCGATCTTCCACGACATCGGGAAGATCGCGGTCCCCGAGGCGATCCTCAACAAGCCGGGCCGGCTCGAGCCCGACGAGTGGGCGATCGTCAAGCGCCATACCGTCGTCGGCGAGCAGATCCTCGCCCCGGTCGAGTTCCTCTCCGGCGTGCTGCCGATCGTCCGCCACGAGCACGAGGCCTGGGACGGCACGGGCTACCCCGATGGCCTCTGCGGCATGTCGATCCCGCTCGGATCGCGGATCGTGCTCGCCTGCGACGCCTATCACGCCATGACCTCCGACCGGCCCTACCGCCCCGCCCTCGACCGCCACGCGGCCCGGCAGGAGCTCTGCGAGCACGCGGGCACGCAGTTCGACCCGCTCGTCGTCGACGCGCTGCTCGCGGTGCTCGACGGCGAGGACGCGCAGCCCGCGCTCGCCGTCGCCGGCGGCTAGGAGCGGCGTCGGTAAGGCCTTGACTCACGCTCCGAGGCACTCCGCTACCGCGCCCCCGGGGGCAGCGCGTCCTCGAGCACGAGCTGCGTGACCTCCTCGGTGACGTCCCACATCGGGACGTGCCCGGCCTCGCGCAGGATCACCGTGCGCGTCGGGGTCAGCGCCACCCGTTGCGGCCCGACCAGCCGGTCGCGATCGGCCCACGCGAGCGTGACCGGCACGTCGATGCCCACTGCGTCCTCGAGGCGGTGCGCACGCATGGCGTTCTGCACGTCGATGTAGCCCCGACTCCCGGCGTAGGCGCTCCCGATGCGAGTGGCGGCGCGGTAGGAGAGTCGCTCGGGATGGACCATCACGCCGCCGAGCGCGCGCCGGCGCACCGAGGGCAGCGCGAACGCGAGCGGGACGAGCGGCCGCGCCGCCATCAGCGCGCGGCGCGGGCCGGGATCCAGCGGACCCTGCTTGCGGGTCCAGAACCCGGCGGGACAAAGCGCGGTGACCGAGCGGGCGACGCCGAGCCGGGCGAGCTCCAAGGCGACCCACCCGCCGAGCGAGTTGCCGACGACGTGCGGCCGCGCGAAGCCCTGCTCGCCCAGGAACGCCGCGACGGCACGGGCGAGCCCCTGGGGGCTCACGTCGGCGCCGGAGGGCAACGGGGGCGAGCCGCCGAAGCCGGGAAGGTCGATCGTCATCACGTCGCAGCGCGCGGTCAGCGCGGGCCACACCGCCTCCCACACGTGGCGCTCGCCGCCCAGCCCGTGGACGAGCAGCACGCGCGGGCCCGCACCCGCGCGGTCGAACGCGAGCGCGCTCACGCGACCGGACGCGTGGCCGTGACCGAGGCCACCGGGATCGGGCCGTACACGTGCGGGAAGTCGCCGGCGCCGTCGCCGGCCGCCTCGACCGCGACCGGCAGGCCCGCGGGGTCGACCTCGAGGAGCACGAGCCCGTCGCGCGGGGCGCCGGTGTAGAAGCGGTCGAGCACGCCGGCCAACTGCTCGGTGAAGCAGGCGTGCGTGAACGGGTCCTTCCCCGCCGGCACGGCGTACTCGCCGCGCTCCTGGGCCCGCGCCCAGTCCTCGGCTCGGGCGACGTGCAGGAAGGAGCGCATAGGCCCGCAGGCTAGGACCCCACGCACGACGGTCCGCCGACGTGGCACCCTGGAGGTGGGCCGCGCACCGCCCCGCCGCGGCCGCCGGTCAGCCCCGCGGCGGCCGGCCCCCCGCCGGCCCGACCGCGCGGGCTCCCAGCGCGTTTCCCGCGCGGAGCGCCTCCGCGACCGGGGCGCCGCCGAGCCGGGCGCCGATCCAGCCCGCCGTGAAGGCGTCGCCCGCGCCGGTGCTGTCGCCGCGGACCGGCTCCCCGGTCGCGCGCACGGTCGTCGCGCCGTCGCTCCACACCGATCCGGCCGCGCCGAGGGTGACCACGACCTCCGCCCCGCCGACCGGCGCCAGGGTGAGCGCCGCGCGCTCCGGGTCGCTCTCCCCGCTGAGTGCCCGCGCCTCGTCGGCGTTCGGCAGCAGCACGTCCGCGCCGCCGACCCAGGCGAGGAACGCCTGCGCGCCGACGGCCCGCAGCGGCGCGCTGGAGGCGGGGTCCACCGAGACGGTCATCTCGGCGGCCCGGGCGCGGGCGAGCGCCGCCCGCGCCGCCGCGCGGGCGGACCCCGCGTGGAGCAGCGCGTACCCCGAGACGTGCAGGTGGTCGCCGGGGCGAAACGCATCCCCGGGCAGGTCGGCGGCCGCGAGAGCGAGGTTCGCGCCGCGGTCCGGGAGGAACGTCCGCTCGCCGCCGGGCTCGACGATCACCACGCACGTGCCCGTCGGAAGCGCGGAATCGGTCGCGGCGCGCACGTCGACGCCGGCGGCGGCGAGCTCCTCCACGGCTTCGCGCCCGGCCGCGTCGTCGCCGACCCGGCAGACGAGGAGCGCGGGCACGCCGCTCGCCGCGAGCCAGGCCGCGACGTTCGCCGCGCTCCCGCCGTCGTGGGTGCGGACGGTCGCGGCGGCGTCCGACCCGCGGACGACCGGCTGCGACGCGGTCGCCACCACGTCGACCATCACGTCGCCGAGCGCGACGACCCGCGGGCTCATCCCGCCGACGCGGCCACGGCGATCCGCGCGGCCAGCCGCGCGTTGGCGAGCACGAGGCGGACGTTGGCCTCGAGGCTCGCTCCGGCCGTCCGCGCGTGGACGCGGGCCAGCAGGAACGGCGTGACGTCGCGTCCGCGGACGCCCGCCGCCTCGGCCGCGGCAAGCGCCTCCGCAAGGACCTCGTCGTGGAGGGCGGGATCGAGCTGATCGGCCTCTGAGATCGGGTTGGCGAGCACGAGCGCGCCGTCCTCCAGATCCATGCGCGCCCGCGCACGAAGGATGGCCACCACGTCGCTCACGGAGTCGACCCGCCACCCGACCGGGTGGCCCGAGTCGCGGAGGTAGAAGCCGGGGAAGCGATCGGTGCCGTAGCCGACCAAGGCGACGCCGAGCGTCTCGAGACGCTCGAGCGTGGCCGCCACGTCGAGGATCGACTTCACCCCCGCGCAGACCACGGTGATCGGGGTGCGCGCGAGCGCGGTGATGTCCGCGGATTCGTCCCAGGTCGGCGACGCCCCACGGTGCACGCCGCCGAGCCCGCCGGTGGCGAAGAGCTCGATGCCCGCCTGGGCGGCGAGGTGCGCGGTGGCGGCCACGGTGGTGGCACCCGTCGCGCCGCGCGCCGCGGCGATCGCGAGGTCGCGCGTGGAGCACTTCACGACGCCGTCCTGCAGCGCGATCGCGTCGAGCCCCACGTCGTCGAGCCCGATGCGCACGCTCCCGTCCACGAGCGCGATCGTCGCGGGCACCGCACCCTCCTCCCGGACCGCCGCCTCGATCTCCCGCGCGACGCGCAGGTTGTCCGGCCGCGGCAGCCCGTGGGCGACGAGGGTCGACTCGAGCGCGACGACCGCGCCCCCGGCGCGGAGGGTCGCGGCGACCTCGGGATGGACGGTCAGCATCGGGCGGCCACGCTAGCGGCGGGCACGATCGCTTCTGCGCTGCAGGCGCACCATCAGCCCGGCGCACGCGGCCTCCACGATGTCGAGCACCTCGTCGAAGCCGTCCTCACCGAAGTAGGGATCGGGCACGTCGAGCGTGCCCGCGGCGACCGACGCCGGGTCGAACTCGCGCAGCAGACGCACCTTCTCGGCCGCCTCGGCGCCGGGCGCGAGCGCGATCAGTGCCGCCGCGTTCTGGCGATCGGCGCACAGGAGCAGGTCCCACTCCGAGAAGTCGGCCACCGTCACCTGCCGCGCCGTGCCGGTCAGCGTCGTTCCGCGCGCCGTGGCCGCGGCCGCCGACCGCGGATCCGGCGGATTGCCGATGTGATACGCGGCCGTGCCGGCCGAGCCGACGACGACCTCACCCTCGAGCCCCGCCTCGCGGACCATCCTGGCCATCACGGCCTCGCCGGTCGGTGAGCGGCAGATGTTCCCGAGGCAGACGAAGAGCAGGCGCACCGCACCAGCATCGCGCGCGACCGCCACCATGGGCGCCACGTGCGTCGCCTCGTGCTCCTCCCCGCGCTCCTGCTCGCCGGCTGCGGCGCCGCGACGACACCGGCGCCCGCGCCGCAGGGGAGCGCTGCGCCGCCGGCCGCCACCACCCCCGCGGCGCCGCCGACGGCCACCACGCCGCCGCGCGCGACGCCCGCCCTCGAGCCTGCCCGCTGCGCCGCCGCCGCCGAGGCGAACTGCACCGCGCACACGGGGCGCGTGCTGGCCATCGAGTCCGTCGACTCCGATGGCGACGGCGACCTCCACGTCATCGCCACGGGCGGCTCGGTCACCGCCCCGGGCATCACCGTCTTCGACGTCTCCCGCGCGCTGCGCCCGGCGCGCGACCCCCGCCCGGGTGACCGGGTCACCGGCGCCGGCCCCGTGTACCGCGGCAGCTTCCGCCAGCGCCAGATCGAGGTCCGGACATTCCGCGTCGCGCGCGCCCCCCGGTGACCCGCCAGGCCGGTCGGGCTCAGCGGTCCGAGCGGACCACGATCGGCAGCCGGACGGTCGGGTCGCGGCGCATCCGGCGGTCCACCGACACCTCCACCGCCCACGCGAGCGCGTTGTGCTCCGCCGTGAACGTCGGCGGGCCGTCGTCGGGCACGTCGACCGAGAACGCGTAGGTCTGCGGCACCCCGGCCTCGAGGACGGCCGGCTCGGCGAGCGTCATCGTCTGACCGTCGTACTCGGTCGTCTGACCGTCCGCGTCCTCGCGCGTTCCGCGCACGCGGACGTGGAGCGCGCGGCCCTCCAGGCCGGAGGGTGACGTGACCGTCACCGTGCCCGAGACGGTGGCGCCGGCCCGCGTCTCGCGCGGGCCGCCGTCGAACTGCGCCGTGAGATCGTCGTGCGACTCCGTCGGGCGCCTCGCCTGGTCGGCGTAGCCGGTGGGCGCCGAGGCGACGAAGAGCTCGGTCGTCGCCCGGATGTCGCGGCTGCCCTTGCGGTCGAGGATCGCCTCGAGCTTCCACTCCACGGTCTCCCGGGCGCTGGGAGGGGCATGCTCGGGCACGCGCAACGAGACGTCGAACGTCCCGGCGACGGGTCCCCCCGTGCCGAACAGGGGGCTCTGGGCCATGGCGACCTTCTTGTGCGCGGTCGACACGGTGGTGTCGCCGTCCGAATCGGTCGACTCGTACTCGTAGGTGTTGACGTAGAGCAGACAGACGCGGCCGTCCTGGGCCTTCCTGTCCGGCTCGCCGACGGTGATCCGCGCGCGCACCGCGTCACCGGGAGCGAGCCGGTTCGGTTCGGCCTCCATGGTCACGCTGGTCTTGTCTCCGAAGAGGCCCACGGTGTGATCGTGCCAGGAACCTCCCGCGTGCGCGAGTCGACGACGAGCGGATCGGGGGTCACGGTCGTGTCCCGGGTCCGTGGGTGCACCAAGTGCTGCGCTCGTCTCGCTCGCGCACTTGTGGCCGAAGCCGAGGCTGCGGCATGATCGCGCCATGAGCGCGGACCAGGGCAGCAGGGATACCTACCGCCTGAGCGGCGTGGCCGGGAAGCCAGTGGCGCGAGTTGCGGCGCGCGACGATCAGCTCGCGCTCCATGCGAGCGGCGAGATCCTCCGCGATCTGCACGAAAAGCGGCCCCAGAGCCCACCGACCGTCGAGCTACGGAGAGGCGACTCGATCATCTGTTCCTGGACGCGCATCGCGGAGACCGGCGCGTATCTCATCGACCAGGACGAGAAGCCGGCGACGTCCTGAGCGGCGCCCACCGGGCAATCGCGTTCGGGGCGTGCGTGGCAGAACGGCCGCCTTCTCGTGACCTACCGGCCGGTCGCGGAGCTTCACCGCCAAACGCTGACCAGCCCCTCCCGGGGCGCGGTTCTCGGCTAACCGAACACCCGACGGACGTGCTCTGTGTTGCCCCCGACGTTGCCGCACGACGTCTTGAGCGGCATCGGACAGGCAATCGCGTCACTATCCGTCGAGCCCGGAGGGGTGGCTGAGAGGCTGAAGGCGCCGGTCTTGAAAACCGGAGACGCCGCAAGGCGTCCGCGGGTTCGAATCCCGCCCCCTCCGCTGGACCTGGGGTCACTGCCGAGTCGCCGCGGCATCATCTCCCCGCGTGATCGTCACCGAGACACCGGGCACGATCCGCGCCGAGAGCCAGGTGATGCTTCGATTGGCCAGGCGCACGCAGCCGTGGGAGACCGCGGTCCCGAGGGTGCCGCCGATGTTGGCCAGACCGTGCAAGGCGATCTGGCCCGGACCGCCCATGAACGTCTGGAGCACATCGGAGCGGGCGCTCAGCGCAAGCGCGAACGGTCCGCCCGCGCTCCCCGGAAGCATGCGAATGCTCTCCTCGACGAAGAACCGCCCCTCGGGTGTCGGGGTCGAAGGCTTGCCCACGATCGCGGTGAAGGTCCGCACGAGGCGGTCATGGCGATACACGAGGACGCGCCGACTCGCCGTCTTGACGACGAGGCGCCAGCTCGTCGTCGTCAGCTCGGTCCCACGCTGCGTGATCCATCCGCTCCGCCCGTTGGGGCGACCCGGGAGCATGACCCGCAGCCAGCGAACGCCGCCCTCGGTCGTGGCGCGCCCGACGACGGGGAGGACCGTCGGCCCGCCGGTGATCGGCCGCCACGGCCGCACGATCCTCCCGGGCGACCGGCGCGCGGACAGCGCGGGGAACGCCTCGTGGGTCGTGACGATCCTCGCAAGCTCTTGCGTGGATCCGGCGACCGGCTCGGTTCCGGCCGCGGTAGCGGCTGCGTCGGCTTGTCCGGTCGCCGCGAACGTGACGATCAGTACTGACGTCAGCAGCTTCGCCCGCCCGGCGGCCATCAGCCAGCCATCATTGGTGAACGCGCGCTGAATCGCCTGGTCCGGTCCTGCACCGAGGACCTACGGGCTGAGCTTCTCGATAGCCAGGGAGGCGTTGACGTTCGCCTGCGTTCCCCCGGCCAACGTCTGGAGGGTGACCGCCGCGGCCGAGGTGTGGTTCCTGAGCGAGACGACGGTCCCGGCGGGCAGCCTGAGGATCGCCTGCCCGGTGTTCTGCTGGGTGCCGGCACCGGAGCCGTAGATCGCGCCGGGAGCTACCGCTCCGTCGACGAACAGCGCGAACTGGCCCGGCTCCACCCCCGACACCGAGAACGTGAACTTGTAGTCGCCCGTCTCCACGAGCGTGACTCCGGTGGCGCCCGGGGCGTGGGTGATACCCGGGGTCAGGACGCCGTTGGCGTCGAAGTTGATCGCCGCTTCCAAGGGGACGGTCTCCCCATCGGTGTTGAAGATGTAGCCGTACTGGGACAGCCCGTTCCTGCCGTCCTGACCCGCGGCTCCGGTCGCGCCGGTCGCACCTGCCGGACCGCTCGGCCCCGAGGCGCCCGTGTCTCCGCGTGGGCCGGGAGGTCCGGTGGCGCCGGTCCTCCCCGCGTCGCCAGTCGTGCCGTTTGCTCCAGGCGCGCCGGGCACCCCGGCAGCACCGCCCGGCCCCTGCGGGCCCGCCGGGCCGACGTTGCCCTGCACGCCCTGCTGGCCATCAGCCCCAGCTGCGCCGCGTGCGCCGGTCGCCCCGGCCGGTCCGGCGGCACCGCTCGGCCCCTGCGGGCCCGCCGGGCCGACGTTGCCCTGCACGCCCTGCGAGCCCGCGGCGCCCGGGGAACCCGCAGTGCCGGGCGATCCGGTGCGTCCGGGCTCGCCGGCGCTCCCGGGGTTCCCGTCCCGGCCGCCGGTGCCGGCAGCACCCATCGGGCCGATCGGTCCGGGCGCTCCGTCCGCGCCTCGCGCGCCTGCCCTTCCGCTCTGCCCCCGTGGGCCTCGGGCGCCGCGGGAGCTCCTACGGCTCCCCGGCGGCGTGGCGGCAGGGCATCGCTGCGGCTTGGCTTGTGCGCTGCCCGTGAGCGGCGCTAACCGGCACGGCGAAAGGGGCCGGGCGGGGCTCGCCGCGACGGCCACGCCCGACGACCCCAGAAGCGCAGACGATCCGATCGCCCAGAGAAGGCGGGTGCGGCACGGTAGACCACGCATCGTTCAGCCCAGCTTCCTTGCTTCGACACCCGGAGCACCAGGCCGAAGAGCGACTCGTTTGGACGGGAGGGCGCCCATGGTGGCACGGATGGGGCCGCCATGCCAAGTCGATCACTCTGCGGTCACGGTGAAGGGTGGTATAGGCACCGTTGCAGGGATTTCGGCAGAGGGAAAGGCCCGGCGGGGTTCGCGCGCTCGATCCGCTCACCCCTGGATGTTGCTCCGCGTCCGGCGTACGCCGGGTCGATCGGCAGCGGCGACTCGGCCACCCCCCGACCGGGTAGGACCGGACGATGAGCCGACCGGCCGACGACCTCGATCTCAGCGCGATCCGCCACGAGCTCGAGGAAAGCCGGGATCGCACGCGAGAGCGCGTGGACGTGCTCGCCCAGCGCCCGGAGCTCGGGAGCGCCCAGGGGTTCGGCAAGCGGATCGGCGACGGCACGATCGAGGCGGTCAGCCGGCTGACCGAGATCGGGGTGGGCGGCACGCTGGAGAGCGCGCTCGCCCGCACGGAACGCGCGATCGCCAAGCTCGACGCGGGGACCTACGGGATCTGCGACGCCTGCGGCGGACCGATCGCCCCGCCCCGGCTGCGGGCGATGCCCGACGGCGTGCTCTGCCTCGCGTGCGCGGCCTCCGAGCGTCGCGCCCGTCCGCCGCGTCGTCGCTGACCGCTGACGTCCGAGTCCGTCCTCGCGCGCCGCCTGACCGCTGACGTCCGCGTAGTCCTGCGCGCGTCGGCTGACCGGTCGCGATGTCCGCCCGGGCGTGGAGCGGCTCGCGGTCGCCCGGCGCTTGAGATCATCCGCGCGATGCGCTGTCGCCTGCTCGCCGTGATCGCCCTGGCCGGGGCCGCCCTCGCGCCGGGCGCGGGCGCTGCCAGGACGACCGGCCGCTCCGACGCCCGCGCCTTCACCACCGCGACGCTCGCCTTCGACCTCGCGCGCGGCAACGCCGACGGCCGCGCCGAGCGGCTCGCCGACGCGCGGCGCGCCAACGCGGCGACCTGCGTGGAGACGCTGCACTCCGCGCCCGCCGCCCGCCGCGACGAGCTCCTGCGCTTCTACTTCACCTGGGTCGGCGCGGGCTACTTCACCGAGGACGAGCCGATCTTCGCGCGCTGGGTCCGGGGGCTCAAACGGGTGCCGACCACCGACCCGGGCCTGCGCCGGGCGCGCGCCGGCCTGGGGCGGGAGCTGGTGGCCGCCCGGCGGGTCTACGCCCAGGGCCGCCGCTTCTGCTCCCCGGCGGAGGAGTGGGCGCGCGCGGGCTGGACTCGGGCGGCGCGGCCGGCGCCGGTGCGCCGGCTCGCGGAGCTGGCGAGCCTGAAGCCCGACCCGCGGCTCAGGCGTGACGTCACCGCCGCGGCGCGGGTCCTGCGCACCGCCGGCGGCGAGGGCGCGGCGCTCGCGGCCTCGGCCCTGCGGAAGGGCATCGACGAGCGCGACGATCGCCTGATCGAGGCCGGTGACCCGGTGATCGCCGTGCTGTCGGACCCCGGCTGAGGTCAGCCCAGCGGCTCGAGCACCGCGGGCGCGCCGAACGGCACGAGCACCTCGGGCAGCGCGACCGAGCCGTCCTCGCGCTGGCCGTTCTCGAGCAGCGCGATGAGCGTGCGGCCCACGGCCACGGCGGTGCCGTTCAGCGTGTGCACCACCGCGGGCTTGCCCTTCGGGCCCCGGAAGCGGACGTTGAGGCGCCGAGCCTGGAAGTCCGTGGTGTTCGAGGTCGACGTCAGCTCCCGGTACTTCCCCTGCCCCGGCAGCCACGCCTCGCAGTCGTACTTCTTGGCGGCGCTCGCGCCCAGATCGTCGACGCCGATGTTGACCACCCGGTAGGGGATCTCGAGGGCGGTGAGGAGCTCCTCCTCGATCGCCAGAAGGCGTTCGTGCTCTCGCGCGCTCTCGTCTGGATGGACGAAGCTGAACATCTCGACCTTGTCGAACTGGTGCACGCGGAAGATCCCGCGGGTGTCGCGACCCGCGGTCCCGGCCTCGCGGCGAAAGCACGGCGAGAACCCCGCGTAGCGCAACGGGAGCGCCTCGGCGTCGAGCACCTCGCCGGCGTGGAGGGAGGCGAGCGCGACCTCGCTGGTCCCCGCCAGGTACAGGTCGTCGGCCGGCAGGTGATAGATCTGCTGCTCGGTGTCGGGGAGGAAGCCCGTGCCGTAGAGCGCCTCCGCGCGCACCAGCGCGGGCGGGATCACGGGCTCGAAGCCGTGGGCCGCGAGCGCGCGCAGCGTCCACTGGACCAAGGCGAGCTCCAAGAAGACGAGCTCGCCGCGCAGATAGGCGAAGCGGGAGCCGCTCAGGCGCGCGCCGCGCGCCATGTCCACGCGGGCTCCCGCGAGCGCGAGGTGGTCCCGCGGCGAGAAGTCCGGCGCCCGCGCCTCCCCGACCTCGCGGACGACGTGGTCGGCGTCGGCGGCCGTCGCGTCCGGCAGGTTCGGGAGCAGCGCGAGCGCGGTCTGCAGGTGCTGATCGGCGTCGGCGGCCTGGGCCGCGCGGGCCTTGACCTCCTCGGCCAACTCGCGCGCGGCGGTGATCGCCGCCTCGGCATCGCCGCCGGCCTTCTGCGCCGCGGCGACCGCGCGCGCGTCCTGCTTCTGGCGCGCGCGGAGCGTCTCGGCCGCCTCGGTCGCGTGGCGGCGCTCCGCGTCGAGCGCCAGGACGGCGTCGATCGCCCCCGGGTCGACGTCGCCCCGGCGCGCGAGCGCCGCGCGGACGGCGCCGGGGTCGGCGCGGATCAGCCTGAGGTCGAGCATCCGCGCCGCAGCTTAGGCCCGCGCCGCGCGACCGGGGCTACGGGGCGGTGTCCTCCGGTTTGGAGTCTTCCCCGCTGCGGACCTTCTTGGCCTTCTTGCCCGCGTACTTCGCGAGGAAGGCGGCGACCATGTCGGCGTCCTGGCCCACGACGATGTTCTCCGGCATGATCGCGCCCGAGTACCCCCCGTTGCGGATCGCGTACAGGACGTTGTCGGGAGTCTCGACGCGGACGTTGAAGTTCGGGCCGTCGACGCGCTCGCGATCGCGGATCTTCGAGGCGCCTCCCTCGGCGCCGACCGTGTCGAACGTGTGACAGCCGCTGCAGCGCTGGGAGAAGAGCTCGGCGCCGCGCTTGACCGAGGCCGACTCGGTCGCCGGGAGGTTGCTCTGGTCTCCGCAGGCCGCCAGCAACACGGCGGCGGCGATGGCGGTGACGATGCTCGGGGCCCGGCGCATGACGGCGCAGAGCATACGAAACGGCCATCATGGGCGGGGTGATGCCCGTCCCCTTCCGCGCCATCCTTGCGCTGCTCGGCGCGGCGGCGTCGGTCACGGCGTGCGGCGGGAGCACTCCGGACCCGGTGGCCGACCGTGACGGGACGCTGCGCCTGCGCCTCGACGAGTACCGCATCCTGCCGAGCGCAATCAAGGTCCGCTCGGGCGAGATCCGCATCGTCGCGCGCAACCGCGGGCGCCTGACTCACAACGTGAAGGTCGAGGAGGCCACCGACAAGGAGGGCGCCACGCCGATCATGTACGGCGGCACGGAGACCATGCAGCCCGGCGAGAGCGCCCCGAGCGTCACGGTCCGCCTCTTTCCCGGCCACTACCGCCTCGTCTGCACGATCGGCAACCACGGGAACCTGGGGCAGTACGCCGAGCTCGAGGTCACGCGCGGCGGCTCCTAGCCTCCGCTGCGCCCATGGCCGTCGACCCCATCGCCTACCGCTCGGCCATCGGCCACTTCGCCACGGGGGTCGCGGTCGTCACCTGCGAGGGGCCCGACGGACCCTCGGGCCTGACGACGAACGCCGTCTCGTCGCTCAGCCTCGACCCGCTGCTGCTGCTGGTCTGCTTCGACAACGCCTCGCGGACGCTCACGGCGGTGCGCGGCGCGCGGCGCTTCGCGGTCAACGTGCTGCGCGCCGGGCAGGAGGAGCTCGCCGGTGTCTTCGCGTCCAAGCGCGTGCAGGCCGCGAAGTTCGAGGCGGTCACGCACCGCGTCGAGCACGGGGTACCCGTCCTCGACGACGCGCTGGCCTGGGTCGCCTGCGACGTCCACGAGCTGCACTTGGCGGGCGACCACACGATCGGGATCGGCGCCGTGACCCAGGTCTGGACCGCGCCCGGCGAGCCGAAGCCGCTGCTGTTCTACCGCGGCTCGTTCAGCGGCTGAGCGGGCACGCCTCCCCGACCCCTCAGGCCGTGCCCGCCGCGCGCAGCGCCAGGAAGGCGACCACGAGCGCGGCGGCGGCCATCACGCCGAGCTCGCGGCGGAGGATCTGGCGCACGACCGAGCGCTGCTCCTCGTCGGGGCGGTCGCCGAGCGCCGCGGCGCTCTCGAGCCCGCGCGCGTCGAGCACCGTCTGCGCGCTGGCGATCCGCAGCTGCTCGGCGACGACGTTGACGGCCACGGGCAGCCCGGCGTAGAGCAGGAAGAGCCCGTCCTCGGGCCCCTTGCCGAGCGCCGCGAGCGCTCCCGCCGCGAGCGCGAGGACGACCGCCACCGCCTGAGCAGCCCGCAGCGCCGGCCAGAAGCGCCGCGTCGGCTCGACCCGGTACCAGCGCGCGGCCCCGTAGAGTCCTACTCCCAGGTTCGCCACGGCGGTCACCAGGGCCAGGGCGACGATCACCCCGGCCACCCTGAGGACCGGGCGTGACGCACTGGCATCGCCCCACGAGTTCGCGCTATACCTCTCATCCGATGCTCCGAAGCTACCTCCCCGCGATCGTCTTCCTCGCCTTGGGCGGGGGGATCGGCGTGGTCTTCGCCTGCCTCAACCGGCTGCTCGGCCCCAGCCGCAAGAAGGTCCGCAAGAACACCGACGACCCGTACGAGTGCGGGCTGCCCTCGGAGGTCCAGCAGGGCTTCCGCTTCGGGATCAGCTTCTACCTGATCGCGATGCTGTTCATCCTCTTCGACATCGAGACGATCTTCCTCTACCCCGTGGCCGTGCAGCTGCGCGCGTTCGGGAGCTTCGCCCTGGTCGAGATCGTCGTCTTCATCTTCCTGCTGTCCGTGGCCTTCGTGTACGTCTGGAGAAGGGGAGCGCTCGAGTGGAGATAATCCGCCAGAAGGTCGGGGGCGATCGCCCCTCCGCGGGCGAGATGCAGGAGTTCCGCTCGCGCCAGCTCACCGCCCGCCAGCTGCTCACCGGCGACCTCGACGGCGCCGAGGCCGAGGAGGAGGTCGAGCAGGGGATCCTGACGACCACGCTCGCGAAGGCCGGCCGCTGGTCGGCGGGCAACGCCTTCATGCCCGCGACGTTCGGCCTGGCCTGCTGCGCGATCGAGATGATCACCACCGTCGCCGCCCGCACGGACATCGCGCGCTTCGGCTTCGAGGCGTTCCGCGCCTCCCCCCGCCAGGCCGACCTGCTGATCCTCTCGGGCCGCGTCTCGATCAAGATGGCACCGGTCGTGCGCCGCATCTACGACCAGATGCTCGAGCCGAAGTGGGCCATCGCGATGGGCGCCTGCTCCTCGTCGATGGGCGTCTTCAACAACTACGCGATCGTCCCGGCCGACAAGTTCCTGCCCGTCGACGTCCACGTGCCCGGCTGCCCGCCGCGGCCTGAAGCGCTGCTGCACGGCATCCTCAAGCTGCGCGCGATGGTCCACGAGGACCCGGCGATGGGCTGGCGCGAGCGCCACGGGGCGGAGCGCACGATCGAGGTGCTCCCCGACGAGGGCGAGGCGCTGCGCCAGGACTTCGCGGTGAACGTCCCGGGCGCCACCGAGAGCGGGCAGAATGCCTGACGCGACGGGGCTCGAGCTGCTCGCCGGCGAGCTGCGCGACGCCGAGCCCGACGCGATCCTCGGCACGCTGCACTTCCGCGGCCAGGCGACGATCCTCGCGGAGCCGAGCCACGTCGGCGCCGTCCTGGAGGCGCTGCGCGCCGACGGGTACGCGAACCTCATGAGCGTCCACGGCGTGGACTACTACCCCGAGGAGCCGCGGCTCGGGGTCATCTACGAGCTGCTCGACCGCGGCCGCCGCGACCGCATCCGCGTGAAGGTCCGCGTGCCCACCGACGCCCCCCGCGTGCCGTCGGTCACCCCGCGCTGGCCGACCGCCGACCACCAGGAGCGCGAGGTCTACGACATGTTCGGCGTGGTCTTCGACGACCACCCCGACCTGCGCCGCATCCTGATGCCCGAGGACTACGAGGGCCACCCCCAGCGCCGCGACTTCCCGATCGGCGGCGAGCCGATCCTCTACACCAAGGACGCCGGCACCCGCCAGGACTACACCCAGTGACACGGAGCTGTTCATGAATCCGCGCGCCCGCAGCGAACCACCTCGCGCGCACCAGGCATCCCCCGATGACTCATCAATCCAACCAGGATTGATCACGTCATCGGTCGACGCCTGGCACGGGCGATGCGGCCCGCTGCGACCACGCGGCTATTCATCAACAGCACCTACGGAGGCCAAGTGAGCGCGACCGACGCCCCCCGCACCCCGTCGGCCTACCGCGAGATGGAGGCGAGCGTCGAGCTCTCCCACCTCGAAGCCCCGATCGCCCCCGAGGGCGCGGCACCCGACCAGGAGCTGCTCACGCTCAACATGGGCCCGCACCACCCGGCCACGCACGGGGTGCTGCGCCTGCTCGTGACGCTCGAGGGCGAGGTCGTGCGCGACCTCAAGCCGATCATCGGCTACGTCCACACGGGCATCGAGAAGACCGCCGAGGACAAGGCGTACTGGAAGGTCATCCCCGTCGTCGAGCGGATGGACTACCTGGCGTACTTCTTCAACGCCTACGCGTTCTGCGGCGCGACCGAAGCCCTGTTGGAGATCGAGGTCCCCAAGCGCGCGCAGTACCTGCGGGTGATCCACATGGAGCTCAACCGCATCGTCAGCCACCTCGTGTGGCTCGGGACGAGCGCGCTGGACCTCGGCGCCATGTCGATGCTCTGGTACTCGTTCCGCGAGAAGGAGACGATCCTCGACCTGTTCGAGTACTCCACCGGGCAGCGGATGCACACGCGCTACTTCCAGGTCGGCGGCGTCATCGAGGACGTCCCCGCGGGCTGGACGGACAAGGTCCTGGAGTTCTGCAAGGTCATGCCCGAGCGCGTCGACCAGTACGGCGACCTACTCAACAAGAACGAGATCCTGCTCCAGCGCCTGCGCAACGTCTGCCCGCTCTCCGAGGAGGAGCTGCTCGCGCTCGGGGTGACCGGGCCGTTGCTGCGCGCGAGCGGGAACCCGTGGGACCTGCGCAAGGCGATGCCGTACTGCTCCTATGAGGACTTCGACTTCAAGATCGCCGTCGGAACGGAGGGCGACAACTACGACCGCTTCGCCGTGCGCATGCAGGAGATGAAGGAGTCGGTGAAGATCATCGAGCAGGCGGTCCGCGCGCTGCCCGACGGGCCGACGATCGTCGACGACCGCAAGGTCTCGCTGCCGCCCCGCCACGAGCTGGCGACCTCGATGGAGGCGCTCATCCACCACTTCAAGCTCGTCACCGAGGGCTTCCGGGTGCCGCCGGGCGAGGTCTACTTCCCGGTCGAGGGGCCGCGCGGGGAGCTCGGCTGCTTCGTGCGCTCCGACGGCTCGAGCAAGCCCGCCCGTGTCCACATGCGCGACCCGTCGTTCGTGAACCTCCAGGCGACGGCCGCAATGGTCAAGGACTCCTACATCGCCGACCTGATCGCCACGCTGGCGATGCTGGACCCGGTCCTCGGCGGGATCGACCGATGAGCCACGGGCCGGCCGAGGAGCCGGTGCCGACGGGCGATCTCACCCTCGGCCAGCACGTCGGCTCGGGCCAGGTGCCCCGGTACGCGGGCGGCTCGCGCACCCCGGGCTGGGACGACGCGGTCGACCTCACGAAGGACCCGGCCGTGGTCCCCGACGCGGCGACCACGCCGGTGCCGGACGACCTGCGCGCCGAGATCGAGCGCCACATGGCGCTGTACCCCGACGTGCGCTCGGCCGCGATCCCGGCGCTGATGGCCGCCCAGAAGCTCCACGTCTGGTGCTCGCCGCAGGCGATCGAGCAGGTCGCGTGCGTCATGCGGCTGACCCCGGGCTACCTCGTGGCCGTCGCGGGCTTCTACGACATGCTCGAGACGAGCCCGGTGGGCCGCCACCGCGTGTACGTCTGCACGAACATCTCCTGCTCGCTGCGCGGCGCCGACGCGCTGCTGGCGCGCGTGCAGGAGGAGGTCGGCGACGACGCCGACTTCAACGTGCGCAGCTTCGAGTGCCTCGGCGCGTGCGACATCGCGCCGATGGCCTCCGTCGACGACGTCTACGTCGGCCCGATCGCGCTCGACGAGGTGGCGACGCTCGTCGAGCAGGTCCGCGCCGGGGCCGAGGTGCTGCCCGAGAAGCAGATCATCCGTCGCAAGTCGGTCGACCCGAAGGCGGGGAGCAGAGCATGAGCCAGCAGGCGATCCTGTTCGCGAACATCGACGAGCCGGGGCTCAACACGCTCGCGGTCTACAAGCGGCGCGGCGGCTACGGCGACGTGTTCAAGAACGGGCTGCAGATGCCACGCGAGGCCCTGGTCACCGAGCTGGTCGAGTCGGGCCTGCGCGGCCGCGGCGGCGCCGGCTTCTCGATGGGCAAGAAGGCGTCGTTCATGCCCAAGGGGACGATGGACAAGTACCTCGTCTGCAACGCGGACGAGTCCGAGCCGGGCACGTTCAAGGACCGCGAGCTCATGACCAAGAGCCCGCACATGCTCATCGAGGGCATGGTCCTGGCCGCCTACGCGGCTGGCGCGACGCGCTCGTTCATCTACATCCGCGGCGAGTACGCCCAGCAGGCGGACATCCTCGACGCCGCGGTCGCCGAGGCCTACGCCGACGGGCTGCTCGGGGCCAACATCCTCGGCACCGACCACTCGCTCGAGCTCGTCGTCCACCGCGGGGCGGGCGCCTACATCTGCGGCGAGGAGACGGGGCTGCTCGACTCGCTGGAGGGCAAGCGCGGCAACCCGCGCCTGAAGCCGCCGTTCCCGGCCAACCAGGGCCTCTACCAGGGCCCGACGCTGATCAACAACGTCGAGACGCTGATGACGATCCCGCACATCCTCGGGATGGGTGCCGCCAAGTACTCAGAGATCGGCGTCGCGAACTCGACGGGCACGAAGCTCATCTCGGTCAGCGGCCACGTCAAGCGCCCGGGCAACTACGAGATCGAGCTCGGGATGAAGGCGCGCGACATCATCTACGACCTGTGCGGCGGGATCGAGGGCGACCACGAGGTCAAGCTCTGGTTCCCCGGCGGCTCGTCCTCCCCGGTCCTGACCCGCGACGACCTCGACCTCGGCTACGACTTCGACTCGCTGGCCAAGGCCGGCTCGATGCTCGGCTCGGGCGCGATCATCGTCGTCGACGACCAGACCAGCGTCGTCGACGTGTGCCTCAAGCTCGCGAAGTTCTACCGCCACGAGTCGTGCGGCAAGTGCACGCCGTGCCGCGAGGGGACGCAGTGGACGGTCAAGATGCTCGAGCGCATGGAGTCCGGTGAGGCCACGCCGATGGACCTCGACATCATGGCCTCGGTGCAGACGGCGATCATCGGCAACTGCCTCTGCGTGCTCGGCGACGCGATGGCGATGCCGGTCGGCTCGATGATCAAGAAGTTCCGCGGCGAGTTCGAGGCGTTCATCGAGACCGCGCGCGCGGCGGCCGAGCGCGAGCTCGTGGGAGCCTTGGCCTAGATGCCGCGCCCCGTCCCGAAGCTCATCACGTTCTCGATCGACGGGCGTGAGGTCGAGGCGCCCGAGAACACGATGCTCGTCGACGCCGCCAAGCTCGGCGACGTCGAGATCCCGGTGTTCTGCTACGAGCCCAAGCTCGGCGCGCCCGTCGGCGCCTGCCGCATGTGCCTGGTCGACATCGAGGGCATCCCGAAGCTCCAGACCGGCTGCTCGACCCCGGTCAAGGACGGCATGGTCATCCACACGCAGACCGAGCGCGTGAAGGAGGCGCAGGAGGCCGTCGTCGAGTTCCTGCTCATCAACCACCCGCTCGACTGCCCGGTCTGCGACAAGGGCGGCGAGTGCCCGCTGCAGGACGTCTCGTTCGGCTGGGGAGGCGGCAAGACGCGCTTCATCGAGCCCAAGCGCCACTTCAAGAAGCCGCTCGAGCTCTCGCCGCTGATCGCGATCGACCGCGAGCGCTGCATCCTCTGCTACCGCTGCGTGCGCTTCTCCCAGGAGCTCAGCGAGGACTACCAGCTCGTGCTCCACGAGCGCGGGGCGGCGACGTTCGTCGGCACGTTCGACGGGCATCCGTACGTCGCGCCGTTCAGCGGCAACATCATCGAGCTGTGCCCGGTCGGCGCGCTCACCTCGCGCCCGTATCGCTTCCGCGCGCGGCCGTGGGACATCGAGAACGCCGGCTCGGTCTGCACGCTGTGCCCGGCGCAGTGCAACGTCGCCTTCACCGTCCGCGACGACCGCGTCCTGCGCGTGCTGGCGCGCGAGAACGAGGAGGTCGACGACGGCTGGCTGTGCGACAAGGGCCGCTTCGCCTACCAGTCCGTCCACGTCGAGGAGCGCATCACGGCGCCGCTGCTCCGCGAGGACGGCGTGCTGCGCGAGGTCTCCTGGGAGCGCGCGCTCGGCGCCGCGCAGACGGCGCTGGCCGGGGCCGGCGGCCGCGTCGCGGGCCTGGCCGGCGGCGAGACCACCAACGAGGAGGGCTTCCTGCTCCAGCGCCTCGTGCGCGACGTGCACGGCTCGCCGCACCTCGACTCGCGCGCGGGCGCCGGCGTGGACCGCGCGGGGCTGCTCGCGCTGGGCGACCCGGCGCTCCAGGCGACGGTCGCCGACCTCGAGTTCGCCCATACCGTCCTCGTGCTCGGCACCGAGCCCGTCGACGACGCGCCGATCCTCGACCTGCGCCTGCGCAAGGGCGTGCGCCGCAACCGCATGAAGCTCGCGGTCGCGACGTCGCGGCCGTCGTCACTGGACCCGAACGCCGCGCTCTCCGTGCGCTACGCGCCGGGCGCCGAGGCCGCGTTCCTGGCGGCGCTGGGCGCCGCGTTCGCCGGCGACGCCATCGAGGGGCCCGCGAACGCCGCGGGCGCCGACCCGGTGGCGATCACGGAGCTCGCGACGCTCCTGCTCACGGGCGGCGGCGACGCGCCCGGCGACGTCGTGATGCTCTACGGGGAACGCATCCTCGCCGCCGGGGAAGCGCTCACCGCGCCGCTGCTCGAGCTCGCGGGGACGCTCGGCCTGTCCGGCCGCGCCTGTGCCGGCCTGCTCGGGATCCCCGCCGCGGCGAACGGCCGCGGGCTGCGTGAGGCGGGCGTGCTGCCCGACGCGGGCCCCGGCCTCGCCGCGCTCGAAGGCCGAGCGCCGGATCAAACCCACCCCTCGGGGGCCAATCGGCACTCGGCGTCGTCGCCGATCGCCGAGGCGCTCACCGGGGGCGAGGCGACGGTCCTCTACCTGCTGCACACCGACCCGCTGCGCGACCAGCCGCAGCGCGCGGAGTGGGAGCGCGCGCTCGCCGCGGCGCCGCACGTCATCGCCCACGCGAGCTTTCTCACCGAGGGCATCCGCGAGCACGCGACCGTCGTGTTCCCGTCGGAGTCCTACGCGGAGAAGGAGGGCACCGTCGTCCACCCCGACGGCCGCCTCCAGCGCGTGCGCCCCGCCATCGGCCGGCCCGAGGGCGTGCGCGCGGAGTGGCAGGTGCTCGACGCGCTCGCGGGCGGCGGGCACGGCGTCCACACCGTGCATTCGGCCACCCAGCAGCTCCTCGACGCGGTGCCGTTCTACGCCGGCCTCTCCGTCGACGCCATCGGCCCGAAGGGTGTGCGCTGGTGGGAAGCCGCCCCGCGCGCTGCGGCCTGGCAGGCGGCCGCGTCCCGCGCGGGGGCTCCTGCACCTGGTCGTCATATTGGAGCCGAGATGCAGGACCCCCCCGCCGCGGCTCCGCCGAATGGCGCGCTGCGCCTCGGGACGTTCAAGTCGATCTGGGCGTCGCCCGAGGTCGAGGTCTCTCCCGCGCTGAAGTTCCTGCACCCCCAGCAGCGCGTCGAGCTCGCCCCCGCCGACGCCGAGCGCCTCGGCATCAAGCACGGCGAGCGGGTGACCGTCGGCTCCGACGGGGCGTCGGTCGAGGCGATCGCGCACCTGCGCCACGGCTCGCCGGCAGGCAGCGTGTTCCTGCAGAGCGGCATCCCCGAGGGTGCCGCCAACGTCCTCGAGGGTCCCCTCGTTGAGATCCGGAGGGCCGCTCCGTGACCCCGCTCGCCCTGGTCGGCTACTACGAGCCGTGGTGGGTCCAGATCGTCAAGTCGGTCGTGTTCTTCGCGCTCGGCCTGCAGACCGTCCCGATCATCCTGCTCGCCGAGCGCAAGCTGCTCGGCCGCTTCCAGGGGCGCCCGGGCCCGAACCGCGTCGGCCCGTTCGGCGCGCTCCAGCCGATCGCCGACATCGGCAAGCTCGCGTTCAAGGCGGACTTCCGCCCGCGGACGTCCATCGGCTGGCTGTTCGCGCTCGCGCCGATCATCTCGATCCTCACCGCCGGGGCGGCCTTCAGCCTGATCCCGTTCGGGGACGTCGTCGACATCGGCGGCACGAAGGTCGGCCTCTACGGGGTCGACGTCTCGATCGGGCCGCTGTACCTCTTCGCGTTCGGCGCGGTCGCGTTCTACGGGATCATGCTCGGCGGCTGGGCGAGCGGCTCGAAGTACTCCTTCCTGGGCGCGATGCGCGCCGCGGCGCAGCTCATCTCCTACGAGGTGGCCCAGGGCCTTGCGCTCGTCGGGGTGATCATGACCGCCGGCACGCTGTCGCTGACGGAGATCGTCCAGGCGCAGCAGGGGATGTGGTTCATCGTCCCGCAGTTCGTCGGCTTCCTGATCTTCCTCGTCGCGGGCTTCGCGGAGACCAACCGCGCGCCGTTCGACCTCGTCGAGGCCGACGCGGAGCTCGTCGGCGGCTACAACACGGAGTACGGCGGGGCGCGCTTCGCCTCGTTCTTCTTCGCGGAGTACCTGAACATCCTGGTCGTCGCCGGGATCACGACCACGGTGTTCCTGGGCGGCTGGATGCTGCCCTTCGGCATCGACCCGCCGCACTGGGTCGACCCGTTCGTCGTGCTGGGCAAGATGATGGCCTTCGTCTTCTTCTTCGTCTGGATCCGCGCGACGCTCCCGCGCCTGCGCTACGACCAGCTCATGAGCTTCGGGTGGAAGATCCTCCTGCCCCTGGCCACCCTGAACGCACTGGTCACGGCGGTCGTCGTCGTGCTCCACGACAACGGGACGATCTGACATGGCCGACTGGCATCCCGGAGACGACCAGCTCGTCGTCGTCCGCGGCCCCAAGCCCGGCGGCGCCGGCGGGGCGTACCGCATCTTCGGCGAGACGCTGCGCGGGCTGAAGACCACCTTCGCCCGGGCGGTCGAGGGCTCGAACACGATCTCCTACCCCGAGGAGAAGGTGCCGGTGTACCCCCGCTTCCGGGGCCGTCACCGCCTGCACCGCTTCGAGGACACGGGCCTGGAGAAGTGCGTCGGCTGCTCGCTGTGCGCGGCCGCGTGTCCGGCGGACTGCATCCGCGTCGTGGCGGCGGAGAACACGCCCGAGCACCGCGTCAGCGCCGGGGAGCGGTACGCCTCGGTCTACGAGATCAACCTCTCGCGCTGCATCTTCTGCGGCTACTGCGAGGTCGCCTGCCCGTTCGACGCGATCACGATGGGCAACGACTACGAGATGAGCGACTACCACCGCTCCGACCTCATCTTCACGAAGGAGATGCTC
>JBBQEV010000053.1:0-28374 GCA_038321325.1 Solirubrobacterales bacterium
GGGTGTCGAGATCGGCGGTCACGTAGACCACCTCCTTGGGATGGTCGGCGTTGGCAATAAGCACGCCGACCTTCGACACCCTTTCTATGTTCCCTCGAACCGTCCCGCGCGCCCGGCGCGAACGGAATCACTCATCTAGGCCGCTCGCTCGGAGGTCCGCCCGAGCGAATCGCCAGCCCTCGTGAGAATGACTGCCCGCCCCGTGGCCGCCGGCCGCGGGGCGGGCCGTGCCGCTACACTTCGTCGCCGCCGCGCTGCCTGCGCGCCGCATCCTCCTGCCGCTGCGAGCCGCGAGCGGCGCTCCCTCACGAAGACCTGCCGAGCCCCTTGTGAAGACCTACGTCGCCAACTCAGAGAACCGCGAGCGCAACTGGCTCGTCGTCGACGCCGAGGGGCAGACCCTCGGGCGCCTCGCGACCCAGATCGCCGACGCCCTGCGAGGCAAGCGCAAGCCCACCTACACGCCGCACGTCGACACCGGGGACTTCGTCGTGGTGATCAACGCGGAGAAGATCACCGTCACCGGCGCCAAGCGGACCGAGAAGCGCTACTACCGCCACTCCGGCTATCCCGGTGGCATCAAGTCGCGCACGTTCGAGGAGATGCTCGACCGCCGCCCGGAAGAGGTCATCCGCAAGGCGGTCAAGGGCATGCTCCCGCGCAACCGCCTCGCCCGCCGGCAGATCACGAAGCTCAAGGTGTACGCGGGGCCCGAGCACCCGCACGCCGCCCAGATGCCCGTCCAGATGGAGATCGCCAAGTAATGGCCGACCAGACGCCCCCAGCAGACTCCGCGGACGACGAGGACGTCACCCCCGCCCAGCAGCAGAGCGCCGCCGAGGAGGCCGCCGCCGCTCAGGTGCCGGTGCCGACCGAGGACGAGCAGCCCGCCGTCGCCGCCGAGGAGCAGGCCGCGGCCCCGGAGGCCGAGGCCACGCCCGACGCCGAGGCCACGCCCGACGCCGAGGCAGCCCCCGACGCCGAGGCCGATGCCGCGCCGCAGCCGGAGGCCGACGCCGACGCCGAGGACGACAACCTCGAGGACGACGAGCCCGCGACGCCCCGCGAGAAGCCCGCGATCCCCGGCATGGACCTCGAGATCGACATCGTCCTCGAGGGCGACGAGGCCAAGGACGAGGACGACGCCGCGGAGGCCGACGGCGACGGCGAGGACGAGGACGTCCACGCCGAGCCGATCGCGGCCTCGATCGTGCTCGCCGAGGGCGCGCGCTACCGCGCGACCGGCAAGCGCAAGACGGCCGTGGCCCGCGTCATCCTGAAGCCCGGCACGGGGATCTACCTGGTCAACGCCAAGACGCTCGACGTCTTCTTCCCGCGCCCGACCCTGCAGCGCAACATCCGCCAGCCGCTGGAGGCCGTCGGCTACGCCGATCGCATGGACGTCGACGTCCGCATCCACGGCGGCGGCGTCTCCTCGCAGGCCGGCGCGCTGCGCCACGGCATCTCGCGCGCGCTGCTCGAGGCGGACCCGAACCTCCGCGGCGAGCTGAAGAAGCGCGGCTTCCTCACCCGCGACGCGCGGGTCAAGGAGCGCAAGAAGGCCGGCCTCAAGAAGGCCCGCAAGAAGCCGCAGTTCTCCAAGCGGTAGGCCGGGCGGGCGGGGTCGCGATCCGCAAGCTGTTCGGCACGGACGGGGTCCGTGGCGTGGCGGGCCAGGTTCTCACGGCGGAGCTGGCGCTCCGCCTGGGTCGTGCCGTCACGCAGGAGGCGATCACCCGGCCCGGCGCCACGGAGGCCGCGCCGCGGGTGCTCGTCATCCGCGACACGCGGGAGTCCGGCGAGATGCTCGAGGCCGCGCTGGCCTCGGGCGTGGCGAGCGCCGGCGGCGAGGTGCTGCTCGGCGGCGTGCTCCCCACCCCGGCCGCGCCGCTCCTGCTCGGCCGCTACGGCTTCGACGTCGCCGCGGTCATCTCCGCGTCCCACAACCCCTACCGCGACAACGGCATCAAGTTCTTCGGGGCCGACGGCTTCAAGCTCTCCGACGCGACGGAGCTCGCGATCGAGCGGCGGGTGGAGGCACACGACGGCGCGGCGCCGGGCCGCATCGGCCGCATCCGGACGCTCCACGGCACCCACGAGGACTACCTGCGCGCGCTGCACAGCCGCTTCGCGGGCCTCGACCTGACCGGACTCGACGTCGTGCTGGACTGCGCGAACGGCTCCACGCACCGCGCCGCGCCCGAGATCTTCCGTCGGCTCGGGGCCGACCCCACCGTGATCGCCGACGCCCCCGACGGGCGCAACATCAACGACGGCTGCGGCTCCACGCACGTCGACGCGCTCGCCGAGATCGTCGCCGCGGGCGGCCACGCGCTCGGCTTCGCCTTCGACGGGGACGGCGACCGGCTGCTGGCCGTCGACCGCCACGGCGTCGTCGTCGACGGCGACGAGCTCATCGCGCTGGCGGCGCTGCACCTGCGCGCGCACGGCCGCCTGGAAGGGGACGGGGTCGTCGTGACGGTGATGACGAACTTCGGCTTCTTCGGCGCGATGGACGCCGCGGGCGTCGCCTGCGCGACGACGAAGGTCGGCGACCGCTACGTCCTGGAGGAGCTGCGGGCCCGCGGTTGGAGCCTCGGCGGCGAGCAGTCCGGCCACATCATCGACATGGGCTTCGTGGCGTCGGGAGACGGCATCGCCGCGGCGCTGCTCACCCTCGAGGCCCTGGCGGGCGCGGACCTCGCCGACCGCGGTGCGATGGAGAAGCTGCCCCAGAAGCTCGTCAACGTCCAGGTGGCCGATCGCGACGGCGTGATGGCCTCGGCCGAGCTCAGCGCCGCCGCCGCCGCGCACGCCGACCTCTCCGGCCGCGGACGCGTGCTCGTGCGCCCGAGCGGCACCGAGCAGCTCGTGCGCGTGATGGTCGAGGCGCCGACCCGGGGGGAGACCGAGGCGGTCTGCACCCGGCTGGTCGCGATCGTCGAGCGGCTGTCGGGCTAGGTCCGTTCCGCGCGGCGGGAGCCGCCGGCCCGGCCACCAGGGAAACGGCTGGTAGCCTCGAACCCCTCCGGACGGGGCGTTCACGCCCTGGCCCCATCCCCCGACCCCAAGGAGCCGCCCGTGTGTGGCATTGTCGGCTACGTCGGACGTCGTCCGGTCCAGCCCCTCCTCCTCAGCGGCCTGCGGAAGCTCGAGCCGCGCGGCTACGACTCCGCGGGGATCTCCGTCATCACCGAGGACTCCGTCGAGGCCGTCCGTGCGGTGGGCAACCTCGACCGCCTCGAGGCGGCCCTGCTCACCGACGGCGACGGGACGCGCGTGGCGACCGCCACGCGGCCGGCGACGACCGGCATCGCGCATACGCGCTGGGCCACGCACGGGCGGGTCAACGAGATCAACGCGCACCCGCACTTCGACACGACGAACTCCGTCCACATCGTCGTCAACGGCATCGTCGAGAACTACCTCGCCCTGCGCGACCGCCTGCGCGCCGGCGGCGCTGACTTCACCTCCGAGACCGACGCGGAGGTCATCGCGCACCTCGTCGCCGAGCACCTCGGCGACGGCGCGGGGCTGTTCGCGGCCGTCCGCTCGGCCTACGCCGAGCTGGAGGGCCACTACGCGTTCGTCGCGATGAGCCTCGCCGAGCCGGATCTCCTGGTCGCCGCGCGCAAGGAGTGCCCGCTGATCGTCGGGCTCGGCGACGGGGAGACCTTCTTGGCCTCGACGGTCACCGCCTTCCTGAAGGAGACCCGCCGCATCCAGTACATCGAGAACGGTGAGATCGTCGTCGTGACCCCGGAGGGCGCGACGTTCCACGAACCTGACGGGACCGTCGTCGACCGCGAGGTCGTCAAGGTCGACTGGGACGAGGAGACCGCCGAGAAGGGCGGCTATGAGACGTTCATGCTCAAGGAGATCCACGAGCAGGCCGACGCCATCGCCGAGACGATCGGCGACCGGACGCTCCGTGAGGACGGCGTGGACTTGGACGACGCCGACGCCCTGGACGAGGACGTGCTCCGCCGCGCCGGACGGATCGTGCTCGTGGCCTGCGGGACGAGCTACCACGCGGGGCTGATCGGCGCCTACGCGCTGGAGCAGTGGGCCCGGATGCCCGTGCAGGTCGACGTGGCGAGCGAGTACCGCTACCGCAACCCCGTCCTCGGCCCCGGCGACCTGGTCATCGCCATCACGCAGTCGGGGGAGACCGCGGACACGCTGGCGGCGATGCGGATGGCCAAGGAGCGCGGCGCGACGGTCCTCGCCATCACCAACGTCATGGGCTCGCAGGCGACCCGTGACGCCGACGGCGTGCTCTACACGCGGGCGGGCTATGAGGTCTCCGTCGCGGCGACCAAGACGTTCGTCTGCCAGGTCGCCGTCATGTACCTCGTCGCGCTGAGGCTGGCCGAGCTTCGCGGGACGCTCGACAAGGCCGAGCTCACCCGCCTGGTCGCCGAGGTCAAGCACCTGCCGCGCTACGTCGACGCGACCCTCGCCACCTGCGAGGAGGCCGTCGAGGCCGCTGTGGAGGCGCACTGGAAGGGCGAGTTCTTCCTCTACATCGGCCGCCACGCCGGCGTGCCGGTCGCGCTCGAGGGCGCGCTGAAGCTCAAGGAGATCTCCTACACCTACACCGACGCCTACGCGGCGGGGGAGATGAAGCACGGCCCGATCGCGCTGCTCGACGAGAAGACGCCCGTCGTCGCGATCGCGGTGGACTCGCCGGTGCTGGCCAAGCTCGTCTCCAACGTGCAGGAGGTGCGCGCCCGCGGGGCGCACGTCGTCGCGGTCGCCTCGGAGGGCAACCTCGAGATCGGCGAGCACGCCGAGCAGGTCATCCGCGTCCCGCAGTGCGACTGGATGCTCCAGCCGCTCCTGGCGGTGATCCCGCTCCAGCTGCTGGCCTACCGGATCGCGCGCCGCCGCGGCCTGAACGTCGACCAGCCGCGCAACCTGGCCAAGACCGTCACGGTCGAGTAGGTGGCCGTCGGGCTCGACCTGCTCGAGGTGGAGCGGATGGAGGCCGCGCTCGCGCGCCGTCCCGGCCTCGCGGCGAAGCTCTTCACGCCCGGCGAGCGGGCGTACGCCGCGTCGCGGGCGCGGCCCGCGCAGCACCTCGCGGCGCGCTTCTGCGCGAAGGAGGCGGTGACCAAGGCGCTCGGCCTCGACGTCTTCTCGCCGCAGCTCATCGAGGTGGCGGGCGGCGGCAGCGCCGACGTGGGCGTCGTGCTCCACGGCGAGGTCCTCGCCCGTGCCGAGGCGCTCGGCGTGCGCGTCGACGTCTCGCTCACCCACACGCGCGGGATGGCCGCCGCGGTCGCGGTCCTCGCGCGATGAACGGCCTGGAGCCGCTCCCCGACGCGGCGGCGGTGCGCGCCGCGGACGCCGCGGTGATCGCGGCGGGCACGCCGGGGCCCGAGCTGATGGAGCGCGCGGGCCGCGCCCTGGCCGACGTCGTCGCGCGCGAGCTTCCGGAGGGCGTCGTCGCGATCCTCTGCGGCAAGGGCAACAACGGTGGCGACGGCTACGTCGCGGCGCGGCTGCTGCGGGCCGCGGGCCGCGAGGTGCGCGTCCTGGCGGCCGCGCCGCTCGCCGAGCTCGAGGGTGACGCGCGCGCGGCGGCCGACGCGCTCGGGGGTCCGGCGCCGGTGGCGGTCGCGCCGGGCGGGCTCGACGGCGCGGCCGGGGTCGTCGACTGCCTGCTCGGCACCGGCTCCACGGGCGCGCCGCGCGGCGCCGCGGCGGAGGCGATCCGGCTCGTCCGCAGCACCTCGCTCCCGGTGATCGCCTGCGACGTCCCCAGCGGGGTCGACGCCTCCACGGGCGCGGTCGCCGACGCGGCGCTCGTCGTGCGCGCCCGCGCGACCGTCACGTTCGCCGCCGCCAAGCCCGGCCTGTGGATCCATCCCGGCAAGGCCTACGCCGGCGTGGTCCACGTCGTGGACATCGGCGTGGGCGAGGGTTTCGGAGGCGCCGAGATCGCGCTCGGCGGCCCCGGCGCGCTCGCCGCGCTCCCGGTGCGCGGCGCCGCGTCGACGAAGTTCACGGCGGGTCACGTGCTCGTGGCCGGCGGCTCGCGCGGGCTGACCGGCGCGGTCTGCCTCGCCGCACGGGCCGCCGCCCGGGCGGGCGCGGGCTACGTCACCGCGCTCGTGCCCGCCTCGCTGGAGGCGATCTTCGAGGTCAAGCTCACCGAGGCGATGACCCGCGGGCTCCCGGACACCGACGGCGCGTTGGCCGTGGCCGCGGCGCAGCTCGCGCTCGCCGAGGCGGGCCGGCACGACGGCGCGCTCGTCCTCGGCGGCGGGCTCGGCCGCGCCGAGGCCACGCGCGACATGGCGATCGAGCTCGCGGAGGAGTGCCCGATCGGGCTGGTGCTCGACGCGGACGGCCTGAACGCGTTCGCCGGGCAGGCGCGCTGGATCCGCCCCCGCGCTGCCCCGACGATCCTCACCCCGCACGCCGGCGAGCTCGGCCGGCTCCTGGGCGTCGAGAGCGCGGACGTGGAGGCCGAGCGGCTGCGCCACGCCCGCACCGCCGCCGCGCAGGCGGACGCCGTGGTCGTGCTGAAGGGCGACGACACGCTCGTCGCCGCGCCCGACGGGCGCGTGGTCGTGTCGCCGGGCGGCGCGCCGGGCCTGGCCACCGCCGGGACGGGCGACGTGCTCGCCGGCGTCTGCGGCGCGCTGGTCGCCGCGGGCCTCGACGCGTTCACGGCCGCCGTCACCGCCGTCGAGCTGCACCGGCGCGCGGGGCAGCTCGCGGCGCTCGCGGCCGGCTCGGCGCGCGCGGTGATCGCCGGCGACGTCATCGAGCAGCTCGGCCACGTGGACTAGCTGCACCCGGCTCCGCACGGGCGCGGGGCGCGGGGCGCGGTAGCCTGCTCGGCGATGCAGACCGTCGCCGAGATCATGGATGCGAACCCCGTCACCGTCACGCCCGAGGCGACGCTCGAGGAGGTCTACCGCAAGCTCCAGGAGCACGAGGTCAACGGCCTGCCGGTCGTCAACGAGGGGGGTCGCTGCGTCGGGATGATCACCGAGGCCGACCTCGTGATCGGCGACGAGGAGGGGGATCTCCACGTCCCGCACTACATCGAGCTCTTCGGCGGGCTGATCCCGCTCGAGCTCAACGGGCAGAAGCACTTCGAGGAGCGGCTGCGCAAGGCGACCGCCGCCCGCGCGCAGGAGCTGATGACCGAGGACCCGGTGACGATCGGCCCGGACGCGACCGCGAAGCAGGCCGCCCACGTCATCGCGGCAAAGCACCACAACCGCCTGCCCGTCATCGAGCACGGCCGCCTCATCGGGCTCGTCACGCGCGTGGACGTGCTCGCGTCGCTGGCGCGAGATTAGGCACCGGCACGTGGCGGGCCGGGCGCACGCGCACGTCGACCCCGCGGCGATCACGGCGAACGCCGCCGTCGTGCGTGCCACCCTGACTCCGCGCACCCGGCTCTGCGCGGTCGTGAAGGCCGGCGGCTACGGTCACGGCGCGGCGCTGGCCGCGCGCGCCGCGGCGCCCGACTGGCTCGGCGTCGCGACCGCGCGGGAGGCCGCCGACCTGCGCGCGGCCGGGCTCACCGAGCCGCCGATCCTCGTCATGGGGGCGCTCTCCCCACCGGAGCGCGAGATCGCGCTGGCCGCGCGCGCAGACGTCGTCGCCTGGGAGCTCGCGTTCCTCGACGGCCTGCCGGAAGACGCGCGCGTGCACGTCAAGCTCGACACCGGGATGGGGCGCCTGGGGACGCGATCGCCGGAGCAGGCGACGGCGGTCGCGGAGGCGCTCGCGGCGCGCGGGCAGCTCGCCGGGCTGATGACGCACTTCGCCACCGCGGACGCCGCGGACGACCCGTTCTTCGCAGAGCAGCTCGGGCGCTTCACCGCGTGGGCGCACCCCCTGCGCGAGCGCTACGGAGACGCGCTCGTCCACGCGGCGAACTCCGCAGCGACGTTCCGGGCGCCCGCCGCGCACTTCGACATGGTCCGCGCGGGCGTCGCTCTCTACGGCCTCGACCCGGCCAACGAGGACCCCGCGCGCCTCGGGCTCCGGCCCGCGCTCCGGCTCACCTCCTACGTCGCGGCGGTGAAGGCGTGTGCCGTAGGGGAGAGCGCGGGCTACGGCCGGCGCTTCGTCGCTGCGCGGGACACGATGATCGCGACGGTGCCGATCGGCTACGGCGACGGCTGGCCCCGCGGCCTGACCAACCTCGGCGAGGCGGTCATCGCCGGAAAGCGCTACCCGCTCGTCGGGACGGTCTCGATGGACAACATCACCGTCGACCTCGGGCCGGCCACGACGGTGGATCCCGGCGAGCCGGTGACCCTCGTCGGCGACGGGATCACCGTAGAGGAGGTCGCCCGGCGCCTCGGGACGATCAACTACGAGGTGACCTGCGGGCTCTCGGCGCGGGTGACCCGCACGGTGGCCGCGTGAGCGTCGCGCTCGACGCGGCGCGGGAGCTGCTGGGCGACGCACCGGCGTGGGTCGTCGGCGGGGCCGTGCGCGACCGGCTCATGCACCGCCCCGTCGACGACGTCGACCTCGTCCTCGACAGCGACGTGCGTGCCGCCGCCCGTCACCTCGCGGTGGGGGTGGGCGGACCGGCCTTCCCGCTCTCCGACGCGTTCGGGGGCTGGCGGATCGTCGCCCGCGGGCGCGACTGGCACATCGATCTCATGCCGCTGCGCGGGGGCTCGATCGAGGCCGACCTCGCCCTGCGCGACTTCACCGTCAACGCGATCGCCGAGCCGATCGGCGGTGGTCCGCTCGTCGACCCCCACGACGGCGCGGGAGACCTCGCGCGGCGACGGCTGCGGATGGTCTCCCAGCGCGCGTTCGCCGACGATCCGCTGCGCGTGCTGCGCCTTGCGCGCTTCGCCTGCGAGCTCGGGCTGCAGCCCGATCCCGGGACGGTCGCCACCGCGTTCGCCCAGGCCGCCCGGGTCGCGCGCGTGGCGCCGGAGCGCGTCTTCGCCGAGCTCAAGCGCGTCGTCGCGGCGCCGGCGGTCCTGGACGGCTTCGCGCTGATGGACCGCCTCGGGCTCTACCCGGCGGTGCTTCCGGAGCTCGCCGCCTGCCGCGGGGTCGAGCAGAACCGCTTCCACCACCTCGACGTCTACGACCACACGCTCGGCGTGCTGCAGGCGACCGTCGAGCTCGAGCAGCAGCCCGAGGCGTGGGTGGGGGAGGAGAACGCCGCCGGGGTCGCGGCCCTGCTGGCCGAGCCCCTGGCCGACCAGCTCACGCGCGGCGTCGCGCTGCGCTTCGGCGCGCTCCTGCACGACATCGCCAAGCCGCGGACGCGCGGGCTGCTCGACGACGGTCGCGTGACGTTCATCGGCCACGACGAGCTGGGCGCACGGGTGGCCCGCGGCATCCTCGGGCGCTGGCGGACGTCCGAGCGCCTGCGCGCGCACGTCGCCGCCCTCGCGCACCATCATCTGCGCCTCGGGTTCCTCGTCCACGAGCAGCCCCTCGGTCCTCGTGCCGTCTTTAAGTACCTGAGCGCGTGCGAGCCGGTGCCGGCCGACGTGACGCTGCTCTCGATCTGCGACCGCGTCGCGACCCGCGGCGACGACGCGGCCGGAGCGATCGACGCGCACCTCGCCCTGGCGCGCGCGGTGCTCCCCGAGGCGCTCGCCTGGAGGGTCGCGCCGGCGACCGTGCCGCTCGTGCGCGGCGACGAGCTCGCCGCGGCGCTGGGCATCGCGCCCGGTCCGCACCTCGGGACGCTGCTGGCGGCGATCTCGGAGGCGCGGTGGGCGGGCGAGGTGACGACGGTCGCCGAGGCCATCGCGCTCGCGCGCTCCCTGCAGCGGTGAGGATCCGCCCGGGACCGAGCCGCGTCGCACCTTCATCGGCGCGGGGCCGAGGAACGTGCGCCGGCTCGCACCTCACAGTAGCCTGCGACGGACGACCGACCCTCGCCGGCTTCGGCGAGCTACGCGCCGGCGAGCCCCGCGAGCTCGGCCTCGAGCTTCTCGACCGCCTCGGCGTCGGCCGCGCTCGCCTCCTCGGCACCGGCCAGGGCGTCGCGTGCGTCGTCCAGCGCCTGGGCCGCGCGCGCCGCGCGGGCGCGGGCGGTGTCGAGCCGCTTCCCGAGGGCCTTGCGCGCCTTCTGGGCCTGCTTCGCGCGCGCCGCCGCCTCGGCCTTCGCCGCCGCCTCGGCCTTCTCCGTCGCTTCGGCGGCGCTTTTCGCACGTGCCCGCTTCCGGGCCACGGCCTTGGCGCCGCGGCCGGTCGCCGGTGTCGCCGCGGCGGGTTCCTCGCTCGCGTCGGCATCGTCCGTGTCGGTCCCGAACCCTCCGAGGCCGCCGCTGCCCGACCCCGCCGCCGTGGCGTTCGCCAGCCGCTCGGTCGCCACCTCCGCGCGCACCCCGGCCTCCACCGACGCGGCCCTCAGCGTCGCGCGGGCGGCCTCGCCGGCCACCGCCACCGCCCGTCCGAGGGCTTCCTCCCGGGCCGCCTGGGCCGCGCGGAGCGTCGCCGCGTCCGCCGCGCCGGCCAGAAGCGCCGCCTGCGCCGCGACGAGCGCGTCGCCCGCCGCCCACAGGTCCTCGACCGCCCCCGAGCGGACCGCGCGGTTGATCCCCGCGGCCGCGACGGTCGGCCGGGTGAGCGCCTTGACCGCCGTCGCCTCCTCCCGGCGCCCCGCCGCGCGCAGCTCGCGGACCGCCGCATCGCGCGCCGCGACGAACGCCTTCGGGTCGCCTCCGTAGAGCGCACGACGACATCGCCGGGCGGCTGGGTCATCGTCCGCATCCGCCCGGGGCGCGGCCCGCGAGGAAGCGCCCGGCCGCGCGCAGCGCGCAGCCCGACGGATCGCTCGAGAGCACGGAGTGGCCTACCCCCGGGACCACCACGAGCTTGCCCGCCGGCGCCCGGCTCAGCTGCTCGCGCGCGTCTTCCAGCGGCGTCGCGAGGTCGAGCTCCCCGGCGAGGAGGAGCGTCGGCACGGCGGGCAGCGGGCCGGTCGGCGACGCCGGGGCCCGCGGGAGCGGCGGCCACCGCCGGCATGTGTCGGCCAGGCCGTTCTCGACCGCGGTCGCGGGCTCGAAGCCGCCGAGCCGGCCGGGCGTGAGCTGCGCCCGCGCCTGCGCGAGCCCCTGCTCGCGATCGGCGGGCAGTGCGGTCGCGTCCCTCCAGGGGACGTCGCTCTCAGCGCACAGCGTCGCCGCGTGGAGGCCCGCCGAGAACTGCGCCGGCGGGGCGCCGTCCTCCTCCTGCGCCTCGGCCGAGAGCCGCCCGAGTCGTTCCAGGCGCCCCCGAGCGGCCTCGCGCAGCGCGGCGGGCACCTCGTCGAGCCGCGGCACGCCGAGGCTCTTGGTCACCAGCGTGTCGAGCAGCGCGACGTCGTCGGCGCCGAACGCGAGCGCGGCCCGCAGGTCGGCGCCCACGTCGCCGCGGCAGTGCACCTCCCGGCACACCGCGCGCAGCACGCGGGGCACGGCGGCCATGTTGTGCACGAGCAGGGCGTCGGCGCCCTGCTGGCGCACGACGGAGTCGAGGATCAGCCCGCGCACGCGGTCGGGGTGGGCGAGCGCGTAGCGCTCGGCGACGAAGCTGCCGTAGGAGACGCCCGCGAAGGTCAGCCGCTCGGCACCGAGGGCCTGCCGGAGGTCCTCGAGGTCGGCGACCGTGTCGGCGGTGGTAAACGCGGCGCGGCGCGAGCCGACCTGCCGCGCGCAGGCCTCGACGCTGCCGCGGGCGGCGACGGCCACGTCGGAGGCGCCGACGGAGCGCTGGAGCTGCGGACAGTCCAGGGCCCCGGCGCCCGTGCCGCGCTGGTCGACGAGCACGAGGGCGTATCCCGGCGCGACCGAGCCGAGGCGCTTCCGCGTGCTCGGGGCGAACGGCAGGCCCGGCTGCCCGGGCCCGCCGGTGAGCGCGACGAGGTAGCCCTTGGGCGGGCGGCCGGGCGGGCGGGTGCCGGTCTCCACCGCGACGCGCAGCGTCAGGCGGCCCGACACCCCCGAGGCGCGCCCCGTGCGATCGAGGGCGACGCGCAGCCGGAAGCAGTCGAAGCCCTCGCCGGCCGGGCACGCCCGGCGGTCGGGCGCGAGCTCGGGGGCGCGCAGGTCGGCGCCCGCCGGGCCGGCGGGCGCCGCGGCTGCGGTGGTGCGCTCGTCGGTGTCCTGTCCGCGCCCGTCCGAGCCGCCGCTCGCGCAGCCAGCCGCCCCGAGGCAGGCGGCCGCCACGAGTGCGGTGACCGCCCCGCGCCGCGCCGTAGACTTCGCTCTCGTGGTCACCGATCCCCGCTGCATCTTCTGCCGGATCGTCGCGGGTGAGCTGCCGTCGTCGCGCATCTGCGAAGACGATCGCACGATCGCCTTCATGGACATCACCCCGGCGAGTGAGGGGCACGCGCTCGTCATCCCCCGCGCGCACTCGACCGACCTGCACTCGATCGACGCCGGCGACCTCGCGGCGGTCACGGCCACCGCCCAGCGGGTCGCGGGCCTGGCGGTCGAGCGCCTCGGCGCCGACGGCGTGAACCTCCTCAACTGCGCGGGCGCCGACGCCTGGCAGACCGTCTTCCACTTCCACATGCACGTCATCCCGCGCTTCGCCGGCCGGCCGGACAAGGACACGCTCACCCTGCCCTGGGAGCCCACGCCCGGCGACCCCGACCGCATCGCCCGCGCCGCCGCGGCCCTCCGCGGCGAAGCGGCGCACCCGTGAGCCAGAGACCCGTCCGGCTCGAGGTCGACGGCCCGCTGGCGATCCTCACGTTCGCGTCGCCGCCGCTCACCGCTTCGACCAAGCCCTCATCGACGCGCTCGGCGACCACGTCGCACGCTGGCCGCGGCGCCGCCCCGCGGCCTGCGCTCGTCCACGCCGTGGAGGAGCTGCCGCTGCCGACGGTCTTCGCTGCGCACGCCACCGAGGACCTCCAAGGAGGCGGTGCAGTCCTTCCTCACCGACGGCCCCGGCCGGGCGACCTCCGCGGGCCGATGAGGAGCGTCGCCGCTGCACGCGGGCGTGCGGCCGTCGGACACGAGCCTCGTCCTGCGCATCCCCGCGTCGCTGCTCGCCCGGCGCGGCGCCCGCGCCTAACGCCACGAGCGCCGGCCGTGCCGCGCCCAGGCGGCCAGCCCGGAGCGGGCGAGCGTGGCGCGCTCCGCGGCGACCGCCCGTGCCTCGGCGCCGCGGCCGGCCGGGGCCGGTGGGCCGGCGGTGACGGTGATCTCGTGCACGCCGGCGGCGCCGCGCGGGAACGGCGGCTCGTCGGCCCGCTGCTCGTCCTGGCCGGCGGTGCGCACGCGGAGGCGGTGCGCGCCGGGCGGGAGGTCGGCGTCGAGCGACCACTGCCGCCACGCGGTGGGCGCGAGCTCCACCCCCAGCGCGGCGGGCCGCCAGCCGCCGTCGTCGACGCAGACCTCGACCGCGCTGACCCCGTGCGGCGGCGCCCACGCGACGCCGGCGAGCGTGGTCGGCCCGGGCGCGATCCGCGCCCGTGCGGCCGGGACGTCGATCCGCGCGCTCGGGCGCACGTGCGCCGGCTCGCGGGGCCAGCCGCGCCGCGTCCAGTAGTCGGCCGCCTCGGCGAAGGTGGTGAGCTCGAGTTCGGCGAGCCACTTGACGTTCGCGTCGTAGCCGTAGAGCCCGGGCACCAGCAGCCGCGCCGGATAGCCGTGGCCGAATCCGAGCGGCTCGCCGTTCATCCCGAGCGCGACGAGGGCCGGGCGGTCCTCGGCCAGCAGGTCCAGTGGGACGCCGGCGCTGAAGCCGTCGACCGAACGGGCGAGGAGCTGGTTGGCACCCGGGCGGACCCCCGCGCGGTCGAGCAGCGTCCGCACCGGCACGCCGAGCCACCGGGCCGTCCCGATGCGCGGGCCGCCGACGGGGTTGTGGACGCAGACGAGCGTCGCGTCGAGCTCCTCGGTGCCGAGCGCCAGCAGCGCGTCGAAGGAGAGCGACAGCTCACGCTCGACGCGGCCGTGGACGCGCAGCCGCCAGTCCGCGGCGTCGAGCGCCGGGGGCGGGAAGGTGACGTCGGTCTCGTAGAAGTCGTTGTTCGGCGTGAGGAGCGGCGCGAGGCCCTCGACGTCCAGCCCGGCGGGTGCAGCGCCGGCCGTCGCGGCGGGAAGCACGACGCGCACGCGGCGGTCGCGGAGCGCCGCGGCCCGCGCGGCGTTGCGGCGCTGCGCCACGGCCCCCGCGGTGATCGCGGCGCCCAGCACTCCGAGCGCCGCGCCGGGGCGGCGCCCGAGCAGCGCGAGCGCCCCCGCTCCCAGCGCCCCCGCCCCGGCGCCGGCCAGCGCCGACGCGGCGGTCTCCGAGTCGGCGCGGGTGGCGGCGGCACCGCCCGCCACCAGGCCCTGGGCGACCAGGATCGCGCTCGCCGTCCGGGGACGGCGAGCGGCGAGAACCCCCGCCACCGCGCCGCGCGCCAGGAAGTCCGTGAGCACGACGCCCATGAGCAGCGGCTTGTCGCGCGCCTCGAGCAGCGCGACCGTCACGTCGACCGCCGGGCCGGGCGTCACGTCGATCAGCGCGCGGCCGAGGCCGGTCACGGGTGAGCGGATCCCCGGGCGCAGCGCCGCGGCCATCTCCCCGGCCGCGAGCTGCAGGGAGACGGCGACGAGCCCACGGCCAGCGGCCCGCGCCCGGCTGGGCGAGCGGGACGACGTGGAGCGGATGCCGATCACCGCGTCAATCTCACACGGCCGTCGCGCTGATGCAAACCACCGCGCCCACCGATCTCCGTTTCGCGTCTGCGTGTGGCCTGCTTCGCGCTATGGGCGACGTAGGCCGCCGCAACGAGCGCTCTCGCCCTCGTAGGCGGGCAGGACCAAGCCAGAACGCTCAGCCCGAGTACCGCCGCAGCCCGCGGACGGCGAGGGCTCCGAAGACCAGCACGAGGCCCACGATCGCGACGAGCGCAGGCCACGTGTCGCCCCAGGTCACGTCGCCGACGAAGCCCTGGCGGACGCCCACGAGCACGTGCGTGACCGGGTTGACGGTCGCGACGACCTCGAGCCAGCCCGCGAGGAGGTCCTTCGGCGCGTAGGCGGGCGTGAACAGCACCCCGACGAACGAGCCCATCTGCATCAGCGGCGCGGCCTGCTGGGTCCGGAAGCGCAGCGCGAGCGTCACGGCGAAGCAGGCGAACGCCGAGGCGAGGCCCATGATCAGCAGCAGCGCGACGAGCAGCCCGTCGACTCCCGGGAAGTCCACGCCGATGGCCATCGCCACGGCGAAGAGGAAGCTGACCGGGAGCAGGCAGCGCAGCGCGGCGCTCGCCACGACCCCCACGAGCACGGTCAGCCGCGGCGCGGGGCACAGCAGCAGCCGGTCGAACCAGCCCTGCTCGATGTCCCGCGCCAGGTTGACGCCCGTCGCGGCGCCCGTGAAGCCCGCGGCCTGCAGGAAGCCGACCGGCACGACGAACGTCCGGAAGTCGACGGCGCCGAAGCCGGCGAGGCGATCGGCGTGGCCGAAGACGCTGGTGAGGCCGACGACGAAGATCGTCGGCGCCAGCACCCCGGGGATCGCGGCGCCCGGCACGCGCGAGATCTCGTTCAGCGCGCGGCGCACGAGCGCCGCGACGACGGCCCATTGATGGGTCATGCGTCGCGCAGCCTTCCCCGCAGGGCCAGGACGCTGAGCCCCATCGCCACCACGGCGATACCCGCGGCGGCGGCGAGGCCCTCGAGCACCGGTGCCGCGCTCACCGTGGAGATGATCGGGTCGCGCAGCCCGTCGGCGAGGTAGCTGAGCGGGTTGAAGCGGGCGATGGTGTCGGCTGGCGCGGAGAGCAGCCCGCGCGGGAAGAACGCCGAGGAGACGAACAGGATCACCAGGACGAGCGGGAAGATCCCCTGTACCGTCGAGGCGTTCCTCGCGTACAGGCCGAGCGCTTGGCCGAGCGCCCCGAACCCGACCCCGGCGATCATCCCGATCACCAGCACCACGAGCACTCCGGGCACCCCGCCGGCGATCTCCGCGCCGAAGACGAGGCCGAGCGCGAGGAAGAACAGCACCTGGACGCCCGCGACGAGCCCCGCCGCGACGAGCCGGCCGAGCACGATCGCCACCCGGGGGATGGGGGAGGCGACGAGCCGGTCGAAGAAGCCGCCCTCGATCTCCAAGGCGCTGGCGATCCCGGTCGCGACCCCGCCGAGGAGCAGCGACTGCGTCAGCGCCCCGGCGAGCTGGAAGTCGAGGAAGCCGTGCACCTCCGGGAAGCCCTTCAGGTTCGTCGTCTGCGTGAGGCCCCCGACGTTCACCGTCAAGAACAGCGTCGGGAAGATCACGAGCGGTGCGAGGAACTGGGGCTTGCGCAGGTTGCCGCGGATCGCGCGGCGCGCGAGGGCCAGGACGACGCGCGTCACGCGGGCGCCGCGGCGGGCTCGGCGGCGCCCTCCAGGCGCCGCCCCGTCTTCTCCGCGAAGACGTCGTCGAGCGAGGGAGCCACGAGCTCCAGCGAGGCGACGGTGAAGCCCGCCTCGTCGAGGATGCGCACGACCGGTGCGATCTCTGCGGCTCCCGCGGCCACGGCCACCGAGACGTCGACGCCCTCGGGAGCGGGCCGCAGCCGCCCGAAGCCCTCGAGCACCTCCCGCGCGCGGGCGAGGTCGGAGCACTCCATGAACGTGATGTCCAAGTGCGGCAACCCGATCTCGGCCTTCAGCACCGCGGGCGTGCCCTCCGCGACGATCAGCCCGTCGGCGATGATCCCCACCCGGTCGGCGAGCTGGTCGGCCTCCTCGAGGTACTGGGTCGTCAGGAAGACCGTCGTGCCCTCCGCCTTGAGGCGGCGCACCTCGTCCCACAGCGTCGTGCGCGACGTCGGGTCCAGGCCGGTGGTCGGCTCGTCGAGGAAGAGCACCTCCGGCTCGTGGATCAGCGCCATCGCGAGGTCGAGACGCCGGCGCATGCCGCCGGAGTACGTCGCGACCCGGCGCTCGGCCGCCTGGGAGAGCCCGACGCGGCCGATGAGGTCGTCGGCGCGGTCGCGGACGTCGCGCGCGGGGATCCCGTGCAGCGTCGCCTGGAGCTCCATCAGCTCGCGACCGGTCATCAGCATGTCGAGTGCCGCCTCCTGCAGCGCGACCCCGATGCGCTTGCGGACCTGCGCCGGCTCGGTGGCCACGTCGAAGCCCGCGACGGTCGCCGACCCGCCGGTGGGCCGCAGCAGCGTCACGAGCATCCGCACCGTGGTCGTCTTGCCCGCGCCGTTGGGTCCGAGGAACCCGTACACCTCCCCGGGCGCGACCGCGAGATCGATCCCGCGCACGGCCTTGAGGCCGCTCTTGTACTCCCGTTCGAGACCCCGGACGTCGATCGCCGCCATGCCCGCAGCAGTCTATTGCGCCCCCGTGCGCGCAACTCGTCGGCGCCAAGGTGTTGAATGGAGCGTGATGAGAACTCCCAGTGCCATCGTGGCGGCTCTCGCGACCGCGGTCGTCCTCCCGGCGCTCGCCGTCGCGGCGATCACCGAGGTCGGCCCGATCGGGGGGGAGGCCGCCCTGCCGGATCCCTCGTGCCCGGCCAAGCCCTGCCTGGCCATCTCCCGCACCACGGGCTATCAGGTCAAGGTCGGTGACGCGCGCGACATCCACGTCGTCAAGGCGGACGGGCGCATCGTCGCCTGGACGATCAAGCTCTCGCGCCCGGGCAAGGAGCAGATCAAGTTCTTCGAGAAGAACCTCGGCGGCAAGTCGACGGCGCAGCTCACCGTCCTGCGCCCGGGCAAGAAGCTCTACGCGCGCATCCTCGCCCAGGGCGAGCCCGTCGAGCTCGGCCCCTACTTCGGCCAGACCGTGCAGTTCGCGCTGCAGAAGTCGATCCCCGTCAAGAAGGGGAGCATCATCGGCCTCTCCGTCCCGACCTGGGCTCCCGCGCTGGCGATCAACCAGCCCGGCACGGTCTCGTGGCGCGCCTCGCGGCCTAAGGGCGCCTGCAACGACTTCGCCAAGCCGACGGCGCAGACCGGCGCGAACAACATCATCCGCTTCTTCTGCCTCTACCGCACCGCGCGGCTGACCTACAGCGCGACGATCGTCACCGACCCCGATCCGCCGCTCCGCGGCGCGTCGGGGCCGACCGGCAGGTCCGGCAGCACCCGCCCGCGGTAGCGCCGGGCTCGGGCCGCGGGCGCCTACTGGCCGCAGGCGCCCGGGTTCTGCTTGCAGAAGTCGCTGATGCCGCCGGGCGACGCCCCGCCCGGGTTGGCGTTCGCGCCGCCGGCGGCGCCGGTGGCGGGCTTGGCGGCAGCACCGCCGCCGGCCCCGCCCGCGGCGGGCGCCGGGGTGGCCGGGGTGGCCGGCGCGGGGGTCACCGGCGCCGAGGCGGACGGCGTGACCGGGGCGGCCGGCGCGACCGGGCTGGTGGCGGAGGGCGCGGAGCCGGAACTCGATGACGTGCCGGCGTCGGCCGCGCCCCCGGCGCCGGAGGTGCCGGTGCTGCCGGTCGCGCCCGTGGTCCCCGTGTCGCTGGCCTTGCCCGCCGCCGGGCTGAGCTCGAGCGGCGGCGGGGAGAGCTCGGGCGTCGTCTTCGGGACCACGTCACCGGTGATCTCCGCGCTCCCGCAGGCCGTGGCCCCGCTCGCGAGGAGCAGGCAGGCAAGGCCGGCGGCGAGGCGGCGCGACACGCGGGCGAGGAGGCTGGTGTCAAAGTCTCGTGGCGTGAGGAAACCACCTCGCGCGCACCGGGGCACACGCGGACGCAGTCCGTGGGTCCGGCCACCCGATGACTCATCAATCCAACCAGGATCGACCTGAGTCATCGGTCGCGGGCGGGCGGGCCCGATTCGGCGATGCGGCTCCCTCACACGACGACCCTGATTGACACCAACCTCCTAGGAAGGGGTAGGGGAGAGGGGACCCATGCGACGCCCGTCGTAGGGGCAGTCGTTGAGGTCCTTGGGCACGAGCTGATCGCAGTGCGGGCAGAAGCGGAGGTTCTCGACCGCCCACGGGAGCCGGGACGCGGACGGCGCGAGCGGGAGCACCTTGCCGACGACCTCGAGCGCCTCGCCCGTGTCACGGTCGCGATAGACCTTGCCGGGCTCTGCCTCGACGAGGACCTCACGCCCCGTCGAGGGGGTGCGCAGGCGGTAGCGCTGACGACGGATCACGGTCCGAAGCCTAGCGCGGCCATCCGACGGCACGCCGCCCGATGTCGTGGCGCGTCGCCGGGTCAGGAGCGCCACATCCCTGCGCCGCGTTGGTTAGTCTCGCGCCCACGATGCAGCGAAGCGCCCCTTCCCGTCCCGCCGTCCGCGTCCTTCTCGCGGCGACCGCGCTCGCCGCGCCGTTCGCGCTCTCGGCCTGCTCGATCAAGCAGCGCGAACCGGACCAGATCGCCGGCAAGCAGGCGTTCGTGAAGAAGTGCGGCTCCTGCCACGTGCTCAACCGCGCCCAGACCAAGGGCCTGATCGGGCCGAACCTCGACCAGGCGTTCAACCAGGGCCTCGACGACGGTCTCGGCACCGACGGCGTCCGCGGCGTCGTGCGCAAGCAGATCGCCTACCCGTCCCGGAAGGGGGTCCGGGGTGCCGGCGTCATGCCCGCGGACCTCGCCCGGGGAGACCAGGCCGACGACATCGCCGCCTACGTCGCCGACGTCGTCTCCAAGCCCGGCAAGGACGCCGGCCTGCTCGGCTCCGCGGTCAAGCAGGCGGGCTCGGGCAAGCCGATCGTCGCGAAGGGAGGCACGATCACGATCCCCGCCGATCCGGGTGGCGGCCTGCTCTTCGCGTCCAAGGTCGCGATGGCCAAGCCCGGGAGCCTCAAGGTCGTCATGCCGAACCAGTCCGGGGTCCCGCACAACATCGTCATCGACGGCAAGGGCAAGACGCCGATCATCCCCAAGGGCTCGGTGGACTTCACCGCGGACTTCGCTCCCGGCGACTACGAGTACTACTGCGCGGTGCCCGGCCACCGGGCGGCCGGCATGGAGGGCAAGCTCGCCGTCAAGTGAGCCTGCGGGCCCGGGCGGGTCGCGCGTGGATCGCCGGCGCCGGCGCCGACGCCGTCCAGGACCAGCGTTCGAGGTTGATCTGGCTGAGCGGGACGAAGCTCGAGCCCTGGCGTCAGCGATGCCCGCAGCGCTCGCCGAGCCCACGCGCACCGCGCTCCAGCAGCGCCCGAAAGCGCTACAGCAGCGCGCGCGCGAGCAGGACCAGCGCGATCACCACGCCCGCGACCGCCGCGACCCGCAGCAGGAGGCCGAACGCCGCGTCCTCGGACTTCAGCGGGTTGTCCACGCCCGTTACAGGATGTAGATCGTCGTGTAGACGACGACCCACATCACGTCGACGAAGTGCCAGTAGATCCCGGGGACCTCGAGGCCGCGGTGCTCCTCCTCGGTGAAGTGCCCGCGGAACGTCCGCACGGTGACCATCCCGAGCAGGAGCAGGCCGATGAACACGTGCGCGCCGTGCAGGCCGGTGAGCCCGTAGAAGATCGAGCCCTGCGCGTGGTCGTGCGGCGCGAAGCCGATGTGGACGTACTCGTTGATCTGGATCATCAGGAACGTCAAGCCGAGCAGGAACGTGGTGAGCATCCCCACCTTCATCCCGAAGCGGTTGCCGGTCTTGACGCTCGTCTGCGCCCAGTGCAGCGTCAGAGAGCTCGACAGCAGGATCGCGGTGTTGATCCCCGCGACGAGGACCGGCAGCTCGGTGCCCTTCGCCGGCCACTCGTTCTCCCCGACGATCCGGATGAAGAAGTAGGCCGTGAAGAAGGCCCCGAACACCATGATCTCGGAGATGATGAAGAGCATCATCCCGAGCAGCTGGGGATCCACCCGTGAGCTGCGGTTGGCCTCGGGCGGGCCGTGGTGATGGTCTGCCTCGTGCGCTCCGGCGACGGGGATGGCGGCGTCCATGCGTATGGCTCCTAGGCGATTCGGGACATCACGCCGTCGCCGGGGCCTTGTCCGGCGCGACCTCGACGTGGATGACGGGCTTGCCGGTGGCGCTGGCGACGCGCTGGATGAGATCCGCGCGCAGCCAGCCCGAGCGCGTCGCCGGCAGCGTCGAGATGACGATGTCGTCGACGCGGAAGAACTCGAGGGCGTTCATGACCGCGGTGTAGGGATCCGGATCGCCCACGATGCCGGCGGCCACGTGGCCCTGGGCGTTGATGCGGTCGACGATCTGCGCCTTGCGGCTGCGGGCCATCGCGCCGGCCGAGCCGTGCCCGTCCTCCAGCGGCACGCAGGCGATGAACAGGCGCTGCCCACCGTCCTCGGCGACCATCTGGTCGAGGCGGGTGAGCAGGCCGTCGGTCGCCGCCGTCCGGTTGGCCACCACCAGGGTCATCTTGAACGGGAGCCCCTCGGTGTTCAGGTCGAGGACGATGTGCTCGACCGGGAGCCCGGACTCGTCGCGGATGCGGTCGATGAGGTCGCGGCGCAGCCACCCGGACGACTGCGCGGGAAGCGTGGAGACGATGATCTCGTCGGGCTGATGCTCGTCGACGGCGTCCATGGTCGCCGTGTAGGGATCCGGGTCGCCCACCTCGCCGATCGCGGAGATGCCGATCTCGCGCAGGGAGCGGCGCGCGAGGTCGACGCGCACCTGCGCGGCCTCGAAGACGGCGTCCTCGTAGATGATGTTCCCGTGGCGCGGCGGGACGCGCGGGACCGCGAGGACGATGCGCGCGTCGCCGTCGGCGTCCTTGACCTTCGTCTTGAGGGTCTCCAGCAGCGTGGCGCCGCCGATGGTCTGGTTCGCGATGACGAGGATCGTCCGCATGAAGGTCGCCTTCCTAGCCCGAGGTGGTGGGGGAGCCGGTGGGGGCCGACGGATGCGATGGTCCCGCCGTGGTGGGGGACCCGCCGAAGACCCCGTGCACCGCCCCCGGGACACCGTACTCGTAGGGCCCGCCGACGACCGTCGGGATCTGCTCGAAGTTGAACACGGGGGGCGGGGAGCTGACCTGCCACTCGAGCGTCAGCGACCGCCACGGGTTCGCCGAGGCCCGCGGGCCTCCGCGCCACGACGCGACCATGTTGTAGGCGAAGATCAACGACGACAGCCCGGTGCCGAACGCCGCCAGCGAGATGACCAGATTCCACGTGGCGAACTGCTCGGCGTAGTCGGCCACACGGCGCGGCATGCCCTGCACGCCGATGACGTGCATCGGGGCGAAGGTCGCGTTGAAGAAGATGAACGTCAGCCAGAAGTGGAGCTTTCCGAGCCGTTCGTCGTACATCCGCCCCGTCATCTTCGGGAACCAGAAGTAGACGCCGGCGAAGATCGTGAACAGCGAGCCGCCGAAGAGCACGTAGTGGATGTGGGCGACGATGAAGTACGTGTCCGAGACGTGGATGGTCAGGGGGATCATCGCGAGCATCACCCCCGAGATCCCGCCGCAGACGAACATCGTCAAGAAGCCCATGACGAAGAGCATGGGGGTGTCCAGGGTGAGCACCCCCTTCCACATCGTCGCCAGCCAGGAGAAGATCTTGATGCCGGTGGGCACCGCGATGATCGCGGTGGTGACCATCATCGGCACCCGGATCCACGACTGCATCCCGCTGACGAACATGTGGTGCGCCCAGACCGTGAAGCCGAGCAGCACGATCGCCAGCAGCGAGAAGGCCATCATCCGGTAGCCGAAGACCGGCTTGCGCGACTTGACCGCGAGGACCTCGGAGACGATCCCGAAGCCCGGAAGCATCATGATGTAGACCGCCGGGTGGGAGTAGAACCAGAAGACGTGCTGGTACATCAGCACGTCGCCGCCCTGGCCGGCGTCGAAGAAGTTGAAGCCGAGGGAGCGGTCGAGGAGCACGAAGAACTGCGACGCGGCGACGAACGGCGTCGCGATCACCACCAGCAGCGAGGTGGAGAAGTTCGCCCACACCAGCAGCGGCATCCGGAAGAACGACATCCCGGGCGCACGCATGGTGATGATCGTCACCAGGAAGTTCAGGGCCGTCGCGATCGAGCTGGCTCCCGCGAACTGCACGCCGATGGTGAAGAACTCCTGGCCCACCGGGGACGTGTTCGACAGCGTCGCGTACGCCGTCCAGCCGCTGGCGAACGAGCCGCCGGGCGCGAAGAACGACAGGAGCATCATCGTCCCGGCGACCGGCAGCAGCCAGAACGACAGCGCGTTCAGCCGCGGGAAGGCCATGTCCGGCGCGCCGATCATCAGTGGCAGCACGTAGTTCGCGAGGCCGGCGAAGACCGGGATGATGAACAGGAAGATCAGCAGCGAGGCGTGGACGCTGAACAGCCCGTTGTAGGTGTTCGCGTCGACGAACTGGCGGCCGGGGGCGGCGAGTTCGGCCCGGATGAGCATCGCCATCAGGCCGCCGACGAACATGAAGAAGAACGACGTGACGACGTACTGGATCCCGATGACCTTGTGGTCGGTGTTCGGGTAGAAGTAGCTCTTCCAGCTCTTGGCGCCGTGGCCCGAGTGATCCTCGGGGATCGTGGGCGCGCCCGAGGCCCAGCGGAACCAGTAGTCGAACAGGCCGATCCCGACGAGGAAGAACATCGGGACGGCGATCAGCGCGACCCGCAGGACGGCCTCACCGTCGAGGAGCGGGTCGTAGCCCAGCCCGGCGCGCGCGCCCAGCGAGAGGGCGTAGGCGAAGGCGATGCCGAGGGCGGAGAAGGCGGCGGCCCGGGTCCATCCGGGCCGGCGGAGTGCGAGGGGCATGAGGCTCACTTCGTCGTGGAGTCGTCGGGGAGCGCGGCGACGCCGCCGGTGGGCGTCGGGCCGAAGGTCGGTCGCACGGGGATCATCCGCTGGCCCCGCCGGCGCCGGTGGCTCCCGACGTCCCGCTGGCGCCCGACGCGCCGCTGGCGCCGGTCGCTCCTGAGTCCGCGCCGCCCGAGGCTCCGGCGCCGGCGGACTGCTTCTTCAGCCAGGCGTCGAACTCGGCGGGCGGGAGCACGTGGACGGTCGAGCGCATGAAGGCGTGGCCGAGGCCGCAGAGCTCGGCGCAGACGGACGGGAACGTCCCGACCTTGGTGGGAGTCACCCGGTAGCCGGTCGTGACCCCCGGCACCGCATCGACCTTCATGCGGAACGCCGGGACCCAGAAGTCGTGGATGACGTCCTTGGAGCGGATGTCGAGCTTCACCGAGCGGCCCTCGGGCAGGTAGAGCTGGGTCGTGGCGACGGCCTTGTGGTCAGCGCCCTGGTACTTGTAGGACCAGGCGAACTGCTCCCCGGTGACCGCTACGCGCATCTCGGGCGTGGCGGCCCGGGCGGGGGCGCCTTCGATGTCGCGCAGGACGACGTAGGCGTAGGTGCACAGCGCGACGAGCATGACCGCCGGGATGGTCGTCCAGACGATCTCGATCGTCGTGTTGCCGTGGATGGGTGGGCCGTCGAGCTCCTCCTCGCCCGGTAGCTGGCGAAACAGCCGCGCGGCGTAGAGGACGATGATGGCCACGCCGACGAAGATCGGCACCGAGCAGATGACCAGGACGTCCCACAGCGTGTCGATCGGCCCGGCCTGCGAGGAGGCCTGCTCGGGGAACCAGTTGATGGTCAGGCCCAGCGCGATGCCCGCGAGCGACGCGACCGTCCCGAGGACGAACATCTCGATGACCATCCTGCGGCTGTTGCCGCTGCCACGCCTCTCCTGCATGCCGCGGACCCTATCCAGCGCGACCGACACCGTGCAATCCGGCCCGTCAACCCGGGCGCATTCGTGCTCGGCCGGGGGCTTGCGACCGCGATCGCGCCCGGCGGGCGGCGGGCTCTCCGGGACGCGCGGGCGGGCGGACGCCCGCTTCGCTACGCGGCCTGGGGGATGCGCTCGCCCGCGGCGGAGCGCGGGGCGGCGGTGGCGCCGGCCCCGGTGAAGCGCCGGCTGGCGCGGTAGTCCGACGGCGCCAGGCCGTGGTGGCGGCGGAAGGCCTTGGCGAACTGCGCGGGCTGGCGGTAGCCCACGCGATGGGCGACCTCGCGCACGGTGAGGCCGCGGGTGTCGAGCATCCCCGCGGCGCGCTTCATCCGCACGGCGGTGAGATGCTCACGGAACGTCGTGCGCCCGATCTCGGCGTACGCGCGCTGCAACTGGCGGCGCGACGAGGCGACCCGGCGCGCGATGTCGTCGAGCGAGAGGTCCGACTGGAACTCTCCTTCGACGATCGAGACCGCGTCCTCGTAGAGACTCGTTCGGTGACGGATGGTGGCCGGTCGCTGCATGTGAGCAGATACGCCGAGTCGGGTCGAAGAGGATGACCCAGATGGCTGACAACGCGTCAGCTTGGCGCACCAGAACTCAGATGGCAAGCAAAATGGTGCCTTCGCCCCGAGGGTGCGGGTCCGGTCAGTTCTCGGCGGGGAGCTCGCGGAACTCCCGGCGAGCGTCGCGGATCCAGCCGTAGAGCATCACGACGCTGAGCGCGACGCCGACCACGATGAGGATCGGCGAGATGGTCACGCCGATGATCGCGAGGGTCAGGCCGACGGAGAGGCCCAGCGGCTGCAGGGAGCCGCCGGGGAGGTGGATCTCCTCACCGGCGGGCGCGACCTCCTGCTCGGGGGCCGTCATGCGACGTAGACGAGCGCGGCGACGAAGGTCATGCCGAACATGAAGATGCACACCGCGCCCGTGATGAGGCCCGAGCGGATGTTCTTGCGTGCGAGGTTGCGGTCCATGTCAGTCTCGATTCTCCGGTCAGAGCTTGGCGTCGGCCACCATCGCGCCGAAGAGCAGCGCGAGGTAGGCCAGCGAGAAGAGGTAGAGCCGCAGGGCCGAGCGACGGTCCGCGCGGCGGTACAGGGTCCAGGAGCCGGCGATGAACGCACCGCCGAGCACGATCGACGAGACGAGGTAGATCGTCCCGAAGCCGCCCGCGCAGTACGGCAGCTGCGTGACCGCGTAGAGCAGGATCGTGTAGAGCAGGATCTGCTTGCGCGTCTCGGCCTCGCCGCGAACCACCGAGAGCATCGGGACGCCGACCTTCGCGTACTCCTCCTTCATCAGGATCGACAGCGCCCAGAAGTGCGGCGGCGTCCAGAAGAACACGATCGCGAAGAGGTACAGCGCGGTACCCGAGAGCGAGCCCGTCGTCGCCGCCCAGCCGACCAGGGGCGGCACCGCGCCCGCCGCACCGCCGATGACGATGTTCTGCGGGGTGCGGCGCTTGAGCCAGACGGTGTAGACGAAGACGTACCCCAGGAAGCCCGAGAAGCTCAGCCCCGCGGCGAGCAGGTTGACCTGCGACCACAGCAGCAGGAAGCCCAGGGCGGCCAGGAGACAGCCGTAGGCGAGCGCCGCGGTGGGGGCGACGCGGCCCGAGGGGACGGGACGGTCGGCGGTGCGCGCCATCGCCAGGTCGATGTCGCGGTCGTACCAGTGGTTAACCGCGCCGGCGCCGCCGGCGCTGAGGTAGCCGCCGAGGCACGTGACGACGACGAGGCCGAAGGAGGGCGAGCCCGCGACGAGCATCGTCGTCGCGGTCGTGAACAGCAGCAGCGACTGGACCTTGGGCTTGGTCAGCTCGACGTAGTCGCCGACGAGCTGGCGCGTGGCGCTGCGCCGGGGGGCGAGTGCCGCGCTCGCGGTGGAGGCTTCCATCTGGGCGGGGACCCTATCGGGGGCGCAGCCCTAGGAGGGCTGCAGCCCCTGCTCGGGCGCCGTCGACGCCGAGGCGACGGGCACCATCGGCTCTGCCGGCTCGGCCTGGCGGGCCACCTGGCGGCGGATGTCCTTCATCGGCTCGACCGAGCGGATCCGCGGCACCGAGTCGAAGTTGTTGGCCGGCGGCGGCGACTGCGTGTACCACTCCAGCGTGTTGCCCTTCCACGGGTCGGGGCCCGCGACCGTGCCCTTCTTGAGCGACTGGTACACGTTGACGATCGTGACGAGGATGCCGAGCGCGAGGATGAACGACCCGACGGTCGAGATCTGGTTGTAGAGCTCGAGGTTGCCCACGTCGTCGTACTCGTAGATCCGCCGTGGCATGCCGTCGAGGCCGATCGCGTGCTGGACGAAGAACGTCGTGTGGAAGCCGACGAGCATGAGCCAGAAGGACGTCTTGCCCAGGCCCTCGCCGAGCATCCGGCCGGTGATCTTCGGGAACCAGTAGTAGAGCCCCGCGAAGATCGTGAACACCGAGCCGCCGACGAGCACGTAGTGCAGGTGGGCGACGACGAAGTACGTGTCGGTGAGCTGCCAGTCGACCGGGAAGACCGCGAGGAACACGCCGGTGATGCCGCCGATCAGGAACGTCCCGATGAAGCCGGCGCAAAACAGCAGCGGCGTCTTGTACTCGATGGTCCCGCGCCACAGGGTCGCGATCCAGTTGAAGATCTTCACGCCCGTGGGGACGGCGATGAGGAAGGAGCTCATCATGAAGAAGACCAGCACGATCGTCGGCGACGGCGTCGCGAACATGTGGTGGGCCCAGACGAGCAGGCCGAGGAAGGCGATGACCACCGTGGCCGCCGCGATCGCCTTGTAGCCGAAGATCGGCTTGCGGGCGAAGACCGGGAGGATCTCCGACACGATCCCGAAGCCCGGCAGCACCATGATGTAGACCTCGGGGTGCCCGAAGAACCAGAACAGGTGCTGCCACAGCAGCGGCGAGCCGCCCGAGGACGGGTCGTAGAAGTGGGTGCCGAAGTGGCGGTCGGTCAGCAGGAGGGTCACGGCGCCCGCGATCACCGGCAGCGCCAGGATCAGCAGGATCGCGTAGGTCAGCATCGCCCACACGAACAGGGGCAGGCGGCCCCAGCCCATGCCGGGCGCGCGCATGTTCGCGATCGTCGCGTAGAAGTTCACGGCGCCGACCAGCGAGGAGATGCCGGTGAGGTGGATCAGGAAGATCCAGGCGTCCACGCCCCCGCTGGGCAGGTAGTTCGACGAGCTCAGCGGCGAGTAGCACGTCCAGCCGCACTCGGGCGGGGAGAAGAAGAGCGACGCGTAGAAGACGATGCCGCCCATCAGCAGCATCCAGAACGACATCGCGTTGAGCTTCGGGAACGCCATGTCCCGGGCCCCGATCACCAGCGGCACGAGGTAGTTGCCGAAGCCCGCCATGATCGGCACGACGAACAGGAAGACCATCGTCGTCCCGTGCATCGTGAACAGCTCGTTGTAGGTCTGCGGCGTCAGCAGCGTGTTGTTGGCCTGGGCCAGCTGCAGGCGGATCAGCAGCGCCTCGACGCCGCCGAGGATGAAGAACACGAACGTCAGGACCAGGTACATGATCCCGATCTTCTTGTGATCGGTCGTGGTGACCCAGGACGTCCACCCCGTGCCGGGGCGCTCGACCGTGTGGGCGACGATCTCAGGGAGGGGGCGGACGGCCGGGGTCGTCCGCGGGAGCTCGGTGGTGGCCATGGAGTCTGCTGATCCTTAGGGACTGGCGGGCGCGGCGGGGGCGGGACTGGCGGCCGGGCCGGTCTTCGTGGACTTCACGGCCGCGGGCGCCTCGATCACCTTGCGCTGCTTGGCGGCGGCGTCGTC
>JBBQEV010000054.1:0-27912 GCA_038321325.1 Solirubrobacterales bacterium
GCCCTCGGCCAAGACCGCGGCCTGGCCGAGCGGGCGATCGTCGAGCACGCGCAGATACTCGCGGCCGGGGGACGTCGACAGCAGACACGCGTCGAGCGCGAGCGATCCGGTCTGTCGTGCGACGAAGGCGAACCACACCGAAAGACGGTCCTCCGCACCGCCCGGCTCACCGGGCTGGAGCTCGTTGCGCGCGTAGATGCGGTTGGCGCTGGCCACCGCCGTGGCGCCCAGGTCGAGGGGCACGGGCCGGGCCCAGTCGTCCTCCGGTGCCGGGGAGAGGCGCGCGGTGACCCGTGCCGTCCCGACGTCCTGCGCGGTCACGCCGTCGACGCGGAGCCACGTCGGCCCGTACAGGTAGAACCCGACAGCTACCTGGATGCTCGGATGCGGCGCGTCGCGATCCTCGGTGACGAACGGGCCAAGGGGATTCGTACCGGCAAGTCCCAGGACGGAGTCGAAGTCCGTGCCGCCGAGGTCGAACGTGACGACCCCCTCGGCCGGCGGGTCGTAGCGGAACCAGATCGAGTGTCCGCCCGCGGGATCTCCGGACTCGCGCTGCGCCTGCGCCGTACCGGCCTCGGCCGGCACGCCGAGCGTGAGCACGATGGCCGTCTCGCGCGTGTCGCCCGCGACCGGCTCGGCGGCGGCGGCGCCGGCGGTCGCGCCTCCCAACGCGGTGAGGAGAGCGAGCACCGCCGCGAGTGCGCGCATGCGCCGGAAGGTAGTTCGGGGCGGGGGAGCCGTCAAGCGCCGCGACGGGTGCCGGCTCGGCTGACGGCGCTAGCGATGACGAGCTCGGTGAGCTTGGGGTTGAGGCCGTAGAGGGCGCAGACGAGGCGCTCGACGGCCTCGACGAGCAGGCGGCCCCGGGCGAGGCCGTCGTCGATGGCGCGCTGTGCCTCGACGCAAGCGGCGTCGAGCTTCGAAAGCTCTTTGGGTACGAGGACGCTGGCGAGCGCGGACGCGGCGGCGCTTGGCGGGAGCGCCCGGGCCACGACCGCCAGACGCTCCGCCGGGCCCTCGACGGTCGCCGTCACCTTGCGCGCATGGCGAAAGGTCAGCCAGTCGCCTAGGAGCGTCGGCATCCCGAGAGCACCGTCGGAGTGGACCTCGAGCGTCAGCGCCGGATCCAAGCGGACGGAAGCCGTCTCGGCGGTCGGGAGCTCGGCGGCCACGGCGGCGCGGTCCACCTCAACTCCGTGTGTCCGCCACGGGCTCTTGATCACGCGGCGCAACTCGGGCGCCACGGTGCGCAGCGGCAGAAGCGCGCGCCGGTTGGCCGCGACCGCACGGACGAGCAGCTCGATGGCGCGAAGCGCGTCGGCGTCGCCGTGGGGGTCGCCGACCGCGGCGGCGATGCTCGCAGCGGCGGGGACGAGAGCTTCATTCGGGCCGTCGAGTGCGGCGACGATCGTCGCGACGAGGTCGGACGGCGTCCAAGCCTCCGGAACGGCCACGTGGCGGTACGGCATGGCGTTCATCGGCTTCGGCTCGTAGTTGCGCCAGACGTCCCGCGGGGTCTTGCCGCGGACGGCGTACCAGAGGTCGAGCAGTTCGGAGTTGAGCAGGCCGCAGAGGTAGGCGACCGACAGGCCGTTCTCGCGCGCAATCACGAACGTCGCCTTGTTCGACGGTTGCCAATCCCCCGCCTCGTCAAGCGCGAAGCGGCCACGATCCGTGCGGTAGAGCGCGATGACCTTGGGGGCGAGCATCTCGTCGCGGTTCCGCGGCCACGCGGTCTCGAACCAGCGGCGCCCCGCGTTGCGCACGAACTCTGCGCGGGTCCGAAGTATCTCTCGCCACGGCTCGAGTGCGGCGACGACCTCGGGCGCCACCGCATCGTCGCGGCCGATCCAGACGATGTCGGTGTGATCCTCGTCGTCGATCGCGCCGTATAGCAAGGCCCGGGGCTCCGGGTTGCGTGCGAGGAGCTCCGGATGGTCCTTCCATGGCGCTTGACCGCTGATCCTCGGCGGAAGCTCGAGGATCGGCTCACTCGTCAGACGGCCCACGGCTGCGAGCTGAGCCTTGGTCTGGTCGGAGAGCCGCTTCTGGATCCTCGCGGTGTAGGCGTCGGCTCCCGATTCGATCCCGCGAACCGTCTCCCAGCGCTCGCCGAGCAGCTCGACCGGGGACCGTGTGGCCTCGAGGCGGCGCTGCAGGTGGGCGACGACGCGGCTCGCGACGTCCCGGCTGGTGTGCTTGACGGGCCAGGGACGTGTCGAGCGCAGTGCCGATTGCGGTACGTCATGCACGAGCAGCCCGCCTTTGCGGCCGGTCGCGCCGTCGGCGCGGCGGCCCATCTCCTCCAGTAGCGCACGACGCCCCGGCACGTGTGAGCCGTCGGCGCCTGCGAGCGCCGCCGCGACGGTGGCCTCGTCCTCAAGGACGACGACGCGGAGCTTGTGCGAGGGGGTCGGCGCCGCGCGAGTGGCGACGAGGATCGCGGTCTCGACCGTGGGCGGCGTGCCGCCGGCGCGGGTGTCACGTTCCTCCCGCTCGGTGGCGAAGACCCGCATGCTGCCAAAGAGGAAGAGCTCGTCCAGGCGCAGCCTGCCGGCGAGCTGCTCTCGGAGCCACTCCGCGTTGCCGGCGTTCATCCAGCTGGCGGGGGTGATGACCGCGAGCCGCCCGTCGGGGGCGAGCTTCTCGGCGGCCATGAGCAGGAAGTAGTAGAAGTAGTCGCTCTTGCCGCGATAGTCGCCCTTCCAGCCGGGCAACGCGCGCAGGCGATCGAAAAGCACCTTGTTGCCGGCTTCGGCGACGTAGGGCGGGTTGCCGACGACGACATCGAAGGTGCCGTCCCGCCGGATCTCGTCAAAGCGCCCTTGCTTCTCCTGGTCGAGCGCGACGATGCCGTAGCGCTCGTCGGCGCGGAGGACCGCGGCGTCGGCTCGAAGCGCGGGGGCGATCGCGAGGCTCGTGTCGCGGCCGGCGCGCGCCCCGAGGGCGTCGGTGTGCACGACGCCGAGGGTGAAGTTCGGCAGCGGCTGGCCGACGGCGCGCATCCGGCCGAGCAGCCGGGAGACTTGAAGCAGAAGGTTGACCTCGGTGAGAAAGTACGGGAAGGGGCTGATCTCGCAGCCGTGGAAGCCGCGGACGATCGCCTTGAGACCGTCGCGGAGGTCTTGCGGGTCGTCGTGACGCAGGCCGGCATCGTCGACCACGCGGCGCGCAGCCTCGACGAGAAAGCCGCCTGAACCGGTGGAGAAGTCGAACACGGAGCGGGCGATCCGCTCGTCACCCTCAACGCGGAAGGGCCCGTCCTCACCTTGGTAGCCGACGCGGTCGAGCATGAACGAGACGACGGAGCGTGGTGTGTAGAACTGGCCGAGGCGGTCACGATCGATGTCGTCGACGTAGGACTCGTACAGCCCGCCGAGGACGTCGGCGCCGAGGCGCCCGAGCGGGACGGGTACCAACGCGTAGAGCACCTCGGCGAGCGCTTCGTCGCGGGGTCGGTACCAGTCGTAGTTGTTGTTGGCGCCGAAGAGCCATGGGTAGCGTTCGCGGCCGCGCAAGTAGGCCTCGTCGAGCACGCGGCGCAGGCTCTGCTCGAGTCGCTCGTAGGCCAGGCCGAAGCCGCCGTCGTACAGGCGGTCGTCGACGAACCCCGCGTCCTCCCAGGAGCGGTACAGGAGGATCCGGATGAGCGTGAGCTGCGAGACGCGCATGAGGTACTGCCGCCAGGCGCGCCCGGCGAGACCGGCGGCCGACGGGTAGTCCTTCGCCGTCGTCGGCAGGTCTGCGGGGTCGGCGCCGGGTTCGATCTCGTGGGCCAGCACCTCTAGTTCGAGGCGCAGGCGGCGCTCGTGCTGGGGGTTGAAGTCGAAGTCATCGAGCAGCACTTGGTGCTCAGCGGCGGCGTCTTCGGCCAGGGTGCGGGAGAGCAGCCGCAGGCGCGAGACGAGGAACTCGAGGTCGATGTCGACCCGCTCGCCGCGGCCGAGCTTGAGCTGCCACGGCTCGGCGGCGGCGACGAGGTCGACCTTGGCCGCGATATCCATGGCGCGGTGTGAGAACAAGCCGGAGAACGCCTCGAGGCGGGCGGCTTCGACTGGGGCCATCGCCTCGCCCTTGGCGGCCTGCCAGAGCGGGAGAAGCTGGAAGGAGAGCTGGGTGTCGTGGCCCTTGACGCCACGGCGGTAGACGCGGACCTCGCGGAGGTTGAACAGCACGCCGAGATCGAGCTGGCGCTGGTCGATGTACTTCCGGATCTGGGCCTCGTGCGGACCGAGGTCCTGCGTCGAGCTCTTGGCGTCGAGGACGAAACGGTGAGCGACCAGGTCGATGGGCGTGAAGTCGGGCTTCAGGCCGCTGCGGCCGAGCTGCGGGAAGTAGGCGTCCTTCGGGAAGCCGAGCAGGGTTTCGAGGATCTCGGCGAGGATCGGCTCGGTGAGGATCTCCTCGTCCTCGCGCGGGCGGGCAGTTGCGAGATAGGCCTGAAACGACGCGGCGCCGTTGAGGCTCTTGTAGCGGCCGATCTGGGCGTCGAGCACCGCCGCGAGCCGCTCAACCTGCTCCGCGGACGTCACGCAGAGGCGCCGAACTGCGCAGAATGCGCCCAAAGACCGTGGCCAGCCAGCGTCGCATCCGAAGCCTCGTCTAGCTTGAAAGACATGGAGCAGCGGGACCTCATCGACACCATGACCGACGCGGAGCTGGACGCCCTGCGAGGTGCTGCGGCCTGGTACGCCAAGTACAACCACGCGAAGATCGAGGAGGCACTCTCCGACCCCTCGGCGTACGCGATGGTGCAGCGCGAGCGATATGTGGCCCTCGTGTCAGCACTCCGCAAGCTCGGCTTCGACATGGCGTTACCGGATGCGCTTGCGGCGGAGTTGCGAAACGCGGCGTAAGGGGTTCGGACATCCCTGGTCACCCTAAGGGACGGCCGCGACGTCGCCGCGCGAGCCGAGGACTGATTGTGAGACGTCAGTCCGACGGTCGCTGCAAGCTTGCGGCATGAGCGAGTTGCCAACGCGGAGAGGCCAAGTTGATCAATCGATTGGGTCGCACGTCGATGACCGACCACCGCGGGGCGCGCAGCTCGCCGATGCGCCAGCCGGTAAGCAGGACACGGAAGAGGTCGGCGTCGCGGGCGTCGTCCTCGTGCGCATCACGAGCTCGTCGTCGCCCGCGGCGATCTTGGACTCCGTGCGGTGCGGCCCCTGGGTCATGCCTCGTCAGGCGCTTCGACCTCGTGGCGCTCGTAGTACTCGAGCGCCGCGATTATCGGCTCGCGGCGCTTGGCATATCAGACGGGCGCCAACGCGACGTGCGGTCCCGCGGGCAGCGCGACCGAGATCGCGTCGAGCGGCCGTACCCTCCCGCTCCCCAGCACCACGGCCATCACGCCCGCGCGGCGGACGAGGGCTCCGTCGTCGCCGCGCTCGAGGACCGCGGCCATCAGACCCGGGTGGACGCCGTCGGGTTGCGAGCAGGGGTTGCGCAGCCCCGTGACCTCCACCACCGCGTCGCCTCCGAGCGCCAGCTCGGCCCCCACCGGCAGGGACAGGAGGTCGACGCTCGCCGTCAGCGCGTTCTCGCCCATGGCGCCGCGGGCCACGGCGAAGCCTCGTGCGGCGAGCTCCGTGTGCAGTTCGACGCCGACGAGGTGGACCTGGCGGCGGTTGGGCCAGTCGGGATGGGCGCGGGCCCGCGAGCGGTGGCGGACGGTCCCGCCGGCGTGGGCGTCACCCTCGACCCCGAGGCCGGCGACGAGGAGGATCTCCGCGCGGACCGGCTTGCGCGGACCGTGCTCCGGGCCGCCGCTCACCGAGACGACCGCGGGCGCGGTGGGGGTGCTCGGCGGCATCGCCGCGTTCGCCCACCGTCGCCGCCCGGTCACGGCGTCGTCAGCAGCTGGTCGGCGGGCGCGTCGTCGTCGGTCAGCACCGGTGCGCCGCGGGCGAACGCTGCGACCGCGTCGCGCCGGAGCGTCCGCGCGCCGCGCGCGGTCGAGCCGACCGCGGGCGCCAGCGGGCGCTCGCCCGCGAGCAGCACGTAGTTCGAGCCGAGCCCGCCCGCCGGGCCGCGGACGAGCCGGACGTCGACGAACGCCCTGAGCAGCGTCGCGGCCTCGGCCCGCAGCAACTCCAGCGGCGGCCGGTCGATGAGGTTCAGCGCGTACAGGCCGCCTGGCCGCAGCACGCGGCGGACGTCCGCGAGCCACTCGGAGGTCGTGAGGTGCCACGGCACCGCGCGGCCGCCGAACGCGTCGCCGACGATCACGTCGGCGGAGCTCGCCGGCACGCGGGCGAGGGTCATGCGCGCGTCGCCCGGCTCGACGCGCAGCGCCGGCCCCGTCCGCAGCCCGAGGCGCCGGCGGTCGAGCTCCACGAGCTCGGCGTCGACCTCGAGCACCGTCGAGCGCGAGCCCGGCCGGGTGGCCGCGAGCCAGCGCGGCAGCGTGAACCCGCCGCCGCCCACGAAGAGCGCCGCGATCGGCGCGGGGGCGGGCGTGAGGCCGTCGACGGCGTCGCCGACCCAGCGTGCGTAGTCGAACTCGAGGTGGCGCGGCTCGCGCAGGTCGACGTAGGAGTGGCGCAGATCGTCGAGCAGCAGCGTGCGGCCGCCGGCCCGCTCCGGGTCGTCGACCACCCGCGCGCAGTGGTAGGTCGTCTCGGCCTCGCACGGCGCACCCGCGGCGAAGGGGACGAGCCCCAGGCCGGCGGCCCCGACGGCGAGCAGCGTCGCGCCGCGCCGGGTCGTCATCCCCGCCCGCAGTCCGAGCGCGAGCCCCGTGAGCACGAGCGTCGCCCCCACCAGGAGGACGGCGCTGCTGACCGGCAGCAAGGGCACGAGCACGAAGCCGGTGCCGAAGACGCCGGCCAGCGCCCCGCCCGTCGCCCACGCCGAGAGGCGCCCGACGATCGTCCCGCTCGCGGCGAGGTCGCGCAGCTGCAGCCGCACGACGGCGGGCGTGACCGCGCTGAGCACCGCCGCGGCGGGCAGCAGCGCCACGAGCGTCAGTCCGAACGCCGCGTCGTCGCCGCCGCCGCGCACGTCGGGCCCGAGCGCCCGGACGATCGACACCGACGCCAGCGCGAGCAGCCCGCCGACGACGAACAGCCCGGCCAGCAGCCGTCGCGGCGCTACGCGGTCGGCGGCGAACCCGCCGACCGCGGCGCCGCCGGCGATCCCGGCGAGCACGGCGCCGATGATCGACGTCGTGGTCTCGAGCGTCAGGCCGACGTAGGGCGCCAGCAGCCGGATCCCGAGGATCTCAAGCACGAGCACCGCTCCCGCGGCGAGGAACACGAGGGCCGCCGCGGCGGCGGGGCGCAGCGGCGGGTCGGTTACAGCACCACCTCGCAGTTCCTGGTCCGGTCGCGCGAGTCCTTCTCGATGCGGTCGCGGCCCGGACCGCAGTCGACGACGTCGGTGCCGCCGCCGACGCTGCGGATGGTGTCGTCGCCCGGGCCCCCGAGGATGCGGTCGGCCCCGAAGCCGCCGGCGATGCGGTCGTTGCCGTCCCCGCCGTCGAGGACGTCGCGGCCGCGGCCCCCCTCGAGCTCGTCGCCGCCGAGGCCGCCGAGCAGCGTGTCGTCGCCCGTGCGGCCGAAGAGGATGTCGCGCCCGCGGCCGCCCGAGAGGCGGTCCGAGCCGCCGGCGCCCTCGAGCAGATCGTCGCCGCCGCCGCCGGAGATGCGGTCGGCGCGCGAGGTGCCGACGATCTTCTGGGGGAGGCGGTTGGCGCGGCAGCGCGAGCGGCGCTTCAGGCACGACGTGCGGCGCTCGTAGGCCAGCGCGAGGCCGACGACGGCGTCGTCCCACGGCACGCCGAGCTCGCGGTAGCGGTTCGCGAAGGCCACGAACGTCGGCGGCTCGGCGCCCGCGGGCTGGAGCTCCACGCGCTCGCACCCGTCGAAGCCGATCGTGGACGAGAGGTCGCCGCGCGTCCGGCGTTCGGTCGTCTCGGCGGTCAGGTAGGCGACGTCGTTGCCGTCGCCGCAGTCGACGGTCTTGGTGTTCGCGCCGACGAAGAGCACGTCGGCGCCCCCGCCGCCGATCAGCGTCGGGGAGGCCCGGTCGAGCGCGGCCCACAGCGTGTCGTCGCCCTCGCCGCCGTTGAGGGTCCCCGAGCCGACGTCGACGAGCGTGTCGTTGCCGACCCCGCCGAACGCCACGCGCCCGTTCGCCTGCCCCGATCCGGGGAAGAGGATGTCGTCCCCCGGGCCGCCGTCGAGTCCGTCGTTGCCGGGCCCGCCCGAGATCAGGTCGTTGCCCTCGCCGCCGTCGACGCGCGCGTCGCTGCCCGCGTTGCCCATGAGCACGTCGTCGCCCGGGCCGCCGTCGAGCAGCCGGTCGTCCCCGAAGCGCGTCTCCGCGAGCAGGTCGTTGCCCTCGCCGCCGAAGAGCACGTCGTCGCCGTCGAAGCCGTCGAGCTCGTCGTTCCCCGGGCCGCCCTGGAGGATGTCGTTGCCGGTGTCGCCGAAGAGCGTGTCGCCCTCCGTGCCGCCGTCCAGGCCGTCGTTCCCCGAGCCGCCTTCCAGGCGGTCGCTCCCGGCCTGCCCGAAGAGCCGGTCCCCGGAGCTGCCGCCCGAGAGCAGGTCGTTGCCGGCGCGGCCGAACAGGGTGTCGCGCGACCCGCGGCCCCGCATCACGTCCTTGCCGTCGGTGCCGCGCAGCGTGTCGCGCGCGTTCGTGCCGGTGCGCGAGGCCGCGCCCGCCGAGCCGCTTCCCGCCAGGCAGAGCAGCGCGAGCAGCGCGAGCAGCGCGCAGAGCCGGAGGGCGGACACTGCGCGCAAGCTACCGCCGCGGCGGCGGCTCGCGCGCCAGCCTCGGGCACGGGCGGGCGCGGGCGGGCCTTCGGCATCTCGGGCGCCGGTCTTGAGCGGTCCGGGGCAAATCTGCGCTCATGTTCGACGCGCGCGCGACCGATGGGGGAGCGTGGCCCTCGCCGAGTCCCAGCTCCCCCGACAGCGCTTCTCGGTCGCCTGGCGGCTGGCCGGGGACGAGACGCTGGCCCGCGCCGCCGCGGCCGGCGACAGGAACGCCTTCGCGGCGCTGTTCGCGCGCCACCAGCCCGCGCTCCTGCGCTACTGCCGCTCGCTCCTGCTCGACGCGGACGCCGCCGAGGACGCCGCGCAGAACACGTTCGCGGCCGCGCTCCGGGCCTTCGGCGGGTCCGGCCGGCAGCCCGTGGCGGTGAAGCCGTGGCTGTTCGGCATCGCGCACAACGAGGCGATGGCGCTCCTGCGCGCGCGCTCGGCCGCGGCGGGCAGCGTCCCGGTGAGCGACGCCCTCCGGCACGTCGGCTCGATCGCCGCCGCCGACGATCCGGTGCGCGAGCGCCTGCGCGAGCTGGTGAGCGACCTGCACGGCCTCCCCGAGCGTCAGCGCGCCGCGCTCCTGATGCGGGAGCTCAGCGGGCTGACCTACGGGGAGATCTCCGCCGCGCTGACGATCTCCGAGGGAGCGGCACGGCAGGCCGTCTGCGCCGCGCGCTCCGGGCTGCACGACATGGGAGCCGGGCGCAGCGCCGAGTGTGTGGCCGTCCGGCGCACCGTCGAGGGCGACGACCGGCGCGTGCTGCGCGGGCGCGCCGTGCGGGCGCATCTCGCCGGCTGCGCTTCGTGCTCGAGCTACGCCCGCCAGACCGCGCGGCGGCGGGGCGACCTGCGGATCCTCGTGCCGGCCGGTCCGGCCCTCGCGCTGACGCTGCTCACCGGCGGCGGCGCGGCCGGCGGCAGCGCCGCGGGCGGCGGAGTCGCCTTCGGCCTCGGCGCCTCCTCGGCGGCCAAGTGCGTGGCGCTCTGCGCGTCGGCCGCGGCGATCGGCGTGGGGGGGTTCACCGCGCTGGAGCCCGACCGGGAGCCCGCGCCCCCGGCGTCGGCGCGCTCCCAGGTCGCCCGCGTCGCTCCCGCGGCCAGAGGTCATGTCGTCAATCCGAGCGCGGCCGGGCGTTCTGAGGCGGTGGGCGTCCCGGCGGCGACCACCGCGGGCCCGCGCGACGGCGCCGGCCGCACCGCGTCGCGCCCGCAGTCGACCGTTCGGGTCTCCGTCGCGCCGTCGCGGCGGGCCGTCCGGAGAGTTCCACCCCGTCCGAGCACGTCGGCGCTCCCGGACGACGGCGCGGCCGACGACCAAGCCGCCCCGCCGGCGACGATCGTCGCCTCGCTGCCCCCGGCGGCCTCCGGCGGCGACCCGCCCGCGCCCGCCGTCGCTCCTGGGGCGCCGCCGACCACGAGCACCGCCGCGACCGCCACGCCGGTCCTCCCGTCGTCCCCGTCGCGGACGACGCCCACGGGAGTGACTGCGCTGGCCCTGGCCGACGCGCGCGCCCGGCTCGACGCGGCGCTGGCCGCCGCGCGCCAGACGACGCAGCAGGCGCTCGCCGGCGCGACGATTTCTCGCACTCAGCCGGGGCCGTCGGTCGCCGAAGCGCTGGCGCTCCTCGACTCCCTCCTCCGCGGCCGATGAGCGTCTATGCGCCAAGGTCGAAGTAGGGGCTGACAAACGCGGCCCGACGCCGCTCCTCGTAGACGAAGAGGTCTTCACCTCCGAACAAAGGCAACCCCGTCGCAAGGCGGGCACGCAAAACCAGGGGCCTGCCCATCCGGCCAGGCCGCCCAGTCGCTCAAAGGAGAACCACCGCATGTCCCGTAGCCTCCGCTCCACCGCCGCCTCACTGGTGGCCGCCGCATTGCTCCCCGCCGTCGTGGCGGTCGCGCCGGCCGCCGCCGCGCCGGCGCCCTCGGCCGCCGGCGTCGCCACCCACGTCCGCACCGCCACCACGGCGTCCAAGCGGGTCACGAAGTACGTCCGCCGCGGCAACGACCGCGCCGCGTTGCGGTTCCTGACGCAGGCCCGCAGCGAGGCGACCAGCGGAGCCCGCGAGGCGCGCAGGCTGGCCGCCCAGGCCCAGAGCTCGCCGGCCGCCGCCAACCAGGCCGTCTGGAGCCTGACCGCCGCCGCCGCGACCTACGGCTCCGCGACGCAGGACTTCTCGTCGCTGATCGGCACGACCTCCGGGCCCTTGCAGGCCGCTCTCGCGGGTGCCATCCCGGGCTCGGTCGCCGGGCGCACGCAGCTGCTGGCGGCGCTGAGCGCGCTGATCTCCCAGCTCCAGGGCACGGTGCGCGACCAGGCGGTCCAGGCGCTCGCGGCCGTCCAGGCCGGGGCCCCGGGCCAGGTCGCGGGCCTCGCCCAGGCCTCGACGCTCGCCGGGCTCCCGACGTCGCTGCAGGGCATCCTCGACGCGGCGCTGGCCGCGGCGACCGCCGCGCTCGACGACGGGCTCGCGCAGGTCACGGCGCTGCTGCCGACCCTCCCCCCGGGCGCCCAGACCGTGGTCGCCCAGGCGCTCGGGCTCGTGAGCAGCACGCTGGCGAGCATCGCGCCGCTGCTCACGCAGACGACGAACCTCGTGTCGGCGACCCTCAACCAGGTGTTCGCGCTCATCAGCGGGCTCCTCCCGAAGGTCACGGCGATCATTCCGGGCGGGTCGGGCGCAGGCTCGCCCACGCCGGCGGCCGGCGGCCTGCTCAGCGGCCTCGGCGGACTCATCCCCGACCTGGGCGGGCTCCTCGGTGGCCTGCTCGGGAACCTCGGCGGGTTGCTGGGCGGCGGCCGCTGAACGACAACCGGGGAGGCTGGTGGCAAAGTCTCGTGGCGTGAAGAAACCACCTCGCGCGCACCAGGCGCCACCCGATGACTCATCAATCAAACCAGGATTGATCACGTCATCGGTCGCCCCCTGGCACGGGCGATGCGGCCCCCTCACACGACGACCCTGATTGACACCAACCTCCTCGCGCCGGGCGGTGGCGCGACGGAGCGGAGTGCGAGTGCCCGTGGACTTCGGCCCCCGACGAAGCCCATGGGCACTCGACCCGTTCGGGCGCCCTCGGGCGGGGCCCGTTCGGGCGCTCGCAGACGGACGGCGCTCGGATTTTCGCCCTGATCGCGCCAGCCGCGCCGAGCGTGGTCACAGGATCGCCACGTGAGGGTCACCGCTCGGTCACGTGAACCCGCGCGGCGACCGCGACCCTCCGGGTCGTGAACCGTCTTCCGCCGCTCTACGCCCACCGGCTCGGCCGGGATCCGGGGCCGGACTGCTCCCGCGCGGCGCTGCGCGCCACGCTCGCGGGCCCCGTGGACGGCCTCGAGGTCGACGTCTGCCTGACCGCGGATCGCCGGCTGGTGCTGCTGCACGACCCGTGGCTGGGCGCGGGGACGACCGCGGAGGGCTGGGCGCACCGGACGCCGTGGAGGACGCTGCGCACGGCCCGGCTGCGCGACCGGACGGGCGCGCCGACCGGCGAGACGCCGATGCTCCTGGAGGAGCTGCTGGACGCGGCGCCACCCGAGCTCGTGCTCCAGGTGGAGATCAAGGCCCACGGCGACCTCGCGCTCACCCGCGCGACCGCCGCGGCCGTGTCGCGGCTGGTCACCGCGCCGGCCGATCGCGAGCGCCTCGAGGTGCTGTCCTTCCAGGTCGCCGGCTGCGAGGAGGCGGTGCGGCAGGGGTTGCGCGCGCGGCTGGTGGCGTGGGCCGACTACGCGCCGGACGCGCTCGGGCGCTGGGCGCAGAGGGCCGGCGTGGGCGGGGTCTGCCTGGAGCACTTCCTGTTGCACGCAGCGCTCGTCGAGCGCCTGCGCGGCCACGGCCTCAGCGTGTCGACGGGGACGATCAACGACCCGGAGCTCGCGGCCCGCGCGGCCGCGCTCGGCGTCGACGCGATCACCACCGACCGGCCGGCGGCGCTGCACCGCGGGCTGGCGACGCTCTCCTGGGCCGCGTGAGCGCGGCGGCGCGACCGGGTCGCGCCCCGTTGATCCGCCGCAGCGCGGTCGACGCGGGGCGCGGCTCTGCGCTGACCTCGGTGACCCGGGTCCTAGCCAAGCTCGAGCCCGGCGGCGCGCAGCTCTCGGCGCTGCGCGTGGTCTGCGGGCTGCGCGCGCACGGCATCGCGTCGCGCCTGCTCGTCGGCTGGGCCTCGCCGGAGGGCCTGGCGCTCGCCCGCCGCATGCGGGTGCCCGTCGAGGTCTACGACGGGGGGGAGGAGCTGCAGTGGCGCGCCGACCCGGGCTTCGCGTCGTGGCTGCGGCCGCGGCTGGCCGGCGCGACCGTGGTCCACGCGCACATGTTCGGGGCGTGGTGGGCAGCGGCGCGCACCGTCGAGGCGGACACCGTGCTGGTGGCCAGCGAGCACAACGAGATGACCTGGCCGCTCGGCCGGCCTCCCGCGAGCCTGCGGCCGGGCCTGAATCGCGTGGACCGCTTCTACGCCCACGGACCCGGGGCGCGGCAGGCGATGCTCGCCGGCGGCCTGGGCCCGGAACGCCTCCGGGCGGGGATCTCTCCGATCATCGACCCGTGGACCGAGCCGCACCCCGGCCTGCCCGCCCCGCGCATCCTCTTCGCCGGCCGCCTGCATCCCGAGAAGGGGCCCGACGTGCTGGTGGAGGCGCTGCGCCGGCTGCCGCGGGCACCGCCGGCGCTGCTGCTCGGCGAGGGCCCGTTGCGGGAGCCGCTCGCCGCGCGCATCGAGGCCCTCGGCCTCGGCGGCCGCGTGCGGCTGTGCGGGTGGCAGGAGCATCCCGCGGCCTTCGTGGCCGGCGCGAGCATGCTCGTCGTCCCCTCGCGGGAAGAGGCCTGGTCGCAGACCGCGGTGCTCGGGATGGCCCTCGGGGTCCCGGTGATCGGCACCGACGTGGACGGCCTGCCGGGGACGCTCGCGGCCGGGCGGGGCCTCGTCGTGCCCCCGGAGGACCCCGCAGCCCTCGCGGACGCGATCGACGCGATCCTCACCGGTCGCCGCGCCACCGACCTGGGCGGAGCCCGCGACTACGCGGACGCGTTCACGATCGAGCGCGTCAGCGCGCTGTACGCGGCCTCCTATCGCGAGCTGCACGAGCACAACCTCGACCGCGCTGCGCCCGCGGGCGTGGAGTCACGGTGACGGCGACGCGCCCCGAGCCGGGCACCGTCGCCTGGACGCCCGAGGACCTGCACGCCTGGCCGGTCCTGCGCCCCCTGCTCGATCTCGGTGGCTACCTCCCGTGGAGCAGCGGCGCGATGCGGCCCGCCGGCCTCGTCGACGTCTGCAACGAGATCGTCCTCGGCGCCCGCGGGCGGGTGCTCGAGCTCGGCTCGGGCGCGAGCACCACGCTTCTCGCGCGGCTGCTGCGCACGCGCGGAGGCCGTCTCGACGCGCTCGAGCACGACGGCGGGTGGGCCACCTGGGTCACCGCCCAGCTCGCCGGCGAATCGCTGCAGGACGTCGCCGCCGTGACCCACGCCGAGCTCGAGCCCTCCGGCCACGCCGCGGACGGCCTGCCGTGGTACGCGGCCGACGCCGTCGCCCGGGTCGCCGGCGGGCCACCCGTCGACCTGCTCATCGTCGACGGCCCGCCCGCCTGCGCGCCCGGGATGGGCCTCGCGCGGCTCCCCGCCCTCCCCGCCCTCCTGCACCGGCTGTCCGCGGACGCCGTCGTCGTCCTCGACGACATCGCGCGCGGCGGCGAGCAGGAGGTCCTCACGCGCTGGGAGCGGGACACCGGCTTCGCGTTCGAGCGCCGTCCGTCCGGGATCGCCGTCGGGCGGCGCGCAGACCGCTCGGCCTGACGGCAGCCGGGGCGATGCGCGTGAGCCGGGGGCGATGCGCGTCAGATCACGCGGAAGCGCACGTCGCGCTCGCGGCCGTCGGCCGCCGCCACCGACCAGCCGCGCCCCCGGCGCCAGCCGATCCGCGTGTCGTCGGCCAGGCGGACGAGCGACCGCCCGCACGAGGGCTCTCCCCACAGGGTCGCCTCGAGGGGGCGCTCGGCCTCCGGCGTGTCGCCCAGGCCGCCAGCGACGTGCGCGGCCGGCAGCGTCACCACGATCGCGCCTCGCCGCACCCACACGGGGATCTGGTGCAGCGGCGCGAACGCCTGCACCTCGCGGCCGCCGTGGACCGCGTCCCCCGTCCACGTCTCGAGCCACTCCCCGCGCGGGAGCAGCGTGTCCCGCTCCACGGCGCCGGGCTCCACGACGGGCGCGACCCACAGCGACGGGCCGTAGCCGAACGCGTCGGCGACCGACCACCCGGACTCCTCGGCCGGGTCGAGCAGCGGCATGGGCCGGATGATCGGGACCCCCGCGCGCTGCGCGACGGCGGCCGCGGCCCGGACGTAGGGCACGAGGCGCTCGTGGAGGAGCACGTAGGCGCGGTAGATCGCGAGCGTCTCGGAGTCGTAGGTCCAGGGCTCCTGCTCCAACCGCCCGTGCGCCTGCATCAGCGGGGTGAAGCAGCCGAGCTGCGCCCAGCGGATCAGCAGCTCCTTGGAGGCGCGGGTGAGCCCCCGCTCGCCGAGGTAGCCCCCGACGTCGTGCGACCAGTTCGAGAAGCCCGTGGCCGCAGCGGCGATCGTCGCGGCCACGAGGGTCCGCAGCGACCAGAAGTCGCTCACCTGGTCGCCGGCCCAGAGGAACCCGTCGGCCTGCTGGCCCGTCCAGCCGGAGCGCCCGAAGAGCACCCCGCGGCCCGGGCCGTGCACGTCGTCCAGCGCGGCCTGCATCGAGCGCCGGTACAGCGCCCCGACCCTCCACGCCGTTGCCGCGCCCGTGGTCTGATCGGCGAAGCGGACGTCGTCGGGGAAGTAGTAGCCCTCGCCGTCGTCGGCCTTGATCCCCTCGACGCCGAGCCGCAGGACCGAGCGCGCCTGCTCGCGCCACCACTCCTCCGCGGCCGGCGAGGTGAAGTCGATCGGGGAGCCCGTCCCCATCCACCAGCGCGCGACGTGGGGACCCGAGCCGTCCGCGGCCCCCACGTAGTGCCCGGCGCGGGCGCCCTCCTCGTAGTTGGAGGCGGGCTCGCGGTGCAGCCGGCGCGAGCCCGGATCCGGCGGGATCTGCCCGTCGAGCGACTCGCGGTTCGTCCACGGCGTGGTCCACACGACCGTCCGCACCCCCGAGGCCCGCATCCGCCGCACCATCCCCTCGAAGTCGGGGAACTGGTGGGGGTTCGGGATCCAGGTGTTGTACTGCGTCTCCCACGGCGAGTCGAGCACCACCGCGTCGAGGGGGATGTCGTGCCAGCCGCAGCCGGTGAAGTCCTCGAGCACGTCGTCCTGGTGGTCGTAGACGTCGCGCGACTTCCAGAAGCCGTAGCCCCACTCGGGCTGGAGGCGGGGCATCCCGGTCAGCGCCAGGTAGTGGCGCAGCCGGGCGGCCGGCGTCGGGGCGGTGAAGACGTGGGCGCACAGCGGCCCCGCGTGGGCGCGGGTGCTCACGGCGTAGCGCTCCTGCGTGGCCCCGAGGTCGAAGCGGGTGCCGTTCGCGTGCGTCTGGACCCACAGCGCGTAGCCCCGCGAGCTCTGCAGCCACGGCGCGGGCGCGTAGTCGCCCTGGGGGATCCCGCCGAGCTCGAGCATGTCGGGCGGGCAGTCGGGCCCCGTGTAGCGGCGATCGGCGCCGAGCTGGATCGCGCGGCCATGGTGGTCGACGCTTGCGTGGTGGCGGGCGCCGAGCCCGTTGAAGCGCTCCTCGGGCCGCTCGCCCCACTCCAGCGCCAGGCGAAGCGGCGCGTCGGCCACGTCGAGCGCGAAGACGATCCGATCGGCCTCGGGCACCGTCATCGAAAACGTGGCGTGGCGGCCGCCTTGGAGGCGCAGCGCCAGGACGACCCCGTCGTCGAGGCGTTCCGCCACGCTCGCCGTCACGGCCCGCTCCGGGAAGCCGAGCTCCTCGCGCGCCATGACCCCCTCGGTGATCTGGAGGAAGCGGTCGTGAACCTCGCCGTCGGCCGCCCAGACGTGGACGCCGCGCAGCAGCCGCCGCCACTTCGCGCCCCCGTCGCGGGGCGTCAGGCGCCGCACGTCCACGCGGAGCGGGTGGAGCCCGATCTCCAGGCGCACGGCGCCGCGCTCGAGCACCGCGCTCTCGCGCCCGGCGGTCAGCGTCGCAGGCATCCGGGGGTCATCGCACACCGCTCGGACGGCTTCGTCACCCGTCACAGCACGATTACACGATGTTGGCGAAGCGGTCACATATATGCGCGATTTCCAGGCCAGATTGCGTCGAGAAGCCATTCGGAATCCGAGAACGGGAGCATCGATGACGTCCCTCACGACCAGCCGGGTCGACCTGCACTGCCACTCCACCGCCTCCGTGCTCTCCAAGCTCGGCGTGCAGACCGCGCTGGGTCTGCCCGAGTGCGCGACGCCGCCCGAGGACGTCCTCGAGCTGGCCACGCGCCGCGGCATGGACTTCGTGACGATCACCGACCACGACACGATCGCCGGCGTGGCCGAGATCGCCGACGACCCGCGCGTCTTCCTCTCCGAGGAGCTCACGGTCGCGTTCCGCGGCGAGCCGCAGCACGTGCACGTCCTCTGCTACGACATCACACCGGACGACCACGAATGGCTCCAGTTCCACAACTCAGACGTCGAGGCGTGCGCGGAGTACCTCCACGATCACGAGATCACCGCCGCGCTCGCGCATCCCTTCTACGCGGTCGCGGCGCCGTTGACCCCGCGCCACCGCCGCCGCCTCGCGCAGCTCTTCGGAGTCTGGGAGACCCGCAACGGCTCGCGCGCCAAGGAGCTCAACGCACCGGCGGCGATCTACATCGAGACGCACGGCGGCACGGGGATCGGCGGCACGGACGATCACGCGGGCGTCGACATCGGCCGCACGTTCACCGAGACGCCGCGCTGCGCGACGCCGCGGGAGTTCCTCGCCGAGGTCCGCGCCGGCCGCGCGGTCCCCCGGGGCGAGCAGGGCTCGGCCGCGAAGTGGGCGCACGCCGCGATGGGCCTGGCCAGCCGCGCGCTCGGGCAGGGCGCCGCGGGCAGCAGGCCAGATCCCGGGGCCGTCTTCAAGATGGTCGAGCGGGTGATGTTCGAGGGCGACAGGCGCTCGGGCACCGCCCACAACGACCTCGGCCCGGAGGACGCGCGCACGCTGCTGGCCGCCTGGCTGGACTCCGTCGACTTGCAGCTCGGCGAGGGCGAGCTCCTGGCCTACCTGCAGGACGACGACTTCTCCCACGCCGACCTCTTCCGCCGCGCGCGCCGCGCTCACGAGCGCAAGCTCGCGCGTGCGGTCGACGAGGTCGTCACGCAGGCACAGGCGGCCAGCCCGGACTACGGGAAGGCCGCCGGCGGCCTGTTCGACGCCTGCGTCGCGGCGATCCCCTACGCCCCGGCCGCCGCGTTCCTCGGCAAGGAGAAGGGCAAGCTCGTGCCACGCGAGGGCGAGCGCCTCCGGGTCGCCCTGGTCGCCGACGGCGTCGGGGGCATGCACGGCGTCACCCACACGCTCGACGAGATTCGCGAGCGCGGGGTGCCGGGCTTCGAGGTCGAGGTCGTCGGGACCGACCCGAACGTCGACCGCCGGTTGAGCGCGGTCGCCGAGGTGGACATCCCGTTCTACGCCGGGCTGAAGGTCGGCGTGCCGTCCCTGCCGGGCATCGTCGAGGCGCTCGCCGAGGGGCGCTACGACCTCGTGCACCTCTGCTCGCCCGGGCCGTCCGGCGTCGCCGCCGCGGTCATCGCGAAGGTCATGGACCTGCCGATCCTCGGCAGCTACCACACCGAGCTGGCCGCCTACGCCGGGCTGCGCTCCTCCGACCCCAAGCTCGAGCTCTACGCCCGCATGGCGATCGGGGCCTTCTACGGCCAGTGCCGGCACGTGCTGACGCCGAGCCCGCAGAGCGACGAGGTGCTGCGGCAGATGGGCATCGCGGACGAGAGGATCGGCCGCTGGGACCGCGGCGTCGACCTCGACCGCTTCGGCCCCGCCAAGCGTGTCGAGTCGCTCTTCGCGGGCGAGCTCAACGTCCTCTACGCGGGCCGGCTGACCAAGGAGAAGGGCGCCGACCTGCTCGCCGCCGCGTTCCTGAAGGCCCGCGAGCGGGACCCGCGGCTGCACCTCGTGCTCGCCGGCGGCGGGCCGGAGGAGCCGCAGCTGCGCGCGGCGCTCGGCGAGCACGCGACGTTCCTCGGATGGCTCGAGGGCGAGGAGCTGGCGCGCGCCTACGCGAGCGCCGATCTGTTCCTGTTCGCCTCCCGCACCGACACCTTCGGCCAGGTGCTGCTCGAGGCGCAGGCCTCCGGCCTCCCGGTGGTCGCGGTCGCCGAGGGCGGCCCGCTCTCGCTCATCGAGGACGGCGTGACCGGCCTGCTGCGCGAGCCCTGGGCCGGGGCGCTGGCCGAGGCGGTCGTCGAGCTCGCCGCGCAGCCGCTGCGGCGCGAGCGCCTCGCCCGGTCCGCGCTGGCCGCCGTCCAGGAGCGCACGTGGGATCGCGCGCTCGACCGCCTGGCCGACGGCTACCACGCCGCCCTGGGCGCCACGGAGGCCGCCGAGGTGCGGCGTGCCGCCTGAGACCCGAGCGCTTCGCCGCCCGGCCGCGAGCGAGCCCGGGGTGCCGGCGCGCGACACGACCGCGACGCTCCGGCGCGTCCGGCCGCGGCCTCTGCGCGTCTGCGACGTCGCGCTGTTCTACGCGCCGCGATCCGGCGGCATCCGCACCTACCTCGACGCGAAGGCCGCCCATGCGGCGGCGACCGGTGCCTTCGAGCACCACGTCATCGTGCCGGGCCCGCAGGAACGCCACCAGGGCGGCCGCCACACCCTGCCGTCGATCGCGCTGACCGCGGCCAACGGCTACCGGCTGCCGCTCGGCGTGCGCCGCCTCGAGCAGACGCTCGCGCGCATCCGCCCCGACGTCGTGCTGCTGCACGACCCGTTCTGGGGGCCGGTGAACGTCACCCGCGTCGCGCACCGGCTCGGCGCGAAGGTCGTCGCCGTCCACCACGGCTCCTCCGCCCTCGACGCCGCCGGGTTGCCGGGGCCCGACGCCCTCTACGCCGGGCTGCTGCGGGCCTGGCTGCGCAGGGCCTACCGCTCCGCCGACGCCGTGATGTCAGCCGTGGATCCGCGCCCCGACTGCGGGCGCGGGGCCGATCTGCCGCTGGGCCTCGGCGTCGACGCGGCGTTCGCCCCGCGGGCCTCGGTGGAGCGCGAGGACCACGTGCTCTACGTGGGTCGCCTCGCGCGCGAGAAGGGGGTGCTCGAGCTGCTCGAGGCGGCGGCGCGCTCCCGCGAGCCGTGGGAGCTGCGGCTCGTCGGCTCGGGCCCGCTCGAGGCGCAGCTGCGCGCCCGCGCCGCGCGCCGCGGCATCGCCCATCGCGTCTCCTTCGCCCCGTTCGTCGCCGACCGCGACGAGCTCGCGCGGCGCTACGCCGCCGCGCGCTGCGTCGTGATGCCCGGCGCCCACGAGACGTTCGGCCTCGTCGGCCTGGAGGCCGCCGCCTGCGGCGCGCGCGTCGTGGCCTGCTCCACCGCGCCGTCGGCCGGGGAGTGCGGCGAGCTCGCGCACCGCTTCGCCCCCGGCGACGTCCGCGGGCTCGGCGCGGCGATCACCGCGGCCCGCCGCGCCCGTCAGGATCTGGCCTCCGCCGCCGCGCTGGCCTGGCGGATGCGCTGGCCGCAGCTCTTCGCCGCCGAGCAGCGGGGCCTGGCGGCGCTGTGAGCGGCCGAGCGACACCGGCTGGAAGCGGGATCGCCGGCCGCGCGGCGACCAACGGCGCTGCCCCGGGCCGCTGCATCGCGGTGGCGCTCCACGACGTGGAGCCCGCGACTTACGAGCGCTGCGCGCTGATCCGCGACTGGCTCGACGACCACGGGATCGACAAGGTCACGCTGCTCGTGATCCCGGCGAGCGATCTGCACCCGTTCTCCGACCGGCGCCCGGAGATGGTCGACTGGCTCGCCGAGCGCGTCCACGGCGGCGACACGATCGCCCAGCACGGCTTCCAGCACCGCCAGGTGCGGCGTTCCACGAGCCCCGCGCGGCAGGCCTACGCGCGCTGGCAGGGCGGAGGGGCCGCGGAGTTCGTCGGCCTCGACGACGCGGAGACCAAGCGTGCCGTCGACGCGGGCCGCCGCGTCCTGCGCCTGGCCGGCATCCAGCCGCGCGGCTTCGTGGCGCCGGCCTACGCCTACACCGCCGCGCTGCAGCGCGTGCTCGCTCAGAGCTTCGACTGGTGGGCCTCGCTGCACGGCCTCAGCTACGACCACGGGCGACGGACGACGCGCGCGCAGGCGCTGACGCTCGGCTCCTCGACATCGCTCAAGCGGCTCGCGTCGCCCGTCGCGATCCGGGCCGGCGGGTGCGTGGCCGGGTCGCTGCTGCGGCTCGACCTGCATCCCGCCGACCTCGACCACCCGCGCCAGATCGGCGCGGTCGAGTCCGTGCTGCGCCGCGCGCGCCACCGCACGGCGCTGACCTACGACGAGCTGGCGCTGCGGCCCGCGTGAGCGTCGCGGCGCCGCGGGCCGGGCTGTCGGCCGGCGACGTCGGCGCGCTGCGGTTGCGCGCGCGCGAAGTGCTAGAGGCCAACTGGCGGGCGGGCCGCCGTCGCGCCGACGGGCTGCCGTACGCCTACACGTGCCCGTCGACGCCGCGCTATCGCCACCAGTGGCACTGGGACTCCTGCTTCCACGCGATCGTCTGGAGCCACTTCGACGCGGCGCGGGCCGAGGCCGAGCTGCGGACGCTGCTGCGCTCCGGGCGGCCCGACGGGTTCCTGCCCCACACCGTCTTCTGGGGCGCGCGGGCGGGCTGGCGGCGCGCACCGTTCTACGCGACCGAGCGGGTGCTGGGAGCGACCCGCACCGAGACCATCGACCCGCCGCTGCTCGCGGTCGCCTGGGAGCGTGTGGGGGCGGGCGACCCGGCCGTGCTGGCGCAGCTCGCGGGCCACCTCGACTGGCTCGCCCGCGAGCGCGACCACGACGGCGACGGGCTGCTCTCGATCATCCTGCCCGACGAGTCCGGACTCGACGACTCCCCGAAGTTCGACGTCGTCTTCGGCCGTTACGCCCACTACAAGCCGAGCACGGTGCTGCTCATCGAGCACTGCCGGCGGCTGGGGTACAGCGCGCGGCGGCTCGCGGCCTGCGGGGAGCTCGTGGTCGAGGAGGTGCTCGTGAACGTCGCCTACGCGCTCTCGCTGCACGCGATGGCGAGGATGACCGGGGAGCCCGTGTGGGCCGCGCGCGCGGCGGCGACCGAGCGGGCGCTGGTCGAGCGCTCCCTCGACGCCGCGACCGGCCTCTTCTACGACCTGGCGGGCCGCGCGGAGGCGCCGGTGCGGCTCTCGACGTGGTCGTGCCTGGCGCCGCTCGCGCTCCCCGGCATCCCCGAGGACGTCAAGCGCCGCCTCGTCGAGGAGCACCTCCTCGACGCGCGGCGCTACCGCGCCCCGGTCGGCATCCCGTCGGTCTCGATGGAGGAGCCGTCCTACACGCCGCACTTCGACCGCTGGCGCTGCTGGCGCGGTCCGTCGTGGGTCAACACGGCCTGGCTGCTCGTTCCCGCCCTGCGCGAGCTGGGCTACGAGGCCGACGCGGACCGCATCGTCACCGCGCTCGCCCGCGCCGCGCTGCGTGAGGGCTTCCGCGAGTACTACGACCCGCGCGACGGGTCCGGCCAGGCGGCGCGGGGCTTCGCCTGGTCGACGCTGCTGGTCGACCTCGTGTAGCGGGCGCGTTGGCGGGGGGGCGAGGGTGGGGGGTTCTGCACTAGTGCTCCATATGGGAGCCGACATGCAGGACCCCCTCGATGCAGCGGTCGTCGATCGGGCCGAACGGCAGTGGGGAGTGCTGCGGCGTGAGGATCTCCGCGAGCTCGGTCTCGGCGCCAAGGCGCTCGCCTACCGCGTGCGCACGGGCCGGATGCACGAGCTGCACCCCGGCGTGTACGCCCTCGGCCATCGCGCGATCTCGCGCAAGGCGGAGTTCCTGGCCGCGACGTGGTGGTGCGGCGGCGACGCAGCGCTGGCCGACGAGGGCGCGTGCGCGTTCTACGGGTGGGTGACGGAGGACTGGGAGCATCCGCCGCCCGTGCACGTGACGACGACGCAGTGCAAGCGCTCGCGGCCCGGGGTCGTGGTGCACCAGACGCGCCGGCTCCCCCCGGCGGACGTCCTGACGTTCGAGCGGCTGCTGCGGGTCACCGACCACGCGCGCACGCTGATCGACCGCGCCGACCGGCTCTCCTACCCTGAGCTGCGCCTGCTCGCCGACCGGCTGCGCTCGCTGCCCCGGGAGGAGCTCGCGAAGAAGCACCTCCTCCTGCCCGGGCGCGCCGGCGGGAGGCGAAGCGAGCTGCTGATCGGCTCCGAGGACGCGCGCGCGAGGTCCGTGCTCGAACGGCGGTTCACCGCCTACGTGCGGCGCCACGCGCTCCGGCCGCCCGACGCGCGCAACGCCGCGGTCGCCGGGTGCGAGGCCGACTGCGTGTGGCGTGAGCCGAGGCTGGTGGTCGAGCTCGACTCGCGCGCCCACCACCAGCGCCGCCGCGAGATGCTCGAGGACAAGCGGCGCGACCGGCGCTACCTCCTCGCGGGCTGGACGCCCGTGAGGCTCATGTGGGAGGAGCTCGAGCCCGACGACCCGGCCGTGGCCCGGCAGCTCGCGCGGTTCCTCGCGCGGTGACCTGCCTACCGCTTGCCGGTGTCCAGCACGGTCGCGAGCGGGAGGCCGGTGACCTCCTTGCGCGCGGCGTAGCCGAGCGGGGTCAGCCCGAAGCCGTCCTCGAGCGAGCGCAGGAGATCGAAGTGGTTGGTCGGTTCCTCGACGGTGGAGCCGGGCGCCTTGAGATCCTGGGAGAGCAGGAGCAGCCCGACGCGGCCGCCGCCCGGCTGGCCGGCGGGGACGTTGGGGTACTTCGGGGTGAGGCAGCAGCGGTCGGTCGCTCCGATGGCTCCCGTGGCCCCGGTGGACCCCGTCGCTCCCGTGGCTCCCGTCAACCCGGTGGCTCCCGTCGCTCCCGTGGCGCCGCTGGTCGCCCCGATCGCGGGCACGCCCGGGAGGGGCGCCTGGTCGGTGGTGATGACGATGAGCCCGCCGTCGGCGTAGGCCTTCGAGGCCTCGATCCGCGGGATCCACTCCTTCAGGAACGCGTCGGCCGCCGGGAGCCCGCCCGCGGGCTGCGCCGGGTCGTACTGGGTGTCGGTGCCCGAGCGCAGCGGGCTCGGCGCGACGTAGGCCAGCGCGGGGAATCCGGTGCCCTCGGCCTTCAGGTCGGCGGCGAGCGTCCCGAGATCCTTGTCGCGCGCCGCGCAGGCCTTGGGGTCGTCGGTCAGCGAGTGGAAGTAGGCGACGGGGTTGCGCGCGGTCGCGTAGGGGTCGTCGGGCCGGCCTTGGGTCGTGTCGTCCGGCGCGCCCGGCGCGGGGTGGCGGCAGGCGGCGGCGGTCGGCGGCTGCGCGGCGCCCATGCCCTCGACGTACGCGGCCCAGTCCTTGTCGTTGCCGCGGAGCTGGTCGGCCACGGTGCCCGCGACCGGGGAGAAGACGCACCCCGCGCCGCGCTCCTGGCCGTCGTCGCCGGGGCTCGCCGTGCCGGGCGGCGTGACCACGTCTGAGTAGGTCGGGCAGCCGGCCTGGGTCTCGGGCGTCGGGCCCTGGCCGGAGAGCATCGCGATCGTGTTCGCCAAGCCACCGCGCGTGACCGCGTGATGGTTCGGGAGCAGAACGCCGCGCTTGGTCAGCGTCTTGGCGAGGAACGGCGCGGGGGAGTCCGAGGCGTAGGTGCGGGCGGCCGCCTGGTCGGAGAGGGTGATGAGGAAGACGTGCCGGAGCGACGGCGCGTCCGGCGCACCGGCGGGCTCGCCCTGGGGCGGGGCGGGCTTCACCGGCGCGGCCGGCCGGCTCGGCGCGGGCGTCGATGTGGGTGTGGGCGCGGGCGTGGGCGTCGGCGTCGGCACCACGGCGGGCGGAGCGGGGGCGACGGGCACCACGGGGCTCACCGAGGGCGCCATCAACGCGAGCGGCGGGAGCGCCGGGGCAGGCGGGGCCGCGCCCGGCGGGACCCCCGGCGGCAGCCGGACGGCGTAGGGCCCGGCCGCCGAGCGTGGCGTCCCCGCGCTCGAGGTCACGCCGATGAGCAGCCCGGCGAGCAGTGCGGTGACGGCGGGGACGATCGGCTGGACGCGCCCGCCGGCCCACGGCGCGGCCCAGCCTCCGCTCGCGGTGCTGCCCGGCCCGCCGGGCGACGGGGCGCCGGCCGGCGGGACGGCCGAGGCCGCGAGGGCGGACGGGGGCAGCGCGAGCAGTGGGTCGACGCGGTGCGCGCCGCGCCGGGTGGCGCAGCGCAGGCAGTAGCTCTGGTCGACGGCGAGCGTCGCCCCGCAGGCGGGGCAGGGCTCCGGCGCGGCCGCGAGGGAGGGCCGGTGGAGATCGCCGGCCATCCGGCTCAACCGCCCCTCCTGGGCGTCGGGACCCGGAGCGCGCTCGCGGAGGCCGCGGGCGACACGAACGGGTTCTCGATGACGTTCAGCCGGGCCATGAGGCGGTCCCAGTCCGAGCCGCGCAGCGCGCCGCCGACCACGGCCGCGTCGCCGCCGGGGGCCGTGCCCGGTCCCGCGGCCCAGCCGACGTGGATGTGGTCGGCGTGGTCGGGCAGCGACAGCGTGTTGTCGGTGCCCGGCACGCTCATCAGGGAGATGATCTGGTGCGGCTTCATCGTGCCTTGGAGCGTGAGCAGCCTGCGGATCGCCTGCTCGCTGATCGAGCCCACGCCCTGGTGGCCGAGGATCGGCACGCCGTTGATCGCCGCGATGTCGACCGCGGTGCCCGTCGTGTGCTCCGAGACGTTCCCGGACGACGTGAGCCTTCCGTGGCCGCACTCCAGCGAGCTGATCGTCGGCTTCAGGCCCTCCTCGGCGAGGAACGCGAGCGTGGCCAGCACCCGGCGGTCGATCAGCCCCGCGGCGATGTCGCGCCGCCCGCACGGATAGACCCGGATGTCCGGGCTCGTGAGCACCCGGCGGACGAGGCGATCCTTGGACTCGAGCAGGATCTGGCCGACACTCGACCCGCCCGGGCGCAGCGCGCTGCGGCCGCCGCCGCGGTAGACCGCGGAGGAGTCCAGCAGGCGCCAGCCGTCGAGGATCGGAGTCGGGTCGATCAGCGGTGTGCCCCTGCCGGCCGGGCGGATGCGGAAGCGCAGATGCGGCTTGGCGGCCTTGCCGCCGATCCGGCCGACCACGGTCCCGCCGACAACCGTCGACCCCACGCGCAGCCTCCGGCTGCGGACCGCCTTGCGCGCGAGGCCGCCGAGCAGCCGGCGCTGGTAGGGCGAGTAGACGGTGATTCCGGGCCGGTTGGGCCCGGGGGTCACCCCGGGCGCGGGCACCACGGCGGCGCCTGGGGCAGCGGTCGACGCGGCGTCGCGGGTGCCCGCCGGCGCGGGCGGAGCCGAACCGGCGGGAGCCGCTCCCGCGCCGCGGCCATCCGGCGAGGCGGGAACGGTCACCGTGCCGCGGCCCGCCGGCGAGGCGGGAACGGTCACCGGAGCGAGGCGCGCGAGCGCAGGCACCCTCGCCGTCGGCGGGCTGCGGGTGGGGCCCGAGGGGCCGGCGCGGCGGGCGGGCGCCGCCTGGGCCGGGCCGAAGCGCGCCGGCCAGTTCGCCCGCGGCGCGCGGCTCCACGGCTCGCCTGGGAACGGGCGGACACCGGGCCGTGGGCCTGCCCCCGTCCCCGGCGCCGGGGGCGGGGCGGGCGTGGCGCTTGCCTCGGCGACCGGCGTGGGCGCGCGGATGACGGCGCTCGCCAGCGCGCGCTGCTGCGCGGCCATCAGGCGCTCCCCGGCGGGGGTCCCGCGGGCCGGGAGCGCCTTGGCCCGCGACGACCTCCGCGCTGCGACGGCCGGAGCGACCCCGGCCGCTCGGGCTGCCGCGAGGTTGCGTCGCAGCTCTGAGTGGGGAGGCCCGACCGCCACGGCCGGCGCCTCGGTGCGCAGCTCACGCGGGCTCGGCGCGCGGCCGGGCCGGACGACGAGCCCGCGCTTTGAGGCGTCGGGGTCGACGACCCGGGGCTCGTCGGCGGCGGCCCGCGGGCCGGTCTCGCCGGCGGCGCGCAGCGGCAGCCCGGCGGGGACGACGCCGATGCCCTCGTCGGCGTCCGGCGCGGCCGCGGGGACGCCGGCGGAGCTGCCCGTGCGCGGCGTGAGGTAGGTCTTGGCGACCGCGCCGAGGTGCGCGTAGGTGTACGTGTTGCCGTACACGTCTCGGAGCTGCACGAAGCGCCCGAGCACCGGCGAGGCGCCGATGCGGGTGATCCTGCCGTCCTGGACCGCGACCACGGGCGAGCCCGGGTCGGCGAGCACGTCGAGCTGCCGGCGCAGCGCCGAGCCCTGGCTGGCCAGCGTACGACGCCTCCCGCGCCGGTTGAGCGCCTCCGGCGTCGCGCGCGTGGCGTAGCTCGCCCGCGCGGCGACGGGGAACCGGCCCTCCGTCAGCCCCGTCAGCGAGCCGACGAGCTCGCCCGGAAGCAGCGAGATGAGCTTCGCGCGGGCGAGCACCGAGTCGGCGTACCAGCCGGCGTGGTTGTAGGCGAGGATCGCGCCGCGCACATCGCGCTCGTAGCCCGCGGCCTTCAGGTAGCGCGCCGCGGCGAAGATCGCGTCGACGGGGTTGTACGGGTCGCGCCGGCCGTCGTCGTTGGCGTCGACGCCGTACTGCCGCCACGTCGACGGGATGAACTGCATCCAGCCCTGCGCGCCGGCGGAGGAGACGTTCAGGTTGCGCCCGTAGTCGGTCTCGATCTCGTTGATCGCGGCGAGGATCTCCCAGCGCACGCCGTACTCGACCCCCGCGGCCTGGTAGATCGACAGCAGGAACGGCGGGATCCGGAAGCGCTCGATGAGAAAGCTCGGGATGGGCCTTCCCACGGTCGGACCGGGCAGCACCGCGGCGGCCCCGAGGCGGTCGGAGCCGCCGCGCTCAGGCGTCTCCTCGCGCCTCTTCGTCGTGGCGCGCGCCGCCGTGTCGGCCTTCCTCCGCGCCGTCGCCGCGGCGCTCCGCGCCGCGTGGCGGCGCGCGCGCGCCGCGCGCTCCCGGGTCCGCGACGCCCGGCGGCCGGCGGCGGCGCGGCGCGCGCGATCGGCCTCGACGATCGAGGTA
>JBBQEV010000055.1:0-27447 GCA_038321325.1 Solirubrobacterales bacterium
CGCCCCGGCCTCCTCGACGCCGGTGCTCCACGTCCACGGCGTGCCGAACTCCGCCGACGACCTGACGCCGTTCCTGGCGCTGACCGGCGGCGTCGCGCCCGACCTGCCCGGCTTCGGGCGCTCGGGCAAGCGCGGCGACGGCGCGTACACGATGGAGGGCTACGACCGCTGGCTGGAGGCGTTCCTCGACCACGTGGAGATCGATCGGTTCCGGCTCGTCGTCCACGGCTGGGGCGGAGTCGGGCTGCTGCTCGCGCAGCGCTTCCCGGAGCGCGTCGAGCGCCTCGTGCTCATCGACTGCGTGCCGTTCCTGCCGGGCTACCGGTGGCATCGGCTCGCCCGGCTGTGGCGCACGCCCGGCGTGGGCGAGGTCCTCATGGGCGCGACGAACCGATGGACGCTCCGGAAGCTCTCGCGTGGCGGCAACGTGAAGCCGCTGCCCGCGCCCTGGCTCGACGAGGCGATCGCGGGCTTCGACCTCGGCACCCAGCGCGCGATCCTGCGGCTGTACCGCAGCTCGCCGGAGGAGAAGCTCGCCCTCGCCGGGCTCGGCCTGGGACACCTGGACTGCCCGAAGCTCGTCGTCTGGGGCGATGCCGACCCCTACTTCCCGGCCGAGTTCGGCGACGCGTACGCCGCGGCGCTCGGCGCGCCGGCCGAGCTTCTCCGTCTGCCCGACGCGGGCCACCGGCCGTGGCTGGACCGCCCGGACCTCGTGGACACGGTCACGGACTTCCTCGTCGCGTGAAGGGGTCAGCGGCGCGGGTGCCGCCGTGGCTGCTCGCGGTGGTCCTCGCCGCGGGCTACCTCGTCGCGGACCCGCGAACGGCCGACCTCGCCGCCCAGGACTACCGCGCGGGGCTCTTCAGCCGGGCCGGCTTCGTCCTCTGGGACAACGGCTGGTACGCCGGCCACCACGTCCCTGCGTACTCCCTGCTCTTCCCCCCGCTCGGCGCGTGGCTGGGCCCGCAGGTCGTCGGCGCGCTCGCGGCCGTGGCGGGGACGTGGGCGTTCGGGCGCCTCGCGGGGCGCGAAGCGCGGCTGGCGGGCGCCTGGTGCGCGCTCGGGATGGCGACGCTGCTCGTGACGGGCCGGCTGACGTTCGCGCTCGGGGTGGCGCTCGGGCTCGCGGCGCTCGCGGCGGCGCGGAGCGCTGCCGGCGGTCGAGCGCCGCGTAAGCCCCGACGGGTGGGGTTCGATGGGCACTCGGCGGCGGACAGCCGCGGCGGCGGGCGGCGGCGGTGGCGGTGGGCGGGGGCGATCGGTCTCGCGACGCTCACGTCAGCGGCGAGCCCGGTCGCCGGGGCGTTCGTGGCGCTCGCGGCGGCCGCGTGGTGGATCGGGGACCGCGGGGCCCGGAGAGCGGCCACCGCGGCCTTCGGGGTCGCGAGCGTCGCTCCGGCGGCCGTGGCCGCGCTCCTCTTCCCCGAGGGCGGGACCTTCCCCTTCGTCCTGTCGAGCTTCCTGCCCGCGCTCGCGGCGACGCTGCTCGTGCTCGCGCTGGTCTGGCGGGAACACCCCGTCCTGCGCGCCGGGGTCGCCCTCAGCGCGGCCCTGCTCGTCGTCAGCTGGGCGCTGCCGACGCCCATGGGCGGCAACGCCGTGCGCCTGGGCGCGCTGTTCGCCGGGCCGGCGCTCGCGCTGGTGCTGGTGCCCGCGGGGCGCAGACGGGCGCTGATGCTCGCGGCGCCGGCGCTGCTCTACTGGCAGCTCGTGGCGCCGATCGACGACTGGCGGCGCACCGCGGGCGACCCGTCCGTGCGCGAGCGCGCCTACGCGGGGCTGGAGCGCTTCCTCGCCGACCGGTCCTCACCATCCACGCCGCCGTTCCGCGTCGAGGTGCCGTTCACCGACAACCACTGGGAGGCGGCGAACCTCGCGGGCGGCCGCGACGGGTTCCCGCTCGCCCGGGGCTGGGAGCGCCAGCTCGACCGGAAGGTCAACCCGCTCTTCTACGACGGCCGGCCGCTGACGCCGCGGCGCTACCGGGCGTGGCTGGACGAGAACGCCGTGCGCTTCGTCGCGCTCGCCGACGCCCCGGTCGACTACTCCGGCGCGGCCGAGGCGCAGCTCCTGCGCGACGGCCTGCCGTACCTGCGACCGGTCTACTCCGACGCGGTGTGGCGGGTGTGGGAGGTGCGCCGCGCGGCGCCGATGGGCGTGGCCCGGCTGACGACGGACGGCTTCGCCACCGCCCATGCCGGCCGCGTGCGCATCCGCTGGAGCCCGTGGTTCGCGGTGGTCGCCGGCCGGGGCTGCGTGCGCCGCACGGCCGACGGCCGCGTCGCGGTCGACGGCGCGATCACGGTGCGCGCGCAGCTGTCGGTCGGCGGCGCGCTGCGACGGGACGAGAGCTGCCGCCGCTGACGGCGGCGCACCGGCGTCCCAACACCGCGCAACATTCCTTCACCCCGACCAACGGTGCCAGCAGGGACACTGCGACGTGCATGTCGTCCTACGCCGCCGCCGCCCGCACGGTCCGCACGCCCCCGGCGTGGACGGTCGCCGCGGCCCTCGCGCTGCTCTGGCTGGCGGTCGCGCCGCGGACCCCGGACCTCGCCGCACAGGTCTACCGCACGACGCTCTTCGCCCGCGAGGGCTTCGCGGTCTGGGACGACTTCTGGTTCGCCGGCCACCACCTGCCGGCCTACTCGCTGCTCTACCCGCCGCTCGGCGCGCTGATCGGCGCGCGGACGGTCGGGGTGCTCGCCGCCGTCGCCTCGACGGTCCTGTTCGACCGGCTCACCCGCTCGCACTTCGGCGCCGAGCGGGCGCGGTGGGCGACGCTGTGGTTCGCGGTCGCCTCGGTCGCCGACCTCTGGATCGGCCGCATCACCTTCTCGCTCGGCATCACCATCGGCCTCGCCGCGCTGCTCGCCCTGCAGCGCGGGCGCCCGCAGGTCGCGGTCGCGCTGGCGCTGCTGTGCGGGGCGGGCTCGCCCGTCGCGGCGGCGTTCCTCGCCCTCGCGGGCGCCGCGATCGCGCTCACCCACCCGGCGGGCCGCCGCGGCGCGGTGGCCGTCGCGGTGGTCGCGCTCGGGACGGTGGCAGCCCTGGCGATCGCGTTCCCGGAGGGCGGCCGCCAGCCGATGTCGCCCGGGGCGACGGTGGCGATCGTCCTGTGCTGCGGCGCCCTGCTGATCGCGCTCCCGAAGGCCGAGCGGACGCTGCGCGTCGGCACGCTGCTCTACCTCGCGGTCAGCCTCGCGATGTTCGCCCTCAGCACCCCGATGGGCTCGAACGTCGCCCGCCTCGGCGCGACGTTCGGCGGCCCGCTGCTGGTGCTGGCGATCGCGGGCGCGCCGCGGCTGCACCGGCCGTCCCGCGTCGTGCTCGCGGGGCTCGCGGCGTTCCTCGTCGGCTGGCAGTGGTACGGGCCGGCGCGCGAGGTGTCGATCTCCGTCGACGAGCCGTCGACGCAGGCCGCCTACTTCACGCCGCTCAAGGCGTTCCTCGCCGGGCGCGGCGGCCCCGCCGGGCGCCTGGAGGTGCCCTTCACCCGCTCGCACTGGGAGTCCGTGCACCTCGCCCAGGGCAGCGGCGCCGTGCCGCTCGCCCGAGGGTGGAACACGCAGCTCGACCACCGCTACGACGCCCTCTTCTTCGCGCCCGGGCTCACGGCGGCCACCTACCACCGCTGGCTGCGGCGCAACGCCGTGCGCCACGTCGCCGTGCCCGATGTCGCGCTGGACCCCGCGGGGGTCGCGGAGGCCCGCCTGATCGCCGGCGGCCTCCCGTTCCTCACGCCCGTGTGGCGCAACGCGCACTGGCGCGTCTACGCGGTCCGCGACCCGCTGCCGCTCGTCTCGGGCCCGGCCGAGCTGCTCGCCTTTGGGCGCCAGGGGTTCACCGTCCGGGCCCGCCGGCGCGGCTGGATCCTCGTGCGCACCCACTTCTCCGGGTACTTCGCCTCGACCGGCGCACCGGCGTGCCTGTCGGCGGCCCCGGGGGGCTGGACGCGGGTCTTCGCGCTCGCCCCGGGCGCGGTCCGCGTGCAGGCGCGCTTCACCCCGAGCCGGGTGGCGCGCAGCGGCGTGCGCTGCGTGCGCACGGCCCGTCCGCTGGGGTGACGGCCGGCGGCCACGCGGTCTCGACCGCCCACTGCTCGGCCCTGCGCATGACGTCGGCGATGACCGCGCTCTTGGCCTCGGCGTAGTCGTTCATCGTCGGCCATTGGCGTGAGGCCAGCGCCCGCTTGGTCGCGGCGTAGCGGTCGCGATCGGCCTCGCTGACGCGCAGCCAGTCTCTGAAGAGCAGGTGCCGTCGCTCCCAGTCGCTACCCGCCGCGCAGACGTGCACGTGCACGTCGAGCGCGGGCGAGCGCAGCATCCGATGATTCGGCTCGCGCACCCGCAGCGCGTACCCGGCGGCTTCGAGCGCCGGCACGAAGCTGGGCTCGTCCTCGGGGTCCTCGACGCTGACGTCGATGTCGACGATCGGCTTGGCCGCCAGCCCGGGCACCGCGGTCGATCCGATGTGGTCGATCCGATGGGCGCGCGGCCCCAAGGCCTCGGCGATCCGCAGGCGCTGCTGCTCGTAGCGGTCCGGCCACGCAGCGTCATAGGCGACGACCGCGATCGTCCTGTGCTCGAGACCCCCGATCAGCTCACGCGGCACGTGCACCCGAGCGATTCTGCCGATCACGACCCGCCGCGCGCAGAAGCGGCACAGCTCGATCTCGTTATGAATGGTTAGCGCCCGGTCCGCACCGCTTCACGCTCCGTTAGCATCCGCGCCGTTCATGCCGGTCCGTCTCCGCCAGCTCTCGGCCCGCGCTCTGCCGCGCGGGCCGCTCGACCTCCTGCGCCAGATCGCGTTCATGCTCGCGGCGTTCTCGCTGTACCGATGGGTCCGCGGACTGGTCGACGACCCGGCCGGCGCGGCGGTCGCGTTCGAGAACGCGCGCAAGCTCATCTCGATCGAGCAGGCGCTCAACCTGTTTGTCGAGCCCTCGGTCCAGGCCTGGGCCGAAGGGGTGCCCCTCGTGGTCAGCGTCTCGAGCTGGCTCTACATCAACGCGCAGACGACGGTGACGCTCGGGGCGCTGGCCTACCTCTACCTCGCCCACAACTCGTCGTTCTACTTCGTGCGCAACATGTTCGCCGTGTCGTGGCTGGTGGCCCTCGTCGGCTATGGCGTGTTCCCGACCGCGCCGCCGCGGCTGTTCCCGGAATGGGGGTTCTTCGACGCCGTCTCCTCGTTCACCGGGGTCTCGCACACCGACCCGATCTCGGCGCTGTTCAACCCCTACGCGGCGGTGCCGTCGATGCACGTCGCCTTCGCGCTGATGGTCGGCGTCCCGCTCTCGCGGCTGTGCAAGCGCCGCGCGTCGCGCGTGTTCTGGACGATCTACCCGCTGCTCGTGTGCTTCGTCATCGTCACGACGGCGAACCACTTCATCGCCGACGCGTTCCTCGGCGCCTGCACCGCGGGCCTCGCCGCCTGCGTCGCGCGCTGGATGGGCCGCGCGCGACCCGCCGCCTGGAGCTGGCCGCGCCGCGCGAATCCCGCGCCCGCGCCCAGCTTCTGAGCACGCCGCCGAGCCGGCGGTTTTCGTTTGCCGTCGCCGCTCACGTGTCGCCTCGCGCGTAACCGCGCGCTGCGGGCGCGGTACCGTCATCCGGTTGCATGACCGATCAGCAGACCTCACAACGCAACCGCCAGGAGCGGACCGAGGCCCGTCAGGCCGCCCTCCGCGCACCCGTCGGCTCCGGGTCGCGCCGCTCGGAGATGCGCAACGCGCTGATCGAGTCGCGCCTCACGCCGAACGCCATCTCGTTGATGGGGCTCGTCGGCAACCTCGTCGCCGCCTACCTCGTCTTCGAACGCGAGCTCTTCCTGGCCGGGGTGGCCTTCATCCTCGGCTCGGTCATGGACACGCTCGACGGGCGCTACTCGCGCATGTCGGGCAAGGGCTCGCCCTTCGGCGCCTTCCTGGACTCGACCCTGGATCGCATGGAGGAGGGCATCGTCCTCATCGCGGTCGGCGGCTACTTCTCCGCGCAGGGCGACGAGCTCGCGGTCGCCGCCACGGTGGCCGCGGTGCTCTTCTCGCTCATGGTCTCCTACACCCGCGCGCGGGCGGAGGCCCTGGGCGTCGAGTGCAAGGTCGGCATCGCCTCGCGCGCCGTCCGGGTCGTCATCCTCTCGATCGGCCTGCTGTTCGCCGAGGGGCCCGGCGACCTCGCGCTGCTCGAACCGGCCATCTACGTCCTGGCCGTCCTGACGATCATCACCACCTTCCAGCGCATCCTCCACGTGCGCGGCGCCCTGCTGCGCGGCCTGTGACCAGGCCGCGACCGTAGGGTCTCTTCCCGCAGCTCTCCCAGAACAGGAAATCCATGGCCTCAGACAAGAAGAACGGTGCCACGAACGGCGGCACGAACGGCGCGCCGACCAGCAGCGCCGACCGCTACCAGCGCGACAAGGTCCGCGTCGCGATCATCGGCGTCGGCAACTGCGCGTCCGCCTTCGTGCAGGGCGTCGAGTACTACAAGGACGCCGACGCGACCCAGGACGTCCCCGGCCTGATGCACGTCGACCTCGGGGGCTACCACGTCTCCGACATCGAGTTCACGGCCGCCTTCGAGATCAACAAGACGAAGGTCGGCAAGGATCTCGGCGAGGCGATCTGGGCCGACCCGAACAACACGATGAAGTTCGCCGAGATGCCCGCCAAGCTCGGCGTGCCGGTCTACCGCGGCATGACCCACGACGGCCTTGGCAAGTACCTCAAGCAGCGCATCGAGAAGGCCGACGGCGAGACCGCCGACATCGTGCAGATCCTCAAGGACACGCGCACCGACGTCGTCGTCTCCTACCTGCCGGTCGGCTCGGAGGACGCGACGAAGTGGTACGTCGAGCAGATCCTCGAGGCCGGCTGCGGCTTCGTGAACTGCATCCCCGTGTTCATCGCCCGCGAGCCCTACTGGGACAAGCGCTTCAAGAAGGCCGGGCTGCCGGTCGTCGGCGACGACATCAAGAGCCAGGTCGGCGCCACGATCGTCCACCGCACGCTCGCCCGCCTGTTCGCCGATCGCGGCGTCAAGCTGCTGCGCACGTCGCAGCTCAACGTCGGCGGCAACATGGACTTCTTCAACATGCTCGAGCGCGAGCGCCTGGAGTCCAAGAAGATCTCCAAGACCAACGCGGTCACCTCGATCATGGACCACGAGCTGCCCGCCGAGGACGTCCACGTCGGCCCGTCGGACTACGTGCCGTGGCTCACCGACCGCAAGTGGGCGCACATCCGCGCCGAGGGCCAGGCCTTCGGCGACGTGCCGCTCACCGTCGAGCTCAAGCTCGAGGTGTGGGACTCGCCGAACTCCGCCGGCATCGTGATCGACGCCGTGCGCTGCTGCAAGCTCGCCCTCAACCACGGGCTCGGCGGCCAGATCGACGGACCGTCGTCCTACCTGATGAAGTCGCCGCAGAACCAGCGGCCGGACGACCGCGCGAAGCTGGACACCGAGAAGTTCATCGCGAAGTACGCCAAGAGCACGCCCGTGGAGGTCGTTCGGCACACCAACGCCGAGAACGCCCGCGCGAAGGCCGCGGCGGCCGCGAAGGCCTGACGGGGCCGCGGCGCCCGCGTCGAATCGTCGCTTCGCCACCGTATCGGGGGTCAAGCGACAACTCGACGTGAGCGCGGCGCCGCGCCTCCCGAGGGAGTACACGCCGGCTGCGATGATCTGCGGCGTGCCCGCCGAGCGCTTCTCCATCGCCCAGGTCACACCGTTCCCCTGGGAGTCCGGGCACGAGGTCAACGGCCAGATCGCCCGGACCGCGGAGCTCCTGGCCGCCCGCGGCCACGGCGTCACGATCGTCGCCCCGTCGCTCTCCGAGGAGCTCGTGCGCCGGTCGCGGACCCGCATCCGCAGCGGGGACGGCGCCGCCGCGCCCGGCGCCGTCGAGCTGCTCGCGGTCGGCGAGGGGATCCCGGCGCCGATCAGCGCCCGCCGGCGCGCGACGCTGCCGATCGACGTCGCGCGCACCGTCGAGGAGCTCCTGGGCGGCACCGCGTTCGACTTCTGCCACGTCCACGAGCCGTTTGCCCCGTCGGTGGCGAGCGTGGCGCTGCGCCACTCTGGCGCACTGAACGTCGGGACCTTCCACGCCCCCACCGAGCGCGTGGTCGCCACGCAGGTCGCGCGCAAGCTCACCGACCTCGTCTTCGGCCGCCTCGACGCGCGGCTGGCGAGCTTCGGGGCCACCGCGGAGCTCATGCGCCGCCACTTCCCGGCGGAGTACGCCGTGGTGTCGCCCGGCGCGGAGGCCGTCGCGCCGCGCCCGGCCGGCGACCGCGTGGTCGTGGGCTTCGTCGACGAGGAGGAGCGCGGGGCGCTGCGGACGTTCCTGCGGGGCCTGCGCGCGCTCGACCCCGCGATCGGCTGGGAAGTCGTCGTGATGTCCGAGCGTGGCCCGTCGTCCTCGACTGCGCTGCGGGCCGACCTGCGCGAGCGCGTGCGCTTCCTGGAGCCCGGCACCCCGGAGGCGACGCTGCTCGCCGAGGCCGACGTGCTCGTCGCGGCCTCCGACGGCGCCGCGCCCGCCCCGGGGCTCGTGCTCCGCGCGATCGCCGCCGGCGTCGTGCCGCTGGCGACGTCGCTGCCCGTCTACGCGGAGGTCACCGGCGAGGGCGACCACGGGCTGCTGTTCGGCGCCCGCGACGCGGTGACGCTCGGAGCGCAGCTCGCCCGCCTGATCGCCGACCCGGCGCTCCGCGAGGGCCTGCGCGCCGCCGCCGCGCCCGTCCGCGCGCACCTCGCGTTCACGCGCCTGACCGACGAGCTCGAAGGCGTCTACGCCGCGTTGGCCGCGCGCCGCCACGACCCGGCCGGGAAGCCCGCGGTGGCGCGGCGGCTCGCGGGCCGCGCCCGCATCGACGTCGACCTGCACATGCACACCGACCACTCGATGGACTGCGCGACGCCCGTCGAGGTGCTCCTGGCGACCGCGCGGGACCAGGGGCTCGGCGCGATCGCGGTCACCGACCACAACGAGATCTCCGGCGCGCTGGAGGCGCAGGCGATGGCCCGCGAGTACGGGGTCAAGGTGATCGTCGGCGAAGAGGTCAAGACGAAGGCGCAGGGCGAGGTCATCGGGCTGTTCGTCACGGAGAAGATCCCCCGCGGGATGACCCTCCAGGAGACGGTCGCGGAGATCAAGCGCCAGGGCGGGATCGTCTACGTGCCCCACCCGTTCGACCGGATGCACTCCGTCCCGGACTACGAGCACCTCCTGGCGATCATCGGCGACGTGGACGCGATCGAGGTCTACAACCCGCGCGTGGCGATCGGCTCCTTCAACGAGGAGGCTCAGCGCTTCGCCGCGAAGTACCGCGTGGTCGCGGGCGCCGGCTCGGACTCCCACGTCGCCCCCGGCCTGGGCTCGGTCCGCGTGCGGATGCCGGACTTCGACGGGCCCGAGGAGTTCCTCGAGGCGCTGCGGGTCGCCGAGATCCACACGAAGCCGAGCTCGCTGCTCTACGTGCAGGCGCTGAAGTTCCTCGAGACGAAGGCGACCCCGCCCGCCGCGCGCAAGGCGCGCCGCGACCGCCGGGTGCGCCGGGCGACGCGCAAGGCCTGATGCAGCCGCAGGGACCGGGACCCCGCCTCGCGAAACCCCCCGCGATGCCCGCCACCGACGACGAGATCCGTGAGAAGTACCTCGAGCGGGCCATCCGCGAGCTCAACCTCCTCACCCACGAGATCCACGCGTGCGCGCACTGTCCCCGCGGGGGCCTGATGCCCGTGCTCGGCTCGGGCCACCCCCAGGCCGACGTGTTCCTGCTCAAGAACGCGCCGTCACTGGCGGAGATCGAGGAAGGCGTCGCGTTCTACGGCCGCGCCGGGACCGCGGTGATGAAGTCGCTCAAGCGCCTCGGGATCGACCCGCTCGCCGTCTACGGGACCCTCTGCGCGAAGTGCCCGATCAGCGACCCTTCGCTCGCGGACCCGGCGTGCGTCGCGCGCGTCGCGATCGAGCTGGCGATCGTGCAGCCGAAGATCGTCGTCGTGATGGGTGCGGAGGCGCTCCACGCGCTCAACGACCTGAGTGTGCCGATGGCCCGGGAGCTCGCCCCGCGCCCCGGAGCGCTCCAGGTGCTGACTCCGTCGACGAGCGCGCTGTTCACCCCGGACATCGACCAGGCGCTCGACGAGGAGTCGGCCAAGCGCGACTTCTGGAGCGCCTTCCGCGTGCTCGGCGACTGGTACGCCGAGCTGCCGCCCTACTGACGTGCGGCTGGGGCTCGCGGTCCTCGGCGGCGGGCTGCTCACCGCGGCGCTGAACCTCGCCGGGCTGCGGGTGGCGGCGACCCCCGCCGAGCTCGTGTTCTGGGGCGCGCTCGGCGTGCTCTTCGCCCGCGTCTTCTCCGTCGGCGCGCTCGTGATCGCCGTGCCGGTCCTGCTCGCCGGGATCGAGCTCGCCTCCGGGTCCGGCGGGCCGTCCTCCTCGGCGGGAGCCGGTGACCCCTTGACGCTCGCGTTCGGCGACGAGCGCCGCCTCGAGCTCACCCAGCTCGTGTTCGCCGCCGCCTACGGTGCGTGGGCGCGGCGCTTCGGCCTGCGCGCGGGGGTGACCGGCGTGGCGCTCGGAGCGGTCCTCTTCGCCTCGGTCGCGCGCGACGGACAGCTTCCCGCCGTCACGCTGCTCGGCCTCGCGCTCCTGCTCCCGAACGCCGACCGGCTCGGGCGGCTGCTGCGGGAGGAGTCAGGGCCGCCAGCGTAGTGCGTCATGGGCGCATAGGCGCCATGACGCGGGAGGGGCGGGAGCGTCCCTGCCGGTCGCCCAGCCTGGTGCGAGGTGGACGCCTACGCGTCATCGCGCGCCACGCTGAACCAGGCGCCTGACCCGCGCTGCCTTCACCCCTTCCCGCTCAGCGCGCCGCGCAGGCTCACCCGGGTCGTCTGCAGCACCCCGGCCGCGTAGACGCGGCCCGCCAGCGCCACCAGTCCGGCGGCGGCCGCGGCGGTGATCGCGACCGAGCCGACGATCTCGATCAGCGACGCGTCGCCGGTGATCGTGCGCGCGGGCATGACCAGCGGCGCGGCCGGGGGGACGAACGACAGCACCCGCGCGAGCGTGCCGCTCGGGTCGTCGAGCGCCGGGAAGGAGAGGAAGAACGCCCCGAGGATGACGAGGGTGATCGGCGTCGTGACGTTCTGGATGTCCTCCTGACGCGCGACGAGCGCGGCCGCGACCGCGTACCCGCAGGCGTAGAAGGCGTAGCCGAGGACGAACCAGGCGAGCACGATGGCCAGGGAGCCGGCCGAGCGGGCACCGACGTGGACGTCCCCGGTCGCCGCGCCGAGCGCGAGGCCGAGCACCCCGATCACGAGCAGCTGCCCCAGGGCGACAAGGCCGATGCCGATCACCTTGCCGGCGAGCAACTCGCGGGGGCGGATCGCCGCCAGGAGGAGCTCGACGATGCGCGAGGCCTTCTCCTCGACGATCCCGGAGGCGACCCAGAACCCGTAGCCGATGAGCTGGGCGTAGAGCACGATCACCGCGACCAAGCCGAGCTGGCGCTGCTCGTCGTCCGCCGTGCTCGTGACGGTCTCCACGGGCAGCGCGGGAGCCTCGGCCGCCGCGCCCTGGAGCAGCGCGAGCGCCGCGTCGGGCTGCGGATCACCGGCCAGGAGCGCCTTCCCGCCCCGGACGATCGCCACGTCCGCGTCCCCGTCGGCGACCAGGCGACGCGCCGCGGGCTCGTCGCGGACGCGCTTGACGGTGACCACCACGTCGAAGCCGTCCTGCCCGCGCTGCGCGGTCTGGGCGAGCGCGATCGCCGCGCCCGGGGCCGCCGCGATCGTCGCCTGCTCGGGGCCGTCGGAGCCGAACAGCTTCGGGATCACGAGGAGCGCGGCCAGGATGCCGAGCATCACGAGCGTGGAGAACAGCAGCGAGCGCTCGTGCACCCGCGAGCGGATCTCGCGCCGCGCGACCAGGGCGATGGCGTCGCGGCTCGTCATGCCACCACCGACCGGAAGAGCTCGGTCAGCGAGCGCTCGGCGGGCGCGAAGCGGACGACCCGCCCCGCCCGGCGCGCTGCGTCGAGCACGAGCTGCTCGTCGGCGCCGTCGGCGAGCGCGAACGTGTGCGCCTGCTCGGTCGCCTCGACGCCGGCGATGCCGTCCGCCCAGCCCGCCGGCGCCCCGTCGACCTCGACGGTGATCCGGCGGCCGCCCTTGCGGCGCAGCTCGTCCACCGCGCCGGCGGCGACGAGCCGGCCCGCCTTGATGATCGCGACGTCGTCGCAGAGGCGCTCGACGAGCTCGAGCTGGTGGGAGGAGAACAGCACGCCGACGCCGGCGCGGACGCGCTCGAGCAGCACGTCGGCGAGGACGTCGACGCCCACCGGGTCCAGCCCGCTGAACGGCTCGTCGAGGACGAGCAGCTCGGGATCGTGGACGAGCGCGACGGCGAGCTGCACGCGCTGCTGGTTGCCGAGCGACAGCCCTTCGGTCCTGTCCTTCGCGCGGTCGGCGATCCCCAGGCGCTCGAGCAGGCTCGCCGCCTTCGCCCGCGCGTCGGCCGCGCTGCGGCCGTGCAGGCGAGCGAAGTGCTCGAGCTGCTCGCCCACCGGCATCTTCGGGTAGAGCCCGCGCTCCTCCGGCATGTAGCCGAAGCGGGTGCGAGCCTCACGGTCGACGGCCCGGCCGCCGAAGCTCACCGTTCCCGCGTCGGCGCTCAGGACGCCGAGCACGATCCGCATCGTCGTCGTCTTGCCGGCCCCGTTGGGCCCGACGAACCCGCAGAGCGTGCCGGGGCGGACGGCGAGGTTGAGCTCGTCGAGCGCGAGGAGCTCCCCGTAGCGGCGCGTGAGCCCTGCGAGCTCCAGCATGCCTCTGCCTTCTCCCCCGCGCGCGACGACCAAACCGCGATGACGACGGGGTTTCCGGTCCGCTGTGGACGGCGAGCGCTGGCACCCGACCACGCTCCGCGGCGTGGTCCGCCACGCCGGGCTCGACCCGTGGGTCCCGCGGCGAGACGAGCCCTGAAGCGGCGCGCGTCAGCCCGTCTCGAGCACGACCTTGCCGAGCTTGCCGCCCGCCACGAAGCGCGCGTAGGCGTCGGCCACGGCCTCGAGCGCGAACGTGTCGGCGATCGGCACGGTGAGCGAGCCGTCGGCGAAGCCGGGGAGCACCTGTGTCTCGAGCAGGCGCGCCGTCGCCGCCTTCTCCTCCAGAGGCCGCGCGCGGAGCGTTGACGCCCGGAGCGTCCCGCGCTTGCCCATCAGCGCGACGAGGTTCAGCTCGGCCTTCGCGCCCGCGCCGACCCCGATGATCACGATCCTCCCGCCGGTGGCAAGCGCCTTGACGTTGCCCGCGAGGTTCGGCGCGCCGACGAGCTCGAGGATCACGTCGAAGGGCCCCTGCTCCTCGAAGCCCTCGGGGTCGATGACGTCGTCGGCGCCGAGCGCGGCGACGCCGTCACGGCGTTCGGGGTCGCGCACGGTGGCGGTGACCCGCGCTCCCGCGCGCCGCGCGAGCTGCACCGCCGCGGTGCCAACCCCGCCGGCCGCGCCGTGGACGAGCAGGCGCTCCCCGGGCTTGAGCAGGCCCTGGGTGAACACCGCGTCGTGCGCGGTGGTGAAGACCTCCGGCAGCCCGCCCGCCGCGACCCAGTCGAGCGCTTCGGGGACCGGCATGAGCTGACGCTCGTGAACCGGGCACAGCTCGGCCTGGCCGCCACCGCCGACGATCGCCATCACCCGGTCGCCGACCGCGAAGCGCACGGCACCCTTTCCGCAGGCGACGACCTCCCCGGCGAGCTCGAGCCCCGGGATGTCCTTCGGCGAGCCGGGCGGCGCGGGGTACGCGCCCTTGCGCTGCATGATGTCGGCGCCGTTGAGCCCGGCGGCGCGGATCCGGACGAGCACCTCCCCCGCCCCGGCCTCCGGGTCCGGGTGCTCCTCCACGCCAACTTCTTCGTTCCGGATCGTGGCTGCTCTCATCGGCGCAGACTACGGGTACGCCTCGCGCCATGACCGACGACAAGAACCTCGAGCAGGGCGACAAGGTCGAGTGGTCCTCCCACGGGAACACCGTGAGCGGCAAGGTCGAGAAGAAGATCACCGAGGACACCGAGTCGGAGGCGGCGGGCCGGAAGGTCAAGGCGTCCGAGGACGATCCGCAGTTCCTCGTCAAGAGCGACAAGTCCGGCGGCGAGGCCGCCCACAAGCCCGGCGCGCTGACGAAGCCGTAGGCCGCCGCTCGACCCGCCGTCGGAGATTCCCCGGCGGAGGGGGTTACAGCCCCATGAAACGAGGCCGCGATCTCGCGCGGCAGGGCGCTCCGAGCTACCCTGGAGCCATGTTCCAGTTCGGCAAGAAGACGGAGATGGTCGCACCGCAGGACGCCCTTCCCGGGCGCGCCGAGCCGCTGCCGCTCTCAAATCGCCACGCCGTCCTCGGCACGCCGCTGCGCGGCCCGTTTCCCGCGGGCCTCGAGGTCGCCGAGTTCGGGATGGGCTGCTTCTGGGGCGCCGAGCGCGCGTTCTGGAAGCTCCCCGGCGTCCATACGACGGCCGTCGGCTACTCGGGCGGCTTCACGCCGAACCCGACCTACGCGGAGACCTGCACGAACAAGACGGGCCACGCCGAGACCGTCCTCGTCGTCTTCGACCCGCAGAAGCTCTCCTTCGACGACCTGCTCAAGGTGTTCTGGGAGGCGCACGACCCGACGCAGGTCATGCGCCAGGGCAACGACGTCGGCACGACGTACCGCTCGGCGATCTACACGCACTCCGACGCGCAGCTCGAGGCCGCGGAGGCGTCACGCGCCATGTACCAGGAGCGCCTGACCGCGGAGCGCCACGGCGAGATCGCGACCGAGATCAAGCCCGCCGGCGAGTTCTACTACGCCGAGGAGGAGCACCAGCAGTACCTGCACAAGGTCCCGAACGGCTACTGCTCGATGACCGGCACGGGCGTGTCCTGCCCGATCGGGCTCACCGCCGCGTAGCACCAAGGCGCCCGGGAGCATCTACCCTCGGCCGATGAGCTCGCTCCCGGCGGAGGGCTACCGCCTCCCGAACATCTCACCGAAGTCCTACGAGCACCCCGCCGACCGGGCAGCGACCGCCGCGCTCGCGGCCGTGCCCTACCTCGACGTCGTCGTCCGCAAGCTCATCGAGCTCGGCTACGAGCGGGCGCTGCGCCAGGCCTACCTCGGCGCGTCGGTCCGCCTCGCCGACGACCAGCTCGGGCACATCCACACCCTGCACCGCGCCTGCTACGTGACGCTCGACATGGAGCCGGTGCCCGACCTGTACCTCACGCAGATGCCGGAGCCGAACGCGATGGCGATCGGCTCGGCCAAGCCGATCGTCGTGCTCGGCTCCTCCGCGCTCGGGCTGCTCGAAGGCGAGGAGTTGCGCGCCGTGCTCGCGCACGAGGCGGCGCACATCCTCTCCGACCACACGCTCTACCGCACCGCGCTGGTGATCCTCCTGCGGATGGGCGAGAGCGCCCGGATCCCGCTGCCGCTGATGCCGGTCCGCGCCGCGCTGCTCGAGTGGTTCAGGGCCAGCGAGCTGACCTGCGACCGCGCCGCGGCCCTGGTCACGCGCGACCCGATGGCGGTCTGCCGGGCGCTCATGGGCCTCGCCGCGGGCACCCGGGCCCGGGACCTGAACGTCGACGCGTTCATGCTTCAGAGCGCGGAGTACACGGAGGGCGGCACGGGACTGGAGCGGCTCTCACGGCTCTTCCTCGACCTCAACGTGACGCACGCGCTGCCCGTAAAGCGGATCAAGGAGCTCATGGACTGGGTGCGCTCGGGCGACTACGACCGCATCGTCGGCGGCGACTACCTCACGCGCGACCAGACGTTCACGCCGCGCGCCGAGGCCGGGGACGCCGCCACGCACTACGGCGAGAAGTTCGGCGACCTGTTCAAGGACGCGGGCGACTCGCTCAACGACGTCGGGCAGAAGCTCGGCGACTGGCTGCGCGGGGCGAGGTAGGCGGCGCGCGGCGACTCATCGCTTGCGCTTCGCCCGCTCGAGCCGGAGCGTCAGCGTCTTGGCGACCGTCCGCGCAGCGCCCCGCGGCGCGCGCACCGTCGCGGTGACCCTCAGCGTGAGCCTGCCCGTGCGGCGCAGCGTGCGCCGCGTCGTCGCGGGAAGCCTCAGGCGGAGCCTCGTCGTGCCCCGCCAGCCGACCGAGAACGCCACCGACCTCAGCGCCACCGCCTTGCGCCGCCCGGCCCTCGGCGTCCGCGCCGCGAGTCGTCCCTTGACGCCGAACGGGTTCGCGTTGCCGACGACGACGACGACCGGTCCGGCCGCCGGGACGCGCGCCGTGGCGAGCTTGAGCGTCACGCGCGTGCTCTTGGCGAAGGCGGGCGGGGGAGGATCGCCGTGCGTCGGCACACCGGGGAACACGCTGCCCTTCGGCATCAACCACGGAAACCCCTTCAGTGCGACCGGGCGGACGACGAACGGCGGCGGCCCGTCGCCGACCGCCAGCCCGGCGAGCGTCGGCGCCGCCGCGAGGCCGGGCCGCAGGACCGCCGCGCCCGTGCTCAGCTCGATCGTGTAAAGGCCGGCGCTGCCGCCGACGGTCAGCGTCGCGAGGGCGGTCCCGGCGACGCGGGCGCCAGACGCCGCGACCCGCACCGCGGGTGGGATGTCGAAGCCGGCGGCGGCGGAGAAGTCGAGCGGCGCGCCATTCACGGTCACCGCCTTGCCCTGCCCGACCGTGCCTCGGTTCGGCGGGCTCTGGACGAAGAGCGTGTCCGACGTCGCGTCGAGGCCGTACTGCGTCGTCGCGCCTCCCGGCCCCTGACCGAACGCGTTGGTCAACGCGGTCGCCACGAGACCGGTCGAACCCGCCGGCAGGCCGTTCAGGCTCCCGTCGGGATTGGTACCCGTCACCGACCCGGAGGCCGTGCCCAGATCACCGTCAAGCGGCGCGCCCGTGCTCGGGTCGACGCGGAAGTTCAGTCCGGTGCCGGTGACCACCCGCACGCGGTCGGTGGTCGCGTCGATGTCGAATCCGTAGCCGGCGGCGGCGGGGTCCGGGAGATCGACGGCGGTGCCGCCGTCGGCGGTGAACGCCACCTGGCCCGCCGGCCCGAGCGCCGCGGCCGCGCCGCTCTGCGGGTCGATCCGGTAGAGCGTGCCGGTGTCGGCCGGGGGGTTGACGCCCAGGCCGAGCAGCTGGCCCGTCTGCGGACGCCAGGCGAGCCCCACGAGCGCCTCGCCGTTGACGACTCCGGAGATCGTCGCGGCCCCGGCCGTTCCGGGCGCGGCGGTGTTGAACCGCCGCAGCTCCTGCCCGTCGGCCGTGAGCGCGAGGGCCGGCAGTCCGTCGGGGACGACCTCCTGCTGGATCGCGAGGCCCTGGACGGGCCTGTCGTCGATCGCGCCGACCAGCGACAACACGCCCGACGCCAGGTCGATCTCGTACAGCCGGTAGATGCCCCGGAAGCGCAGTGCCGCGAGCCCGGTGCCGGTCGCGGGCTGGTTGTTGGCCGGAGCGTCGACGCCGGGCGGGATGTCGAATCCGCCGGCGAAGTCGGACGCGTTGCCGTCTCGTGCCTTGACCGGCAGCGGCAGCGTCTGCGTGCCGCCGTTCGGCGGGCTCTGGATGAAGAGCTGGTCGCCCGCCGCGCTGAGCGTGTACTGCGTCGTCACCGTGGCGCCGGGCTGGTTGTTCGTGTACGCCGTGGCGCCGACGGTCGCGCCGTTGATGTCCGCGTCGGTCGCGACCAGCGCGCCCGTGTTCGGGTCCAGCCGCAGGTTCCGGCCCGTGTCCGTGACGATCCGGAGGCGGTCCGCCGTCGGATCGAAGTCGACGCCGAACGTCGTCCCGGTGGTCGCGATCGGCACTCCCAGCGGCGTGGCCTGGCCGGTGCGGACGCTGAGGCTGTAGAGCCGGATCGTCCCGGCGGCAGGATTGCGCGCCAGGCCGTAGAGGAAGCCGTTCTGCGGGCGGACGTCGATGCCGACGAGGGTGTCGCCCGCCGTGAGGCCCTGCACCGCAACGGATGACGTCGGGGCGGCCAGCTGGCCGCCCTCGAACCCGTACAGCGTGTCGTCGCTCAGGACGACCACGAGGCTCACGGGGAACGCCGCGTCGGCGGCGGCCGGCGCCGCGAGGCTCACGGCGAGTGCGGCACCGAGCAGCCAGCGGCGCAGGGTCATGGCCGGGGGCATGCGCCGACGTTGGCGCGCGCTCCCGCGGCTGTCAAACCGCAAGGCGGGGGCAGCGGGGGGCCTCAGGCGCCGGAGGCGAGCCCGTCGCCGCGGATCCCGCTCTCGGCCGCCGCGTCGGCGTCGGGGCCGGGGCGCCCCGCGCGCTAACCCCCGCCGGGCGCGCATTGGACGGGGCCTGCGACTGCGCCGTCCAGCCTGCCCCGTCGCGACGCGTTCCGGCGCGTCGCGACGGCGGCCCGGCGCTGGCCCGGTCAGCGCTCGAGGAGCGCGACGCACTCGATAGCGATGACCGTCAGTCTGGAACTCATGCTCCACCGGACTACCCCTCCGTGATGGCGAAGCGCCTCTGGAGGCGGCGCAGCGGTGCCGGGGCCCACCAGTTGCCCGCGCGGAGCAGCCGCATCAGCGAGGGGACCAGCAGGGCGCGAACGACGGTGGCGTCGACGATCACGGCGATCGCCATGCCGATGGCGATCTGCTTCATGAAGAACACCGGGCTGACCGCGAAGGCCAGGAACACGACGGAGATCGCCGCCGCCGCCGCCGAGACGACCCGGCCCGTGCGGCCGACGCCGGTGGCGATCGCCTGCTCGTCGGGGACGCCGAGGTCGTGCTGCTCCTTGATGCGGGCGAGGACGAGCACGGCGTAGTCGGTGGCCAGGCCGAAGATCACCACGAACAGGAACACGAGGCTCGTCACCTCGATGGCCTCCGGGCCGTCGTAGCCGAGCGCCCCGCTCAGCCAGCCGTGCTGGAACACCCCGACGAGCACGCCGAGCGTGACGGCCAACGTCAGGGCGTTCATCACGAGCGTCTTGAGCGGCAGCAGGATCGAGCCGGTCAAGAAGAAGAGCAGCGCGAAGGTGCTGCCGGCGAGCAGGACGACGACCACGGGGCCGTGCGCGCGCAGGCTCGCCTTCTGGTCGATGAACCGCGCGGTGTTCCCGGACACCAGCAGGCGGGCGCGGGCGGGAGGATCGAGACCGCGGATCGCCCGCAGCGCGTCCTGCGAGGCGCCTGACAGCGCGGGGCCCGAGAGCGCCACGGTGGCGAACGCCACCCGGGGGCTCGCACGCGTGAACGCCGTCGCCCGCACGACGCCCGGGACACCGCGCAGCCGGCCGGCCAGCGCGGCCAGCGCCGCGTCGCCCGCGCCGCCGCCGACGGTCACCGTCGCCGCCTCGGTGACGTCGCGCGGGTAGTGGCGCTCGACGTAGGTGTTGGCGCGGGAGGACGGCTGGCTGTCGGGCACGGCCTCGGCACTCGGGCCGGTGAGCACCGTCCCGAGCCCCGGGGCCGAGACGGCCAGCAGCGCCCCCGTGCTGATCAGCGCGACGGCCACCGGCCGGCGCATCACTCCTCGTGCCAGCCGGTACCAGCCGTCGGACTGGTCGGCGACCGCCGGGCCGCGGCGCACGGAGAGGGCGTTGATGCGCGTGCCGGCCAGGCGCAGCAGCGCCGGCACCACGAGGACCGCGAGCAGCGCGGAGAAGAGCCCGACGGCGGCGCCGGCGGCACCGAGCGAGTACAGGAAGCGCTGCGGCATCGCGATCAGGGAGGCCATCGCCGCCGCCACCGTGAAGCCCGAGAACAGCGCGGCGCGCCCGGCGGTCATCACCGTGCGGCGGTGCGCGGCGCGGGTCGGCCCGTCGCGGGCGATCTCCTCCCGGTAGCGCGAGACGAGCAGCAGCGCGTAGTCGACCGCCAGGCCCAGGCTCAGCGCCGTCGCGATGTTCAGCGCGAACAGCGACGTGTCGACGAGCCCGGACATCACCCGCAGCATGAGGAAGGTCCCGAGGGTCGAGAGCACCCCCAGCCCCAGCGGGATCGCGGCCGCCACGGCGCCGCGGAAGACAAGCAGCAGCAGGACGGTCAAGGCCGGGAACGCGATGATCTCGGCGTTGGTGAGATCGCGGCGCGTCTGGTCGTTGACGTCGTTGAAACTCGCGGCGAAGCCGCCGATGGAAACGTCGAGCCGCTCGGAGCGCACACGGCGAACGGCGTCCTCGGCGGCGATGCCGCCCTCATCCTCGACGTCCTGGGTCGACAGGAACGCCCCCAAGACCAGCGACCGGCCGTCGCGCGCGGCGACCGGCTCCGAGACGCGTCCGACGTAGGCCACCCGCTCGAGCTCGCGACGCAGACGCGCGACCTCCGCGCCGACCGCCGGCGCCCGGGTGTTCAGAAGCCCACCGTCACGCGGGCGGACCAGCACGACGAGCCCCGGGCTCGCGTCGTAGCCCAGCGACTCGCGGAGCAGGCTGGTCGCACGCTCACTCTCGGACGCCGCGTCGGTGAAGCCGGCGGCCTTCAGGTGCTTCTCGACGCCGAGGCCGAACACGCCGGCCACGACCGCAAGCGTCGCGGCCACGGCGAGGACGAGCCGGGGCCTCACCCACGTGAGATCGGCGATCCGCTCGAGCACGCGAGCGACCGTATCCTCGATCGCCCCCCGGCGTGCCGAGGCACCGCGCACGTCGGGCGCGTCGCCTGGCGGTTGCGCGCCACGCTGCACGGGCAGGCTGACCCGATGAAGATCACCGCGACGGAGAACGGGCCGCTCAAGGTCGAGAACACGAGCACGTTGGAGCTGTGCGATCACGACGGCTCGCCGATCGACCTCGACGGTCGCGACCCGGTCTTCCTCTGCCGCTGTGGCGGGTCGACGAACAAGCCGTTCTGCGACGGCACCCACTCGAAGGCCGGCTTCGAGGGGGCGCGCGCCGCAGTGGAGTCCTCCGACGGCGCCTGAGCCCGGAGCCCGTCCGGGCGTCGGCCGGCTCGTTCAGCCCACCTCCGCGAAGCACGTCAGGCGCAGGCCGAACGCGTCGCGTTGACCCTTTCTCGCGGCGGACGTGCCGCCGGGGCCTTTCGGCCCTCCCACCAGCGTTGCATGGCTGTTCTAACCTTGGTGAGGTGGCAGTACTCGGATTCACGACCGGTGCTTTGTGCGAGGCGACGTGGCCGCAGTTCGCCGCCTTGGTCGAGTGCAACAACGGAGTGTTCGGCGGCTGCTGGTGCATGGGATTCCACGCCGAAGGGGTCGGGAAGGGGCGCCCGCCGGAGTTAAATCGCGAGCGCAAGCTCGCGCGGGTCCGTGCCGGCGCCGCGCACGCCGCGCTCGTCTTCGAAGACGAGGCGTGCGTGGGGTGGTGTCAGTTCGGGACCCCGGAGGAGCTTCCGCGGATCAAGAACCGCGCCGCCTACCAACGAGAACGCGTGACGGCGCCTGACTGGCGCATCGGCTGCTGCTTCGTCGGAAAGGGACACCGGCGCCGAGGCGTGGCCTTCGCCGCGCTGTCGGGCGCGCTGGACCTCATCGGCGGCCTCGGCGGCGGGGTCGTCGAGGGCTATCCAGAGCACGCCGATTCGGTGGCTGCCGGCTTTCTCTACAACGGTGCGCTGTCGACCTACGAGCGCCTCGGGTTCGCCCACGACCGCAAGATCGGTAAGCACCGATGGGTCATGCGCAGGACCATCGAGCCCACGCTCTAGCCGCGCACTGACGTCCCCCGGCCGTGACAACTCAGGAGAGCGCAGTCCCGTCGCCTACGACCCGACCGCAGGTGCTTTGGACGACCTGCGGTCCGGCGTGGTGAGCGCGAACAGGGAAACGCCCATCCCCTGGCCGGTGCTGCGATCACTCTGGCCCTGGGTCGACGTCGCGCATCGCCGAGGGCGTCCGCTCCGCGTAACATAGGCCGCCTCCATGGCTCCGGCGCGGCAGCACCCGGAGGTTGCCGGCGACGTCGAGCGGCGGCACTCCGGTCCCGGCGCGCTCGTCGCCTTCGTGGGCAGTGCCGACCTTGACCGGTCACGCGCCTTCTACGGGGGCGTGCTCGACCTCCCGCTCGTCGCCGCCGACGCCTCGGCCCTTCCTTACGACGCCGCCGGGACCGTGTTGCGCGTCGCCGCCGTCCCGACGGTGTTGCCCGCCGGGTACACGGTCCTCGGCTGGCGCGTCGACGACGTCGCGGCGACGGTCCGTACCCTCCGAGCGCGCGGCGTCGCGTTCGCCGTCTACGACGGCATGGACCAAGACGCCGACGGGGTCTGGACCGCCCCTGGCGGCAGCCGCATCGCGTGGTTCCGCGACCCCGACGGCAACGTCCTCTCGCTGCAGCAGGCGCCCGCCTCGACGAGCGGCCCGCAGACGTCGTGAACGGCTGAAGCGATGTGGCGGCGGGGCGGCCGAACCTCGGACGACATTGCCAATGGTGTGCCCGCTCCAGAGCGCAATCACGACCTGGCACCCGAGAGCGCACCGGCCGAGCAATCACCGTGGGAGGGGGTCGCTCAGCCGTGCCGGTAACAGCCGCGGACTACCGCGTAGGACGAAGAGGAGCTGTCGGCGGTACTCGCCGTAGAGGAGACGATCGCCGTGATGCGACACGCGGGCCCTGGGTCCCACGCCGAGCGCCTTCGCGCGCTCATCGTGGTCCTTGGCGCTCTGGGCTGCACATCAGCGAGGCACTCACGCTAGCCGAGAGCGATCTCGATCTCGACCGCGGGGCCATCATCGTGCGGCACGGCAAGGGCGACAAGCGACGCGAGGTCGGTATGGATGAGTGGGGCTGGCAGCAGCGCGTGCCGTGGCTTGCGCTTCGCCGCCAGATGGCCGTCGGCGCTCTGCTCTGCATCATCAGCGGCCCCAGCCGAGGACGTCTGTCGACGTGCTCTGCCGCGCGCGAAAGCTTGCTCAAGCAAGGCCGCTCCGAGATGGCCCGAGAGGGCGTCCCGCTCGTTGCGACCGTCCGCGCCCGAGACGCACCTGTCCTGCCCACCAGCGGCGGCCTACGCGGGTACCCGCCAGTGATCGCCGCTCGTCCAAGTAGACTCCTCCGCTGACGTGCTGTGCCTCAGGACACTCCCATCCTTGATGGGGCGATGAACTAGCCAGGCTGGCAGGTCTCACTGGCATGACCGGTCGAAAAGTAATTCTCAAGATGGTGATGTCCCTCGACGGATTCGTCACCAGCCCCGACGGGACCCATGAATGGATGTTCGAGTGGTTCGGCGACGACTCCGGTGAGTGGAACCGCCGCGTGCTCGAGGATGCCGGAGTCCACGCGATGGGGCGTCGCAGCTACGAGATCATGGGCCCGCACTGGGCCGCGTCCGAGGGGCCGATCGCAACCGCGATGAACGAGAAGCCGAAGGCTGTCTTCTCCCACACTCTGGAGAGGGCGGAATGGGGACCGGCCGAAATCTTCGGCGGGGACGTTGGCGCCGGAATCGCAGAACTGAAGGCACGGGACGACGAAGGGACGGTCTTGGTCCACGGCGGCCCCGACTTCGCCAAGTCGCTGACCCGCCTGGGTCTCGTCGACGAGTACCAGCTGACCACCGTTCCGATCGCGATCGGCGGAGGCCACAGCCCCTTCGCCGAGCTCAGAGCGCACCTGAAGCTCGACGTCATCGAGGAGGAGCGCTTCCAGAGCGGAGCCCTCGCGCAGATCCTGGTACCAAGGTAATAAGCGACCGCTCCGGCTGAACCAAGCGTTCGCTGGGATCAGGCCGTGACGGAAGAGCGCACGGAGCCGAGCGGCTTTCCGTGGTCGCCACTACGCCGCTGGTCGAACTTCCGGTCCTCGTCCGAAGCGGAAGCGGCCGACACGCACCTCCTGAACAAAGCGCTCGATGAGCGCTTCTCGCTCGCGCAGGAGTGCGCGTCCCTCGGTCAGCGACCGGTTGACCTTGGTGTGGGTGAAGCCAGTCTTGTGGCTGATCTCGGCGTAGCTCCAACCGGCGGCGCTCATGACCGGCGCCCGGCGCCGATCTGGTCTTGAGGTGGCCGAGCCCGCTGAGGCGTCCGCGGTCCTCGGCCTGGGCGACGAGGTCGTCGGGGCCGGCGATCAGGTCGCCGATGGTCTCCCCGGAGTGGGCGTCGAGGCCGACGGGGGGGTGTCGATGCTCGAGGCGCGCGCGGCGTCGCGGCCGATCTCATAGCCCTGGTTGCGCGCGACCGTGAGATGTCAAATCGACACACGGCGCTTCGCGCCAGCATCGGTCGCCCCAACAGCGTGTGTTGAGCGACGGTCTCAAGGCTCGCCCGGAGGGCCATCTCGAGCGTGAAGAGGGCCGGCGTGAAGTCGGCCCGAGCGCGGGCCAGTACATCGGGGCCCGTCCAACCGGCAGGCGGTCGAGGTTCTTGCTGCCGCCAAGCCAGCGGGAGTGCCTGCCGAACCAGGCTTGGAGCGACGTGCTCGAGCAGGACCCGGTCGGCCGCGGGCTGCCGCTGGCGCCAGTCGGAGCACTCGGGCACGCGACCGGCGGATCCCGGTCCGAGTAGCTGGACTTCGAAGGGGCCAGGAGCGAGGGGTCCTCGAAGGCCTCCGCGCTTGTGAAGCGCCCGGGACACAGCGGCGAGGGCGGCCAGTCGGCGGCCAGCGAGTCGCCAGCCTTCGCGTCATCGGCTGGATCCGCGCTTGACGAACGCGTAGACCGCCAGCTCGGCGATCTGCTCAAGGACGGCGGTCAGTCCCGGCCGCGTGTCGAGCTGCCTCGCTCGCCGAGATTGCGCGCTCAGCGCGCGAAACGCCCTCGCGGCGGCAACAGTTTCCCGTTCAGTTGTACGCGCACGGCGGACCGCCCGAAGTCCCTTCGGCTGGCCGCGCGGACGAACGCATTCGCCCCGCCCGTGGGATCCGCGCTCGGCCGACCGCCGGGGTCGAGCTGCAGCGAGTGGAGATACCCAGCGGTGAAGCCGCCGTCGCGGTCGACCCGGAACGTCAGTAGGGCGGAAAGGTGCAGATCACCCGCCGTCGAGAAGTTCTTCACGCCTGCGAAGTTACCCATTGAGTAGGCGACGAGTCGGTCGCGGTAGACCTCGAGGCCCCGGAGCACATGCGGCCCCGAGCCGAGCACGACGTCGGCGCCTGCGTCGATCGCCTCGTGGGCAAACGCGCGGACGTCGCCCCGCTGCTCGCCCAGGTACTCCTCCGGGCCGTTCGGCGTGACCGACTTGTCCGAGCCCTCGGCCCCCGCGTGCATGATCACGATCACCACGTCACCCAGCTTCGCGGCGCGACGCACCAGCGCCCCGACGGCCTGCGGGTCGTTCATCGATGTCGTCCACGGGTAGGTGGAAAAGCCGACGATCGAGATGCGCACGCCCCGGCGGCGCAGGACCTGGACTCGTCCCGGAAGCCCCGCGACCGTTATGCCCACATTGTGCAGCGCGCTGATTGTGGAAACCTGAGCCGCGGGCCCGTAGTCGGCGTTGTGGTTGTTTGCGACGTTCATCACGTCGAAGCCGGCCCAGCGCAGCCCGCGGGCCGCCCGGGGTGACGCTTGGAAGGAGAAGCAGTTCGGGGTGCCGAACGAGCACTTCGGCGTGCCCACCGCCCCGAGCGTGCCCTCAAGGTTCCCGATCGCGAGATCGGGGGCGCGGACACGGCTCCGCACGGCCGAGAACAGGCTGCGACCGTCGCCCGGGAGCGAGCCGTAGACGCTCCCCGGCGTTGCGTCGCCCGCCCAGGCGAACGAGATCGTCCTGGCCGCCGGCGGCGGAGTCCGTCGCTCCTCTGCGCTCGCCCGCCGCACCGGCGACAAAATCTCCGTAACGCCTCCGCCTGCTGCGAGCGTCAGCACCATCCCCCCGGTGATCAACAAGAGCGTGGCCGGCGGGAGCATGGCCAGCGCCGGATGGTTCCTCCATCGCCGGAGCATGCCGACAAGGTTCGCCCGGAAGTCCCCTTTTCCGGCTCTCTGACTATGGATGTAGGTGAAGTTCGTGTGGTGGCTGCAGGGTGATCGGGCCGCAGCAGAGATGGACGAGCGCGAGGGCGGCGTGGGCTGAGTGGAAGCCGTAGGCGCGGCGGGTGATGAGGCGGACTTTGTTGTTGAGGGCTTCGTTTCTGGCGTTGGTGATGCCGAGGCGAACGGCGGCGAGGATCCCGTCGCGGTGCTTGCGGATCGTCTTGGCCAGGCGGACGAAGGCGGGCATTCGGCTGCGGCTGGCGCGCGAGCAGAACCGGGTCAGCAGCTCTTCGACGTCGGTGATGCTGAGGCCGGGCGCGAAGATGCCGCGCAGCGCTTCTTTGAGCTCGTAGGCGCGGGCGACCTTGCCGCCGGCGGCCTTGAGCGTCTTGAGCGTGAGGGCCTGGCGGCCGGTGAGGTTCTCGGGGCGCTTGAGCAGCGCCCAGCGGGCGTCTTTGAAGCGCTTGGCGGCGCCCTGATCGCCGAGCGTTCGCAGCTCGTTCCAGTACTCGCGACGGACCTCGTCGAGCGCTTCGCCGCCCAGCTTGGCGACGTGGAACGGGTCGATGCAGACGACGGCTTGGGGGGCGTTGGCGCGCGTGCTCTTGGCGTAGCCAGGCCCCATGTCCATCGAGATCGCCTCGATCTGGGCGCAGCGCGCCGGGCCGAGCTCGTCGAAGAACTCATCGCAGACCTGGGCGCTGGCGCCCTCGGCGCCCCACACGATCTGGCCGCGCCGGTGGTCGGCCACGAGCGTCAGGTAGCGGTGGCCCTTGCGCCAGCTCACTTCGTCGATGCCGATCTCGAAGAGCTCGTCGAGGCGGTCGGGGTCAAGCTCCTCGGCGCAGACACGTTCGATGATCCGCCCGACGGTGGCCCAGTGGATGCGCACCATCCGCTTGATCGTCGTCTTGTCAGTCCGGGTAGCCAGCCAGGCCACCAGGTGCTCGAAGTCGCGCGTGAAGTCTGAGCCATGACGCGCGAACGGCACGCCCTCGACGCGGACGCCGTGCTCAGGGCAGACCAGGCGCCTGAGCCTCGCGCGGATCTCCAGGCGCCAGACACCGAGGTCGAGATGACGCCAATCAGAATCGACCGGGCGCACGTCATGACGATGCGCAGTCGAGAAGGAGCACAACGGGCAGATCAGCCGCCGACGACGAAGCGCGACCTCCACCACGACGCGATCAGACGCAAAGCAGACGTCGTAGACGCGCACGCCTTCGAGGCGCAGCAGACGACAGAATGCGGCAGTGGCGCGCACGGGACATCAACCTCCAGATCGCAGGACTTCAGACATCCGCGACCCTACGGTCGACCCCGTGCGCGTCACTCCCCCGTGGCGTAGCGCAGCCGACCCGTCAAGGCCACCGCTGCGCGGCTCGCTACCGCTCGGCCCTACCGGGCTGCCCTGGACCGCCCGGCCGCGCTACGCCAAAGCGGCTTTCAGCGGCGCTGACGCGCGGTCAAGAAGCCCCCGGAACCGTCACGAGTTCCACAATCCCGACCCACCGTGCAAACTCCCCGCTCACGAGCACATTCCCGCGACCAACGACCTACATCGATGGTCGGAGCCCC
>JBBQEV010000056.1:0-27197 GCA_038321325.1 Solirubrobacterales bacterium
ATCACCGCCGTCGCGACCCACTTCGACGGCGACGACCTCGACGTCCACTTCGCAGCCGGCGGACCCCGCCACCTCCAAACCCACATCGCCGCCGCCGTCGCCGACGAACACTCACCCCGCCGAAGGCGCTAACGCATTACGTGCGGCGGAGGTGCTGAGGAGGTGGTGGACGAGAGAGAACCACGCCTCGAGCGCGCCCTCCGTTGACTCAGCGAACCCGTCACGGCGATCGACACCGAAGTGGCGGAACGCCGACCTTCAAGCCCGTGGACGATCGGATGTAGCTCGTGCCGCCGAGGGCGCCGAACAGGTCGAGGTAGGCGACGACGTTGTGGCTAGCCTGGTCCTTGGGCCGCAGTGAGCACGATGTCTCCTCCTGCGGCAGAGTGAGCTCCGACGGGACGACGTCACGCCCGACGTCAGCCCCACACGAGCCGCGACCGCACGTTCGTCGGCCCTGGGCCGAGGAACTTGCGGCCGGTGCTCACACCCGCTCCTACGTCGTCCAGGAGTCACCCGAGCGCCTGAGCACGACGTCGTGCTCGTGGCCGCCCGCGCCCACGACGCGGTACACGGCCTCGTCGGCGTCGGTGCCCGGCCGGTCGACGACCTGGACGAGGTGGAGCGCGGCGATGGGCTCGCTGCCGTGATGCCCAGCGGCCCAGGCCGCGCGGGCGGCGGCCTCCATGTGCTCGGGGTCCCAGCCGTTGTCGTCCGCATGGGCCTGGGCGAGCGCCTGGTCGGCCTGTTCGACCTCGGCCTTCAGCCGCGTCTCCCGCGCCCGCGCGGCGCGGCCCGAGGCCACGACGCCTCCCAGGACCAGCAGGACGAGCACCGCCGCGACGACGATGAGGACGACGGCGAACGTGCCGACGGCAAGAATGGTCACGCGGCGAGGGTAGTCGTGCGGCCACGCCTACAGGAGCACGTTGCGGCTGGTCAGGTGCACGCCGACCTTGCGCTTGACGCGCTGCAGGGCGTTGTCGACGGTCTTGGTGTCGCACTCCAGGCGCTCGCCGACCTGCTCGTAGGAGTGGCCGTCGAGGTAGAGCGACAAGACCCGCGACTCGAGATCTGAGAGCACCGACGAGAGGCAGGCGACGAGCGACTTGAGCTCCTCGGTCGAGATGACCTGATTGACGGGGTCGTTGACGGTGGGCCCGGCGATGACCTCCTCGAGGGTCGGCTCGCCGTCGGAGGCCGAAGCGGGCGTCGAGGAGAACGAGACGTACTGGTTCAAGGGGGTGTGCTTGTTCCTCGTCGCCGTCTTGACCGCGGTGATGATCTGCCGGGTGATGCACAGCTCTGCGAAGTTGCGAAAGCTCGACTCACGATCGGTCCGGTAGTCGCGAACCGCCTTGTAGAGGCCGAGCAGGCCCTCCTGGATGAGGTCGTCGGAGTCGCCGCCGGCCAGGAAGTACGACGAGGCCTTGAGCCGGACGAAGCCGTAGTAGCGGCGGACGATCCGGTCGTAGGCAGTCGGATCGCCCTGCTTGGCGAGGGCGATCAGGTAGTAGTCCTCGACCTGCGGCTGAGCGTGAGCGTGTGCGGAGATTCGGGCCACGAGCGTCCTTTCCCCCTGCAATAGAGCAGGGTGAGAGAGCTCAGTGGCGCACTCCTCCCCTGGCGCCATCTGAAGTTGATCAAACGACCCTCACGCTCTACGTGAAGCTCGACTTGACGGTTATGTGATGCGGCAACCTAGTCGGCGGCCGCCGCGAACGCAAGCGACGAGGCCGCCATACCGGACGGAATGCAACGCAGCGTGCAAACGGGACCCGCGGGCGGAGGCCGAGAAAGGGTCAGCGGCGGGTGCGGACGATCTCGTACATCAGCGCGGCGGCCGCCGCGCTGACGTTCAGCGAGTCGATGCGGCCCCGGAGCGGCAGCGCGATCAGTTCGTCGCAGGCCGCCGCGACCCGTGGCCGCAGGCCTTTGCCCTCGGCGCCGAGCACGAGCGCGACTCCCCCGCGGTAGTCGGGCGCCGTCCACGCGACCCCACCGGCCGCCGCGGCTCCGTAGCACCAGATGTCGCGCGCCTGGGCCGCGACGAGGAAGTCCGCGACGTTGCGCACCCGCGCGACGTCGAGATGCTCCACCGCACCGGCGCTGGCCTTACACGCCGCCGGCGTCACCTCCGCGGAGCGCCGTTCGGGGATGACGACGCCGGTCGCGCCGGCGCATTCCGCCGTCCGGCAGATCGCGCCGAGGTTCTGCACGTCCTGCACCTCGTCAAGCACCACGAGGAACGGGGCCTCGGCGGACAGCAGCACGCGCTCGTCGGCGTACGGGTAGGGGTCGACGAGCGCGCAGACGCCTTGATGGCCAGGGCTGCCGCAGCGCCGTTCGAGCTCGTCGCCGGCGGCGAACTGCGCGGCCGGCCGCCCCGGGCCGCCGGCGAGCCAGGGCTCGCGCAGCGCGCGGTCGGTCGCCCATACGTGGCGAACACGGCGACGACCCGCGCGCAGCGCCTCGTGGACCGCGTTGCGGCCGTAGAGGACGTCGCCCTCAGGTGATCGTGCGCGACCCTCGATCGCAGATCGCTGGGGGTCGCGCTCGTCGGCGCTGCTCGTCCCGGCCCGCCCGCCGGGACGCCCCTGCCCGGCGTGCGTGGGACGCTTGCCGTCCACCGGACCCCCACTCGCGCCCCCGGCTCGCCTTCCGCCGGACCGGCCGGGGCGGCCGGGCGGGTCGCGCCGGCCGGGCTGCGGGCTCATCCCGCGCGCACGAGCTCGTGGCCGTCCGGCCCGTCGCGGACGACCCAGCCGGCCGCGGCGATCTCGTCCCGCAGGCGGTCGGAGCGCGCCCAGTCGCGGTCCGCGCGCGCGGACGCCCGGTCGCGCGCAAGCGCCTGCACGGCGGCGGGCGGGCCGTCCGCGCCATCCTCGAGCAGGGTCTCGAGCCCGAGCACGTGCAGCATCGCCGCGAGGGCGTCGCGACCGACCGCGTCCTCGGAACGGTTGCTCTCGCTCACCCACTCGGCCACGACGGCGAGGGCGGCGGGGGTGTTGAAGTCCTCGGCCAGGACGGCGAAGAAGCGTTCCTCCAGCGCCGGTGACCACGCCGGGGAAGGCCCGTCCGCGAGCCGGCGAGCCGCCTCGCGGATGCGGCGGACGCGGCCGGCCGCGTCGCCGAGCGTCGAGTCGTCGAACTGCAGGGGCTGGCGGTAGTGGCCGCTGACGAAGAAGGCGACGAGCGTGTCGCGGTCGTGATCGGCCAGCACTTCGGGGAGCCGCCTCAGCCGCCGCCCGCCGGACTTCGAGACCTTCTCGCCCCCGACCTCGAGCATCCCGTTGTGCATCCAGATCCGCGCGAGCTCGGTTCCGCGGCCGCAGCGGGTCTGCGCCGCCTCGTTCTCGTGGTGGGGGAACGCAAGGTCGATGCCGCCCCCGTGGATCTCGAAGCCCAGGCCGAGCAGCTCCTCGGCCATCGCCGAGCACTCGATGTGCCACCCCGGGCGCCCGCGCCCCCACGGCGCGTCCCACGCCGTGTCCTCCCCCGGCTTCTCGGCCTTCCACAGCGCGAAGTCGAGCGGATCCTCCTTCAGCGAGGCGCCCTCGATGCCCTCGCCCTGGTCCATCTGGTCGATGTCGCGCCCACTGAGCTCCCCGTAACGTGAGTCCGAGCGCACGCGGAAGTAGACGTCGCCGTTGACCGCATATGCGGTATCACCTTTGAGCAACGCGTCGATCAGGGCGACGATCCCGGGGATGCTCTCCGACGCGAGCGGCTCGTGGTCGGGCCGCCCGAGGCCCAGCGCGTCGGTGTCGGAGACGTAGGCCGCCGTCATCTCGGCCGCGAGCTGCGCGGATCCCACGCCCCGCTCGCGCGCCGCGTCGTAGATCTTGTCGTTGACGTCGGTGATGTTCGCCACGAGGGTCACGTCGTAGCCCTCGTGGACGAGGAAGCGCTTGAGCAGGGAGAAGACGACGAACGGGCGCGCGTTGCCGACGTGGATCCGGTCGTAGACGGTCGGCCCGCAGGCGTAGATCCCCACGCCGCCCGCTTCGCGGGGCTGCAGGACGGCGAGCTTGCCGGCGGCGGAGTCGTGCAGGCGGATCGTGCGCATGACGGCGCCAACCTACCGGGACCTGAGGCCGCGGACGGCGTGTGCGCCGTCTCACGGATGCGCAGCGCCGCGGGCGGGCACGCAATCCGGGATGCCGCATAGGATTCCGCCCGTGCCGGGTACGCCATCTGAGTCCGCGAGCCGCCTCGCCGAGGTCGAGGAGGCGTTTCGCACGCTGCCCGCGCGCTATCTCGGCGCCGACCGGGGCTTCGACGCGACCTACCACGTGCGCCTCGGCGACATCGGCCACACGTTCGAGGTGCGCTGCACCGAGACCGCCGCGCACGTGCGCAAGGGGACGAGCCGCCGTGAGCCCGACGTCGTCATCGGCACCGACGCGCTGACGTGGCTGCGGCTGCGGGCCGGTGAGCTGGCCGGCCTCGACGCGTTCCGCGAGCGCACGCTCTACGCCCGCGGCCAGGTCGACCTCGCGCTGGCCTTCGAGGGCCTGTTCCGCCTGCCCAACGGGCGTGACCCGATCATGCGCGTGCACGACGTGCCGCTCCCCGGCCGGCGCATCTCGACGCTCACGCTCGGCGAGGGGCCCGACGTCCTGCTCCTCCACGGGCTCGGCGCCGCGAAGACCTCCTTCTTCGACACCGCCGCGGCGCTGCGCCACGCGGGCTACCGCGTCCACGTGATCGACCTGCCGGGGTTCGGCTCCTCCACCGGCCACGCGACCGCGCCCTACTCGGCGCGCTGGTTCGCCGACGCGGTCGTCGACTGGATGGAGGCCGTCGGCGTCGGCCGGACCCACATCGTGGGCAACTCGCTCGGCGGACGCATCGCGCTCGAGGTCGGGCTCCGCGCGCCCGAGCGCGTCGGCGGCCTCGTGCTGCTCTGTCCGGCCGTCGCGTTCGTCAGGCGTGGCTTGCAGCACGTCGTCCGGGCGCTGCGCCCAGAGCTCGGGATGCTGCCGCACCGCATCGCCCGGCCGGTCGTCGCCCGCCAGCTGTCGGCGATGTTCGCCGACGCCGACACGCTCGACCCGAGCGTCAAGGACATCGCCATCGACGAGTTCCAGCGCACCTACGCCTCGGCGGGCGCGCGCCTGGCGTTCCTGCGGGCCGCGCGCAACACCTACCTCGACGAGCCGTTCGGCCCCGACGGCTTCTACCCGCGGCTGGCGGGCCTCGAGCCCGAGGCGCTGTTCGTGTGGGGGACCCACGACCCACTGATCCCCGCCGGCTTCGCGCGCCACGTGCGCCAGTGGCTGCCGGACGCCGAGCAGGTCGTGCTCGAGGGGTGCGGGCACGTGCCGCAGATCGAGCAGCCGGAGGAGACGACGGCGCTCATCCTGCACCACCTCCGGCGCGTGGACGCGCGGGCGCCCGCCACGCCGCTCGATGTCGCCGCGTGACCGCGAGCCGACCGGCGACCGACCCCGCCGACCCCGCGCCGCCGGCCGTGAGGTCGCCGACGCCCCGCGCGCTGCCCGGGGCCCTGATTCGCGCCCTCGCGGGGCAGGTCGCCCGCCGGATCCCGAAGGCCGACCTCGACGAGCGCGACCCGGACTACATCCGCGACCACCTCCCGCTGCTGTGGCTGGTGTCGAGCCTCTACTTCCGCGGGGAGGTCCGCGGGCTCGGGAACATCCCCGAGACGGGGCCCGTGCTCCTGGTGGGCAACCACTCCGGCGGCAACCTCACGCCGGACACGACCGTCTTCACGCTCGCGTTCTCGACGTACTTCGGCGTCGAGCGCCCGTTCTTTCAGCTCGCGCACAACCTCGTGCTCTCCATGCCCGGGCTCGGGCGCCTACGGAAGTTCGGCACGGTGGCGGCCTCGCCCGAGAACGCCGAGCGCGCGCTGGCGACGGGCGCGGCGCTGCTGGTCTACCCCGGCGGCGACAGCGAGGTCCACCGCCCGAGCTGGGAGAGCGGGAAGGTGGACTTCGCGGACCGCAAGGGCTGGGTCCGTCTCGCGCTCGCCCACGACGTCCCGATCGTCCCCGTCGTCTCGATCGGCGGGCAGGAGACCGCCCTGTTCCTCTCCCGCGGCGAGAGCCTCGCGAAGCTGCTGCGCCTGGATAAGGCGCTGCGCCTGAAGGTGCTGCCGATCTCGCTCGCACTGCCCTGGGGGCTGAACGTCGGGGACTTCGGCGGGCACCTGCCGCTGCCGGCGAAGATCACCATCGAGGCGCTGGCGCCCCTCCACCTCCGCGACGAGTTCGGGCCCGAGCCCGACGTCGACGAGGTCTACGAGCACGTGACCGGGCTCATGCAGGACACCCTCGACGAGCTCGCCGCCGAGCGCCGCTTCTGGGTGATCGGCTGATGCGCGTGGAGGAGTCGCTCGACATCGACGCACCGCCCGAGGCGATCTGGGCGTTCATCTCCGACCCCGCGCGGGTCCTGCACTTCATGTCGGGCATCACGCGCTGGGAGGTCGCGTCGGAGGAGCCGGCCGGCCTTGGCGCGCGATACCGGATGCTCATGCGGGTGGGCTCCGCGGAGATCGGCTCGCTGATCGAGGTCGTCGAGTTCAGCCCGCCGCGCGAGATGGCCTGGACCTCGGTGACCGGCATCGACCAGCGTGCCCGCTGGCGCCTGCGCGAGCGCGACGCCGGCGACGAGCATCCCCGCACCCACGTCGAGTTCCGGCTCTCCTACGGGGTGGCGGGCGCCGGCCTCGCGGGATGGGTCGCCGAGCGCCTCGCGGCGCCCCAGGTCCGTGGCCACCTGCGGCGCTCGCTGGCGCAGCTCAAGCGGCAGGTGGAGTACGAGCAGCTGCGCTCGATCGCCGCCACGCGCCGCGCGCAGCGGGCCGCGCGGGCCTAGCGGGCAGCGCTCGCCCACCCGCCGCTACGCTCGGTCGGCCGTGCCGCCCGCCCCGCTGGAGATCCTCATCGTCGACGACGACGCGCCGCTGCGCGACATGCTCACGCGCTCCTTCACGCGCGAGGGCCACCACACCACCGCGGTCGGAGCCGGCGAGGAAGCGCTCGCGATGACCGAGTCCGGCCGCTACGACGTCGTCCTGCTCGACGTCGCGCTCGGCCCGGGGCCCTCGGGCTACGACGTGTGCCGGGCGATCCGGAGCCGCCGCGACGTGACGCCGATCATCATGCTCACCGCGCTGGACTCCGAGGCCGACGTCGTGCTCGGCCTCGAGGCGGGCGCCGACGACTACGTCACCAAGCCGTTCGGCCTGGCCGAGCTGCGCTCGCGCATCCGCGCCGTGATGCGCCGCGCCCACGGCCGCGTGGTCGACGACGGCGTCCTGCGCATCGGCGCGGTCTCGCTCGACCGCCGCAACCGCGCCGTCGAGCGCGAGGGCGAGACGGTCAAGCTGACGTTCTCGGAGTTCGAGCTCGTCGCGTGCCTCATGGCCCGCCCGGGCCGGCTGTTCAACCGCCAGGAGCTCCTGCGCGCGATCTGGGGCGACTCCGCCTACCGCGACCCGCGCGCGATCGACGTCCACATCCGCCACCTGCGCGAGAAGCTCGAGGCGACCCCCGAGGAGCCGAACCTCATCCTCACCGTCCGCGGCGCGGGCTACCGCTTCCGAGAGCCGTAGGCAGCCGTTGACCGATCGCCGGCGCGTGCCGCGCCCCTCCGGCCTGCGCTCGCGGCTGCTGCTCGCGCTCGTGGCGACCGCGCTGGTCACCCTGCTCGCCGCCGCGCTCGCGCTGTTCAGCCCGCTGCAGCAGCGCCTGCGCGCGCAGCAGGCGTCCGGGCTCCAGGCCGCGAGCCGCACGGCACGGCCGCAGGTGGAGGCCGCGATGCGGCGCGACCTGCGCGACGTGCGCCGGCTCGATCGGGAGACGTCCGACGTCCTGCGCGAGTTCCAGGCCCGCACGGGGGCGCAGGCCGCGGTGACCGACGTGCAGGGCACGGTCCGCGCGGGCACCGTGCCGGTCGGCGACGACCTCGAGGACGTGGTCCAGGTCCTCGCCGAGAACCGCACCCGGATCAGCCGCCAGGACGACCGCCAGCGCGTCTCGCTGCCCCTGAACACCAAGCCCGTCGGCTTCGAGTCGCTCGTCGCCCCGCGGTTCCCGTTCTTCGTCCTCGTCCTGCGCCAGCCCGACACCCAGATCGCGGAGACCGTGCGAGAAGTCCGCCAGGCCTTCGCGACCGCGGCGGTGATCGGCCTCGTCGTCGCGCTCGTGCTCGGCCTGTTCTTGACCTCGACGCTCACGCGCCGGCTCGCCCGCCTCCGAGACGCCGCGGTGCGCATCACGACCGACGGCATGGACGCGCCCGCACCGATGGACGACGGGGTCGACGAGGTCGGCGACCTGGCGCGTGCGCTCGCGCGGATGCAGGCCGGCCTCCAGCGCCAGGAGCGCGCCCGGCGGCAGTTCGTCTCGACCGCCTCCCACGAACTGCGAACGCCGCTGACCTCGCTGAGCGGGAACCTCGAGCTGCTCGGCGAGGACCTGGCCGCGACCGACTTCGACCGCGAGGACGCGCGCCGCCAGGTCGTCGCCGCCCAGGTCGAGATCGGCCGGCTGCGCAACCTCGCGACCGAGCTGCTCGACCTCTCGCGCCTGGACGCCGGCGTGGAGCTGCGCTCGGAGCCGGTCGAGCTCGGGGAGGTCGCGCGCGCGGTGGCCGCGGAGTTCGCGCTGCAGGCCCACGACCGGAGCACGCTGCTGGAGGTCGTCCCGCCGCGCGGCCCGTGCTGGGCGAAGGGCGACCCGAGCGCGGTCGCGCGGGTGGCGCGCATCCTGATCGACAACGCGCTGCGCTACACGCCCCCGAACACCGCGGTGCGCGTGATGACGGGCTACGCGGGCAACGGCGCCACCCTCGCGATCATCGACGACGGCAGCGGCGTCCCGTCCCCGGAGCACGAGGCGATCTTCGAGCGCTTCCGCCGGGGCACCACGACGCGCGGCGAGGGCGGCTTCGGGCTCGGCCTGGCCATCGGCCGCGAGCTGGCCGAGCGCCAGGGGGGCGGTCTCGCGCTCGAGGCCGGCCGCGGCCGCGGCGCCCGCTTCGTGCTCACGCTCCCGATCGAGCTCCCGGCGGGAGGGTCGGGGGGCGGTTCCTGACGCCGGACCCGCGACCGACGGGCTCCGCGGCGCCAAGGCACTTTCCTGCCGCCCGCCGAGCACCGATACTGGCCAGACGGTGAGCTCAGCGACGCCCCCCGCCGCCGTCCTCGACGCCGAGAGGCTGGCCGAGCTGCACGCCACCGGCCTGCTCGACGCCGGCGCCCAGCCTTCCCTCGCGCGCTTCACGCGCCTGGCCTCCGCGCTCGTGGACGCGCCAGTCGCCCTCGTCTCCCTGGTCGACGCCGATCGCCAGTACTTCCCGGCCATCGCAGGCCTGACGGGCTGGGCGGCCGACGGCCGCCAGACGCCGCTCAGCCACTCGCTGTGCCAGTACGTGGTCGCCGGCGGCACGCTCGTCGTGCCCGACGCCCGCGCCGACCCGGTCCTGCGCGAGAACCTCTCCGTGACCGAGATGGGCGTCCGTGCCTACCTCGGCGCTCCCCTGGTCTCGCTCACGGGCCGACGGCTCGGCTCCATGTGCGTGATCGACGAGACGCCCCGCACCTGGACCGCTCACGACCAGGAGATCATCGAGGATCTCGCGGCCGCGACGAGCACGGACCTGCAGCTCCGCACCGCGCTCACGGCGGTCACCCGGCAACCGGACCACGACCCGCTCACCAGGCTTTTCAACCGGCACCGGCTGAGCTCCGACCTGGAGGCGGCCACCGCCCCGGGCGCGGCCCCCGCCGTCCTTGCGCTCGTCGACCTCGACGGATTCGGGGCCTACGGCGACACGTTCGGCCGCGAGGCCGCGGACGGGCTGCTCAAGCGCGTCGGCGAGCGGCTCCGCGTGCTGGCGCAGGTCGCGGGGGGAACGGGCTACCGCCTCGGGAGCGACGGGTTCTGCGTCTTGGCGCCCGCCGGGACCGACGTCGCCGCGATCGCGTCGGGCGTCTCCGAGCGCACGGGCCCCCTGGACGTCACCGCGAGCTTCGGCTCCGTCGTGCTCGGCGTCGATGCACACTCCCCCGCCGAGGCACTCGGCCTCGCCGACGATCGCCTGCACGCGCCTCGGCGCCGGCGGACCGAGGACTCCGCCGAGGAGGCGTCCGAGGAGGTTGGTGCAGGCGTTCACGGCCCGCGACGCGCCCCTGGCCGACCGCATCCGCGCGATCACCATCCACGCGGAGGCGACGGCGCAAGCGCTCGGCCTGGACGCCGCCGGCGTCGCCGAGATCCGGCTGACGGCGCGGCTGCACGACCTCGGCATGGCGGCGGTGCCGGACCGCATCCTGGCCCTGCCGTCCCGCCTGGACCCCGACGACTGGGAGTTCGTCCGGCGTCACCCGCTCGTCGGCGAGCTGATCGTCGCCGCCACGCCGGCGCTCGAGGGCGTCGCCGCGGCCGTCCGGTCCTCCCACGAGCGCTGGGACGGCGCGGGCTACCCCGACGGCCTCTCCGGCGCGGCCATCCCCCTCGCGTCCCGGGTCGTGCTCGTCTGCGCCGCGTTCGCCGCCATGACCCGGGAACGACCGTATGCCCGCGCCCGCAGCGAGGACGAGGCCTTGGCCGAGCTGCGCCGGGGAGCCGGCGCGCAGTTCGACGCGGAGGTCGTCGAGGCGTTCGCGGGGACGATGAGCGCTGCGTGACGCTCAGCGCGTCTCGAGCGGCTCCTTCATCGCCGCGGTGTCCGGCGCCTTCTTGTACGGGTTGACGCTGTCGGCGTCGGTCTCCTCCTCGTGGTAGACCGACTCCACGTTGACCGCCCAGATGTCGTGGCCGGTGGCGTGGAGGCAGTTGTCCACGGCGCGCATCGCCGAGAGCATCGAGTGGTCTGAGTTGTTGTAGCGGTGCAGGCCGTTGCGGCCGACCTGCTGAAAGCCCTGCAGCGGGTCGAGCCACTCACGGATCGACGCCACGCGCTCGGCGTAGGTCTCGTCGTACATGGGGTAGGCGAGGGGCACGCGCGTCACGTACCCCCGGCGGACGACGCCGGGCTTCGCGAGGCCGAGCTGCTCGAGCTCGCGGGTGGCCAGGGCGACGAGATCCTCGTCGGCCATCGACCACACCTCGTCGCCCTTGAAGCAGAAGTACTCCATGCCGATGCAGGAGGCGTCGGGGTCCGGGACCATCCACGGGCTCCAGGAGCGGAAGTTCTGGATGCGGCCGACCTCGACGCCGTCCTCGTGGATGTAGATCCAGTTGTCCGGGAAGAGGTCCTCGCCGTCGAGCACGAGCGACACGGTGAGGAAGTCGCGGTAGCGCAGGCCCCGCGCGGCCTCGACCACGGCGGGCGGCGGCGGCGGGTCGGCGATCCCCGCCGTGGCGCGCAGCGGCAGCGACGAGATCGTGTACGCCGGCTCGATGCGCTCGCCGCCGGCCCAGACCGCGACGACCCTGCCGTCGACGGACTCGATCCGCTCGACCGGCGTCTCGAGGCGCACCTCGCCGCCCATCTCCTCGATGCGCTCGGTCATCATCTCCCACATCTGGCCGGGGCCGTAGCGGGGGTACTGGAACTTGTCGATGAGCGACTTGATCTCGTTGTCGCCGTTGCCGAAGAACGCGGACTTCGCGGCCGAGTAGAACGAGAGCCCCTTGATGCGCTGCGCCGCCCACTCGGCGCGCAGCTCGGTGGTCGAGACGCCCCAGACCTTCTCGGTGTAACCCTTGAAGAAGTGCGAGTACAGCCGCCACCCGAAGCGATTGACCACCCACTGCTCGAGGTTCTCCTCCTTGCCCTTCTTGCGCAGCGACGCGCGCAGGTAGGACATGCCGCAGAGGAAGAGCTCCCACGGACCGAGCTTCTTGATGACGTCCATCCCGCTGAGCGGGTAGTCGAGGAACTTGCCGCGCCAGAAGATCCGCGACTGGCGCGGGCGCAGCAGGAACTCGTCGCCCATGATCTCCAGCCAGAGGTCGTTGACCTCCTTGTTCTTGGTGAAGAACCGGTGGCCGCCGAGATCGAAACGGAAGCCCTCCGGGTCGACGATCGTCTTGGCGATGCCGCCGACTTGGTCCTCGGCCTCGTAGACGACCACCTTCTTGCCGGCCTTGGCCAGCAGATAAGCCGCGGACAGCCCGGCGGGACCGGCGCCGATGACCACGTAGGGCTTCGGAGCCCCGTCGTCGCCGGCGTAGTCCGCGGCGTCGTCGGAGCGGGTGGTGAGCGTCATGGCCCCATCGTCCCCTCCGCGCGCGGTGAAGAGAAGGGTGCTCTAACCGGGGCTAACAGACCCTAACCGCGTCCGGAGCCCCGTTCGAGCGCCCGGCGGACCCGGCGCTCCGCGGCCAGGTCGCGCGGTGCGGCGGTCTTGCGGTACAGCGTCGCGCGCACGCCCCGCGGCAGCGGCTTGTTGCCGAACCGCGGCTGCGCGCCGATGCGCACGAGGCTCGGGTTCCGGTCGGCCTGGCGCTGCCACTGGAAGGAGCGCTTGCGGACCAGTTGCGTCCACGGCGCCCCCCAGCTCGCGGTGCGGATGATCGGGTTGACGAGCACGAGCGTCTGGCCCGGCCGCAAGGACGACACGTAGGAGGCCAGGACCCGGGAGGGCCGCGCCTGGCGCAGGCGCTCCAGCGCGTCGCGCCAGTCGAAGACGAGCGGGTCACTCACGAGCGAGATGGCGTCGGCGTACCGCAGGCCGTCCGGCAGGTAGTAGTGCAGCACCGGGGTCTGCTCCGGGTGGACGGAGACCACGAGGTCGCCGGGGTAGACGTCGGCCTTGATCTTGGCGGCGACGAGCCGGACGTCGCCCTTGGTCTCGATCTCGTGGGTCCGCGGATCGAACCACAGCGCGCAGATGATCACGAGGGTGATGACCCCGAGCCGCCCGGCGTGCGCGAGGCCGACGCCCGCGAGCAGGAGCACCGGCCCGACGAAGACCGCGAAGTAGCGGCCGGTGAAGGCCGGCGAGAGCTGCGAGGCGGTCCAGGCGACCGCCAGCCCGGCGAGCGGGAGCGCGACGAGCACCCAGACCGCGGTGCGCGCGATATCGGCGGCCACGATCGGTGCGGCGCTCACGACGTCGGCGTCCGCGCCCGGCGCGGAGCCCTGGGCGCCGCCGGGGGGCCTCGTCACCGCGCCCGGCCTGACGAGCGTCGCGAGCCCCGCACCCGCGGCGAGCAGCAGCGCGAGGGGGACGGTCGCCCCGCCGAGGATCCCCGAGATCGGACCGAGCACGTCGCCGAGGCTCGGTCGCTCCGACCACGGCGCGCCCGTGTGCGTCGCCTGGAAGAGCAGGGAGGGCAGCCACGGCGCGTAGAGCAGCGCCACGGCGCCGTAGGCGATGACGGCGTCGCGTGCGAACGCGTGCCGGTCCGGGGTCACGCGCCAGGCGGGCACGAGCGCGATCACCGTCCCCACGGCGAGGAACAGCCCCCAGTTGTGCGTGTACATCAGGGCGGCGAGCGAGACGGAGAACAGCGGCAGGAACGCGCGGCGCCGGAAGACGAACACGCGCACGATCGCGGCGGCGACGACAAGCGCCAACAGCGACACGAGCGCGTACATGCGCGTCTCCTGCGCGTAGTAGGTCAGGAACGGGCTGATCGAGGCGAGGATCGCCGCGAAGAACCCGGCGCGGCGCCCGAACGTCCCCGCGCCCGCCCAATAGGCGACGGGGATCGCGACCAGGACGAAGCCGAGCGAGAGCACGTGGGTGGTCGCCTGGCCGTCGCCGAAGATCGCCATCCAGACGTGCAGGAGCAGGTAGTACAGCGGCGGCGAGCCGTCGAGGCGCAGCACGCCGGGGATGTCGAGGAAGCCGTGCGACGCGATCCCGACCGAGAGGCCCTCGTCGATCCAGAACGCCGCGTGGAGCGCGGTGGTCCGCAGGAGCACCGAGAAGAGCACCAGCCCGCCGAGCGCGAGGCCCACCCGGACGTTCACGGAGAGCGCGCGCACGGCGGGCAGCGCGGGCAGGCGGAGGGCCCGCGCCGGCCCGCGATCGAGCGCGGGGGAGCTCACGGGCAGGCTCCCAGCAGGCGCCAGTTGCCGTGGGCCGCGAGGGTCCTCAGCCCGCCCGCGCCGAGCGGGCCGAGCGGCGGGACCGGGTTGGAGCCCGGGATCGTGCGCACCCGGAAGACGACGCCCGGCCGCTTCGGCACGAGCTCGACCCGGTTGGCGTGCACGCCGAGCTCCCAGGCGACCGGCGGGACGAGGAACGCGCCCGTGGTCGCGGTCCCGCAGGAGCGCAGCCGCTGCGCCCCGCCCGCGTCGGCCACCGAGCGCCCGAGGTCGTCGAGCAGGCGGCCCTGGTAGCGCAGGTTGTCGAGCATGCTCGGCGTCCCGCCCCAGTACGGCACGGTGAAGGCGAGCGCGACGACGGCGGCTGCCGCGACGACGGCGCGGCCGCGCAGCCCGTGCAGCTCCTGGGCCGCCCAGCCCACGCCGACGCAGGCCACGACGACGACGAGGGTCACCGGCATGACGAGGTAGCGCTGGTTGCCGGAGAACCCGTTCGACGTCATGTAGGCCACGATCCCCAGCCAGGCCGTGGCGATCAGCGCCAGCACCCCGACCGTGCCCGCGCTCTGGCCGGTCGCCGGGCGCCGCAGGAGCAGCCCGGCCACCAGCAGGCCGAACCCGATCGCCACGGGCAGCGTGACCATCGCGCCCGCGTTGCGGACGACCTCCAGGGCAGGATGGTCCGCGAACGCCGGGGAGTTGGCGTTGGGCTCCTGCGCGCGGTCCGACGCTCGGTTTAAGTTCCCCGAGCCCCACAGCTCCGGGCCGAACCAGAGCACGGGCAGCGCCGCGAAGCCCGCGGCCACGAGCCCGAGCGTCGCCCGCTCGCGCCACACCAGCCACAGCCCGTAGAGCCCGAAGAACGGCCACGCCTCCGGCCGCAGGAGCGCGGCGGCGAGGCCCAGGGCGAACGCCTGGCGCCGGCTCCCGGCGAGATGGCGGTCGGCCGCGCCGAGGACCGCCGCGGCCATCAGCCCCTCGGAGTTGCCGAGCGCGGCGTTCTTGAAGAACCACGGTGCGAGCGCGAGCGCGCCGGCGGCCGCGGCGCCGGCCACGGGGCCGCCGAGGCGCCGGGCCACCCGGTAGGCGAACAGGAGGCCGAGCAGCCCGCCCGCCCGTGCGACGACGAGCCAGAGCGAGGGCGCGGCGGCGCCGAAGAGCGCGAACGGCACCGTGAACAGCGCCGGCAGCGGCTTCCACGAGGGCCCGTCGGTGGTCACGAGGTCGAGGTGGATGATCTCCCGCCCCCAGATGATCCACGCCCACGGGTCGTAGGTCGGTGTGCTCGGGAGCAGGAGGCTGAGCGAGGCGAGCGCCAGGACTCCGAGGACGACGGGCGCCCGGCGGCGGGTCGCGGTCGGGGCGGGGACGTCGAGCGGGCGGGGTTCGAGCAGCATCGCGGCGCCGCCGACGGTACCTCCTCGACCGGACCTCGCAACCGTGAACCGTGATTCACTGCTCACGTCCGATGAACCGCGAGGAACGCAGAGCCGCCGCCCGCGAGGGCATCCTGGCCGCCGCCCACCGCCAGGTCGCCGAGGGCGGCTGCGCGTCGGCGTCGGTCGCCGCCGTCGCCTCCCGCGCCGGCGTCGCCGCTGGGTCGCTCTACCGCCACTTCCCGTCCCGGGCGGAGCTCCTCGCCGAGGTCGTCGGCGACGCGCTGCGCGGAGAGCACGCGCTGCTCGCGCGCGCCATCGCGGGCGCCACGCCGCGCGCCGGGCTCGAGGCGTGGGTGCGCACCACCGTCGAGCGCGCGCTCCGCGCGCCGGGCTTGACGCACGCGCTGCTGGCCGAGCCCGCCGAGGCCGCGATCGACGCGGCGCGCCTGCGCGAGCGCCACGCGCAGGAGGCGACGCTCGCCACCCTGCTGCGGGACGGCGCGGCGTCGGGCGCCTGGCCCCCGGGCGACGCGGCCGCACAGGCCGCCGCGATCACCGGCGCCCTGCGGGGCGCCCTCGTCGGGCCGGCGGCCGCGGCGCGGATGGGGCCGCGGCCGGACGCCGGCACCGCGGGCGCCGCGCTCGTGGCGTTCGTCCTCGGCGCGGTCGGCGCCCGGGGCACGTAGGCGCCCGGCAGCCGCAGCGAGGCGCCGGCAGCCGCAGTGGCGCGCCGGCAGCCACAGCGCGGCGCCCGGCAGCCGCAGCGTTCGTATTTGGACTCGCTGGGCGAGCCCGATGGCGAACGCTGTCGCGCGAAGGGCGCGCGGTCGAAGCTCCCCGCCTCCGCGGCGACCATCAGCCCACCGCGACGACGGTGACCGTCGCCAGTGCCGCCACACCCTCCTCGCGCCCGACGAACCCGATGCGTTCGCCCGTCGAGGCCTTCACGTTCACGGCGCCGGGCTCGAGGCCCAGCGCGGCGGCGAGGTTCTCGCCCATCGCCGCCTTGTGCGCGGAGACCTTGGGGCGCTCCATGATCAGCGTGGTGTCGGCGTGCACCGGCACCCAGCCCGCCGCGGCGCAACGGGCGACGGCCTCGCGCAGCAGCGCGAGCGAGTCCGCGCCGCGGAACGCCTCGTCGCCGTCCGGAAAGTGCTCGCCGACGTCCCCGAGGCAGGCGGCGCCGAGCAGGGCATCGATGACCGCGTGGGTCAGCACGTCGGCGTCGGAGTGCCCGTCGAGGCCGAGGTGGTGCTCGAGGCAGACGCCGCCGAGGATCAGCGGGCGGCCCTCGGCGAGGCGGTGCGAGTCCCAGCCGATGCCGGTCCGCGGCCCGGCGCTCACCCGATCGGCTCCAGACGCAGCTCGCGACCCTCGAAGACGCCGATCTCCGTGACCCCGAGGCGCTCGAGCTGCGCGAGGGCCTGCTCGTAGCCGTAGCCGAGCTCATCGGGCGTGTGGGCGTCGGACGAGAGCACGATCGGATTGCCCGCGTCGACGACCATCTCGAGGAACGGCTCGCTCGGGTAGAGCTCACGCACGGGCTTGCGCAGCCCGGCGGTCGAGAGCTCGATCGCGATCCCCGAGGCGGCGATGCCCTCCATCGCGATGTCGTAGTAGTAGCGCCGGTCCTTCTCCGGCTGCGGGCGCTGGCTGCCCCAGTGCTTGACGAGGTCGGGATGGGCGAGGACGTCGTACAGGCCGCACGTCGCCGCCTCCGCGAGCCACTCGAAGTACGTGCGCCACACCCGGTCGGCGGAGTCGGCGCGCGTCCACACGTCGTACTTGTCGTAGTCCAGCGCGCCCTCGCCGAGGAAGTGGATCGAGCCGACGACGAAGTCCCAGGGCCGGCCGTCGAGCAGCGCGGCCATGCGGTCCTCGCGGCCCGGGACGAAGTCGGCCTCGATGCCGAGCTTCAGGTCGGTCTCCTCCTTGACCCAGCCGCAGTAGTCGGTCAGGTCGTCGCGGGCGTTGTCGCGCCACAGCTCGTGGTCCCAGACCTCCAGGGCGTCGGTGAAGCGGTACACGTGCTCGGCGACCCCGAGCTCCGCGATCCCCTTGCCGGTGGCCGCCTCGCGGTAGCGCTCGGCGTTGCCGGCCGTGAAGTAGCGCTCGGCCGGCGTTTCGGGCCCGTCCGGGCGCAGGTGGACGTGGTAGTCGGTCAGCATGCGCCGACGGAGTTTCCCAAAGCAGCTCGAAGTCGCGGAGGCTCAGGCGATGCGGCGCGGGGCGTACCTCTGTCGGCGGTGAGACCTCGAAGGTGCGTGCGATCGATCGCGCCGGTCTTGCGACGCACGGCGAGCCTCGGCCCGATGACGGCGCGACGCGCGCCCGAGGGCGGCTGCTGGGCTCATCCCGAACTTCCCTGTCGCGTCCACCTCGACGCACGGCTTGCCGGGGCGCACGTCATCGGCGACCGCGGAGCGTCGATCAAGGCGGTCGTGCAGAAGGGCCTCGGCGAGCGCGCACGCCTGGCGATGGTCGTGCATCCGTTGCTCGAATCGCAGTTCTTCGCCGCCGTCGGGCGCGTCGGGCGCTGGACTTCCTGCCCTCGCCGTCGCGCGATCCGGGGGATCGTGGAGGGGTTCGTCTAGAGAGTCCGACGGGCGAGATTTAGCGGCGCCCGCCCGAAACGCGGCGAGGCGGGCAGCGCTTGGGGCATGCCGCCCAGTATCTGCCACCGATCGGACGTCAGCACTGCGGCGGACCGGTCAGCAGGCGAAGAGCGGATCGCTGGCCCGCGCGGCGACGAGCAGCGCGACCGTTCCGATGCCGAGCAGCAACGCGAACCATCCGAGCAGGGCGAGGGCTGCGAGCGGGCGGTCATCGCGCGGCCCGCGCCGCAACCAGACCACGGCCGAGAGGACCACGAGCGGCACGCTCGCCCACCAGCCCGCTACCGGGAGCACGAGCAGGACGGCATACACGGCGAACAGCGGCCGGTACGCGACACAGGCGAGCACGTACAGCGCGAGCAGGACGCAGAACGCCGCCGTCTTCGGACCGGGGCGATAGTCCGAGCGCCGCAAGGCGCTGGTCTGCAGGATCCCCGAGAGCACGAGCAGGGCGCCGGCGCCGAACGCGAGCCTGGCACCGCGCAGCCAGTGGTCGCGCATCGCGTCCAGTCCAGCGATCTGCTCGTAGCAATCAGGCATGGGCGGCGCGTCGCGCAGCAGCCAGACCGTGGCGAGCGCGAGCGGGACGCCGATGAACAGCGGGACGAGCCCCGCGGGGCCGATGCCGACCGCGAGCGGCGCGATTCGCGTGCCGATGTGGCGAGCCACCGGGCGATGATCGCACGGCAGTCGGCTCAGCCCCCGGGGGGCGTCGGATTCGACCTCCGCCCTACCTGCGCCCCTCCCGGTCCCGCAGGATCAGCTCGGCGAGGTGGAGGTCCTGCGCCGTGGTCACCTTGAAGTTCTGCGACGTCGTCGGCACGAGCCGCACCTCGCCGCCGAGCGACTCGATCAGCGAGGCGTCGTCCGTGGCCGACGCGAGCGCCGCGTCGCCGAGCCCGAGGGCGCGCTCGAGCGCGTCCCGGCGGAACGCCTGCGGGGTCTGGATCGCCCACAGGTTGCGGCGGTCGAGCGTGCGGACGACGCGCTCCCCGGCGCCCTCCTTGATCGTGTCGGCGACCGGGGCCGCGGCGATCGCGGCGTCGCACCCGTCGCGGGCGAGCGCTTGGAGACAGGCCCGCGCGATCTCCGGCGTGAGCAGCGGACGCGCCGCGTCGTGGACGATCACCCAGTCGGAGGCGGGCGCGGCGTGCAGCGCGGCGCGGACGGAGTGCGACCGCTCCGCGCCGCCCGGCACGCCGAGCACGCCGTGGGGCGCGACGACGCCCGGCGGCAGCGCGGCGACGACGTGCGTGATCTCCGCGACGGCCTGCAGCGCGGCGAGCGACCAGGCCATGAGGGGCCGGCCCGCGCACGGGACGAGCGCCTTGGGCTGGGCGTGCCCGAGGCGCTCGCCCCGGCCCGCGGCCACGACCAGCGCGACCGCGGTGGGCACGGGCGAGCGGTTACTTCGTCGCGGCCGACTCGGGGATCTTCGACGCCGCGGACGTGGTGAGGAGGTCGTCGAGGTAGGCCTCGGACTCGTCCTCGCTCTTCTCCAGCGCGTACATCAGCTCGGACGCGAGGATCTTCTTGGCGCGGGTGTACATCTGCTTCTCGCCCGTCGACAGGCCCTTCTCGTGCTCGCGGATCGCGAGGTTGCGCACGACCTCGGAGAGCTCGTAGATGTCCCCCGTCTTGATCTTGTCGCGGTTGTGCTTGAAGCGCCGGTTCCAGTTCTTCGGCATGTCCGAGAGGTCGTCACGCAGGACGCTCAGGACCTTCTTGACCATCTCCTCGTCGATGATGCGACGCAGGCCGGCCAGCCCGGAGTTCTCACACGGCACCATCACGGTCATGTCGTTGTGGAGGATCTTGATGGTCAGGTACTCACGCTCGGCACCGAACATCTTGCGCATCTCCTTCTTCATCACGACGCCGGCACCGTGATGCGGGTAGACGACCTGGTCGCCGCACTCGAAGTCGATGTTCACTGGAGCGGCTACCTCGAGATCCTCGAGCGCAGCGTCCAGATCGATTTCCGTTGTTGAGATGGTGTCCTCCTTGGGGGTTTGATGCGGTCCTGCGCGACGCAGGGTGGGTCACGTCTGCAAGTAGCGGTCCACGAGATTGATCTCCTGCAGGCGGCGAAGGCCCTCGCGGATGTCCTTCGCCCGGATCTCGCCCACGCCGTCGACCGTCTCCAGCTCGGAGTCGGTGGCCGCGAGCATCTCGTCGAGGCCGCCGAACTCCTTGACGATCTGGCCGACGACGAGCTTGGGCAGGCGGGGGATGCGCCCGAGGATCCGGTAGCCGCGGGGGGCGACCGGGTAGTCGAGCGTGTTGAGCTTGCGGTCGTAGCCCACGAGCTCGGCCAGCCGGCCGAAGTCCAGGAGATCCTGGTGGGGCAGCCTGCCGATCTGGTCCAGCGCGGCGGCGAACGCCTCGTCGGAGTCCTCGGCGAGGTAGTCGTGCACGAGCGCGGCCTTGTCGGAGGCGGTGCCGACCATCGTCTCCTCGAGCTGCATCTCGATGAGCCGGCCCTCGGTGCCGAGCTCGACGATGTAGCGCTCGATCTCGACGGCCATGCGCGTCACGAGTTCGGAGCGCTGGAGGACGGTGAGGACGTCGTGCAGGGTCGCGCCGCCCTCGAACTCCAGGGCGGTCAGGCGCGTGGAGACCTGGTCGAGGCGCGAGCGGTACTTGTCGAGCGTCGCGAGGGCCTGGTTGGCCTTCGCGAGCACGACGGGGATGTCCTCGAGGATGTACTTCGCGCCGTCGACGTAGAGCGAGACGACCTCGCGGCGCTGGGAGACCGCGATGACCAGCGCGTCCGTCTGCTTGGAGACGCGCTCGGCCGTCCGGTGGCGCGTGCCCGTCTCGAGCGAGAGGATCGTGGGGTCCGGCACGAGCTGGACGTTGGCCATCGTGATCTTCGTCGCGTTGGCGTTGAGGATGATGCCGCCGTCCATCTTGGCCACCTGGTAGAGCAGCGCCGGCGTGTAGTCGATGTCGAGCTTGATCCCGCCGGAGAACAGGAAGGAGAGCTCGTCCGGGTCGCCGATCGTGATCAGGCCGCCCGTGCGCGCGTGCACGATGTCGTCGAGGCCCTCCCGCAGCGCCGTGCCGGGGGCGACCATCTCGAGGGCCTTGACGAGCGAGGGCTCCTGGCGGCTCTCGAGCTCTTGAGGACCACCTGATCGCTGCGCCATCGCCAGTGATTCTAACAGGCGATCACGCGATCTTTAGCGTCCCTTCATCCCGTGGCGAGTTCGAACCACACGTGCGCGCCCGGAGCGGGCTCGGTGCCCCATCTGCGGGCGAGCCGCTGGACGAGGAAGAGCCCCCAGCCCGACGTCCCGCCGATGCGGGGGAACGGCTGGAGCGGCGCGGCAAACCCGCGGCCCTCGTCGTGGACCTCGATGCGCACGCAACCCTCGCCCCGCTCGGCCACGAGGAGGACGTGGCCGTCCGTGTCCGCGCCCGCGTGGCGCACGGCGTTCGTGACCACCTCCGACACCAGCAGGCGCAGGTCGGGGAGGACCTCCGCACCGATCCCCGGGCCCAGCGCGTCGACCGCCCGGCGCGCCTGCGCGATCGAGGCAGGCTCGGCGGGGAGCTCCAGGCGCAGCAGGGACACGTCTTTCGCAAGCTACCCGACGACGGCCCCGCCGACCTTACGCTCGTCGAAACGCGGCCGCTCAGGCCGCCGCGTGCGCTTGGGCGTCCGCGCCCGCGAAGGCCGCGCGCAGCGCCTCGCGCAGCGTCGGCGCGGCGGCGGGATGGATGACGTCCCGCAGGCCGAACTTCGCGGCCTCCTCCAAGCGCCGCTCGGCGTGCCCGACGGAGCGCAGCTCCCCGGTCAGGCCGACCTCGCCGAACGCGGCGACGGGGAGCTTCGTGCCCTCCCCGCCCAGCGTCACGCCCTTCTGCGCGCTGGCGACGGCCAGGGCGACCGCGAGGTCGGCCCCCGGCTCGTCGATGCGCACTCCGCCGACGACGTTCACGAACACGTCGGCGGTGCCGCAGCCGATCCCGGCGTGGCGGCCGAGAACGGCGAGGACGAGCGCGAGGCGGTTGCGGTCGATGCCGTTGACGACGCGGCGCGGCGGGACGAGCTCCGAGGGCGAGACGAGCGCCTGCACCTCCACGAGCAGCGGGCGCGTCCCCTCCATCGAGGCGAGCACGACCGAACCGGGCTTGCGGGTGGCCTCGCCGACGAAGCGCGCGCTCGCGTCGAGCACCTCGACGAGGCCGTCGGAGCGCATCTCGAAGACCCCGGCCTCGTTCGTGGAGCCGAAGCGGTTCTTGAGCGCGCGCAGCGTCCGGTAGGTGCGCTCGCGCTCCCCCTCGAACTGCAGCACGCAGTCGACGAGGTGCTCGAGCACGCGCGGCCCGGCGAGCGAGCCCTCCTTGGTGACGTGGCCCACGAGGACGACGGCGATCGACGCGGCCTTGGCGACCTGCATCATCCGCGCAGCCACCTCCCGCACCTGGCCGACCGAGCCGGGGGCGCCGCTGAGCTCGGCGGCGTGGAGGGTCTGCACGGAGTCGACGACCATCACGTCGGGCCGCAGCGCCTCCATCGTCGCCAGCACGGCCTCGAGGTCGGTCTCGGCGAGCACGGGGACGTCGAGCGCGCGGCAGCGGTCGCTCTCCAGGCGCTCGGCGCGCAGGCGGATCTGCTGCGCGGACTCCTCCCCGGAGACGTAGAGCGTGGTGTGGCCGGCGGCCGCGAGGTGGCCCGCGGCCATGTTCGTGAGCGTCGACTTCCCGATGCCCGGCGAGCCGCCGAGCAGGACGAGCGAGCCCGGGACGATCCCGCCGCCGAGCACGCGGTCGAGCTCGCCGATCCCGGTGTGCAGCCGCGGGACGCGCGCGGCGGCGACGTCGCGGAGCGGCACGATCCGCGCGACCGCCGCTCGCCCCGCCGCCGCGCCGCCGCCGGCCCTGCCGCCGCGCCCGCCCGTCGCCGCGGCGGGCGCCCGCTCCTCCACGAGCGTGCTCCACGCCCCACAGCCCGGGCACTGGCCCATCCAGCGGGGCTCGGACTGGCCGCAGTCGCTGCAGAGGTAGGTGGTGGCGGAGCGGGCCATGGGCTCGTGGACACTAGGCGGCGGGGCGGACGTTTCGCCCCCCTGGCGGGCGCATCTCCGCCTGTCGATCCCCCTGCCCGCGCACCGGTTGCGTTCCCACCGGGCGCTCGGCGCTCCGCGAGAAGGCGGATCCGGTCGCTCCACCGCCGCATCCGCCTTCTCGGCGTCCTGGGAGAACGGGACGCCCGCGCCGGGCCGCGCAGGCGCCGGCGCGCGCCACCAGCGCGTCAGGCGTCGAGCGCGCGGCCGACGTCGGCGACGAGATCGGCCGTGTCCTCCACGCCGCAGGAGAAGCGGACGAACCCGGGCGCGACGTCGTCGGTCGCCCAGCGCGCGCGCCGCTCGGCGCTGGAGTGCACCCCGCCGAAGGACGTCGCGTCGGCGACGAGGGTCGCCGCCGCGAGGAACGCCTCGGCGCGTTCCGCGGAAGCCAGCGTGAAGCCGAGCACCCCGCCCAGCCCGGGCCAGCGGACGTCGGCGACCACCTCGGAGCGCGCGGCGAGCAGGTCGCGAAGCGCCCGCGCGTTGGCCTGCTGGCGCTCGACGCGCACCCCGAGGGTGGCGAGCGAGCGGTGCGCCAGCCACGTCTCGAACGGGCCGGGGATCGCCCCGTGGAGCCCGCGCCAGTCGAGGAGCGGGGCGAGCGCCGCGGCCTCCTGGGCGGCGACGTGGCCGAGGATGAGGTCCGAGTGGCCGGTGAGCGCCTTGGCGCCGCTGGCCACGACGAGGTCGGCGCCCAGCGCGAGCGGGCGCTGGAGGTAGGGCGTCGCGAGCGTGTTGTCGACGACGAGCCGCGCCCCCGCGGCGTGAGCCTCCGCGGCGAGCGCCGCGACGTCGAGCACCTCGAGGCCGGGATTCGACGGCGTCTCGATCCACACCAGGGTCGCGCCGGACAGCACCGAGCGCACCGCAGCGGTCTCCGAGGGCACCAGGCGGACCTCGATCCCCCGCGCCTCGAGGTGCTCGGTAGCGATCCGGCGCACGCCGGGGTACGCGTCGCGCGGCGCGACGAGCACGTCGCCGGGAGCGAGCAGGCCGAGCAGAACCGCGCTCGTTGCCGCCATCCCCGAGGCGAAGGCGAGCGCCACGCCGCCCTCGAGCTCGCCGAGCGCCGCCTCGTAGCGCGTGTAGGTCGGGTTCGCGTAGCGGCCGTAGCCCTCGGGCACGCCGGGGCCGCTGAGATGGAACGTCGCCGCGAACGTCGGCCCGGGCAGGAACGGCTCGCCGTCGACGGCGGGCGGCAGCCCGGCGTGGACCGCACGCGTTCCGGGACGGAGCTCGTCGCGCCCGCTCACGTCGCGCGACGGGTCGTGCCCGCTCACGCGGCGCGGTACCTCGTGCCCGCTCACGCCGCCCGCCCGCAGTCGCGGAAGCCGCCGTCGCGGTGCGCGCGGTCGCAGAACGGCTTGTCCTGCGACAGGCCGCAGCGGCAGAGCGCGACCGGGCCCTCGGGGAGCGCGAACGGCGTCCCGTCGGCGTCGACGACCGTCACCGGACCGGTGACCTTGAGCGGCCCGTCGTCGCGGACCTTGATGACGACCTCCGGCTCCGACATGCCGCCATCGTGGCAGACCCCGCAGGCACCCCCCGGCGGGCGATGCCGGCGCACCGACCACCACCTCGTCGACGTGCCACGGGCGCGGTCATCACCGCTCCCGGCGCCGCCCCAGGGGACGTCCTAGGCTTCCGGCCTGGCGAAGAAGTCCTAGCCGCGGGCGGCGCTCACCCTCCCGGTCAGGCAACCCGAAGACCACGTGCGGGGGCGGCCCAGCGGCGGGCATCGCGAGGACGCGCACGTTCTCCGCGAGGATCCCGGCCTCGTACATCCGCACGACATCGTCGTAGGTGAGACGTGCAGCGCGGGGGCGACGGCGGCCACGAGGACAGCCTACGGCGGGCCCTCGCGCTCCTCGATCAGCGCCTGGAGGTGATCGACGACCTCGGGGGTGTGCTTGCACAGGCGCTTGACGTCCCACCGGTCGAGCGTCACCAGAAGCATCGGCGAGGTCGCGGTGACCGTCGCGTTGCGAAACGCTTTGCGGACCACGCCGATCTCGCCGAAGATGTCGCCCGGGCCGAGGTCGGCGACGTGCGTGCCGCCGCGGGTGACCTCGGCGGTGCCCTCCTCGATCGCGAGCATGTCGTAGGAGAAGTCGCCCTCGCGGACGAGCTCCTTGCCCGCGGGCACGGAGACCTCGGAGGCGAGCTGGGCGATGACGCTCGTCGCGGTGGCGTCCAGGTCGGCGAAGACCCGGACCTTCTTCAGGCGATCGGCGTCCATGCGCTGCATCCTGCCCGATCGGCCCCGCTGCGTGCGAGAGACCGGTCACACGCGCCGCGCCGATCGCGACCGTCCACGCGCAGCGTGGTGAGCGATCGACCGCACGGCTCCATCAGGCGCCACGCTGGGCGGTCAACCGCCCCGGGAACGCGAGAGGACGGCTCGCGGCCGCCCTCTCGTCACCCGGAGTACCCCGGGGTGCTACTCGGCTGTGGCGTCTTCGTCCGGCGTCACGTCGGGGGCGTCGGGTCCCGCCTCCAGCTCGGCCGGCGCGTCGCCGCCGCCGACCGCGGCCGGGACCTTCGGCTGGATGATCGACAGGCTCACCTCGGGCTCGCCGTCCTCCGGCGTCGGGTTCTTGTCGACCATCACCGTGCCGCCCGCGGGCAGCTCGGAACGCAGCACGAAGTCCGCGAGCGGATCCTCGATGTAGCGCTGGATCGCGCGGCGCAGCGGGCGGGCGCCCATGGCCGGGTCCCAGCCCTTGTCGACCAGCAGGTCCTTGGCCTCGTCGGTGAGCTCCAGCTGGAGCTCCCGCTCGGCCAGCGACGAGCGGATCCGGCGCAGCAGGAGGTCGACGATCGTCTTGATCTCGTCCTTCTGCAGCTTGTGGAACACGATGACGTCGTCGATGCGGTTGAGGAACTCGGGCCGGAAGACCTTCTTGAGCTCGCCCATGACGCGCGACTTCATGTCGTCGTAGGTCATGCCGTGCTCGTCGTCGCCGAGCGAGAAGCCGAGCGGCGTGTTGCGCGCGATCTCCGAGGCCCCGATGTTCGACGTCATGATCACGATCGCGTGGCGGAAGTCCACCGTGCGGCCCTGGGAGTCGGTCAGCCGGCCGTCCTCGAGGATCTGAAGCAGGATGTTGAAGACGTCCGGGTGCGCCTTCTCGATCTCGTCGAGCAGGAGCACGCAATACGGCTTGCGCCGCACGGCCTCGGTCAGCTGGCCACCCTCGTCGTAGCCGATGTAGCCGGGCGGCGAACCGACCAGCCGGGACACGGCGTGCTTCTCCATGTACTCCGACATGTCGATGCGGACCATGTTGTCCTCCTCGCCGAAGAGGAACTCGGCGAGGGTGCGGGCCAGCTCGGTCTTGCCGACGCCCGACGGCCCGAGGAACACGAAGGAGCCCGTGGGGCGCTTCGGGTCCTTCAGCCCGGCGCGCGAGCGGCGGATCGCCTTGGAGATGACCTCGACGGCGGCGTGCTGGCCGATGACGCGCTTGTGGAGCTCGTCCTCCATGCGCATGAGCTTGGCCGTTTCGGCCTCGGTGAGCTTGAAGACGGGAATGCCGGTCCACATCGAGACGATGTCGGCGATCTCCTCCTCGCCGATCGACGGCCGCTGCTGGCCGTCGGCCTCGCCGGACTCCCACTGCTCCTCGAGCTCGCGCTTCTTGTTCGTGAGCTGGCGCTCGTCGTCGCGGAGGCCCGCGGCCTTCTCGAACTCCTGCGCCTCGATCGCGTTCTCCTTCGCGCGCCGTGTCTCCTCGATCTCCTCCTCGAGCTCGCGGTAGACGGGCGGGGAGGTCATCGACTTGATGCGCATGCGCGACGCGGCCTCGTCGATGAGGTCGATGGCCTTGTCGGGCAGCTGCCGGTCGGCGATGTAGCGGTCGGCGAGCTCCGCCGCGGCCTCGAGGGCCTCGTCGGTGATCTCGATCTTGTGGTGCTGCTCGTAGCGGTCGCGCAGGCCCTTGAGGATCTGCACGGTCTCGTCGATCGAGGGCTGCTCGACGCGGATCTGCTGGAAGCGCCGCTCCAGCGCGGAGTCGCGCTCGAGGTACTTGCGGAACTCGTCGAGCGTCGTGGCGCCGATCGTCTGCAGCTCACCCCGCGCGAGCGCGGGCTTGAGGATCGACGCGGCGTCGATCGCGCCCTCGGCGGCACCCGCGCCG
>JBBQEV010000057.1:0-26887 GCA_038321325.1 Solirubrobacterales bacterium
TCCGGGTGCGGGGGGGGGCGCCCCCCGCGCCCGTCCGGCGCCGGGGGGGCCCGGGGGGCCCCGGGGGCGGGGCCGCGGCCGGTGGGGGGGTCGGCCCGGCGGGATGCCCGGGCGCCGACGCCGCGGGCGGTCCCGGCGCCAGTGTCGTAGGCGATCACGGCGCCGGCTCCGCGCTCGCGTGGGAGACCGGCGTGCTGCACCGCGCCGTGCCGCTGGCGCTGGCGGCGGCGGTCGCCGTCCTCGCCGGGGTTGCCCTGGCGGACATGCGCGTCGCGGCGCTCGACCGCAGCGCGCTCGGGCCTGACATCGGCCGCTCGGTGCGCGGCAGCGTCGTCGTGCGACAAGCGCCGCGGCGGTCGCGGTACGGAGGGTGGTCGGCGCTGGTGGCGTTCCGCGGGGAGCCGGTGCAGCTCCGGGTGTCGGCACCGGCGGATCCGCTCCCCGTGGTCGGGACGGTGCTCGCGGTGACCGGCGGACTGCGGGCGCCCGGGCGATTCGCGGCGCTCCTCCACGCCCATGCCGAGCTGCGGGCCGCGGACGCCGTCGCCGCGGGCCGGCGCGGCGGGGCGGCCGGCATGCTCGACCGGGTGCGCAGTCGCGCGGAGCAGGCGCTCGACCGGGGGCTGCCGCCGGCGGAGGCGGGGCTGCTGCGGGGCATGGTGCTCGGCCAGGACAGCGCGTTGCCCGACGCGACGCGCGACGCCTTCCGCGCCGCGGGACTCAGCCACCTCGTGGCCGCGAGCGGGACCAACGTCGTCCTCTTGGCCGCGCTCGCCGCGGCCGTCGGCGCGGCGCTCGGTCTCGGCCTCTCCGGGCGGCTCTGGTTCGTGCTCGCGCTCATCGCGGTGTACGTCCCGCTCGCGGGAGGGGGCGCCTCGATCCAGCGCGCCGGGATCATGGGCGCCGCCGCGGTCGCGGCCGGACTGGCCGGCCGGCCCCCGTCGCGCTGGTACGCGCTCGGCCTGGCCGCGGCCTTCACCCTGCTCCTCGACCCGAGGGCCGCGGAGGAGCCCGGCTGGCAACTGAGCTTCGCGGCGGTGGTGTCGCTGCTCGTGCTGGCGCCCCGCTGGGGGCGGGCGCTGCGCCGTCGCGGCGTCCCGCGCGCTCTGGCCGAGGTGGTCGCTATGACCACGGCAGCGACGCTCTCGACGGCGCCCGTGATCGCGGCGCACTTCGGCCAGGCGTCGCTCGTCGGCGTCCCGGCGAACGTCCTCGCCGCGCCCGCCGTCGCGCCCGTCATGTGGCTTGGCGTCGTCGCCGCGGCGCTCGGGCAGGCGCTTGCGATCGGTGGGCCGGTCGCGGCCCTCGCGGGTGGCGCCGTGGACGGACTCGACGCGCTCGCCGGCTTCCCGCTCGGCTATCTCGACTGGATCGCGACCACCGCAGCGTCCGCTCCCGCCGCGGTCGTGACGGTCGGGCCGTTGCTCGTGCTGGCGGTGGTCGTCGCGGTGCTGCTCGCCACCTCGTCGCGGCGCGTCCGGCGGGTGGTGCCCGTCGCCGCCCTCTCCGGAGCTGCTCTGTGGGTCGGGCTGGCGCCACCCGCGTTGGCCCCGGCGGGGGTTCCCGCCGGGTTCCGAGTGACGTTCCTCGACGTCGGCCAGGGTGATGCGACGCTCGTCCAGGACGGCCGGAGATCGGTGCTCGTCGACGCCGGGCTGCCCGATGCGGGGATCGTCCACCGCCTCGCGCGGGCCGGCGTGCGCCGCCTGGACCTGCTCGTGGCCACCCACGCTTCGGCCGATCACGAAGGGGGCGCGGCCGCCGTCGTCTCGGCGCTGCCCGTGGACGCCATCCTCGACGGACGCGACGGCGTGCCGACGCCCGGCGGCAACGCGATGGCGGTCGCGGCGCAGACGCGCGGCATCCCGCTGATCGCTGCGCACGCGGGCCAGGAGCTGCGACTCGGCGGTCTGCGTCTGCGCGTCCTGTGGCCGCGGCCCGAAGCGCCGGCGCTGCACGCGGGGGCCGATCCGAACGGGCGGGCGGTGGTGCTCGAGGTGGAGAGCCGCGGAGCGTACGTCCTCCTCGCGGCCGACGCGGAGTCCGAGGTGCTGTCGCGGCTCGACCTGCGGCCGGTCGACGTCATGAAGGTGTCCCACCACGGCAGCGCCGACCCCGGACTGCCGGCGGTGCTCGCGCGCCTCCGGCCGCAGATCGCGGGCATCGAGGTCGGCGCCGGGAACACCTACGGTCATCCTGCTGCGTCGACGCTCACGGCGCTGGCCCGCGTGCCCGTCGTCGTGCGGACCGATCGCGACGGCTCCGTCCGGCTGGACCTGAGCCCCGGCGGACGCTGGGAGATCCGGGCTCATGCTTAGTGGACGCGGCCAGACGTTCTGCGGGATTCCCCGCGGCCAATTCACCAGAACTTACGGCCGCGCCCACTAGCTCCACCCGGCCGACCAGCGTTCGCATCCGGGCTCGCAGAGCGAGCCCGGATACGAACGCTGCTCTGGCGAGCACGCCGGGCGGCCTCGCGTCGGTTCGCGCGCCGCGGGGTCGCCGCGAACCCCGTTCGACGCACGCTTAGTGCTCCGATTCCGAAGTTCCGTGGCCGTATCCGAGCGCCTCGCCGGGTCCTGCCGCCCGGCGACGGCCCCGCAAGCACGCTCAGAACGAGCAAGGCCGTCGCCGAACGCCATGACGCGACGATCCATCTCGGATACGACGACGGAACGTACGAATCGGAGCACCTAGACTCGGCGGCGTGAGCGCCTGGAAGCCCGTCTACCTGATCCACGGCGACGACCACGGGCGCATCGGCGAGCGGCGCGCCACCCTGCGGCGCAAGGCCGAGGGAGAGGCCGGAGCGCAGGGCGTCGAGGCGTTCGAGGGGGAGGCGGCGGCGCCGGCGGCGGTCGCGGTGGCGCTGAGCACGATGACGTTCTCGATGGGACACCGGTTCCTCGTGGTCGACGGCGTCGAGCGCTGGAAGGGCCCCGAAGTGGCGGCACACGTCGTCCCGGCGCTCGAGGCGATGCCACCCGGGACGACGATCGCGTTCTTCGGTCGAGACGACGGGCGCGTCAAGACGCCGGCCGAGCTGGTCGGTGCCGTCAAGAAGCACGGGGGCGTGGTGGCGGAGGAGAGCATGCTCAAGGCGAAGGACCTCCCGCGCTGGGTCACCGCGGAGGCGGCCAAGCTCGGACTGAAGCTCGACAACGCCGGGGCGCGCGTGCTCGTCGACGCCGTCGGTGAACGCCAGCAGCGGCTCCTGCGCGAGTTGGAGAAGCTCGCGGTCGAGCACGGAAGCCCGGCGCGGCTGACCGAACAGGACGTCGCCGCGGTCGCGGCGCCGTCGGCCGAGCGCCAGGTCTGGGGGCTCGTCGACGCACTCGTGGCGCGCGACCACCGGCGCGCGACGGTGACGTTCCTCGAGCTGCGCGCGCAGGGCGAGTCGTTGCCGCGGCTCGTGCCGCTCATGGCGCGGCGGCTGCGCGAGGTGCTCGCGGTGGCGGTGCGGCTCGAAGCGGGGGAGTCGCCGGCCCAGCTCAAGGCGGGGCTGAAGATGGCGCCGTGGGCGGCCGACCGGCGGATCAAGGAGGCGCGGGCGACGGAGGTCACCGCGCTGCGCGGGGCGCTCGAGGCGCTGGCCGGCCTCGAGCTCGCCTCACGGGGCATCGGCGACGTCTCGGAGGACACGGCGGCGCTGCGCACGCTTGCGGCGATCGCGGGGTGAGGCGCCGCCCGGCCGATCGCGGGGTGAGGCGCCGCCCGGCGCAGGCCCGAGCGCTTCCGGCGGAGAGCGGCGCTACTGAGCGGCGCCGGCGCGCATGCGGGCGGCGCGGGACTTCTTGCGTGCGCCGGTGTTGCGGTGAAGCGCGCCACGCTTGACCGCTTTGTCGATCGTCTGGACGAGGCGGCGGTGCTCGGCGTCGGCGATCGGCTCATCGCCCGCGGCGACGGCGGTCTCGAGGCGACGGAAGTACGTCTTGACCGTCGAGGTGTAGCGGCGGTTCTCGAGGCGCTCGCGCTCGGCTCGGAGGATGCGCTTCTTCTGGGATGCGATGTTGGCCATAGGCGACGGCGGAGGATAGCGAGTCGGCGGGGTCGCCCGCGGGTCGCCGGGCCGACTTCTCCCGGCGGTTGGCCCTCGGCAGGCCGGCCCGAGCGCCCCGGGGAGGCCGAGTGCCCATGAGGCCCCACCCCTCGGGTCCTCATGGGCACTCGACGGGCGCGGCGGTCCGCGGACCCCACCGGCGTAGGATGCCGCCGCGATGCCGGACCCGGACCCCGCCGCGCCCGCCGCCGCCGACGGTCCACGTCCTGCCGCGCCCGTCGCCGCAGACGGTCCACGCCCTGCCGGTCCCGCTGCCGCGACTCTTCCCGACGGCGCGCCGGCCGACGCCTCACCGTCGTCCCCGTCGCGGGCGACGAGGAACGTCGCTCGCAACACGGCGATCTTCTCCGCCGCCACGGGCCTCTCGCGCGTCGCGGGGCTCATCCGGGAAGTGGTCGCCCGGGGCTACTTCGGCACGTCGGGCGCCGCGTCGGCGTTCACCGTCGCCTTCCAGGTCCCGAACCTCGTGCGCGGGCTGTTCGCCGATGCGGCGCTCTCCGCGGCGTTCGTCCCGGTCTTCACCGAGCTGCTGGAGAAGGACCGCAAGGCGGACGCGTTCAGGCTGGCCTCGACGCTGCTGCTCGTCATCGTCGCCGCGCTCGGCGCGATCACGGCGCTGGTCGTCGTCGGCGCGGGCGTCGTCATGCCGCTCTTCCTGCCCGGCGACCAGTTCGACCAGGGGCTCGTCGACCTGACCGTCGGCCTGTCGCGGGTGATGTTCCCGATCGTCGTCCTGCTCGGGATCAACGGCCTGGTCGTCGGGATCCTCAACGCCTACGGGCAGTTCTCGGTCCCCGCGCTCGCGCCGCTGCTGTGGAACGCGGTCATCATCGGCTCGCTGGTGGCCCTCCACGGCCTGTTCGAGGGCGACGACCGCGTGTACGCCTACGCGATCGGCGTGCTGATCGGGACCGTGCTCCAGCTCGCCATCTCGCTGCCCGGCCTGCGCCGCCTGGACTTCCGCCTCGTCCCGTCCTTCTCCGTGCGCGACCCGCTGCTGCGCCGGGTGCTCGTCCTCATGCTGCCGGTGACGATCGGCCTAGGGATCATCAACTTCGACCTCCTGATCAACTCGATCATCGGCACGCTGATCTCGAAGCAGACGCCCGCGGCGATCGACGCCGCCTTCCGCGTCTACATGCTGCCGCAGGGCATGTTCTCCGTCGCCGTGGCGACCGTGCTGTTCCCGACGCTCTCCCGGCTGGCGGCCCGTCGCGACCTCGCGGGCCTGCGCCGCACGCTGGGCACCGGACTGCGGCAGATCTTCCTCTTCCTCGTGCCCGCCGCCGTGTTCTCCGCCGTGCTCGCCCAGCCGATCGTCCAGCTGCTCTACGAGCGCGGGGAGTTCGGGCCGTCCTCTACGGACACGGTGGCCCTCGCGCTGTTCTGGTTCTCCTTCTCGCTGCCCTTCGCGGGGGCGAACCTCCTGCTGACGCGCACGTTCTTCTCGTTGCAGGAGCCGTGGATGCCGACGAAGCTCGCCGGCGCCAACCTCGCCGTCAACGCCGTCGTCTCGCTCCTGCTCTACCGGCCGTTCGGCATCGCGGGCGTCGTGATCGGCACCGCGGTGGCGAGCCTCGGCATGACCCTGGGGCAGTACTTCGTCCTGCGACGCCACCTCGGCGGCGACCTCGAGGGTGCGAAGACGCTCCGGGCGCTCGCGCAGATCTCCGCCGCGGCGGCGCTGATGGGCGCCCTGGCCTGGGCCGCCCACGCCCAGCTGACGGAGCTCGTCGGCGACGGCTTCCTCGCGCAGCTCGTCGCGGTGGGCTTCGCGGCGGCCGTCGCGGCCGCTGCCTACGCGGGCGCGGCGCTGCTGCTGCGCGTCGAGGAGGCGCAGCGCATCGAGCGCTTCGTCCTGGGTCGCTTGCGCGCCCGCCGCGCGGCGGCCTGACCGGCCCCGGGCCGCGGTGGGCGCAGACGGCGGGCAACTACCCTGCTGCGAACGCATGGCCGTCGACCAGAGCCGCATCCGGAACTTCTCCATCATCGCCCACATCGACCACGGGAAGTCGACGCTGGCCGATCGCATCCTCGAGATGACCCAGACCGTCGACCCGCGGCAGATGCGCGAGCAGCTCCTGGACTCCATGGAGCTCGAGCGCGAGCGCGGCATCACGATCAAGTCGCAGGCCGTCCGCGTGTTCTACACCTCCAAGGTCGACGGCGAGACCTACCAGTTCCACCTGATCGACACCCCCGGGCACGTCGACTTCACCTACGAGGTCTCGCGCAGCCTGGCCGCCTGCGAGGGCGCGCTGCTGGTCGTCGACGCCTCCCAGGGCGTCGAGGCGCAGACGCTCGCGAACACCTACCTCGCGGTCGACGCGGGCCTCGAGCTGATCCCCTGCCTGAACAAGATCGACCTGCCGGGCGCCGAACCCGATCGCGTCGCCGCCGAGGTCGGCGAGCTGCTGGGGGAGGACCCGACGCACATCAAGCGCATCTCGGGCAAGACGGGCCTGGGCGTCGACGAGGTGCTCGAGGAGCTCGTCCAGAAGGTCCCGCCCCCGCACGGCGACCCGGACGCCCCCCCGCGCGCGGTGATCTTCGACTCCGAGTTCGACCAGTACCGCGGCGTCATCGCCTACATCCGCGTCGTCGACGGCACGTTCACCAAGGGCGACGCGATCCGCGCGATGGCCGCCGGGACCGAGGCCGAGATCGACGACATCGGCTTCTTCACGCCGGCGATGACGTCGATCGACGAGCTGACCGCCGGTGAGGTCGGCTACCTCATCACGGGCGTCAAGGACGTCACGCGCCTGCGCGTCGGCGACACGCTGACGCTCAGGCGCCACGGGGCGACCGAGGCGCTGCCGGGCTACCGCGAGGTCAAGCCGATGGTCTTCTGCGGCCTGTTCCCCCTGGACACCGACCGCTACCCGGACATGCGCGACGCGCTGGAGAAGCTGTCGCTCAACGACGCGGCGCTCTTCTGGGAGCCCGAGACCTCCGACGCGCTCGGCTTCGGCTTCCGCTGCGGCTTCCTCGGCCTGCTGCACATGGACATCGTCCGGGAGCGCCTGGAGCGCGAGTACGACCTCGACCTCATGGCGACGATGCCGTCCGTGGGCTTCGAGGTGACGCTGACCGACGGCAGCGACATGGATGTCCACAACCCGTCGGACTTCCCGGACCCGGCGAACGTGGCGGAGGTCCGCGAGCCGATGGTCAAGGCGAGCATCCTGACCCCGAAGGAGTACGTCGGGACGATCATGGAGCTCTGCCAGGACAAGCGCGGGGAGCACTCCGGGATGCACTATCTGAGCTCAGAGCGGGTGCAGCTCGAGTACGTCCTGCCGCTCGCCGAGATCGTCCTGGACTTCTTCGACCAGCTCAAGTCGCGCACCAAGGGCTACGCGAGCCTGGACTACGAGCCGATCGGGCTGAGGCCCTCCGACCTCGTCAAGCTCGACGTGCTGCTCGGCGGCGACGTGGTGGACGCGCTGTCGATGCTCGTCCACAAGGACAAGGCCTATCCGCTCGGTCGCACGCTGACGGAGAAGCTCCGCGAGAAGATCCCCCGCCAGCAGTACGACGTGCCGATCCAGGCCGCCATCGGCGCCCACGTCATCGCCCGCGAGACGGTGAAGGCGTTCCGCAAGGACGTCACCGCGAAGTGCTACGGCGGGGACATCTCGCGCAAGCGCAAGCTGCTCGAGCGCCAGAAGGAGGGCAAGAAGCGGATGAAGCAGGTCGGCAGGGTCGAGGTCCCGCAGGAGGCGTTCCTCGCCGTGCTCGAGCTGGGCGACTCGCGCTGAGGCGCATGGCGGAGGCGAGCAACGGGTACTGCCCCCGCATGTCCTCGGTCAAGTCCCGGGTCGCCTTCGCGGGCGGCAAGTACCTCGTCAAGCACCCGCGCTCGCGGGTCACGCGGCTCGTCGTGCGGCTCGCCGTCCGGCGGGTCGCCAAGAAGCTCGTCGCGGCGACGCACGCCGACGCGATCCCCGCCGCCCGCGGCTCGCGCGTGACGACGGTCGTCGGGATCGCCGCCGTCGCCGGGGGCATCGTCCTGGTCGTGCGCAAGACGGCGAAGCCCGCGGCCCCGGAGTCCGCGGTCACGGTGCCGCCGCCCTACGCGCCGTTCCCGCCCGCGGCCGACGCCGGGCCTGAGGCGGCCGGCGCGCCGGCCGAGACGCGCGACGCGCCGCCGACCAGCCCGACGACCAGCCCGGCGGCGGAGGCCGCAGCCGCCGAGGTGGGCGGGGACGACGAGGCGCTCGTGGCCCGCGTCGAGGCGAAGCTCTTCAGCGGGGCGCCCGCGCTGGGCGTGACCGTCGAGTCCCAGGCGGGGGTCGTCACGCTGCGCGGGCGGGTCGCCGACGAGGAGGCCGAGGGCCGCTTCGTGCGCGACGCCGAGACGATCGAGGGCGTCAAGGCCGTCCAGTCCGAGCTTGAGGTCGCGGGCGCGGAGCCCGGCTCACCGGCCCCCTGATCGGCGCGATCGCCATCTTCGCGGCCGCCCCAGGCCTGTCCTGGGCCGAGCCCGCGGCGCTCGGCTTCCTCGCGCTCGGGCTGATCGTCGCCGTCGGCATCGCCGCGCGGGCCTACGAGGCGGGCCGCTGGTGGTCGAGCGCGATGGTCTACGCCGCGCTCGGGCTGACCGCGGCGGTGGGCATGCACGTCCTAGGCGTGAAGTGGTTCGACGCCGAGCAGGACATCGGCGTCATCGAGCACGTCGCCGAGGCGTCCGTGGTGGTCACGCTCTACGCGACCGGCCTGCAGATCGACCGCGAGCTCAAGGTGGTCGCGTGGCGCAGCGTCATCCTGCTGCTCTGCGTCGTCATGCCGCTCACGATCGCCGCCGTCGCGCTGCTCGGGATGGGTCTGCTCGGCCTGTCGCTCGGCGCCGCGATCGTCCTGGGCGCGGCGCTCGCGCCGACCGACCCGGTGCTCGCGGGCGACGTCGGGGTCGGTCCGCCCGGGGAGGAGGACCCCGAAGCGCGCTTCTCGCTCACCGCCGAGGCGTCCTTCAACGACGGCCTGGCGTTCCCCTTCCTGCTCGGCGGCCTGGCCCTCGCGAGCGAGGGCGGCACCGGCTGGATCGGCTCGTGGGCGCTGATCGACGTGCTCTACAAGGTCGTGGCCGGCGTCGCGGTGGGAGCGCTCATGGGCCGGCTCGCCGCGCAGCTCGTGCTGCCGATGCGCCGGCACGGGCGCATCGGCAGCGACCTCGACGGGTGGCTCGCCGTCGCCGTGGCGCTCGCGGTCTACGGCGTCGCTCAGGTCCTGAGCTCGTACGGCTTCCTGGCGGCGATCTGCGCCGGGCTCGCGTTCCGCCGCTACGAGCACGACCACGAGAAGCACGACGAGCTCCACGCGGGGGCGCTGCGCATCGTCCAGCTCCTCGAGCTCGGCACGATCGTGCTCGTGATGAGCATGGTCACGCTGTCGGGGCTGGGCCTGCCCGGCTGGCAGGGGTGGCTCATCGGTGCGCTGCTCGTGTTCGTCATCCGCCCGGGAGCGGCGCTCCTGGTGCTGCGGCCGCGCTGGCTGACCACGCCGGAGGAGCGCGGGTTCGTCGCGTTCTTCGGCGTGCGGGGGCTCGGCTCGATCTACTACGTCGCGGTCGCGTTCGGCGCCGGGGTGCTCAGCGCGGGCGAGGCGCGCACCGTGCTGTGGACGACGCTGGCGGCGGTGCTCGTCTCCGTGGTCGTCCACGGCATCACCGCGAACGCCGGCATCAGGGGGCTCGAGCACCGCGCGAGCGTCGATGCGGCGCAGCCGGTGGGAGCGGCCTCGTAGGAGTCGTCGCTCGTCGACTCGTTGCTCGTGCGTCTCCACGCCGTTCGACCGACGACTCGACGGGCGCCCGAACGTCCCGCCTATGCGTCCGGGGCGGCGCGCGCCTGCGCCCAGCGCGCCACGGCCGGGTTGAGCGCGGGCAGGCCGAGCAGCTCCCCGGCGCGTCCGTGCTCGAAGAGGAGGATCGCCATCACGTCGGCGACGGCCGGCGCTGCGGCCGGACCCGGGACGACGGTGATCGCGTCGCCGGCCCCGACGGTCCCGGGCTCGAGCACGCGGAAGTACGCTCCGCTCCGACCGGCCAGGGCGAAGCGCCTGACCATGACGGGCAGCCCGACCCGGTGGGCCAGCGTCGCGCACGGGATCCGCGGGCCCGTCGCCTCCAGGAGCGTCGTCCCGACGCGCCAGCGCTCGCCGACCACCACGGCGTTGACGTCGACCCCGGCGGTCGTGAGGTTCTGGCCGAGGACGCTCGCGTCGACCGGACGGCCCAGCTCGGCGCTCCACCACGCGGCGTCCTCGGCGGCGTAGGCGTAGACGGCCTGATCCGGGCCACCGTGGTACCTGCGGTCGTGCTGCTCGTCGCCCTCGAGACCCAGGGGACCGACCGCGACGCGCGCGGCCGCGGGCGACTTGACGATCGCCGAGCGCCAGGGGTGGCCGCGCCGCTCCCCGATGACGGCCGTGGGCCCGACGCTCACCTCGGTGATCTCCATGCGGGAGTCCTAGCATCCGCGGCATGGACCTGGGACTCGAGGGGACGGTCTGCGTGGTCACCGGCGCGAGCCGCGGCATCGGCCGGGCGACCGCGGAGCGCCTGGCGGCCGAGGGCGCGCGGGTGCTGCTCGTCGGGCGCGACCGCGAGCGGCTCGCGGAGGCGGCCGACGCGCTCGGCGGCGTGGCCCTGGTGGCCGACGTGACCGACCCCGCCGCGGCCGCGACGATCGTCGCCCGCGCCGAGGAGCTCGGTCGGCTCGGCGTCCTGGTCAACAACGCCGGCACCTCGTTCGCGCGTCCTGCCGACGAGCTCACCGACGCTGACTGGCGCGGCCAGTACGAGCTGCACGTCATGGCGCCGATGTGGCTGATGCGGGAGGCGGCACCGCGGATGGCCGCCGCTCAGGGCGGGCGGATCGTGAACGTCTGCTCCAGCGCGGGCAAGCGCCCCTCGCTGACCAACGCGGCCTACTCGGTCACCAAGGCGGCGCAGCTCTCGCTCTCGCGGACCTGGGCCGACCTCCACGCCGCCGACGGCGTCCTGGTCAACGCGGTGACGCCCGGCCCCGTGAGCTCGGAGCTGTGGACCGCCCCCGGCGGCCTGGCCGACCAGACCGCGCGGGCGCGCGGCGTCTCCCGCGAGGAGGCGCTCGCGGCGCAGGCGGCCAAGGTGCCGCTCGGCCGCTTCGCGGAGCCCGGCGAGGTCGCCGACGTGGTCGTGTTCCTCTGCTCCGCGCGGGCCTCGACGGTCACCGGCGCGGCGTGGTCGGCCGACGGCGGCGCGGTCGCGATCATCGTCTGAGCGTGGCCGGCGAGCGGCGTCCGGAGGGTCAGCCGAGGATGTTCACGGCCCGCGCGGCGACGAGCGCGACGGTGACGAACGACACGAGCGCCTGCACGAGCATCAGCGCCTTGACGCGCACGGTCAGCGGCATCGTGTCGGTCGGGGAGAACGCGGTCGACGTCGTGAAGCTGACGTAGAGGTAGTCGGCGAACGCCGGCATCCAGCCCGGGGGTGCCCAGCGCGTGTCGGTCATCTGCACGAACAGGAGGTCCGGCGGGGTCGCCTCGACCTCCGTGCTGCGCGAGCGTGTGATCGGGCCGCCGCGGTCGAGCTCCCAGTAGGCCACCGCGAAGATCGCGACGTTGGCCAGCCAGACGGTCGCGGCCGCGGTCAGCAGCGACGTGCCGTTCAGCGATCCACGGTTCACGAGCAGGCCGACGAGGTTGGCCAGCGCGACGACCGACGCCGTCGTGAGCAGGCCGAGCAGGGCCAGCACGAGCAGGCGGCGGGGCGCGAAGTGCTCCGGGGGGGTGGTCGGCCGCCACGGCGTGGCGGTGCTCACGGCGAGCAGCACGGCGGCCGCGAGGCCCGGGCCCAGCCAGCGCGGCCCGAGGCGCAGCTCGTCGGGCAGCAACGCGAACAGCACGATCACGACGCCCATCGCCAGCTGCGCGTCCCAGAACGGCTCGATGCGGTGGCGCCCGGTCTCGCCGGTCACGCCCGCTCCCCGAGGACGGAGGCCAGCCGGGCGACGCCGTCGGGCATCCGCTCCGGCGGCTCACCCGCGAAGGTGAGGCGCAGGTGGGGGCCCGGCGCCTCGCCCGGGAACCAGCGGCGCCCGGGGGAGACGACGACGCCCGCGGCGGCGGCGCGGCGTGCGACCTCCTCGTCGTCGGTGCCGCCGGGCAGGCGCGCCCACAGGTGCAGCCCGCCGCGCGGCAGGCACGCGAGCTCGAGCTCCGGCAGCTCCCGCGCCAGCGCGGCGGCCAGCGCGTCACGCCGCGCCCGCAGCCCGGCGCGCAGCCGCCGCAGGTGCGTGCGCCACGCGGGGGAGGAGACGAGGTCGAGCGCGGCGTGCTGCAGGGGGCCCGCGACGAAGAAGTCGTCGACCACGCGCGCCGCGCGCAGCCGCGCGCCCGCCGCGCCACGGGCGGCGACCGCCGCGATCCGCAGGCCCGGGGCGGCGCTCTTGGTCAGGGAGCGGAGATGGACCACGTGCCCGTCGGGGTCGTCGGCGACCAGCGGCGGCGGGGTGGGCCCGTCGATCGCGAGATCGCGCGCCCAGTCGTCCTCGACCAGGAACGCGCCCGCCGCGGCGGCCGCGGCCATCACGTCGGCGCGTCGCTCCGGCGCCAGCGTGGCGCCGTGCGGGTTCGCGAAGGCCGGCTGCACGTAGACCACACGGGCCCCCGTGCGGTCGAGCGCGGCGGCGAGGAGCTCGGGGCGCACCCCGTCGCCGTCGGCGGGGACGGCCACCGGGCGCAGGCCGGCGGCGCGTGCGGCCGCGAGGGCGCCGCCGTAGGTCGGCGACTCGACGAGCACCGTGTCGCCCGGGGCGCCCAGCGCGCGGAAGACCGTGCCGAGCGCCGACTGCCCGCCCGAGCAGATCACCACGTCGTGCCCCGTGAGGCCGCCGCCGGCCGCGCGGGCGAACCAGGACCGCAGCTCGGCGAGGCCTTCGACGGGCAGGCGGTCCCAGGCGCCCGGGCGCCGCGCGGCGCGGGCGAGCGCGGCGCCCAGCGGCGCGACCGGCTGAAGGCCGGGCTCCATGTAGCCCGTCGAGAGCACGATCGCCCCGGGCCGCGCAAGCGCCAGGAGCTCGTCGAGGCCGCCCGTGTCGAGCGCCGGGCCGGCGAGCGCGACCTCCTGCCAGGAGAGATCGGCGGTGCCGGCGGCGCGAGCCGCGCCCGCCACGAACGTGCCGCGCCCGGGCCGAGGCTCCACGAGGCCCTCGGCCGCGAGCCGGGCGATCGCGCGCTGGACGGTCACCGGCGAGGCGCGGTGGACGGCCATGAGCTCCCGGACCGACGGGAGCCGGTTCCCCGGGGCGAGCGTCGCGGCGCTCGCGCGGACGGCAGCGGCGATCCGGGCTTCGGTGTTATCGTCAGGCATGAGTACCGCGAGTAACGCTACCGCACCGCTTCCGATGACGCGACCGCGGCTGCCGGCGCCCGGGCTCGCGCTCGGCGCGCTCGGCGTCCTCGGCTTCTCGTTCTCGCTGCCGGCGACCAAGCTCGCGGTCGGTGGGCTCGATCCGTGGTTCGTCGCCTTCGGCCGCGCCGCCGTCGCCGGGCTCCTGTCGCTCGTGGTGCTGCGGGTCGGCGCCGCGCCCCGGCCGACGCGGGCGCATTGGCGACGGCTCGTGCTCGTCGTCCTCGGGGTGGTCGTCGGGTTCCCGCTGCTGACCTCGATCGCCCTCGCCGAGCTCCCGGCCGCGCACGCCATCGTGATGATCGGCCTGCTGCCCGCCGCGACCGCCGTCGCCGCCGTGCTCCGCGCCGGCGAGCGCCCCGCCCTGCCGTTCTGGCTGGCCGCCGGCGCCGGGACCGCCGCGGTGATCGCGTTCGCCGCGAGCGGCGGCGCGCAGGGCTTCGAACTCGCCGACCTCGGGATGCTGGCCGCGGTGGCGCTGTGCGGCCTCGGCTACGCCGAGGGCGCGGTGGTGGCCCGCGACCTCGGCGGGGCGCGCACGATCTGCTGGGCGCTCGCGCTCGCGCTCCCGCTCACGGTGCCCGTCGCCGCGCTCACCGCGCACGGTCTCGCGGCGTCCGCGAGCGCGTGGCTCGGCTTCGCCTACGTGGCGCTCGTCTCGATGTTCCTCGCCTTCTTCGCGTGGTACGCCGGCCTCGCCCGCGGAGGCGTGGCCCGGATCGGCCAGGTCCAGCTCGCCCAGCCCGTCCTCGGCCTGGGCTGGGCGGCGCTCGTGCTCGGCGAGGCGGTGAGCGGGCTGGAGGCGGTCACGGCGGCGGCGGTGCTCGCCTGCGTCGTGGCGACCCAGCGGGCCCGGCACTAGGCTCCGGCGCCATGGCCCTCTCGGCGGACGCCGTCGGCAAGACCTACGCGCCCATGACCTACGCCGTCGGCCGCGAGAAGATCCGGGAGTACGCGCTGGCCGTGGGGGAGACGAACCCGCTCCACCTCGACGTGGCGGCCGCGCGCGCGGCGGGCTACGCCGACGTCGTCGCCCCGCCGATGTTCGCGGTCGTCTACGCGGCGCCGGCGATGGGGCCGGCCATCTTCGACCCGGCGGTCGGGCTCGACTTCGCGCTCATGGTCCACGCCGCGCAGGAGCTGGCCTGGGGGCCGCTGGTCGTGGCGGGCGACGAGGTGACCACGACCGTCAGCGTCGAGAGCGTCGAGGCGGGCGAGGGCGGGGGTCGCGTCGTCTTCGCGTCCGTCTCGGTCAACCAGGACGGCGACACGGTGTGCGTCGGGACGTGGACCAACGTCGTGCGGGGAGGCTGAACGGTGGAGCTCGTCGCGGGCGCCGAACTGCCGGAGCTCACGGTCACGCCGGACCGGTACCTCCCCGTCCGCTACGCAGGGGCCTCCGGGGACTTCAACCCGATCCACGTCGACGACGAGTTCGCCCGGGCCGTCGGGCTGCCGGGACGCATCCTCCCCGGGCTGTTCTCCATGGCGCTCGTCGCGCGGGCCCACACCGAGGCCGCGGGAGGTCCCGCTGCGCTCAAGCGGCTCGCGGTCGAGTTCTGTGGCCTGGGTCTCCCCGAACAGGAGATCACGGTGAGCGGGACGGTGGTCTCCGTCGGCGACGCCATCGCGACCGTCCGCGGCGAGGCGGTCCAGGGCGACATCGCGATCATCGCCAACGCCGAGGCCGAGCTGGAGCGCTGATCAGCCGGAGAGCGTCCGCAGCGCAGTGTGGCGCGCGAGCGTCTCGAAGTCCCGGTCGCGGTGGAGCACCTCGACGCCGGCGCGGATGGCGACCGCGGCGATCAGGCAGTCGGGCAGCCGGCGCACCGTCTCGCCGCCTGCGCGGCAGCGCCGCTGGAGGCGGGCGGCGTCCACCCAGTCGGCGTGCTCGACGGGCACCGACGAGGACAGTGACAGCAACGTCGCGAGCTCTGATTCGTGGGCGTCGTCGCGGGCGCCGGCGAGGATCTCCATGACGACGACGTCAGTCGTCATGAGCGCATCGTCGGCGAGATGCCGCTTGAGGATCTGCGAGGTGGGCGAGCCGGTCCCGCGCAGGTACTCGACCCACGCGGACGTATCGGCCAGCAGCGTCACTCGACCGGCCATTCACGGGGCGCACGCATCGCGTCGAGGTCGCCCTCCCAGCCCGTGCCCTCCATCGCGAGCGCCTCGTCGATCGTCATCGGGGTGACGACCACGCGGCGCAGCGCGAACTCGACCGCGTCCTTCTTGGTCGCCAGGCTGTTCTGCTCCATCACGCGCGCGATCAGCTCGTCGTCGATGTCGATGTTCGTGCGGCTCATGGACACCACGATACACCGCGAGGTGTACGCGAGCCCGCGATCCTTGCCGCCCGGCTTCGTACCATGCACTCGGTGAATCTCAGTCCGCGACAGGAGCTCGTGCTGCGGAAGGTCGTGAGCGCCTACCAGGTGAGCGGCCTGCCCGTGGGCTCCAAGGCGCTCGCGGCCGACACCGAGCTCGACTGCGGGCCCTCGACCGTGCGGCACGAGCTCGCGATGCTCGAGGAGCACGGGCTCCTGGCCCACCCGCACACGAGCGCGGGCCGCGTGCCGACCGACGCGGGCCACCGCTACTACGTCGACCGGCTCCTGCCGACCGCCCTCGAGCCCGGGACCGGGTCCGCCTCCCCGGGCCTGGAGCTGCAGCTCATCCGCCGCGAGGTCGACGAGGCGATGCGGGTGACGACCGAGACGCTCTCGCAGGTCACGAATCTCCTCGCGATCGTCTCCGCGCCGCCGATCAACACCGCGACGATCCGGCACATCGAGGTGCTGCTGCTGCAGCCCCAGGTCGTCATGGTCGTGGTCATCACCTCGACCGGCGGGGTCACCAAGCGCGTCCTGGGCTTCGAGACGCCCGTCGACCCGGGCCTCGTCACCTGGGCGGCGGAGGAGCTCAACGGGCGCCTCGTCGGCGTCGGCCTCGGCGCCCGCACGCTGCGCTCGCGCCTGAGCGACCCGTTCCGCGGCGGCATGGAGCGGCGGTTCCTGGAGGCGCTCAGCCCCGCGTTCACCGACCTGGCCGCGACCGCCGAGGACGCGCTCTACGTCGACGGCGCCGCGCGGCTGCTGACCGAGCACCGCGTGCAGGACCTCACGCAGATCAACGCGCTGATGGAGAAGCTCGAGCGCCGCGTGACGCTGCTCGGCGTCCTGCGGGCCGCGCTGGGGGAGCGCGACGTGCGCGTGCGCATCGGCTCGGAGAACGAGGTGCCCGCGCTCCAGGGCCTCTCGGTCATCGCCGCGGGATACGGCCTGCCGACGCAGCCCCTGGGCACCGTGTCGGTCATCGGCCCCGTCCGCATGGACTACGCGGTCGCCATCCGCTCCGTACGCGAGGCCGCGCTCCAGCTCTCGCACTTCATCGAGGACGTGTACGACATCGCATGAGCTCCACCGTCCCCCGCGATCCCTACACGGTCCTCGGCGTCGGTCGCGACGCCGACGAGACCACGATCAAGAAGGCGTTCCGCCGGCTCGCGCGCGAGCTGCACCCGGACGTCAACGCCCACGACCCCGAGGCCGAGACGAAGTTCAAGGAGGCCGCCGAGGCCTACGAGATCCTCAACGACGCAGACCGCCGCGCGACCTTCGACCGCTACGGGCACGAGGGGCTGCGCTCGGGCGGCAGCGCCCCGAACTTCGACGGCTTCGGCTCGATCTCCGATCTCTTCGACGCGTTCTTCGGCGGCGGGGGGCGGAGCGGGGCGGGGGGCCCGATGCAGGGCGGCGACATCGGCGTCCAGGCCGACATCACGCTGGCGCAGGCCGCGCAGGGGGCGTCGGTCGAGCTGGGCTTCGAGGCCGTCGAGCGCTGCGAGAAGTGCCACGGCAACGGCGCCGAGCCCGGGACGCCGATCAACACCTGCGAGCGCTGCAACGGCCAAGGCCGCCTTCAGGCCGTGCGGCGCACGCCGTTCGGACAGGTCGTGCAGACCGTCGAGTGCGACGTCTGCCACGGCGACGGACGCGTGCCGGAGAAGCCGTGCGCGCGCTGCGACGGGCGGGGCCTCGAGGTCGCGCGCCGCACGGTCAGCGTCGACGTCCCGGCGGGCATCGCCGACGGCCAGCGCGTCCGCGTCACCGGCCGCGGGCACGCCGGGGAGCACGGCGGGCCGCCCGGCGACCTGTACGTCCTCGTCCAGATCGCGGCCGATCCGCGCTTCGTGCGCGACGGCGACGACCTCGTGACCGTGCTCGACGTCGCCGCGCCCCTGGCAGCGCTCGGCACCACGCGCGCCGTCGAGACGCTCGACGGCCCCGTCGACGTCGACGTCCCCGCCGGGACCCAGCCGGGCACGATCCTGCTCGTCCGCGGCGCGGGCATGCCGACCCTGCGCCGCCACGGCAAGTCCGGCGACCTGCGGGTCGTCGTCGACGTGGTGATCCCGCGCCGGCTCTCCAAGCACCAGAAGAAGCTCCTGCGCCAGGTCGCCGACTCGATGACCGCGGAGAACCTGCGCACCGACGAGTCCGTCGTCACCAAGCTGCGCCGGCTCTTCTCGCAGTGATCCGCCTGGCGGTCCGCGTCCGGCGCGCGGACGCGGAGGTCGCCCTCGCGGAGCTGCTCGCCCACGCCCCGCGCGGCGTCGAGGAGGTCGACCTGGGCAGCCGCGTCGAGTACGCGCTGTACGGGGCTCTCAGCGAGCTGCCGGCGCGCGGAGCGCTCGAGGCGGCGGTCGGGTCCGCGCTCGTCGAGGTCGTCACCACCGAGGTCGCCGACGACTGGCACGAGCGCTGGCGCGACTTCCACCGGCCCGTCGAGCTCGCCCATGGCGCCCGGCGCCTGCACGTGCGCGCTCCGTGGCATCCGGCGCCGCCGGCCGGGGTCCTCGACGTGGCCATCGACCCCGGCCAGGCGTTCGGGACGGGCGCGCACCCCACGACGCGTCTCTGCCTCGAGCTGATGCTCGAGCTCGCGCCCGGCGGGGCCGTGATGGACCTGGGCTGCGGCGCGGGCGTCCTGGCGATCGCCGCCGCGCGGCTCGGCTTCGGCCCGGTGAGCGGCCTCGACCACGAGCGGGAGTCCGTCGCGGCGACGCGGGAGAACGCGGAGGTCAACGGCGTCGCGGTCGCCGCGGCGCGCTGGGATCTGCTCCACGACGGTGCGGCCCCGTGCGCGCCGACCGTCCTGGCCAACCTCCTGTGCCCGCTGCTGCTGCACGTCGCCCGCGAGGGCTTCGCCGGCGGCGCGGTGCCGCGGACCCTCGTCGCGTCGGGTCTGCTCGCCCACGAGGCCGACGAGGTCGCAGCCGCTTTCGCGTTCTCGATGGACCTGCGCGAGACCGACCGCCGTCACGGGGGCGAGTGGGCTGCGCTGCTGCTGCAGCACTGAGTTACGCTCGGGACGATGAGCGCCCGGAGCGACGTCACCTTCCCGTCCGGCGGCGAGCGCTGCGCCGCCTACCTCTACGCGCCCGCGGGCGGTCTGGACCCGGCGGCGCCGATGCCCTGTGTCGTCATGGACCCGGCGGCGCCGATGCCCTGCGTCGTCATGGCGCACGGCTTCTCGGCGACGCGCGACGACGGGCTGCCGGCCTACGCGGAGGCGTTCGCGGACGCGGGCTACGCGGCGCTCGTGTTCGACTACCGCCACTTCGGCTCCTCGTCGGGGGAGCCCCGCCAGCTGCTCGACATCCGCCGCCAGCAGGACGACTACCGCGCCGCCGTCGCGTTCGCCCGGGTGACGCCCGGCATCGACCCGGAGCAGATCGCGCTCTGGGGCACGAGCTTCTCCGGCGGCCACGTGCTCGTGGTCGCCGCGGGCGATCCGCGGATCGCCGCGGTCGTCGCCCAGGCACCGTACGTCGACTCGATCCCGACGATGGGCCTCATCCCGCCCAAGAACGTGCTGCGCAGCGCAGCCGAGGGGCTCTACGACCTGATCGGCGCCCGGCTCGGGCGCCCGGCCCACTACCTGCCGGCGGTCGCGCCCCCCGGAGGCTTCGCCGTGATGACCCAGCCCGAGGCCGTGCCGGGTTTCGCTGCGATCGCGCCGCACGGCTCGCGCTGGGAGAACCGCGTGGCGGCCCGCGTGATGCTGGCGCTCACGTTCTACCGCCCGATCCGCCACGCGGCGAAGCTGACGATGCCGCTGCTGGTCAGCACGTGCGACGCCGATCAGATCACGCCGCCGGCCGCGGCCGCCGCCGCCGCCGAGCGTGCGCCGCGCGGCGAGCTCCTGCGCTATCCCCACGGCCACTTCGAGATCTACTCAGACCCGCGGGCCAAGGCCGACCAGGTCGCCTTCCTCTCCCGCCATCTGCGCACCACCCGGGGCGCGGCTACCGCAGCCGGCGGGCCCAGCTGAACTCCCGCGCGCGCCGCGGGGTGAACAGCGGCGCGACCGAGACCCCGCCGTAGCTCCTGCTCGACTGGATCATGAACTCCTCCGACAGCGCGATCCCCATGTGGGTGATCCGCTTTTCGGTGGCCTGCTGCCAGAAGCGGCCCGGGCCGAAGAACAGCAGGTCGGCGGGGGCGACCGCGTCGGCGCGGACGCGCGCGCCGCGGGCGATCTCTCCGGCCTGGCCGGCGGCGGTGCGCCCCGTGATCTGGGGCCCCTGCGGCTGCCCGCCGAGCTTGAAGACCCGCCACGCGAAGCCCGAGCAGTCGTAGCCGCCGTGCACCTGGCCGCCGAAGGAGGGCGAGCGCCGGTCGGTCTCGCCGCCCCAGACGTAGGGCATGCCGATCCGCGCCACCGCGATGCGCAGCGCGGCGACCTGCCGCGCGGAGTACCGCGGCAGCGCGAAGCGCGCGAGAACCTGGCGCACGGAATCCGGCCCGGTCCGGCCGGCGAAGCGCTGAGCGCGCGCCAGCGACCACGCCGCCTCCGCACGCGTGATCGCCTCCCACGGGTACAGCTCGAGCCGGTCGAGGCCGTATCGGTGGTCGTGGCGCAGGCCGAGCATGCGGGCCACGACCTCGGTGCCGAACGGCGCGGGCGGGCGCAGGCCGGCGCGGTGCGCCTCGCGCTGCACCGTCGCGGCGATGTCGGCCAGGCCGAGCTGGGTGACGAGCAGCCGGTCGAAGGCGAACACGGACAGCCGGCCGGTCGGCACGCCGGCGACCGCAGGAAGCGCGCGTTCGGCGGCCAGCGCGCGCAACGCCTCGGCCGCCTGGCCGCCGGCGACCGGGCGCTCGCCGTGGAAGCGGCCGTCCTCGAGCACGGGCATGACCCCCGCGTCGGCGACGATGCGCTGCGCGGGGAGGTCCCAGTCGCCGAGCGTCACCCGCGCGCTCGCCGTGGCGTGGGCAGCGGGCGAGGGTGATCAGCGTCGTCGCGAGGGTGAGGGCCCGGCGCATGCGGCGATGGTGGCACGACGGGTCCCCGAGCGTGCATGTTGCCGTCCGACAGGCTTCTATCATCCCTGTCAGTGACGCTTGCCGATCAGGTCAAGTCCGACGTGACCGCCGCCATGAAGGCGGGCGAGAAGGAACGGGTCATGGCGCTGCGTCTCGTGCTCTCCGAGCTGCAGAAGGCCGCGAAGGCCGGCGACGCCGACGAACTGACCGTCCTGCGGCGTGAGCGCAAGCGCCGCGTGGAGGCCGCGGCGGCCTTCCGAGCCGGGGACCGCGCCGAGCTCGCCGCCGCCGAGGAGTCCGAGGCCGCGCTCATCGCCGCCTACCTGCCGGCCGAGCTGGCTGACGACGCACTGCGGGAGATCGTCGCGCGCGCCGTCGCGTCGAGCGGCGCGAGCTCGCCGAAGGAGATGGGGCTTGTGATGAAGGCCGCGATGCCGGAGGTGGGCGGCCGCGCCGACGGCAAGCGGGTCCAGGCGATGGCCAAGGAGCTCCTGAGCTAGTGGACGTGGCCAGAAGGTCTGCGGGATTCCCCGCCCTACGGATCGGAGCATTAGGTGAGAAGGCAGATCGAGATGTCCAACGTGGTCGCCGCGGCGCTGAGCGGCGCGGGCGACGAGATGCTGCGCACGCTGGAGGGCCAGGTCGGGTGTGACCTGTTCCTGCGCGGCAACGTCATCACCCTCGACGGGGAGGCCGAGGCGATCGGCGCTGCCCAGGTGATCGTCCACGAGCTCGTGGCGCTCGTGGAGGGCGGCCACGACATCGATCCGGGGACCATGCAGTCGGTCACCTCGGCGATCGACGGTGCCGTCCCCGCCACGGACGTGCTCGACGACGTCATCTGGCGCCACCGCGCGACGCGCGTGGCGCCCAAGACCGTCAACCAGAAGCGCTACACCGACGCGATCAAGCGCTCGACGGTGACGTTCGGCATCGGCCCCGCGGGCACCGGCAAGACGTTCCTCGCCGTCGCGATGGCCGCGGCCGCGCTCTCGCGCAAGGAGGTCAGCCGCATCATCCTCACCCGCCCGGCCGTCGAGGCGGGCGAGCGCCTCGGCTTCCTGCCCGGTGACCTGATGGCCAAGATCGACCCCTACCTGCGACCGCTGTTCGACGCGCTGCAGTCCATGTTCGAGGCCGAGAAGGTCGCGACGATGATGGAGAAGGGGGTCATCGAGGTCGCCCCGCTGGCGTTCATGCGCGGGCGTACCCTGAACGACTCCTTCATCATCCTCGACGAGGCGCAGAACACGACGCCCGAGCAGATGAAGATGTTCCTGACGCGCCTGGGCTTCAACTCCCGGATGGTCGTCACGGGCGACATCACCCAGGTCGACCTGCCGCGCGAGCAGCACTCCGGCCTCGTCGTCGTGGCGGACATCCTCGCCGACGTCGACGGCATCGACTTCGTGCGCTTCAGCTCAGACGACGTCGTCCGCCACCGTCTCGTGCAGCGCATCGTCGAGGCCTACGGCGAGCACGCGGAGCGTGCCGCCCCCGGGCTGCGCCCCGCCGCCGGCCGCCGGGCGTAACGGACCCTCTTGCTCGAGGTCGAGGTCATCGGGACCTCCGCGGGCGCGCCGCCCGGAGCCGAGGTCGAGCGCCTGGCCGCGATCGCGCTGGCCAGCGCCGACATCGAGGACGGGCACGTCGCGATCGCCTTCGTCCGCGCGGCGGAGATCACCGCGTTGAACGCCGAGCACCGCGGGAAAAAGGGCCCGACCGACGTGCTCTCGTTCCCGATCGACGGCGGCGACGCGCCGATCGGCCCGCGCGAGCTCGGCGACGTCGTCATCTGCCCCGAGCACACCGAGGATGTGCGCGAGGCCGTCGTCCACGGCGTGCTGCACCTGACGGGCATGGACCACGAGACCGACGACGGCGAGATGCTCGCGCTCCAGGCGGAGATCCTGTCCTGGTGAGCCAGCTCGCCGGCGCCCCGCTGCCCCACGCGGGCTTCGTCGCCCTCGCCGGCCGCCCGAACGTCGGCAAGTCCACGCTCGTCAACGCGATGGTCGGCCGGAAGGTCGCGATCGTCTCCGACAAGCCGCAGACCACGCGCCGCGCGATCCGCGGCGTCGCGACCGGGGGCGACGTGCAGCTCGTGCTCGTCGACCTGCCCGGCGTCCAGCGCCCGCGCGACGCGCTGACCGAGCGCATGCAGCGCCGCGTCGAGCGTGAGCTCGCCGACGCCGACGCGGCGCTGATGGTCCTCAACGGCGAGGAGGGCGTCGGGCCCGGGGACCGCTGGATCGCCGCGCTGCTGGCCGCCGCGCCGGTGCCCGTCGTCATCGCCGTCAACAAGATCGACCGGCTCGACCGCTCGCGCCTGATCGCCGTGCTCAGCGCGGCGGACGAGCTCGGCATCGCCGAAGACATCTTCCCCGTCAGCGCGCGCAAGGGGGAGGGGGTGGTCGAGCTGCGGGCGCATCTCGGGAGCCTCGTCCCGGAGAGCCCGTTCTTCTTCCCGGCGCAGGACGGCTCCGACCAGAGCGACGAGCAGCTCCTGGCCGAGCTCATCCGCGAGCAGGTCCTGCGGCGCACCTTCCAGGAGGTCCCGCACTCCGTCGAGGTCGTCGTCGACGAGATCACCGCCGTCCGTGACGGCCTGACCCGCGTGAGCGGCATGATCTGGGTCGAGGCCGAGTCCCAGAAGGGCATCCTCATCGGCGCCCACGGCAAGATGATCAAGCAGATCGGCATCGCGGCCCGCAAGGAGCTCCAGCGCGAGCTCGACACGCAGGTCCACCTCGATCTCTCGGTGCGGGTGCGCAAAGGCTGGCGCGGGGACGAACGGGCGCTGGACCGGCTGGGGATCGAGTAACCGGCCCACGGCCACCTCCGCACGGGTGTCCGCGCTCAGAAGGCGGCGCATGGGTCACGCCTTCGCGACGCTGGCCCAGGCCGGCATGCTCGACGTGGAGCTGGCCGACGGCCTCGCCGACGCGGGGCCCGCCAACGTGACCTGCTCGTCCACCTCTACCTCACGATCGACGACCGTCTCGTCTTCGCCTCACTCGAGCGACTCGACCACTTCCGGCGCTTCGCGGCCGTCGCGCTCGCGTTCTGATACGAGTCGGCTGGCGCCCTCCGGCACGACCACCAGCCCCGCGATTCGCGCCCCGACCCTCACAGCTTGGCGGCCAGCTCGGCTCCCAAGCGCTCCACCTCCTCGCGCCCGAGCGTCCTGGCAGGAACGAATGGCAGCGTGATCACGGGCGTGGCGGCGTCGCGGCGCAGCCGCCGGAGCTGCGTCTGCTGCGCCCGGGTGCGGGCCGTCTCGCTGCGCGCCGCGCGGCGCGCCGGCGCCGGCACCGCGGCGCCGGCGGCCTCGAGCGCCTCGAGTTCGGCTGCGCTCCAGCGCCGCGCCAGCAGCGCGTTGACGACGATCGCGTCGACGGGCCGGCGCAGCTCGTGCGCGACGCGCTGCTCGAGCTCGAGCGTCTCGGTCACCGCCATCTCGCCCGGGAGCGCAACCGCGAGCAGCGCGCAGCGTGACGGGTCCTCGATGGCGTCGCGGGCGCGGCCGGCCTGGGAAGCGATCGGGCCGACGCGCGCCACGTCGGCGAACGTCCGCGCGGTGCGCAGCAGCCCGACGCCGTGGCCCGACGCGGGGAGGTCGACGACGACGACGTCGTAAGGCCGGGCGCGCTTCTCCCAGCGCTTGGCCTGCGCGAGCTCGGCGACCTTGGTGACCGTCGCGAGCTCGCGCACGCCGGGCGCCGCGGCGGTGAAGTACTCATAGAGGCTCGAGCGCGTCAGGAGCTCGACGAGCCGCCTCGACGGCAGCTGCGCGGCCAGCCACTCCCGCAGCGCGCGGTCGGGGTCGATCGAGGTCGCCCACAGGCCGTCGTCGAGCGCGAGTTCTTCACCGTCGATCGCTGCGGCGGCGGGCTGGGACAGCGGGTCGCCCGAGCCGCGGCCGAAGAGGGCGGGCAACCGGCGCTGGGCGCCGACCTCGCAGACGATCGTGCGCCGGCCCGCCGCCGCCAGCGCGATCCCGAGCCCGGCGGCCACCGTGGTCTTGCCCGCTCCGCCCTTGCCGGTGACGAGGATGAGCTCGCGGTCGAGGGGCGGGATGGTGGTCGGGCCCATTCGGCCGGGGCGAGCCACGATGGGGGCATCGTATTCGCCGCGTCGCGGGCGCGGTGTGCGGTGATGGGAGGTTGTCCCGTAGCTTGAAGTGGTGGCGGTTCTCCCGCCTCGTCCGCTCCTGCTGGGAGCGTGGCGAGTGCGAACAAGACCATCGAGGCAGGAGAACCGCATGAAGAACGTAGACGACGGGGCCGACGCGATCGGCGCCACGAAGTTCGATGCGCTGCCGGAGCGTGTGCAGGAGGCGCTCGGCGAGCTGGCGGGCGCGGCGAAGGAAGGGCTGCTGGCGTTGAGCGTCGGCGTCGGGCTCGGGGTGTTGAGTTGATGGCCGAGGAGGTCGATGAGGTGGTCGGCCCGAGGGGCCGTCACGACGTCGAGCGCACGGCTGTGCGGCACGGCAGCGAGGCCGGGTCGGTCACGCTTGGCGGACGGCGCGTCGGGGTGCAGCGTCCGCGCGTACGAGCCGCCGACGGCACCGGTGAGGTCGCGATGAGCACCTACGCGCACTTCGCCGACCGCGACCCGTTGACGAAGGTGGTGATGGAGCAGATGCTCGGCGGCGTGAGAACGCGCCGGTTCGCGCGCACGCGTGAGCCGGTCGGCCACGACGTGCTCGACCGGGAGCGTTCGAGCTCGAAGTCGGCGGTCAGCCGCGAGTTTGTCGGGCGCACCGGCGAGCACCTTCGCGCCCTGATGAGCCGCAGCCTGGCCGACGTGCGCCTCGCGGCGTTGATGCTCGATGGCCTCGACTTGAAGGGCCGCTGCTGCGTGGTCGCGCTCGGGGTCACGACCGATGGCGTCAAGCTCCCGCTGGGCTTGTGGGACGGGTCGACGGAGAACACGACGATCTGCCGCGAGCTCTTGGCTGACCTCGTGGGTCGCGGCCTGGACTGCGAGCAGGGCGTCCTCGTGGTCCTCGACGGTGGCAAGGCGCTGCGGGCGGCGGTCGGTCAGGTGCTCGGCGACGTCCCGGTCCAGCACTGCGTTCGCCACAAGGAACGCAACGTGCTCGACCACCTGCCCGAACGCGACCGCGAGGGCGTCAAGCGGCGCCTGCGGGCGGCCTGGAAGCTGACCAGCCACGAGGCCGCGCTCGGGCGTCTGGAGGCGCTCGCGGGCGAGCTCGCGCACTCCCACCCCGTAAAGCACTGGCAGAACGGCGACATGTGCCTGCGCTGGACCGCCGCCGGCCTGCTCGAAGCCGAGGCCCAGTTCCGCAAGATCATCGGCTGCAAGCACCTCGCCGACCTCGCCCTCGCCGTCGAGAACGACCTCGCCTCGCGGCGAGCTCAGACGAGCCGATCGACCACCCCACCCAGCCCGACCACCATCACGACCGAGCCGGCCGCTACGCTCGCGACCGTCACCTGATCACCGGACCGCCACCGCGAAGTTCCACGGCGAACGGGACAACCTCGGGTGGTGATGGGCCCTCGCTCCGCAGGCGACCTGGACGTCATCAGGGTCGGCAGCTCTCACCGCATTCAAGGCTCCCGGCCCAACTGGGAGACCTGGAAGGTCGGCTCCCAAGACCAGCTGCAGATCCGTGATCAGATCCGCCGCTCCCATCCGCGGCGACTCGCCAACCCGAGGACTCCGCTGCACCAGCGGTGCAGCCCCTACATCGCTGGTGCGCTGGTGGCAGGCCCATAGCCACCGGTCGGATACGTAAGAACGACGTCTCCTTGGTGGAACACGGCGGACGGCGTGTGACCGCGGAACCCGTCGTTCATCATCCGCTCGACGGTGCTGGTGCTAGGTGCGTCGGGAAACGTTGAGCACCTTCGCCGCGAGGTCGAAGGGCACCCGGTCATCGAGGGGCGTGAAGGCCGGCCCCGGTATCGGCCACGGGGCGTCGGAACCTAGATGGTTGATTCCACGGTTTGGTTAGGCGGTGTAGTTGACGAGGGCGCGGCTCGGGCGTCGGAGTTGGTGGTTGAGCATCACGCAGGCGGCCAGGCAGCAGAGGCGTTGCAGGATGCGTTCGCGCAGGCCGGG
>JBBQEV010000058.1:0-26823 GCA_038321325.1 Solirubrobacterales bacterium
GCCTCGCCCTGGTTGGGGGCGCTATCGCGCACCCCCCTCGCGGGGGTGGCTCGCCGCGGCCGGGGCCCGGGGTGGGGTGGGGGCGGGGGGGGGGGGGCGCCCCCCGGCCCCCCCCGCGACCCCCCGGCTGAGGGCTACGTCGTCGCCGACGCGCCCTCGCCGCCGAAGCTCTCGTGGTGGCGGAACTCGCGGCGCTTGCGACGCTTGTCGCAATGGCGCTTGACCTGGCGGCTGAGCTCCTCCTCGCACAGGTGGATGGCGTGACGCATGTCGCGCGAGTTGTCGCTCGCGCGGAGGGTCACTCCCTTGAGGTAGAGCGTCACGTCGACGCGCTCCTTGTCGGGGACGGACGGATTGCGCTCTCGGAAGAGCTCGACCTCGAGCCGGGCCAGGTCGCTCACCTGCCTGTCGACCTTGGCGAACCGCTTGCGGACGTGCTCCCGCAGTTCGTCGGTGACCGGAACGTTGCGACCCTTGAGCTCGATCTGCATCGAGTACCTCCAGTGTGCGTCGTTGTTGGCAGATGCTGCCTTGGTCCGATCGACGATACGCCTTCGTCACACGATGTCAACACGCAGCGTTCGGCCCCGGGGGAATCACGATGTGCAGGCGGCGCGGAGCGGCGCGGGGTGCTGGCTTTCTGCGCAGAACCGCGGACAGATGTTGCGTCTGCGTGTTGTCTCGTGACCCACCCGGGCGCCACGCTGAGGCGGTGCCGTCGCTCCGAGACCTCCTCGCCCCGCCCGTGTGCGTCGGCTGCTCGGCGCCCGGCGCCGACCTCTGCGCCGCGTGCCGGCGCGGACTGCCGTGGCTGCGCGAGCCGCGCTGCCGGCGCTGCGGACTGCCCGGGACCTGCCGGCGCTGCCCGGCCGCCGCGCAGGCCTTCGACGCGGCCTGGTCTCCCGTCGCCTACGCCGGCCCGGTGCCCGCGCTCGTCGGGGCGCTCAAGCTGCGCCGCGCGCGCGTCGCGGCCGAGCCGATGGTCGCGGCGATGGCCCGCGCGCCGCGCTGGCTGTGCGACGCGGCGGCCGCGCTCGTCCCGGTCCCCACCGCGGGCGCTCGCGCCCGCTCACGCGGCTTCGACCAGGCGATGCTGCTGGCCGCGGGGCTGGCCGGCCGCGGCGCCGGGGAGGTTCACGCCTGCCTCGAGCGCACCGGCGCCGCGACGCGGCAGCGCGGCGCGGGCCGTCGGGAGCGCCTCGCCGCCGGCCGCATCGCGATGGAGGTGCGCGCCGGGGCGGCGGTCCCGCGCACGTGTGTCCTCGTCGACGACGTCCACACCACCGGCGCGACGCTCGACACTTGCGCGCGGGCGCTCAAGCGGGCCGGGGCGGAGCGCGTCGCGGCGCTCACCTACGCGCGAGCGCTGCGGTGACCGCGGCTCGGGGCGGTGTCGATCGGAGGCTGCCGTGGCGTCGAATCGTCGATCGGACCCGCGGGGCGGGACGAAACGACGACTCGCGGGACGAGACGACGACTCGATGCTCGCGCGAGGCTCCGCGCGCGCTGACATGATCGCTGCGTGGCTCTCGCCGCCGCCGCCGACACCGCCTGGACGCTGGCTCCGGGCCCGCTCGCGCTCGTCGCGCTCGCGACGGCGCTCTACGCGCGGCGCTGGCGCGCCGTGCGGGCGCAGCCCGGCACGCGGACCGCCGGGACGGGGCGCCTGGTCACGTTCCTCGCGGCGATGGCGATCGTCCTCGCCGCGCTGGTCTCGCCGCTCGACCGCCTCGGCGAGCAGCTCTTCGCGATGCACATGGTGCAGCACCTGCTCGTCCTCGACGCCGTGCCGATCCTCGTGATGCTCGGCCTGACCAAGACGCTGCTGCGACCGGCCACGCGGCGCGTGCAGGTGCTCGAGCGGCGCGCGGGGCTGCTCGCGCACCCGGCCTTCGCGGTGGCGCTCTACGTCGCGACGATGGTCTTCTGGCACATCCCGGCTCTGTACGACCTCGCGCTCGAGCATCCGGTCGTCCACGTCGTCGAGCACGTCACGTTCCTGAACGCCGGGCTCGTGTACTGGTGGCACCTGCTCTCCCCCGTCCGCGGGCGCATCTCCGTCGGGCCGTTCGGCCCCGTGGTCTACATGCTCGTGACCAAGCTCCTCGTCTCGTTCATCGGGATCGCGATCACCTTCGCGCCCGACGCCCTCTACGCCTTCTACGCCCAGGGGCCGCGCGTCTGGGGCCTGAGCGCGGGCGACGACCAGGCCGTCGCCGGGGCGATCATGGCCGTCGAGCAGTCCGTGGTGATGGGCGTCGCGCTCGCCTACCTCTTCGTCAAGGCCCTCGCCGAGAGCGAGAAGGAGGACGAGCGCGCGGAGCGCTACGAGGCGATGTGACCTACGACGTTCAGTCCCCGAGCACGGTGCCCGGCGCGATCTCCAGGCGCCCCGGGCCGGCGTGCTCGACGGTGGCGGTGCCGCGCACGACCACCCCCGCGCCGAAGGCGACGTCGCCGGACACGCTGAGGCGCTCGCAGTCGACGAGGGAGGGCGGGCCGGCGGAGAAGCGCTCCTCGAAGGCGTCCACGAGCTTGAAGTGCTCGGAGTCGAGTTCGACGACCGGCGGCCGCCCGTCGCGCACCGGCGCGAGCTGGACGCGGCTGTCCTCGGTGAGCACGAACGCGTCGGAGCGCACGGCGAGCAGGTCGCTTGTCGTCTTGACCGGCGCGTAGCGGCTGCGCGGCACGCGGATCGCCTGGGCGCCGTCCCACACGTCGATCGCCGCGCCCATCGCCGTCTCGAGCTGGAGGACCGGCGTCGAGTCGGGGTTCTTCGGGTCGACGGTCTTGCGGTTGACCATGAGCGGCAGCTCGAGCGCGCCGCCCGCGTCCTCGAGCGCGGCGTCCAGCGCGCGCAGGTCGATCCACAGGCTGTTCGTGTTGAAGAAGCGGTGGCGCGTGACGTCCTGGAAGTGCCCGAGATCCTCGTCGGGCGCCTGGGCGAGCTCGCGCAGCACGAGGCCGCCCTCGCGGCGGCGGGCCAGGGGCCCGCCCTTGCGATCGGACGCCGAGCGGTCGGCGACCTCCATCACGAACGGCGCCCCCTCCTCCGCGAACCAGGTGAGCAGGGCCGGGTCGAGCACGGCGCCGAGGTTGTCGGAGTTGGACACGAAGGCGTAGCGGTAGCCCTGCTCGAGCAGCGCGGCGAGCATCCCGGAGCTCACGAGCGAGGCGTAGACGTCGCCGTGGCCGGGCGGCGCCCACTCGAGCTCGGGCGCGTCGGGGTGCGCGGCGGGGCGCAGGTCGTCCGCGCAGAGCTTCGGCACCTTCCCCTGAAGGAAGTCCTGGTCGACGTCCTGGTCGGCGAGGCCCGGGTGCGCCCCGAGCGCCTCCAGCGACGGCTCCTGGGTGGCGAAGGAGTGCATGAACACGAGCGGCAGCCGCGCCCCCGTCTCGGCGCGCAGGCGCAGCACCTGGCGGGCGATCACGTCGAGGAACGTCTGGCCCTCCTTGATCTCCAGCAGCGCCTTGGGCCCGCTGAGGCCCATGCTCGTCCCGAGGCCGCCGTTGAGCTTGATCACCACGGCGCGGTCGAGCGCGGCCTGCGTCGCCTCGGGGTCTGCCGCCGGGAGGCGCTCGGCGTCGGGCAGGTCGTCGACGGGCTCGAGCTCAGCCTCGTGCAGCAGGCCCGAGTCGCCGGCCACGACGCGCTCCACCGCACGGGAGAACGCGCGCAGCGCCGGCTCGGCGGCCCCGGCCTCACGGAGCTTGACGACGGCGGGGTGCTCGGACACGGCGCGGACCCTACCCACCGCCTTCCGCGATCGGCACCTCAACGCTTCGCTCAGGGTCGGTCGGGGGCGGGCTCCTCGCCGGGGTCGGCGACGGCCGCGTCGGCGGCATTCCCCACGAGAACGGCCAGCGCGGTCCAGCCGACGAACGGCTCCCAGCGGCCGTCTCGGACGCTCACGCGACCGCGCAGTGGCCGGGAGGACACGATCTCGAGCGCGGCGGCGACCGCCTCCGCGGAGCGCCCGGCGAGCGCGAGGGCGAGCGGCTCGGCGGTGTGGGACTCCACCGGCTGCAGGTGGTCGCCGAGCATCGTCACCCAGGCACGCCAGGCCCGGGCGTCGGCGACCGCCGCCTCGGCGCGGCCGGCGGCGATGTGCACGTGGGCGCGGGCCGGGACGACCCACATCTGCATCGGGGTGAGCGCACCGTCGAGCCCGTGCTCGCCCAGCGCCGCCTCGGCGGCGGCGACCCCGACGTGGGCGAGCGCCGCTGTCACCTGCAAGGCGATGATGAAGGTGTCGTACGCCGCGCGCTCCTCGCCCTGCAGGACCGACGCGAGCTGCAGCGCCGCGTGCGCCTGCGCGAGCGCCGCGCCGACATCACCGCGCAGCAGCTGCAGGTGGGTCTGCGGGAAGAGCCCGATGGCCAGCGACCCCGCCGCCGCCAGCTCGCGCGCCTGCCGTGCCACGTGATCGAGCTCGCGGGCGGCGTCGTCGAGTCGCTCGGCGTACAGGAGCGCCATGATCGGCCCGCTCGTGAACAACGCGCCCTGGAAGTTCGCGTCGGTCGACAGGGCGCCCTGACCGAGCGATCGGTTGGCCATGCGCGCCGCCTCGTCAGCCGTGGTGCCGTCGTTCGTGCTTCCGGCCAGATGCGCGGCGAGGGCCATCCGCTCCGCGGCCGTCGCGCCCGTGAGGCCCCCGCGAGGCGGCAGGTGGACGCGCCGGCGCTCGGGGATCGGCACGAAGAAGTTCAGGTAGCCGGCCATCCCGGACAGCCAGACCGCCGCGTCGTCGTCGTGACCGCGGCGCGCGTCCACCGCCCGCAGGAGCGCCTCGACCGTTCCCACGTGGCCGTGCTCGGCCAGGCACGCCCACGCCGCCGAAGCGGCGTGGGCCGCCGGCCACGCCGGATCGTCGAGGACCGGCGCGAGGTGCGCAGCCGCCGCCGCGTCCTCGCCGGCGGCGAGCTCGGCCAGGCCCAGCTCGACCGTCGTCGCGAGAAGCTCGCCGGGAGGCGGCGGCTCGGCCAGCGCACGGCGCAGATGGATCGCCGCCGCCTCGGGGGCTCCGCGCCGCAGCGCATCCGCGGCCGCGGCCCGCAGCTGTCGCGCGGCGTCGGCGTCTCCGCACGGCGCGGAGCGACCGAGGTGGACCGCCACGCGCTCGGGGTCGGCGCCGTGAGCCGCGAGCCAGCGAGCCGCCCGGAGGTTTCCCAGGGCGCGCTCGGCAGCGCCGAGCTCGCTGCCGACCGCGTCCGCCAGTAGCGGATGAGCGAACGACAGCTCGGCGTCGTCAGCGAAGATCCCCGCGCCGCTCAGGGCGCTCGACGCCTCGAGCACCGCCTCTGCGCCGAGCCCCGTCAAGCCGCACACGTCGCGCAGGTGGGCGCCGTTTCCGAGGACGCAGATCACTCGGGCGAGCTCGCGTGCGGCCGCAGGCAGGGCCGCCATCCGGCCTCCGATCACCCCGCGCAGTGCGCTCGGCGAGATCGCCATACCCGGTCCCAGGCTCTCAGGGCCGTAGGCGGCAAGCGCGCCGATGACCTGGGAGACGAGGAACGGACTGCCCTGCGTCGCAACGTACAGCGCGCGGACGCTCTTGGGGTCGAGCACCTGGGGTGCGGCCGTCGCCGCGAGCGCCGCTACCCCCTCGGCGCTCAGCGGCGCCAACGTCACGGTCGCCGCGGCCACCCGCTTCAGCGTGCCGGCAGCCTGCGGATCGGCCACGACCTCGCCGGGGCGCAGCGCGCAGATCAACGTGAGCGACAGGTCGTCGGCTCGGTGGGCGAGGTAGGCCAGCGCGCGCAGCGACGGCCCGTCCGCCCAGTGCGCGTCGTCGACCGTGAGCACCAGGGGGCCCTCCGCGCAGAGGCCGTCGACCAGCCAGAAGATCGCGTCCAAGAGGGCAGGAGACGGCTGGACCGCACGCGGCTCCGCGCCATCCGTCAGGCCGAGGGCCACAGCTGCCGGTGCCGTCGAGCCGGCCAGCAACCGCTCTCGCGCGGCCGGTGCGAGCGCTCGAACGGTCCCGGCCAGCAGCGTCCGCACCACCCCGAAGGCGAACCCCTGCTCGAGCTCGCTCGCACGCGCGCTGAGCACCCGCACCCCACCGCCGGTGACCGTCCGGTCGCGGAACTCGGCGAGGACGCGGCTCTTGCCCAGGCCGGCGGCAGCCTCGACCAGCGCCAGGCCTCCCGCTCCCGCGCGGGCCCGCGCGAGCAGCGCTTCGAGGACGGCCAGGTCGTCGCGGCGTTCGATCAGCGATTGGCCGGTGCCCGTCACGCTCGCGATCCTACGCGAGCCGCCCTCACCCCCTTGGCGCGTCGTCGGGCGCAAAGTTCAGGATGTGGACACCGATGCCGCCTGGGTGTGGCCCGGCCTAGGTTCGCGCCATGAGTCACTCAAGAACCAGCGTTTCCCGCTCGATCTCAGCCACCCTGACGACCGCCGCGCTCACCGCGGCGGTGGCCGCGTGCGGCGGCTCGTCGTCGGGCAGCTCGGACTCCGGGCTGCCGAAGCCCCAGCTGCTCGCCAAGGTCGACGCGATCTGCAAGACCGCGCAGACAGCGGCCAAGGCGGTCCCCGCGCCCGCGTCGTTCGCGGATGCGACGACGGCGGCCACGTACTTCGACAAGATCGCTCCGATCACCGCGAAGGAGACTGACGATCTCGTGGCACTCAAGCCCGCCGACGACGTGAAGGCCGTCTACGCAAAGTTCACCTCCGCGCAGAAGAGCGCGAACTCGCTTCTGCAGACGATCAAGGACAAGGCGGACGCCAAGGACCGCTCCGGCCTCCAGGATCTCGCCAAGGTGGCGCCGGCGGGCCAGCGCGTCTCCGCCGCCGCCAAGCAGCTCGGGGCGAAGGGCTGTGGCTGAGCGTCGGGCCGCCCGGCGCACAGCGGCGCTGGCGCTGCTCTGCACGGTCGTCGTCGGCGTCGCGGGCTGCGGCGGTAGCGCGGGCCCGTCGCGGGCCGAGGCGTTCAAGCAGGGTTACGGCAAGCAGCGCACGGCGCTCAACGCGATCTCCGAGCGGATCGGCGAGGTCCTCACCGGCGCGACGGGCAAGACCGACGCGCAGGTCGTCAGCGAGGTGCGGGGCATCGAGAAGCAGTACCGCGCGCAGCTCGGGCGACTCGAGGCGCTCGAGCCCCCCGACGAGCGAGCGGCGGAGTTCGCCGTCGTGACGAAGTCGGCGCGCGTCCTGGACACCGATCTCGTGCGGATCGCCGATGCCGCCTCCGGCGGCGACGCCGTCGGTGCGCGGCGTGCGACCGAGGCACTGGTGGGGCACGTCCCGGCGCTGAAGGCCGCGTCGGAGCGGCTCGTCAAGGCGCTCGGGCTCCCGGCGATCAAGGCCGCCACGGCCAGCGGCGCGGGGACGCAGACGGCGGCGGCCGACAGCCCGTCGAGTGGCGTCATCGACGTGAGCTTCGCGACGCCGGTCGGCGCCGACGCGCGCTTCGCCAAGCAGATCCTCACGCTCGGCGGCACCGAGGGCGTGGCCAGGGGGCTCTCGCGTTCCTTCGTGCTCCCGGAGAACCTGAGGATCCGCGCCGTGAACGGGTTCGTCGGGCCGAACTACGATCCGCAGACCAAGACCATCACGCTCTCCTACGGCTTCGTGAACTACGTCGCCGCGCTGCTGCGCACGAACTTCCCCGCGCTGCGGCGCGATGAGGAGGAGTTCGGCCGTGAGCTCGCCGCCGTCGACGGCTTCCTGCTGATGCACGAGTTCGGGCATGCGCTGATCGACGTCTATGCCCTGCCGGTGCTCGGCAAGGAGGAGGACGCTGCCGACTCGGTGGCTACCGTCTTTCTCACCGAGACCGTCGACAACGGCGCGCAGTACGCCTTCGACGCCGCGAGGTTCTTCCACGCGCTCTCCGCCCGCCAGCGTGGCCTCGCGCCCTCGGCCTACTGGGACGAGCACTCGCTCGACGAGCAGCGGGCCTACAGCATCGTCTGCTGGGTCGCGGGGTCCAGCGCGGCGAACCTCCACCGCGTCGGCGGCCTCGGCCTGCTCGGCGACACCCGGCTTCGAACGTGCCCTCGGGAATACCAGCAGAAGGTCCAGTCGTGGAAGTCGCTGCTGCTCCCCCACGTGCGGCCGGGCAGCTAGTGGGTCGCACGATCCAGGTGCGGGTGCGCCGTCTCCCCGCGGACGAGGGACTCGACGGCCGCGACGGTCAGCGGACGGGCGAAGTAGAAGCCCTGTCCGCGCTCGCAGCCCATCCGCTGGAGCTGGTCGACCTGCTCTGAGCACTCGATGCCCTCGGCGACCACCACGAGGCTCAGGCCCCGCGCCATCTGAAGGATCGCGTCGACGATCGCCTCCCCGTCGTGCCCCGGGCGGCCGAGCTCGGCCACGAAGGAGCGGTCCACCTTCAGCATCTCGACCGGGAAGCGGTGCACGTAGGCCAGCGAGGAGTACCCGGTCCCGAAGTCGTCGAGGACGAGTGCGACCCCGAGGGCCCGGAGCGCGTCGAGCGTCGCCAGCGTCTGATCGCCGTCGCGCATGAGCACGCTCTCGGTGATCTCCAAGTGCAGCGCGCTCGCGGGCAACCGAGCCTCGGCGAGGGCTTCGGCGACCGCAGCGAGCAGACCGGGCTGGGTCACCTGGCGCAGAGAGAGGTTGACCGCCACGAACGGCAGCGCTTCACCCGCGGGGACGAGAGCGCGCCAGCGGGCCGTCTGCCGGCAGGCCTCGCGCAGCACCCACGCGCCGATCGGGACGACCAGCCCTGTCTCCTCGGCCGCACCGATGAACTCGTCGGGCGGGACGAGCCCGCGCTCGGGGTGCTCCCAGCGCACGAGCGACTCGAACCCGAGGACCTTGCCGGTCGCCAGCTCGACGATCGGCTGGTAGTGCAGCAGGAGCTCGTCGCGCTCGAGCGCCCGCGCCAATTGCTGCTCGAGGCGCAGCCGTGAGGTGGCCACCCCCCGCATCACCTCGTCGTAGCGCTCCGCGCGCCCGCGGCCGTGCTCCTTGGCCCGGTACATCGCGGCGTCGGCCTCGCGCACGAGCTCCTCGGCGTCGACTCCGCCCTTCGGACTGACCGCGATGCCGATCGATCCGCGCACCCGCAGCTGCTGTCCGTCGGCCAGCGTGAAGCTCGTGCGGAGCGCGTCGAGGAGCCGCTCGGCGATCGTGTCGATCTCCCCGGCCACGGTCAGGTCGTCGCAGATGACCACGAACTCGTCCCCTCCGAAGCGGGCGACCGTATCCCCAGGTCGCACCGCGCGCGCAAGGCGGTCGGCGACCTGGCCCAGCAGCTCGTCCCCCGCTGCGTGTCCGAGCGAGTCGTTGACGAGCTTGAAGTGGTCGAGATCGAGGAAGAGCACCGCCGAGGACGCGCCGTGACGGGCCGACCGGACCAACGAGAGGCGCAGGCGATCAAGGAACAACACGCGGTTGGGCAGGCCCGTGAGCGGGTCGTGCATCGCCTGGTGGCGCATCTCCTCTTCGGTCTGGTTGCGGTTGACCGACTCGGCCATCACGTTGACCGCGGCGCGCAGGAAGTCGAGCTCTCCGGCGTCGAGCTCGCGCGCGGTCGACCACGCGCAGCTCAGCGCGCCGAACGGCACCGGGCGCCCGGGCACCGGCACCACCACGCCGCCGACCGCCCAGGCCGAGCCGACGGGATCGATCGCCGCGAAGCCGCTTGAGCGACGCGACTCGACCGCCGGGACAGGTCCCGGAACATGGGCCAGGCGCGGGAGCCCTCCGGCCCTCGGCCCGGCGGCCGTCCGCAGCCAGAAGCCCGAACCGCCGCGCTGGACGATGCCGACGTGCTCGGCGCCGAGCACCTCGGCGACCACCTCGACGAGCTGCTGCATCACGCGCTCCACGTCGGGGTCCTCGAGCGCAAGCTGGCCCAGGCGCGCCACCGCGGCCTGCTGCTCGACCGTACCCTCCAGGCGCGCCTCGGTGGCCCGCAGTCCCTCGCGGGCACGGTCCAGCGCCTCCGCGGCCCGGGCGACCTCGTCCTGCATCACGTTGAACGACCTCGCCATGGCACCGATCTCGTCGGAGCTGTGGACGTCCACCGGAGTGCGCTCGACCCGGGCGTGCGCCGCGTCGTGGTTGGAGACCGCGAGCGCTTCGAGGGCGCGCGTGAGGTCTGAGAGGGTGCCGCGGGCGAGGCGCTCGGCGCCGGCCGCGACCTGTGAGACGGAGTGCGAGATCATCCCGGGCAGGACCAGGCCGACCGACACGGTGAGGATCGCGACGACCACGAAGATGTCGGCCAGGATCGCGATGAGCTCGGTCTCCGCGGCCGGGACGTGCGAGACCGCCAGCAGGTACCCCGCCCCGTCGAGGACGAGCACGAGCAGCATCGCCCCCGTGAGCTTCACGTGCAGTGAGTGACGCGGCCCACGCACCCCGCTGGACCCGGTCGCGGTGGGTGCGCCAGCCGTAGAGCGCCGACCCCGTGTAGGCCATGGCCAGGCCCGCGAGGACCGTCGGCAGGCCGAACTGCTGAAAGCCGAGCACCGTCGCGACGCCCCAGACGCCCGCGGCAAGCACGCCGAGCGGCACGAAGCCGCGCGCCGCCCGGTAGGGCCGCTCGCGGGCCGGCTCGTCGCGGCGCAGCAGCCACACTGCGACGCTCGGCAGGCCGATGGCGATGAGGTAGCAGAAGTTCGCGGCGGCGATGACCCACACGGGGTCGCCGGCGACCAGGAAGACGATCGCCACGGCCGCGGTCAGCATGGTGGCCACCCACGGAGCGTCACGCGTGTTGCGACGGCTGAGCAGCCGCGGCAGCAGCCCGTCGTCGGCGAGCTGGGAGAGCGTGCGCGACGCGCCGGCCAGCGGCTGAAGGGTCCCGTGGAACATGTTGAGGACGATGAGCCAGAGCGCCGCGGCCTTCGCCGCCTCTCCGAGCAGCGGCGCGAAGGTCGGGCCCAGCGTGGTCATCAGGTCGCCCTCGATCCCCGTGGGGCCGATGACGCCGAGCCACACGACCGGCACCGCGACGAAGTAGAGCGACGCCACTCCCGCGCTGGTGTACATCGCGCGGGGCAGCGAGCGCACCGGGTCGCGCATCTCGCCGACGTGGCAGGCGGCGGCCTCGAAGGCGGGGGCGGCGAAGCCGATGAGGTACAGGCCGGCCATGGCGCTGGTGACGTAGCCGACGGCGCCGCCGAAGGGGACCTCGAGGTCGAACGACGCCGCCTGGTGCCAGTCGACCGTGCCGGCGAAGACCGGGATGACCACCGAGCCGAAGGCGAGAGCGGCGGCGGCGAAGGCCATAGGCACCGCGAAGCGGCTGACCACCCGCACGCCGACCAGGTTGATGGCGACGAAGACGCAGATGATCAGCGTCGCCAGGAGCTTGACGTCGATCCACGGCAGGTACCAGGCCTGGAGCGCCGAGGCCGAGAGGATCGCCGTCAGCCCGCAGGTCGGGATCCAGCCCCACCAGTAGCAGACGCCCGTCAGGTTCGCGAGCACCGGGGAGTACGGGCGAAACGCCTCAGTGCAGGAGGCGGAGATGCCGCCGACGCGCTTGGGCCACATCAGCACGAGCTCGATCCAGCCGGGCAGCGCGGCCCAGGAGAGCAGCAGACCTACCACGAGCAAGGGGATCGCGGCGGTGCCCTGCGACGCAACGAGGGCCCCGATCAGGAACAGGCTCTGATTGGACCCACCCATGGCCAGGGCCGAGGCACCGAGCCACGAGACGGTTCGCGGGTGCTCGGGCACCGCTGGCGTCACCATCTCTTTACCGTAGTCAGAGTCCCGCGACCCGAGCGCGAGACTCGATACTCACCGCCGCGGTTCAGGAACCAACGTGTACCCCTGATCGGTCGATCAGGCCCAGTCGGAGAGGTAGGCGCGCTGCGCGCTGCTGAGCGTATCGATGCGCACCCCCAGGGAGGCGAGCTTGAGCCGCGCGACTTCCCGGTCGATCGCCTCGGGCACCGCGTGGACGCCGTGGCCGAGCGACGGCCCGACGGTCGCGGCGCGCACGAGGTGCTCGGCGGCCAGGGCCTGGTTGGCGAAGCTCATGTCCATCACGGCGGCGGGATGACCCTGGCCCGCGGCGAGGTTCACGACGCGCCCGGAGGCGAGCAGGTTCAGCCGGCGCCCGTCCTCCATGCGGTACTCCTCGACGAGCGGCAGCGCCGGGCGCACCCCGCCGGTCGCGGCCGCTGAGAGCTCCGCGAGATCGATCTCGACGTCGAAGTGCCCCGCGTTGGCGAGCACCGCGCCGTCCTGCATAACCGCGAAGTGCTCGGCGCCGAGCACGCCGCGCGAGCCCGTGACGGTGACGAAGACCTGGCCGCGCGCGGCGGCCTCGAGCGCCGGCATGACCTCGAAGCCCTCCATCCGCGCCTCGAGCGCGCGCATCGGGTCGACCTCACAGACGACGACCTGCGCGCCCGCCCCCCGCGCGCGCAGCGCCACGCCCTTGCCCGTCCAGCCGTAGCCGAGCACGACGACCGTGCGACCGGCGAGGAGGAGGTTCGTCGCGCGCAGGATGCCGTCCCAGGTCGACTGCCCCGTGCCGTAGTGGTCGTTGAACAGGCGCTCGGTGCGGGCCTCGTTGACCGCGACGACCGGGCAGCCCAAGCGACCGTCGGCCTCCAGCGCGCGCAGGCGCAGGAGCCCGGTGGTCGTCTCCTCGGTGCCGCCCATCAGCCCGGCGACGACCGCGGGGCCGACCGTGTGGGCCACCCCGAGGAGGTCGGCGCCGTCGTCGAGGGTCACCTGGGGGCGCCCGGCGACGAGCGCGCCGACGTGCGCGGCGTAGGCCTCCTCGTCCTCGCCGCGGGCGGCCAGGACGGTGACGCCGGCGTCCTGCGCCAGCGCGGCGACCACGTCGTCCTGGGTGGAGAGCGGGTTGGCGGCGCAGAGGCCGACCCGCGCGCCGCCGGCCACGAGCGCGCGCACGAGGCACGCCGTCTCGGCGGTGACGTGCAGGCACGCCGCCACGGTGACCTGATCGAGCGGGCGCTCGGTCTCGAAGCGCATCCGCAGCGAGCGCAGGACCGGCATCTGGGCGTCGGCCCAGGCGATGCGGTCCGCCCCGGCGGCGGCGTGAGCGGAGGCCGTGGTGGTGCTCACGGGCCCGCTCACCTCCGCCGATCGATTCCTAGTAGCGGTAGTGGTCGCTCTTGTACGGGCCGTCGACCGGGACGCCGAGGTAGGCGGCCTGCTCGGGGCTGATCGGCGTGAGCTTCACGCCGAGCGCGTCGAGGTGCAGCCGGGCGACCTTCTCGTCGAGGTGCTTGGGCAGCACGTAGACCTGCTTGTCGTAGTCGTCGGTCTTCCCGAACAGCTCGATCTGGGCGATCGTCTGGTTCGTGAACGACGAGGACATGACGAACGACGGGTGGCCGGTCGCGTTGCCGAGGTTCATCAGGCGGCCCTCGGAGAGCAGGATGATCGAGTGGCCGTCGGAGAACTTCCACTCGTCGACCTGCGGCTTGATGTTGATGCGCTGGATGCCCTCGGTCCGGGCGAGCCCCGCGACGTCGATCTCGTTGTCGAAGTGGCCGATGTTCGCCACGACCGCGTTGTGCTTCATCTTGGCCAGGTCGGCGGCCATCAGGATGTCCTTGTTGCCCGTTGCGGTGATGAAGATGTCCGCGGTCTCGATCACCTCGGCGAGCGTCGTGACCTGGAAGCCCTCCATCGCGGCCTGCAGCGCGCAGATCGGGTCGATCTCGGTGATGATCACGCGCGCGCCCTGGCCCTTGAGCGAGGCGGCGCAGCCCTTGCCGACGTCGCCGTAGCCGAAGACCACGCAGACCTTGCCGGCGATCATGACGTCGACCGCGCGGTTGAGGCCGTCCACGAGCGAGTGGCGGCAGCCGTAGAGGTTGTCGAACTTCGACTTCGTGACCGAGTCGTTGACGTTGATCGCCGGGAACAGGAGCTTGCCGTCGCGGGCCATCTCGTAGAGGCGCATGACGCCGGTGGTCGTCTCCTCGGTGACGCCTTTGATGCCCTCGGCGATCTTCGTCCAGCGCTGCGGGTCCTCACCGAGGGAGTCGGTGAGCAGTTGCAGGAAGATCTCGAACTCCTCCGAGCCGCCCGTCGAGGGGTCCGGCACCGCGCCGGCCGCCTCGAACTCCTTGCCCCGGTGGACGAGCATCGTGGAGTCGCCGCCGTCGTCGAGGATCATGTTCGGGCCCCCCGTGGCGCTGCCGGGCCACATCAGCGCCTGCTTGGTGCACCACCAGTACTCCTCGAGCGTCTCGCCCTTCCAGGCGTAGACCGGCACGCCCTGCGGATCCTCCGGGGTGCCGTCCGGGCCGACGGCGACCGCGGCCGCGGCGTGGTCCTGCGTGGAGAAGATGTTGCACGAGACCCAGCGGACCTCGGCGCCGAGCGCCGTGAGCGTCTCGATGAGCACCGCGGTCTGGATCGTCATGTGCAGCGAGCCCATGATGCGCGCGCCGGTGAGCGGCCGCGAGGGGCCGAACTCCTCGCGCAGCGACATCAGGCCGGGCATCTCCACCTCGGCGAGCTGGATCTCCTTGCGGCCGAAGGCGGCCAGCGAGAGGTCGGCGACCTTGAAGTCCTGGGCGGGCGAGGCGGTGGTCATCTCTGTGTCGTCTCCATCAGTTCGGTGGCCTGCCGCGTGGCCGCGGCCAGGAGCTTCTGGTGCTTGTCCTGTTCCCACAGCAGCCAGTCGGCGGCCGGGACGTCGGCGGGGCGGGCGGGCTCGGTCTCGAACCAGCCGTCGAGGGCGGCGCTGAGCTGCTCGTCACGGCGCAGCCGCAGCGCGAAGCCGACCTCGGTGATGCTCACGGCGTGCTCGGCGAGCAGCTCGCGGAGGGTGCGCAGCCGCTGGAGCTCCTCGGGGCCGTAGAGGCGGTACCCCGCCGCCGAGCGGCGAGGCTCGATGAGCCCCGCGTCCTCGACGTAGCGCAGCATGCGGGCCGACCAGCCGGTCGTCCCCGCCGCCTCGTGGATGGTCAGCGCGTCCATTCGCCGTGAACCTTACCACGGGCGTGTCAAGGTTGTGGGCGGGCCGAGCCCGCGCGCGCGACCGAGCGTGACCCCTGTGGATGCGTGACGGATCCGTAGGGGCCACGCTTGGCGACCTCCAGCCGTCAGCTCACCGCGAGCTCCGCCTTGAGGCGGTGCACGTCGCTCTCGCCCGCCGGGTCGACGCCCCGCAGCGCCGCGAGGTAGAGGGAGAGCAGGTCGCCGGCGAGCACGAGCGACAGCGCGCGCTCGACGGCGGTGGTCCCGCGCGAGGAGACGACGTGGGTGCCCGCCGACTGGGCGGCGATCACGTCGCGCGTGAGCGCGATACGCGACTGCACCCGCGGGTGCGTGTCGGTGTCGTCGAGGAAGACCGCGGAGAAGCGCGCGAAGGCGTCGGCGCGCTCCCAGCCCGCGATCTCGTAGTGGTCGGCGTCGGGGAGCTCGCACGCCCACGCGGGCACGCGGGCCTGGCGGTTGAGCTGCGCCTTCCAGCGGTGCGCGATCGCGGAGGTCAGCCCGGAGCCCGCGATCATCGGGACGGTGCCCTCGAGGGCGCGGGCGAGCTCCTTGAGCACCCCGTCGTCGGCCCCTTCCGGCCCCCACTCGATGACGAGCTCCTCGAGGTGCTCGGCGGCGACGTCGAGCTCGGAGGTCAGCCGCGGGCCGGCGCCGCAGGCCGCGGCGGTCTCCAGCGCGGCGACGACCATGTAGCCCGCCGCGGTGGCCGAGCGCAGGCCGCCGGCGACGGGGATGACCGGTACTCCCTCGGCGCGCGCCTGCTCGGCCAGCGTGCCGCCCGTGGTCACGACGACGCGGCAGGCGCCGAGCGCCCCGGCCGCCTCGAAGCAGGCGAGCGTCTCCTCGGTCTCCCCGGAGTACGAGGCGCACAGGACGGTCGTGTCCGGGGTGGTCCACGGCGGCAGGCCGTAGGCCCGTGCGAGCAGGATCGGCCGCGAGGCGTGGTCGCCGAGGGCGGCCGCGGCGATCGTGCCGCCGAGCGCGCTGGCGCCCATCCCGGCGACCACGAGGCCGCCGGGGGAGTCCCAGGTGCCGAGCGCCGCCGACTCCGTCTTCCACAGCGCGTCGCGGAGGTGCTCCGGCAGCGCCAGGACATCGGTCAGCTGGTCGGTCGGGTCGATCGCCGCGATGGTCTCGCGGTCGAGCACCCCCTGCGTCAGCCCCTCGCTCGTGCTCATGGGGCTGCAGTCTGCCAGGCCGCGGAGGCGGCGGCGGATCACGGAGCGCGGACGTCGCCGGCTCGGAGCAGACCACCGGCCCCTAAGTGCTCCGACTCCGAAGTTCCGTGGCCGTATCCGAGCGACGGAACGTACGAATCGCAGCCCTCAGAAGCTCACCGCGCCGTCGGCGAGCTGCGTGCCCGGGAAGAGCTTGATGCCGCGATCGAGCGTGCAGTCCGCGCCGACCGAGACGCCCTCACCGAGCATGGCCTGGCCGCGCACCACCGTTCGCTCGCCGATCGTCACCCTCGGGGCGAGGATCGCATCGGCGACGTGCGCGTCCGCGCCGACGCTCGACCCGTCGAGCACGACGGAGCGCTCGACCACCGCGCCGGCGGCCACGGTGACGCCGCGGCCGAGCACGGTCGGGCCGACCACCCGCGCCCCCGCGGCGACCCGCGCCCCGTCCTCGACGATCACCGCGCCGGTGGCCGTCGCGCCCTCGGCCACCGCCCCCGCGGCGAGCGCCTGGCCGTGTGCGTCGAGCCGCCGGCCCACGGCGGTCCTGACCGTGCCGCGCAGGATGTCGCCCGTGCCCTGCAGATAGCGGTCGGGCGTCCCGATGTCCATCCAGTACGCGTCGCGCGACGCGTAGCCGTGCAGGCCCTCGCCGACCATCTGCGGCCAGACCTGCGTCTCGATGGAGACCTTGGCGCCGGGCGCGATGCGGTCGAGCACCGCGCGCTCGAGGACGTAGATCCCGGCGGAGATCAGGTACTCCGTCATCCCCTTGAGCTCGTCGCGGCCGGGCTTCTCGAGGAAGCCCGTGACCTCGCCGTCGCCCTGGGTGAGGACGAGCCCGTAGGCGCTCGGATCGGCCACGGGGACCAGGCCCAGCGTGCCGGACGCGCCCGTGCGCTCGTGCTGGGCGATCTGGGCGCTCACGTCGACGTCGGTCAGCACGTCGCCGTTGAGCATCAGGAAGCGATCCTCGAGGAGCGGCTCGGCGTACTTCAGCGCGCCGGCGGTCCCGCGCGGCTCGGGCTCCTCGACGAAGCGCAGGCGCACCCCGAACGCCGAGCCGTCGCCGAGCACGGCCTTGACCTTCGTGGCCAGGAATCCGCAGGACATGATCACGTCCTCCACGCCGTGGCCGGCGAGCCACTCGAGCATGAAGCCCATGAACGGCCGGTCGACGAAGGTGACGATCGGCTTGGGCGTCCCGCTCGTCAGCGGACGCAGGCGCGTCCCCTCGCCCCCGACCAGGATCACCGCCTGCACGCTCAGGCCCGCCCGATGCCCTCGTAGGTCAGCCCCGCCGCCCGGACCGCCGCGGCGTCGAGCGCGTTGCGGCCGTCGATGATCGTCGTGCCCGCCATCGCGCCCGCGACGGCGCTCCAGTCGAGCGCCGAGAACTCGCCCCACTCCGTCACGAGCACGACCGCGTCGGCGCCCGCGACGCAGTCGAGCGCGCTCGAGCCGAAGCGCACCCCGCGGATGAGCTTGCGCGCCTCCTCCTCGGCCACGGGGTCGTAGGCGCTCACGGTCGCGCCCGCGGCCTGCATGCGCGCGGTCAGCACGAGGGAGGTCGCGTCGCGCATGTCGTCGGTGTCCGGCTTGAACGCGAGGCCGAGCAGCGCGACCTTCTTGCCGACCAGGCTGCCACCGAGGTGCTTGAGCAGCTTGCCGATGACCCTGCGCTTCTGCAGCTCGTTGACCTCGATGACCGCGTTGAGCAGCTGGAAGTGGTAGCCCGAGTTGCCGGCGAGCTGCTTGAGGCCCATGACGTCTTTGGGAAAGCACGACCCCCCGAAGCCCACCCCCGCCTGCAGGAACTTCGGCCCGATCCGGGCGTCGAGGCCCATGCCCTTGGCGACCTCGAGGACGTCGGCGCCCGTCTCCTCGCAGACGTTCGCGATCTCGTTGATGAACGAGATCTTCGTGGCCAGGAACGCGTTGGCGGCGAGCTTGACCATCTCCGCGGACGCGATGTCGGTGCGGACCAGCGCGCCCGGCCCGTCGCCGCCGTGCTCGGCGGTCAGCAGCGGGCGGTACAGGTCGACGACGGCGTCGCCGGCCCAGTCGCCGTCGTCACCGACCACGACGCGGTCGGGGCGGAGGAAGTCGTCGATCGCCGAGCCCTCCTTGAGGAACTCGGGGCAGGAGACGTAGCGGAAGCCCGACTTGCCCTGCTCGGCGAAGAGGCGCTTGATGTTGCTCCCCGTGCCGACGGGCACGGTGGACTTCATCACGAGCGCGTGGGAGTCCGAGGCGGGCATCGCCTCGACGACCGCGTTGACCGCGGAGAGGTCGGCGTCGCCGGAGTAGGTGGGCGGGGTGCCGACCGCGACGAAGAGCAGCCGCGCGCTCTGGAGCGCGTCGGCGATGTCCGTCGAGAAGTGCATGCGGGCGCGGTTGCGCTCAACCATCTCGGCCAGGCCGGGCTCGTAGATCGGGATCTCCCCCGCGTTCAGGCGCTCGACCTTCTCCGCGTCGATGTCGATGCAGCGCACCTCGTTGCCGAGCTCGGCGAAGCCGGCAGCGCTGACGAGGCCGACGTAGCCGGTGCCGACGACGCCGATGGGCTCCCTGGGGCTGCTCATGAGGCGCGGGAGGCTAGCGCCAAGCCCGGCGCGCTACTTGCCGCCGACGCGGGTGAGGCTGCTGGCCAGGCCGATCATCTGCCGCTCGCTGAGCGTCTGCAGCAGCGTGTTGGAGACCCAGTACACCGCGCGGTCGGTCCGCCAGGCGACGAGCCGGATGCGGTCACCGTCGTAGTACAGCTCGAGCATCCGGCCGCCCACGCGGCGCTTCTCCGACGGGCTGTCGAGGATCGGCGGCGCCTTCCAGTTCGTCCCCTGGATGCCGTAGTTCTGCCCGGTGCCGGGCGCGTTGACGACCATCCGGTAGGCGCGGTACCGGCGCCTGCCGCGGTCGTAGAGGTCGTAGGCGCGGTGCTCGCGCTCGCGCAGCGTCGAGCCGTTGAGCGCGAGCTTCGGGAAGTAGACGGGGAACGGGAGCTTCGTGGCCAGCGGGACGGCCTGATCCTCGGCGGCGCGCCGCGCCTCGAAGAGCCCGCGCGGCAGGCCGCCGCGCTTGCGGGTCGTCGCGCGCTTGACCTTGCGGCGCGTCGCGGAGTCTTCGAGCGGGTTGTCGCGCGGGCCCTCTGACGCCTGCGCGGACAGGAAGTCGGTGGCCGCCTTGTCGATCGCCTCCGGGCTGGCGACGAGATCGGCGCCGTCCTCCGTGAGGTCCTTGATCTGGACCTCCTGGATCGGGTTCTTGGCCGACTCGTAGAGCAGCTTGATCAGCCGGAGCTTCGCGGAGAGCCCGTTGAGGTCGGTCTGCGTGTAGGTCCCGAAGATCTTGATGAGCTGGTTGCGGTCGGCGAAGAGCTTGGAGACGCCGATCTGCGCCTTGGCCTGGCGCAGGAAGTCCTGCTGGCGGGCACCGCGCACGATGTCGTTGTCGAAGTGGCGGTAGCGCACGTACTCGAGCGCCGCCTTGCCGCACAGCCTCTGGTAGCCCGCGGGCACGTCGATGGCGGCGTAGTTCTCGCCCCCGCCCGCGGGCGGCATGTTGTCGTTGAAGTAGCGCCGGTCGACGTCGACGTACACGCACCCCAGGCGGTTGACGGCCCGCTGGAAGCCGCCGAAGTTCACGTTGACGACGTGGTTGATCGGCACGCGGAGCAGCCGGCGCACCGTCTCCACGGTGAGCTTCGGACCGCCGAGCGCGTAGGCCTCGTTGATCTTGCGGCGCCCGAAGCCCGGCACGTCGACGCGCAGATCCCGCGGGAGCGAGAGGACCGCGGTCGCGCCGCGGTCGGGATCCAGGCGCAGCAGGATGATCGTGTCCGAGCGCGTCGGCGTCTTGGCCGCGATGTCCACGAAGCGGCGGTCGGAGCCGAGGATGACGATCGTCTGCGGCTCCCCCGGGTCCACGTCGTCGAGGACGTTGGGTGCGTCGATCCCGGGGATCGGGCGCGACACCGCGTCGAACAGGTCCGAGGCCGTCTTGACCTGCAGCAGCGCCGCCGTGGCGACGGCCGCGGAGGTGGCGAAGACGATGACCAGCGCCCCGAGCAGGACCCGCTTGTACAGCGCGAACGCAAGGCGCGGTGGAGGGTCTTGGGGCGGGTAGAAGGCCAACGGGGTCAGTGCTTGGGCCGCGCGCCGACGCGGGTGAGCGAGCGGGCGATGCCGAGCATCTCGGTGTTCGTCAGCGCGAGCCTCAGGGTGTTCGAGACCCAGTAGGTGGCCGACTTCGTCTGCCACGCGACGATGCGCAGCTTCTTGCCATCGTAGAACAAGCGGTAGTCGCGACCGCGCATGCGCAGCCCCTCACCGCCCTCGGAGAGGAGCGGTGGGCGCTTCCAGGTCGTGCCCTGGACGCCGAAGTAGTCGCCGTTGACCTCGTCCTGCGTGAAGACCAGCCGGTAGGCCCGGTGGGGGCGGTCGGCGCGATCACGCAACTCGTACACGCGCGGCTGCGGGGGCGAGCCCGTCCAGCGCCCCCGTGTCGTCAGGCCCTGCGGGAAGTAGACCGGGAAGCCGACGTTGCCGCGTGCCTCCAGCGGCGCGACGACGTCCTCGCCCTCCCGCTTGGCGTCGACGAGCCCGAAGTCCGCCAGCGTCGTCCTCGCGCCGCGCCGCGCGCGCCGGGCGCCGTCGCGGACGGCCCGCGGGCGCACAAGGCGCTGCTTCTCCTTCGTGGCGGCCAGGAACCGCTTGCGCACCGCGACGATCGCGTCCGGCTGGGCGGTCACGTAGGCGCCGAGGTAGGTGGAGGTGTCGGCCTGGATGTCGCCCGGGAAGCGCACCTGGCGGACCGGCTTGCCCGCCACCAGCGCGGCCTGCTCGAGGAGTCGCAGCACCTGCTTGTTCTCCTGCAGCGTGGGGTCGGTCTGGGTCGAGCGGCCGAAGATCCGCAGCAGCTCCTGGTAGTTGTCGAACAGCGCACTGGTCCCGACCTGGTCCTTGGCGTCGCGCAGAAACGTCTGCTGGCGGGCGGAGCGCACGAAGTCCGTGTCGTTGTGGCGGTAGCGCACGTACTCGAGCGCGCGCTCCCCGCACAGGCGCTGGTAGCCCGGCTGGACGTCGATGGCGGCGTAGTCCGGCAGCGGCCCCGTGTTGTCGTTGAAGTAGCGCCGGTCGACGTCGGTGTAGATGCAGCCCAGGGTGTTGACGACGCGGCGAAAGCCCTTGAAGTTCACGGCCATCGCGTGGTTGATCGTCTTGAGCCCCAGCGTCGCCTTCACCGTCTCGGTCACGAGGCTGAGCCCGCCGACCCGGTAGGCCTCGTTGATCTTTCGGCGACCGTACCCCGGGATGTCGACCGCCAGGTCGCGCGGGACGTTGAGGATCGCGGTCGCCTGCTGCCGCGGGTCGAGGCGGACGAGCATCAGGGTGTCGGAGCGGGTGTCCCGCCTCCCGGCGCCGTAGCGGCGGTCGGAGCCCACGAGCAGCAGGGTCTGGGGCTCGCCCGGCTTGGCCTCGGTGATGACGTCCTTCTTGAACGGCGCGGGCGGGGTGATGCGGATGCCGTCGCCCACCCCGTCGACCTGCAAGAAGACCGCCGAGGCGACCGCCGCGCTGGTCAGGCAGAGGATCAGCACGCCGCCGAGCAGCGCCTTGAGCACGAAGCGCCCCGCGAGGCGGGGCGGGGGCAGGTCCGGGGTCACCCGCCGACGGCCTCGAGTTGCGGCCCGTCGCCGCGGCGGTCCAGCCACGCCGGGAGCCCGCGCACGAAGTCTCCGAGCGCCTGGCGGTAGGCGGCCAGCGAGGCGATCGACACCCACTCCTCCGGGCCGTGATGACCGCCGCCGGTGGGGCCGAACTCGACCGCGGGGATGCCCGCCTCGAGGAAGGAGACGGCGTCCGACGCGCCGTCGCGGCCGACCGAGAGCGCCTCTCCCTCGACGGAGCGCCCGACGCCGTCGCGGAGCGCGAGCACGTAGGGGTTCTGGCGCGAGACGATCGCGGGGGCGCGCGTGAACACCCGCAGGACTCGGACGTCGCCGAGCGCACGGACCTGCGCGAGGATCTCGCCCGGGTCCTGGTTGGGCAGGAAGCGGATGTCGACGTCCATCCGGCAGCGGTCGGGGACCTTGTTGAACGCGTCGCCGCCGTCGATGCGCGCGAGGTTGATCGACGGCCGGTCGAACAGGTCGGAGGACTCGCGCGAGAACGGGAGCGTCTCGATCCGGCGGAAGGTGTCGTGGGCCTTGAGGATGGCGTTGTCCCCCAGCCACGGCGTGGAGCCGTGCGCCGCGGTCCCGGAGACTTCGACGCGCACGGCCAGGACCCCTTTGGCCTGCACCCCGATGTGGAGGTCGGTCGGCTCGCCGGTGATCGCGAAGTCCGCGCGCAGGCCGTCGGCGACGAGGCGGTCGGTCGAGCGGTCCTCGACGTCCTCGCTCTCCTCGTCGGGGACGCAGATGAGCTTCACGTGCACCCGGCGCTGGTCGGCGATGTCCTTGACCGCGCAGAGCATGCACGCCAGCGCGCCCTTCATGTCGTAGGCGCCGCGGCCGACGAGCCGATCGCCCTCCCGGCGCGGGACGAACTGGGCCGCGAAGGCCGGCACGACGTCGATGTGGCCGTGCAGGATCACGCAGGGTCCCTCGGCGGGGCCGACGTCGGCGACCAGGACGGGGAGCCCGTTGTGCTCGTGCGTGCGGACGGCGAGCTCGCGGCTCTCCAGCCAGCCGACGACGAAGCTCGCGGCCGCGCGGATCTCCTCGGGCCGGGAGGTGTCGTAGCTCATCAGCCGCTCGGCCAGGGCGCACTCGTCCATCTGGAGCGGAGCTTAGTCGAGGCTGCGGCCGTCAGCCCCGCGGGGCGACGGCGCGCGATCCTCACTCGCTTGATCCTCGCGAGCCAGCGTTCGAGATCGGGCTCGCTCAGCGAGCCCATTTACGAACGATGCGCTGCCCTACCCGGTCGCGCTCTCCCCCTCGCCGGCGACGCTCAGGAACGCCTCCCAGCGGCGCTTGTCGCTGCGGGCGCGGCGCTCGGCCTCCGAGCCGTCCTCGGCCTCGGCGACCGCCTCGTCGGCGCGCTTGAGCTTCTCGCGCAGGTCGGCGACGTCGAGGCCGTCGACCGGATGGGCCTCCTCGAGCAGGAGCAGCACGCCCTCGGCGCTGACCTGCACGTAACCCTCGCCCTGCGCGAAGCGCACGATGTCCTGGTCGGACTTGTAGAGCCGCAGCTCGGTCGGCGTGAGCATCCCGAGCAGCGGCTGGTGCTTGGCGCGGATGCCGATGGAGCCGACCTCGGTGCGCGTCGAGACCATTTCGACCTCGTCGTTGAAGAGCTCGCCGTCGGGCGTGAGCACCTCCACGTTGAACTTGGTCGCCACGCTCTAGTCCTTCTTCTTCTTCTTCGCGGCCTCGACGACGTCGTCGATCGAGCCCTTCAAGAAGAACGCGGACTCCGGGACGTCGTCGTGCTCACCGTCGATGACCTCCTTGAAGGAGCGCACCGTGTCGTCGATCGCGACGTACTGCCCCGGCGTGCCGGTGAACGCCTCGGCGACGTTGAACGGCTGCGACAGGAAGCGCTCGACCTTGCGCGCGCGCTGGACGGTGATCTTGTCCTCGTCGGAGAGCTCGTCGATGCCGAGGATCGCGATGATGTCCTGGAGCTCCTTGTAGCGCTGCAGGATCTCCTTGACGCGGTTGGCGACCGAGAAGTGCTCCTCGCCGAGGATGTCCGGCTTGAGGATCGTCGAGGTCGAGTCGAGCGGATCAACCGCGGGATAGATGCCCTTCTCGGAGATCGCCCGGGAGAGCACCGTCGTGGCGTTGAGGTGGGCGAACACCGACGCGGGGGCCGGGTCGGTGAGGTCGTCGGCGGGGACGTAGATCGCCTGCACCGAGGTGACCGAGCCGTTGCGCGTCGAGGTGATGCGCTCCTGCAGCTGGCCCATCTCGGTCTCCAGCGTCGGCTGGTAGCCGACCTGCGACGGCATGCGGCCGAGGAGCGCGGAGACCTCCGAGCCGGCCTGCACGAAGCGGAAGATGTTGTCGATGAACAGCAGCACGTCCTGGCCGCCCTCGTCGCGGAAGTACTCGGCCATCGTCAGCCCGGACAGCGCGACGCGCATACGGGCGCCGGGCGGCTCGTTCATCTGGCCGAAGACGAGCATCGTCTTCTCCAGGACGTTGGACTCCTTCATCTCGACCCAGAGGTCGTTGCCCTCGCGGGAGCGCTCGCCGACGCCGCAGAACGCGGAGAGGCCGCCGTGTTCGGAGGCGAGGTTGTGGATGAGCTCCTGGATGAGGACCGTCTTGCCGACGCCGGCACCGCCGAACAGGCCGACCTTGCCGCCCTTGGCGTAGGGCGCGAGGAGGTCGACGACCTTGATCCCGGTCTCGAACATCTCCGTGGTCGGTGTGAGGTCCTCGACGTCGGGGGCGGGACGGTGGATCGCCCAGCGCTCCTTGACCTCGATCGGCTCGCCCTCGTCGATGACCTCGCCGAGCACGTTGAAGATGCGCCCGAGCGTCATCTCGCCGACGGGAACGGTGATCGGGCCACCGGTGTCGACGCACTCCATGCCGCGGGCCAGGCCGTCGGTGGAGTCCATCGCGACGCCGCGGACCCGGCCGTCGCCGAGGTGCTGCTGGATCTCGACGGTCAGCGGCCCCTGGCCCTCGCGGTCGATGGTGATCGCCCAGTTGATCTCGGGCAGCGAGTCGGGGAACACCGCCTCGATGACGACGCCCTGGATCTCCTCGATGCGGCCGACGTTGCGCTCGGACTCGGTGGTCTCGGCGGGGGGTGCGGTGGTGGCGGCTTCCATGGATTCCTCTTCGATTGGTGCGAAAAAAGGCGGGGCTTAGACGAGCGACTCGGCGCCCGCTACGACTTCGACGATCTCCGACGTGATCTCGGCCTGGCGCGCGCGGTTCATCTCCAGCGTGAGGTCCTCGATGACCTCGCCCGCGTTCTCGGAGGCGTTGCGCATCGCGGTCATGCGCGCGCCGTGCTCGGAGGCCGTGGACTCCAGGAGCGCACGGTAGATCGAGATCTCGACGTAGTCGGGCACCAGGCGCTTGAGGATCTCCTCCGGATCGGGCTCGTACTCCACGAGCGCGTGGTGGCCGTGATCGCCCTCGGCGCCGTCCTTCTCGTCGTCGGTGCCCTCGAGGACGGAGGCCTGCTGCAGGGGCAGGAGCGTCTCGCTGCGCACCACCTGCGACAGCGGCGAGATGTAGCCGTTGTAGAAGATCTCCACCTTGTCGACGTCGCCGTCGATGTAGGCCGTCATCAGGTCCTCGGCGATCTCGCGGGCGTTCGCGTACGCGGGGCGGTCGGTGAAGCCGGTGTAGGCGCCCTGGGCCTCGCGGCCGCGGAAGGTCAGGGAGGAGACGCCGCGCCGGCCCGAGGCGAAGAAGACGACCTTGCGGCCTTCGCGCTCGTGCTCGACCGCGGCGCGGATCCCCGCGCGGAGGATCTGCGAGTTGAACGCGCCGGCCAGCCCGCGATCCGCCGTGACGAGCATCATCCCGACCTTCGCGATCTCGTCGCGCTCGACCAGGATCGGCTGGGAGCCGACCTCGCCGCCCGCGGCCTCTGCCGCCTGGCGCGTCATCCGGCGGATGGCGCCGGCGTAGGGCCGCAGGCTGGCGATGCGCTGCTCGGCGCGGCGCAGGCGCGCCGCGGCGACCATCTCCATCGCCCGCGTGATCTTCTGGATGTTCTTGACGGAGCCGATCCGGTTCTGGACGTCTTTCTGGCTCACGCGGTGACGGCCTCCTCGGTCTCGTCCGCGCCGTCCTCGTCGCCGGCGTCGTCCGCGCTGTCCTCGGCGTCGCCGTCGTCCGCCTCGTCCTTCTTGCGGTCGCTCACGCGGTCGGAGCCGCCGTCGTCGGTCGGCTGGCCGTCCTCGTCGAGGTCGTAGCCGAAGTCGTCGGCGAAGTCCTCGATCTGGCCCTTGAGCGCGTCCTGGGTGCCGTCCGACCAGTCGCCGCCGGCGATCTTCTCGAGCAGGTCGCCGCTCTCGGCCTTGAGCCGCGAGGTGAGCTGCTCGTTGAACTCGACGACGCGGTCGACGTTGACGCGGTCGAGGTAGCCGTTGGTCGCGGCGTAGACCTGCGCCACCTGCAGCTCGACCGACAGCGGCGCGCGCTCGCCCTGGTTGAGCATCTTGACCAGGCGCTCGCCGCGGGCCAGCGTCTTCTGCGTGTCCGCGTCGAGGTCGGAGCCGAACTGCGCGAAGGCCTCGAGGTCGCGGTACTGCGAGAGCTCGAGCTTCAGGCGGCCCGCGACCTTCTTCATCGGGCTGATCTGCGCCGAGCCCCCCACACGGGAGACCGAGATGCCGACGTTGATCGCCGGGCGCACCCCGGAGAAGAACAGCTTGGGCTCGAGGAAGATCTGCCCGTCGGTGATCGAGATGACGTTTGTCGGGATGTAGGCGGCGACGTCCCCGGCCTGCGTCTCGATGATCGGCAACGCGGTCATCGAGCCGCCGCCCAGCTCGTCGTTGAGCTTGACCGCGCGCTCGAGCAGGCGGCTGTGGAGGTAGAACACGTCGCCCGGGTAGGCCTCGCGACCCGGCGGGCGGCGCAGCAGCAGCGACATCTGACGGTAGGCGTAGGCGTGCTTGGTGAGGTCGTCGTAGACCACCAGCGCGTGGCCGCCCTTGTAGAGGAAGTACTCCGCCATCGCGGCGCCCGCGTAGGGCGCCATGAACTTGATCGGCGCGGCCTCGTCGGCCGAGGCGGCG
>JBBQEV010000059.1:0-26289 GCA_038321325.1 Solirubrobacterales bacterium
CGTGGAGTGTCTCGTCCATGAGCATCTCGCGCTTGATGGCCTCCACGCGCTCTCGGTCGGGGGTGCTGCCGCGCTGTGCGCGGGCGGCGAGGATGTCGTTCTTGGTCTTCATGGTGCGTCCTCGGATTTCAGGTAGTCGTCATAGAGGTCGTCGGCCTCGGGGATGGTGCGCTCGTACCAGCCGCTCCAGTTGCCGCGCTTGTCCCCGCCGAGCAGCACGATCGCGCGGCGGGCGGGGTCGAAGATGACAGTGCGCGCAACGTGCGTTAGCGGAGTTCTTTCATGTTCTGGTGGCGGCTGCACAGTGGAACAAACCAACAAACCGTAAGCGTTCAGTGGGTCGGTAGGAGTTGGGTGGGCGGGCGCGAAGTTATGGAGCGTGGATCGCGCGGACGCTGAGGCGATCTATGAGCAGGGCCGCGAGGCGGTGGTGGCCGTGTTGTTGCGGATGGATGAGCAGATCTCGCGGTTGGAAAAGCGTGTGGCCGTGCAGGATGAGCGGATCGCCAAGCTCGAGCAGAAGGGCAGGCGCTCGTCGCGGAACTCCTCGCAGCCTCCGAGCGCCGATCCGCCGAGCACCCCTCCGAAGCGCGGTAAGGACCCGTCGGGCAAGAAGGCGGGCGGTCAGCTTGGCCATGAGGGCAAGGGGCGGCCGTTGTTGCCGTTGTGGGCGGTCGATGAGGTCGTCGAGCACTGGCCGGCTGGGTGCGGCTGCGGGCATGTCTTCGCGGCGGCTGAACGCGTCGCGGTGGGCGATCCGGCGCGCCATCAAGTTGAGGAGCTGCCGGTGATGGCCGTCCAAGTCACCGAGCACCAGTGCCAGCGCGTGATGTGCCCGGGGTGCGGGGCCAAGGCGGCCGCGGGGCTTCCGGCCGAGTTCTCGTGCGCTCATGGGCCCAGGTTGCAGGCCGCGATCGTGACCTTGTCGATCAGAAACCGGATCTCCAGGCGCGACGCGGTGGAGCTGTGTGAGCAGCTGTTTAGCTCACGGATCAGCACCGGGACGGTGGAGGCGATCCTCACCCGCGCCGCCGACGCGCTGATCGTCCCCTGCGAGGATCTGCTCGAGCGCGTCCGCGGCGCCGCGGCGATCAACATGGATGAGACCGGCTGGCGGCTCAAAGGCAAGCAGCGCGCGCTGTGGGGCGCCTTCAGCGACCGCCACGCGATCTTGCAGATCGAGGCCGGCCGCCACGAAGAGCACGCCCAGAGCCTGCTTGGCGACAGCGCGGCGATCGTCACGTCTGATCGCTGGTGGGCCTACGCGCATCTGCCCGTCGCCCGGCGGCAGGTCTGCTGGTCACATCTGCAGCGCGACTTCGCCGCCCACGCCGACGGCCTCGCCTGCGAGAAAGAGCTCGGCGAGGCGGGGCTGCGGGTCTGCCGCGAGCTGTTTTGGGCCTGGGAGATCTTCCAACACACCGGCGACCGTCACGAACTCAAGCGACGCATCCGCGGGCTACAACGCGAGCTCAAGCCGATCCTGCGCCAGCACGCCAGCAAGAAGGCCCGCTACCGCCACGGCCGCCGCTTCGCCCGCAACCTGCTCAAGATCTGGCCCGCCCTGTGGACCTTCGCCAACAAGACCGGCGTGCAGCCGACCAACAACCACGCTGAACGCGCCCTGCGCGGCAGCGTCATCGCGCGCAAGCTCAGCCTCGGCAGCCAATCCCAAGACGGCGAAAAGCGCATCGCCCGGCTGCTCTCCGCCCACACCACCTGCCGCCTCCAAGGCCGTAGCCTGCACGCCTACCTCATCGACCTGCTCCGCACCCACGCCCGCGGCGACCCACCGCCGCTACTCGCCTGAACGACCAGCAGCGCGACTGAACGCTTACGGGTTTCTTTGTTCTGCGACCAGTGCCATCGGAGTCGCGTCCCGGGCACGGAAGCTGCCGTGCTGATCACGAAGCCTCCCGTGTCAGAGGCCGGGGTGAGGTTGCGACTTCTAAATCCGCGAGCCGCTCGAGGTCGTCACGGTCCTTGAGTTCGCGTTTCGGTGACGCTGAAAGACCTCCTTCTGTGAGGTTGGTGTCGACGCCGACAATTTCGCCGCCGTCGACGCAGGGGGCATCTCGAGGATGCCGAAGCGCTCTGGCGCCAAGCGCGAGCGGCAAAGAAGCGGCCGCTCGGATGCGACCGTCCTGAACTGGCGGCGACGATCGTGAACTGCACGGGCCCGTCAGGAGCTCAAGGCCGTGAGCGCGGGCGCACCGATCGACCTCCCATCGTCATGATCGCCGACATCGCCTCCGAGAGCCTCTCGGCGCGCCCGTGCGGTACGAAGCAGGCGAAGGACGCCGGGCTCGACGACGGCGTGCGGCGCACCCCGGAGAACGCCAGCCCGAGGACGTTTCCGTCAGTGGTGTGAGAGGACGTCCTCAAGCCCGCCGTGTTCACCTGAAGCTCACCGTAGCCACCAGCCCCTCATGAAGGAGTCCCCACCATGCGCATCTTCGTCACCGGCGCGTCCGGTCACATCGGTTCCGCTCTCGTCCCCGAACTGCTGCAGGCCGGCCATGAGGTCGTCGGCCTCGCCCGTTCCGACGCCAGCGCCGCGGCGCTGGTGAGCGCCGGCGCCGAGGTGCGCCGCGGGGATCTCGAGGACCTCGACGGCCTGCGGGCGGCCGCCCAGGACAGCGACGGCGCCATCCACCTGGCCTTCGACCACGACGCCGTGAAGGCCGGTGACATGGTCGGCGCCGCCGGCGCTGACCTGCGAGCAGTCGAGGCCATGGCCGCGGGCCTCGGCAGCGGCGGCAAGCCGCTCGTGACCACGTCTCCCATCATGCTGCTCTCGTTCAGCGACCTGCCGGGCCGGCCCTACACCGAACGAGACATCCTCCCTGCCGGACCGCGGATCGACACGGAGAACGCCACCATCGCCATGGCTGAGCGCGGTGTCCGCGCGTCGGTCGTGCGACTGCCGCCGGTCGTTCACAGCGCCAACGACGGGACGTTCGGCTTCATCCCGACGATGGTGCGCGGCGCGCGCGCCGCCGGCGCCGCGGGCTACGTCGGCGACGGCTCCAACCGCTGGCCGACGGTCCACACGCGCGACGCCGCCAGGCTGTACCGCCTCGCCGCCGAACGCGCCCCGGCCGGCAGCCGACTGCACGCCGTCGCAGAGGAGGCCGTCCCCGTCCGGAGCGTGGCCGAGGCCATCGGCCGGGGCCTGGGGTCTCCGACCGTTGTCGTCGAACAGGACGACGCCCCCGAGCGCTTCGGGTTCGTCGCCCGGTTCATCGGACAGGACGCCCCGACCTCCAGCGCGCTAACCCGCGAGCTGCTCGACTGGGCACCGACCGAGGTCGACCTGATCGCCGACATCGACGCCCCCCATTACTTCGCCAGCTGAGCCCGCGGCTTCTCGCGGGGTGTCACCAGCGCGACCGCCATCGCTGGATGCCGAGCATCGCGTCCGCTCAGCGCTCTCGTGAGCTCGATCGCGAGGGAGCGTCGATCACCTCGCGGCCGTCGCCCAACGCGCCCAGGTCAGCCGCGCGCTGCTCTACGGAGCACGCCGGCTTCCGAGCCGAGATCCAGTCGCTACGCACCGCGTAGAGCGGAGCGCCGGCACGTCTGCCGTTCGCCCGCGCGCCAGCGATGCCCTCGCTTGTGCGCGCGACTGCGCGCCGCTGGAAGACCATCAGCGCCAGCACAACGAGATCACGGCGCTGCGACACGAGCTCGCGATCGCCCACGGCCGCGTCCGTGAGCTCGAACTTGGCCACCGGGCACGGCGATGAGCACCTGGCCCGAACCACCCGTCTCCGCGGCGTCGCACGGTCCCGAGGTGCGTTCGTCACGCGGACCGTTCCGCACACCGAGGCCGACCCGATGACACTGCTCGCCCAGTTCCTCGTCGCGCTCGGTGCCGCCGCCGGACGCATCGTCCACTACGACGACGCGGCGATCCACCCGCACCTCAACGAGTGCGTGATCCTCGTCGGACCGTCCGGAAAGGGCCGCAAGGCTCCTCATGGGACCACGTCGACGCGCTGCTCACGAGCGTCGGGATCGGCTTCGCCATTCACTGCGTGTCCTCGGGACTACCGCCGAGCGAAGGACTGATCTGCGAGGTCCGCGACGACGACCCAGACGACCAGACCGGCAGAGCATCCCCCTCGTCGCCGACGAGTGAACGACGCGACCATCGCCGGCAACCAGCGGGACGAACAGCACCGCGGTGGGTCGGTTGCGGCGGGCGCTAGGGGGGCCCAGTTTTCAAGCGGTGTTGACACTCGCGTCCCCATCTCAGCGACGTTCGAGGAGCCAGGCCGTGATGGCCTCGGCGCGCTGTGGCCGGCAGATGTGGAACCCGGAAGCCGAATCACATCCCGCCTGGGTGAGCCAGCTCTGCTGGTCCTCGTGTTCGACGCCTTCGGCCAGGACACGCAGCTCGAGGTTGGAGGCCAGGGTGATGATCGTCTCGGCGATTGCGGGGTCTGCACGAGCGCCGTGACGAACGTCCGGTCGATCTTGATGACATCGACCGGAAGGGCCTGAAGCCTGGACAGCGACGCGTAGCCGGTCCCGAAGTCGTCGAGCGCCACGGAAACGCCCAGGCGCTTGAGCGCGGCAAGCGTCTGGCCTTGCTTGTCGTCGTCATGTCCCAGGAACCGTTCGGTCACCTCGATCTCGAGAAGATCAGGGGCAGCGAGCCTGACTGTTCGGCGATCGGGACGAACTCCATAGGGCCCAGAAGCCCGCGTTCCGGGCCTTCATCTGAAGGTCTCGATCGAGCACCTCCACCCAGCCTTCGAGCTTGAGCCCGCTCAGCGGGACGAACCTCGAACGCCGCGCCGGCGGCCGCCATCCAGAGCGTTTCCGGACGCCCCTTCGGTAGAGGTCCCCACCGCTTTGCGATGATCCGCCCCGTGCCCCGCGAACTGCGCCTCAGCGTGCTAGACCCGTCCCCGGCGTCGGAGGGCTCGAGTGGTCCGCAGGCGCTCCGCAACACGCTCGACCTCGCCCGGCTGGCCGACGAGCGCGGCTACCACCGCTACTGGGTGGGCGAGCACCACGGCGGGCCGCTGCTCACCGGCGCCTGTCCCGAGGCGCTGATCGGCGCGATCGGGGCGACGACGTCGCGGATGCGGGTCGGTAGCGGCGGGATCATCCTGCCGCACTACAGCCCGTTCAAGGTCGCGGAGACCTTCAGCGTGCTCAGCGGGATGTTCCCGGGCCGCGTCGACCTCGGTCTCGGCACCGACGGGACCGACGACCCGCTCAAGGTCTTCGCGCTGCAGCGCGACCGCAACCACCCGGCGCCGGACGACTTCGACGCGCAGCTCGGCGAGCTCTTGGCCTACCTCCGCGGCGACCTGGCACCGGACCATCTCTTCGCCGCGCTGCCGGCGACGCTCCCGGGGCACCCCGAGGGGCCGGAGCCCTGGCTGATGGGCTCATCGCCGGAGAGCGCGGCGTACGCGGCGCGGCTCGGGCTGGGCTACGTGTTCGCGGACTACATCAACTCCGACGACGGCGTCGACATCGTGAAGCTCTACCGCGAGCGCTTCGTCACCTCCGAGAAGCTGGCGGAGCCGCGCCTGGCCGTCGCCGTCTGGGCGCTGTGCGCCGACACCGACGACGAGGCCGAGCGCGTGGCCGCCAGCAACCGGATGGTGAGGATGCTGGCGCGGCGCGGGAAGATCGCTCGCGTGCCCGCGGTCGACACCGCCCTGCGCTTCATCGACCGGCGCACGCGCGGGCAACGACCGGACCCCACCCTGGCCCGGCGCACCGTACACGGCTCCCCCGCCTCCGTGCGCTCCGTTCTCGAGGCGGTGGCCGGCGACTACGGCGCCGAGGAGCTGCTCGTGCTCACCATCACCCATGAGCACGAGACCCGCCGGCGCTCCTACGAACTGCTCGCCGAGGCGTTCTCGCTCGCGGGCGGCTGAGGCGGGCGGAGCGGGGACGGTCGCCGCCGCAGGCCGCTCGGGGAGCGTTCGGAGACCGGGCCGAAGTCTGAGCGGGCCGAAGTCCGAACGGCGCGCAGACGAGACGCGACCGCCTCCGCCCGATAGCCTCGTCTGCGTGGAACCCACCGTCCTGCTCGCCTACGCCGGGGCCTGGGGCGCCCTGGCGGTGCTCCCGGGCCCGGACACCGCGCTCACCCTCAAGCACGCGATCGTCGGCGGTCGCGCGCCCGCCCTGCGCACGACGCTCGGCTCCTGCACCGCCCTCCTGTTCCACGTGCTCGCCGCGGGCCTCGGGCTGTCCGCGATCCTCGCCCAGTCGGCCGCCGCGTTCACGGTGGTCAAGGTGCTCGGCGCCGCGTACCTCGCCTACCTCGGCCTGCGCCTCATCCTCTCGCGCACCGACCCCGACGCCGGCGCCGCGCCCACCGCGGAGCCGCGCACTCGGCGGCGCACCACGAGCCCGTACGCCCAGGGCGTCCTGACCGGGCTGCTGAACCCGAAGTCGGCGCTCTTCTTCCTCACGTTCCTGCCGCAGTTCATCGATCCCGACCGGCCGGTCGCCGGGCAGCTCGCGATCCTCGCGCCGCTCACGGTCGCCATCGCGGCGGTGTGGCTGCTGGCCATCATCGCCCTGGCCGGGCGGGCGCGCCGCCTCGCCGAGCGCCCCCGGATCCAAGAGGTCTTCCAGCGGCTCACCGGCACCGCGTTCGTCGTCATCGCGACGCGCCTGGTCGGCGTCTCGCACTGACGCCGCAGGAGGCCGGGGCGTCAGCTCGCGAGCGCGAGCTCCGCCCGCTTGGCCTCGAACTCGGCCGCGACCTCGACGAGCACCTCGAGCATCGCCTGCTTGGCGGGCGACGCCCACGAGCCCGCCAGCGTCGCGGCCTGCACCCGGCGCAGCGGTGGCCGCGCGCCGAGCGAGCGGACGACCACGTCGTCGCGGACGGCGACGAGCGCGAGGTCGGGGATGAAGGACACGCCGAAGCCCGCCGCGACGAACCCCTGGATGGCGAGGTAGTCGTCGGAGTGGAACGCGATGCGCGGCTCGAAGCCCGCCTGCTGGCAGGCGTGGACGAGGATCCGCGCGTCGGGGCAGCGGTTTCCCGAGCCGAGGATCCAGTCGTCGTCGGCGAGGTCGGCCAGGCGCAGGCGCGACCGGCCAGCGAGTGGGTGGTCGGCCGCGAGCATGAGGTACATGGGGTCGTCGAGCAGGTGGACCCGGTCGATGTCCTCCTCGCTCGCCGGTGGGTCGAACGTCGTGGCCACGGTCAGCGCGATGTCGGCCTCGCCGGCGCGCAGGCAGACGAGGCCGTCCTGCGGCTCCTCGGGGCCGAGCGTGAGCTCGACGCCGGGATGGAGGCGGCGGAAGGTGACGATCGCCTTGGGGACCACCGTGGCCCCCGCGGTCGTGAACGTCGTGAGGCGCAGCCGCCCGCCGCGCAGGCCGGCGATCGCGTCCAGCTCGGCCTCGGCGTCGGCTAGGCGCGCGAGGATCACGTCGGCGTGGACCACGAGCGCGCGGCCGGCGTCGGTGAGCGACACGCCCCGCGCCGAGCGGTCCACCAGGCGCGTCTGGGCCTCGCGCTCGAGCGCGGCGATCTGCTGGGAGACTGCGCTCTGGGTGTAGGCGAGCGCCTCGGCGGCGGCGGAGAACGAGCCCCGCGCGGCGACCTCCCGGAGCACGCGCATACGGCGGACGTCGAGCATCAGCACAGCTTATAGGCTGACCGGCACTTCGTCATTGGACCTACTGCTGCGGGGGTGACACATTGTCCCCATGTTCCCCACCGCCATCCTCTCCATCCGGCCCGCATTCCCCGAGGACGCCTCCGACGTCGCCCGCCTGGCCGCCCTCGACAGCGCCGGCGTGCCCACCGGCCCGCTCCTGCTCGGCGTCGTCGACGGCGCGTCTCGCGTCGCCGTCTCCGTGGACACGGGCGCAGCGATCGCCGACCCGTTCTTCCCCACCGCCGACCTCGTCGTCCTCCTGCGCCAGCGCGCCGACCACCTCCGCGAGCCCGGCGTCCCCACGAGGTTCCGCCGGATGCGGGGAGCGGTCGTCGCTCGCCTCCGGCGCACCCCGCGGACCTCGATCACCTGAGCCTGAGCGCAGAAGGGGCTACGCGGGCCTGCGCACCGCGGTCCCCCGCCCGGTCCCGGTGACCAGGACCTGCTTGTTGAGCACGCCCGGCAACCCCGTGGCAAAGCCGCCCGGCGTGGAGTACCAGCGATCGAAGGCGCGCCTGCGAAAGACGGTGAAGAGCGTCGAGTGGTAGAGCGGGAGCACGGGCAGGTCCCGCGCGACGATCTCCTGCATGCGGACGACGAGGCGCCGGCGCTCGGCCGTGTCCGCGGTGACCATCTGGGTCCGCGCGAGGCCGTCGAACTCGGCGTCGACGTAGCCCTGCGCCCCCTGGAGGCGCCCGCGCACGGCGGAGGCGTAGAACGTGCGCAGCGCGTCGGGATCGGCGTTCGGGGAGGTGCCTCCGGGGCCGGGGTAGAGGGTCAGCGCGAGGTCGTCGGCGCCCTGCGCGGTGCGCCCGAACAGAGTGGGCAGGTCGACCGACTGCGGTTCGAGCGCGACGCCGATCGCGGTGAACGCCGCCACGAGCAGGGCGAGGACCGGCGGGACCGGTGCGTTGCCCGTCAGCAGCCCGAAGCGCAGCGGCCGCCCGTCGGGCGCGCGCCGCGTGCCGTCGGCCTCCCGCCGGCGGTACCCGCTCGCGTCGAGGAGCCGGTTGGCGGCCGCGGGATCGAACGCGTACTCCTCCACGGGGGCGTAGAACGGGTTGTCGCGGGACAGGAAGCCGGGATTGCCGGGCTCGCCGTTGCCGTCCAGGAGCCGCCGGACCGCTGCGCCGCGATCGAGCGCCATCGCGCAGGCGCGACGGAACCGGACGTCGCCCAGCGCCCCGCCGCGGCCGAGATTGAAGATCAGCGGGAAGCTGAAGGCGCCGGTGCTGCGCACGATCCCCAGCGCCGGATCGCCGCGGAACGCGCGCATCACGTCCTCCCCGACCCCCTCGGGGGGCGTCTCGGCGGCGTCGATCTCGCCCGCGCGCAGCGCCACGAGCTCGTCGTCGACGGCGACCAGCTCGATCCGGCGCACGAACGGCCGCCCCAGGAAGTAGTCGTCGTTGGCCTCGAAGAGGTAGGACCCGGCGCCCGCCGAGTACGACCTCAGGCGGTAGGGGCCCGTGCCGACGAGCACCGACGTGCTCTGCGCCCGCGGCGGGTCGGAGATGCCCGACCAGACGTGCCTGGGGATGATCGGCAGCGCCCCGGCGACCGACGCGAGGAAGGTGACGGCCGGCCGTTCGAGCACGATCTCGACCGTGAGCGGGCCCGTCGCCCGCGCCTCCTTGACCCCGTAGGGCTGGGCCAGCAGCAACGGCCCGAGCGATTGCGCGGCGAAGTAGTCGAAGGTGAACGCGACGTCCGCGGCGGTCAACGGCCGGCCGTCGTGCCAGCGGACGCCGGGGCGCAGCGCGAACGTGTGCGTGAGGCCGTCAGGGGAGCGTCGCCACGCGCGCGCCAGCCACCCGATCAGCCGTCCGCCGGCGTCCTTCCACAGCAGCGTGTCGTAGAGGTAGCTCGTCTGCACGTACCCCGGCCCGGCGATGTACGCGAACGGGGACGGGAAGCCGAACGTCCCGCCGCCCAGGCGCACCGTCCCGCGCGCGCGCTCGGCTCCCCCGCAGCCTCCGGCGTAGAGCACGGCCGCGGCTGCGGCCGAGCCCCGCAGGAAGGCACGCCGGCTCAGCCGCGGCTCGATGGCTCCCCCTGGTCGCTGCCGGGCGCCCGGACGGCCGGGAACCTTGACGCGGCCTGCACGAGCCGGCGGCCGACCGGCGTCCGGGGATCGGCGCAGATCCGCTCCGAGGGTCCCTCCTCGACGACCCGGCCCGCGTCGAGGATCACGATGCGGTCGGTCACCTTGCGCACGACCGCGAGGTCGTGCGAGACGATCACGAGCGCGAGGCCGAGCTCCGCCTGGCGCTCGCGGAGCACGACGAGCATCCGCGCCTGCTCGGACGCGTCGAGCATGCTCGTGGGCTCGTCGGCGACGAGCACCCTCGGCTCGGCGACCAGCGCGCGGGCGAGCGCGATCCGCTGCAGCTCGCCCCCGGAGAGCTCGTGGACGCGCGCGCCGAGGAACCCGTCCGCGCCCGGCAGGCCGACCGAGGCGAGCGCCCCGATCACGCGCCGGCGCTGCGCGCCGCCGTCGCCGTCGCCGTCGATGGCCAGCGGCTCCCGCACGATCTCGAGCACCGTGAGCCGGGGCGAGAGCGCGTCCCACGGGTCCTGCTGCACGAGCTGGACGCGGCGTCTGACCGCGCGCGCGGCGGCGCGCGAGGACGTCGTGACGAGCTCGTCGCCGAGCCTGACCGCGCCGCGATCGGGTGCGAGGTGCCCGGCGAGCAGCCGCGCGAGCGTGCTCTTGCCGCTGCCCGAGGCGCCGATGACGCCGAGCGCCTCGCCGTGGGCGACGGTCAGCGTGATCCCCTGCACCGCGTGGACCGTGCGGCCACCGGCGCGGAAGCTCTTGTGCAGATCGGCCGCGCCGAGCAGTTCCCGGACCCCGCCGAAGTGGCAGGCGACCAGCCGCTCCCGCGAGGGTTCGAGCAGCGGACGGCGCTCGCGGCAGATCGTCTCGGCCTGCGTGCAGCGCGGGTGGAACGCGCAGCCCGCCGGGACGGCGCGCGGGTCGGGCGACCGCCCGCGGATCGGACGGAGATCCTTCGTCGTGCTCATCACCGGATAGGCCTGCACCAGCGACCAGGTGTACGGATGGGCGGGACGCTGGATCACCGCATCGCCGGCGCCCGTCTCGACGGCCGCGCCCGCGTAGAGGACGAGGGTGCGCTCCGCGAGGCCGATCGCGGCGGGCAGGTCGTGGGAGATGACCAGCAGCGCCAGGCCCCGCCGTGTCGCCAGCGCGGCGATCCGCTCGAGCAGCTCGTGCTTGGTGACGGGGTCGAGGCCCGCGGCCGGCTCGTCGAGGACCAGCAGCTCGGGATCGAGCACCAGGGTCATGGCGAGCATCGCGCGCCGCCGCTCGCCCCCGGAGAGCTCGTGGGGGAAGCGATCGAGCGCGGCCGGGTCGAGCAGCACCTCCTCGGCCGCCTCGCGCGCGTGGATCCGCGCGCCGGCCCGGCTCATCCCCGCCTGCTCGCGCAGCGGCTCGGCGAGCTGAGCGCCGACCGTGGCGACCGGGTTGAACGGGGCGCCCTGCAGGCCGATCGCGACCGACGACCAGCGCACGGAGCGCAGGCGCTCCGCCTCGGCGCCGACGAGCTCGGCGCCGTTCAGCCGCACGCTCCCGCGGGCCTCGGGCGCGCCGATCAGGCCGACGACGCTGTGCGCCAGCGTGCTCTTGCCCGCGCCGCTCTCGCCGACCACCGCCAGCGACCCCCCGCGCTCCAGCGAGAAGCTCACGCCGCGCAGGACCTCGACCCCGCCGGCGAACGAGACCGAGAGGTCGCAGACCTCGAGCAGCGCCGTCATCGCGTCCGGTTTACGCGCGGGTTGGCCCGGGACTCGAGCCCCACGCCGACGAAGGCCAGGCCCCCCGCCGCGAGGGTGATCGCGAGACCCGCCGGAAGGACCCACCAGAGCCACTGGTCGGTGAAGGCGATGCCCTCGTGGTCCAGGGCACGGTTGAGCACCGCGCCCCAGCTGACCTCGGTCGGATCGCTCAGGCCGAGGAACGCCAGGGCCGCCTGGAGCACGAGCGCGGTCGCGGCCCAGAAGACGAGGTTGGCGGCGATCTCCGGCCCGAGCGCGGGAGCGAGGTGCCGCCGGAGCACGTAGACCGGGCCGGCGCCGAACCCGCGCGCCGCCTGGACGTGGCCCCGCCGGGCCAGGCCGAGCGTCTGGCTGCGGACGACCCGCGCGATGCCCGGCCAGGCGGCCAGCGCGATCACGACGATCACCGTGACCCGGCTGGGACCCGTCAGCGCGGCGATCAGGATCAGCAGCGGGAGCATCGGCAGGGCGAGGAAGAGATCGACCGACCGCATCGCCACCACGTCGACCCACCCGCGCAGCAGGCCGGCCAGGCCGCCGACCAGCACGCCCACGGCGACGGCCAGCGACGCCGCGGGCAGCGCCACGACCAGCGACGCGCGGGTGCCCCAGATCAGCTGCGATAGGAGGTCCTGCCCCACGTCGTTGGTGCCGAGCAGGTGCTCGCGGGAGGGCGCGGCCAGCGACGGGCCGGCGACCGCGAGCGGGTCGAAGGGCGCCAACGCCGGCGCGAGGAGCCCCACCAGCGCAAGCGCGGTCACGACGGCTCCCCCGACCAGCGTGAACGCGGAGCGCTCCGTCCTCACGCCCGCGTCCTCGGGTCCAGGCGCCGGTAGAGCACGTCGGCGAGCGCGTTCACCGTGACGGTCAGCATCCCCAGGGCCAGGAAGCACCCCTGCATGACCGGGTAGTCGCGCTCCCCGATCGCCTCGAACAGCAGCCGGCCGAGGCCCGGATAGGCGAAGACGGTCTCGACGAAGATCGCTGCGGTGACCGCCGCGCCGATCTGCAGCCCGGCCACCGTCACCGCGGGCAGCAGCGCGTTGCGCGCCGCGTAGCGGTACTTGAGCGCGTGGTCGCTGAGCCCTTTGGCCCGGCCCAGCAGCAGGTGGTCGGAGCCGAGCTGCCCCACCATGGCGGCCCGCATCACGAGGTACTCATAGGTGGCGAACTGCAGCGCGAGCACGGTGGCCGGGAGGACGAGATGGCCGGCCACGTCACCTACCCGGCGCAGCGGGCCGAAGCCGCCCGAGAATGGGGTCTGCGCACCGCTGAGCGGGAACCAGCCGAGCTTCACCGCGAGGACCTGCGCCGCCACGTAGGCGACGAAGAACGCCGGCAGGTTGTCGACGACGATGAACGCGGCCATCAGGCGCCGGTCCACGCGGCCTCCGCGCCGCCACCCCGAGTGGATGCCGGCGAGCATCCCGCCCGCGGTGGCGAGCGTCAGCGCCGTGGCGATCAGCAGCAGGCTCCACGGCAGGCGCTCAGCGAGCACCGTCGTGACCGGCGCGTTGTACTGGATCGACGTGCCGAGATCCCCGCGCGCGAGACCGGCGAGGTAGCTGCGGTACTGCGCGAGCGGCGGCCGGTCGAGGCCGTAGTAGCGCGCCACGCCGCCCCGGGTGGAGGCGTCGCCGATGTAGGTGGCCGCCTGCGGGTTCTCGAGCGCCGCGATCGGATCGCCGGGGAGCGCGCGGGGAAGGACGAAGTTGAGGGTGACCAGGAGGAACGCGACGGCCACGTAGGAGCTGCCGATCCCCCAGGCCCGGCGGTGCCGGCGCACGGGCGCCGGGCCGGCGGCCGGCCCGAGGCCGGGGTCGGCGATCGAACCAGCGCCGACCTCGCCCTGGGGGGCTACTGGCTCGGCCCGACGTGGCAGTCGGACGAGAACCCGAGCGCATCGCCCTGTGCGTTGACGGTCTTGAAGCGGGCGCCGTCGGCGATGATCGCGGGGTTGGTCCTCAGCTTCGCCCGCGTCCCGCGGGAGTCGGCCATCCACCGGCGGTAGGCGCTCGCCTGCTCGCTGCCCGGCTCGAGCGCGGCGAGCTCGTCGACCTGGCGCGAGTACTCGGGAACGATCGTCTGCCCCGCGAGCCGGCCGAACACCTTCGGGCTCGGGAGGTTGCCCCCCGCGAGCGCCTTGCTGGCGGCCGCGGTGATGACCTCGTTGTGCCGCTTGCAGATCGCGTCGACCCGGGACACGAGCTCGGGCTTGCCGAGCCCGCTCGAGCCACCGCAGCCGGTGACCGCCAGCGCCAGCGCCGAGGCGCTCACGACCACCGTCCGTACCGCCCACCTGTGCTCATCCGGCATCCGAATGCCCACCTCCCGTGGTCACGTTCCGCGCCGACCCTAACACGCGCTCCGGCCGCTCACCCGTGGTGGCGACGGAGCCACTAGCGTGGCGCAGATGACCGCGGATCCGCGCACCCTGGCCCGCCGGACGCTCGCCCTCGCCGGGGACGACCCGGTGCAGGTCACCGTGACGTGCACGAGCACCGCGACGCTCCCGTTCACCCAGGCGGGGGTGCAGGACCCGGTGCTCGGCGGGGCGGTCGTGGTCCACGTGCTCGTCCTGCGCCAGGACCCGGCCGGGACGACCGACACGACGGGGACGCCCCAGACGACGCCCCCGTCGAACCGGTCGGCGCAGGCCGGCGGGCACGCGGGTGTCGCGGTCGCCCGGGGGACGAGCGACGCCGAGCTCGCCGCGGCGCTCGGGGAGGCCACCGCCGACGCCGGGCGCGCGGCGGCGCGCGGCGGTGGGCGCGGCTCGCATCCCGGGCTGCCCGTCGCGCAGACGATTCGCCCGCACGACGGCTACGACCCGGCCACCGCGCGCCACGAGCCCGCCGCCGCCCAGGTGGCGATCGCCGCGGTCCTCGACGCCGCCCGCGACGCCGAGGTCGAGGGCACCTGGACGACCAGCGCCACCGAGACGGCGATCGCCTCGAGCGCCGGGCTCGACCTCCACGACCGCGTCACGCGCGCCGTGCTCGACGTCGTCGTCCGGGACCCGGCCAGCGGCCTCGAGGGCGCGGCGTGCGGCGCCGCCGTGCGGGAGCGCGACCTCGACGCCGCCGAGATCGCGGCGCGCGCGCTCTCGGTCCTCCGCCCGGGGGACCCCTCGGAGGTCGCGCCGGGCCCGCTGGCCGTGGTGCTCGGCCCGGAGGCGGTCGCGGCGGTGCTCGTCCGCCTCGGCCAAGCCACCTTCAACGGCCTGGCGCACGTGGAGGGCCATGCCGCCCTCGCGGGCCTCCTCGGGTGCGAGGTGGCCGCCCCGGCGATCAACCTCTCCGACTCTCCGCGCTACGCCGGCACCCTGCCCGCCGCGTTCGACCTCGACGGGGTCGCCAAGGGCCTGGTGCCGCTGATCGGGGACGGGGTCGCCCACCGCGTCGTCCACGACCTGCGCAGCGCCGCGCGAGCGGGCGGCGCCGCCCGCTCGACCGGCCACGCGACCGCGCCCGGAGGCGCGGAGGACGGTCCCCGGCCGCAGCACCTCGTGCTCTCCGCCGGCGAAGCGGCCGACGTGGCCGAGCTGTGCGCGCCGATCGCCTCGGGGCTCTTCGTCAGCCGCCTGAGCTACCACTCGAAGATCGACGACGAGGCGACGACGATGCCCGGGGCACTGCGCATCGAGGACGGCCGCCTCGCCGGCCCCGCCGCCGGCGTCAGCCTCGACGCCGCCCCGCTCGCGGTCCTCCGCGGCACCGAGGCGCTGACCGCGACGCAGTGGCTCGTGCCCGACGGGGACCGCGCCAGCGTCGTCACCCCGGCGCTGCGCACCAGCGGCCTGACGGTGATCGAGCCCTCCTGATGGCCCGCGCGCTCCTCGTCGTGGACGTCCAGGTGGACTTCTGCCCCGGCGGCGCGCTCGCGGTCACCGACGGCGACGCGGTGGTCCCCGTCGCCAACGCCCTCGCGCACTCGGGCGACTTCGGCCTCGTGGTGGCCACGCGCGACTGGCATCCCGCCGGCCACGGCTCCTTCACGACCGCCGACCCTCCCGGACCGTGGCCCGTCCATTGCGTGCAGGGCACCCCGGGCGCCGAACTTCACGCCGGCCTCGACGCGGGCGCGATCGACGTCCGCGTCGACAAGGGCACCGTGACGGACACCGAGGGCTACTCCGGTTTCGACGGAACCCACCTCGCGGTGCTCCTGCGCGAGCACGACGTCGACGACGTCACTGTCGTCGGCCTCGCGACCGACTACTGCGTCCGGGCCACAGCGCTCGACGCGCGGGCTGAGGCCTTCGCGGTGACGGTGGCGGCGGACGGGACGCGCGCCGTCGAGCTGGCGCCCGGTGACGGCGCGCGCGCCCTCGCGGAGCTGCGCGCCGCGGGCGTCCGGGTCACCTGAGGGCTACTCCCAGGGCTTCTTGAGCAGGATGATCGTGTTCAGCACGAACAGGATCGAGACGGCGACGGTGTAGCGGTTCAGGTTGCGCTCGACCATCGAGCCGCCGCCGAGGCGCCCGGCGCCCGATCCGACCCCGAAGGCGCCTGAGAGCCCGGCGTCCTTCCCGGAGTGCATCAGCACCAGGAGGATGATCGCGAGCGAGAAGAAGATCTGGATCACCGAGAGGATCGTTTCCATCGTGGCGTGGATGGTAGCGGCGGCGCCCGGAGCCCGACGCCGCAGGAGAGCGTGACCGCGCCGCCGCGGCAGGCTCAGGCCTCACGGCGGGAGGCGGCGGCCGGGTCGCCCGCGCCGACCGGCGCCTGCGGCTCCGCGGTCCGGGCCTGCGCGGCCCCCAGCGCGTCCAGGCGGCGCAGCAGCTCGATGGCCTCCGCGCGGCGCGCGCGGTCCTGCGCCCGGAACTCGTCGTCGGTGAGCTTCCCGGTGCGGAAGTCCATCTCGAGCTCGCGGATCTCCGCGTACTTCGCGCGCTTGGCCTCCTCGAGCGCCTCGATGTCGCGGCGCTCGCGCTCGTCGGCCGCCTCCGCCGTGCCGGAGCGCAGCGGCAGCCCGACGAGCGCGAGCACCAGCGCGAGGAGCGCCACCACCACGACGAGGACGACCGGGTCCAACGGTCGCCCTAGGCGCGGCCGAGCTCGCGGGCCACGCGGCTCGCGTAGCCCGCGGTCGCGCGGCTCACCGCACGGTCGCCGCGGGCGGTGGGCCATAGCGCGATCAGCCCGCCGAGGAACGTCAGGATCGCCCCGAGCCAGATCCAGGTGACCATCGGCGAGACGATCAGGCGGAATGTCGCGGGCGGCGGGGCGTCGGTGTAGCGCTTGAGGATCTGCTCGAAGTAGACGCGGCGCAGCTCGGCGAACCGCACGGGATCGAGGTTCGGGCCTGCCTTGAGGGCGGCGGCGACGAGCACGCTGTCGCGGTTGCGGATCTCCTTGTCCAGGCCGGAGAGGTCCGGCGAGACCGCGGTCCAGAAGTCCTGGCGCAGCCCGGCGTCGAGCGCGACCTCGCTCGTCGCCTCCCCCTCGAAGGCCGCCCGGATCGGGGCGTTCGGGGCGTTCGTCGGGTAGTAGCCGCGGTTCGGGCGCAGGACACCGACGCGCTTGCCGTCCTTGCGCACCTCGAGCACCGCGCCGAACTCGAGGCGCTCGAGGCGGCCGTTGCGGACGAGCAGCCGGCCCGTCGGGCGCACGTAGGTCACGTCGTTGCCCGAGACGCGCACGGTCTGCCCAGGCGCCAAGCGCTCGTCGGTCGCATCCTGGAAGGCCGAGGAGGCGGCCACGCCGATGAACAGGAGCGCCATGCCCGCGTGGATCGTGTATCCGCCGTAGCGCCTCCGGTTGCGGCCGACGAGCGAGAGGAGCGCCACCGGCGCGGACTCCGAGGTCATCGCGCGACGCGCGCGCACGCCGCGCCAGAACTCCTGACCGACCGTGCCGAGGACGAAGGCCCCGGCGGCGAACATGAGCAGCGCGAGCGGCTTCTGGTAGGTGAACGGCGCCAGGACGAGCAGCACCGCGACCCCCACCGCGATCGGCACACGGAAGTTGCGCCGCACGTTCTCCGCGTTGGCCTTGCGCCAGGCGATGACCGGCCCGATGCCCGAGAGCAGCACGAGCACGAGGCTCAGCGGGACGGCGAACTTGTCGAAGACCGGCGGGCCGATCGCGCGCTTGGTCCCGGTGAGCGCCTCCGCGATGAGCGGGAAGAACGTGAGGAACAAGATGACGAACGTCAGCGCGACGAGCACGATGTTGTTGAAGAGGAACACCGCCTCGCGCGAGAGCAGCGAGTCGAGGCGGTGCTCGGCGCGCAGCGCGTCCTGCCGGCTGACGACGAGGTACGCCGAGCCGAGGATGAGCACCGCGATGAACGCGACGAAGGGGATGCCGAGCGTCGAGGCGCCGAACGCGTGGATCGAGTCGAGGATCCCCGAGCGCACGAGGAACGTGCCGAGGATCGCCAGGATGCCCGTGCCCAGGATCAGCGAGGCGTTCCACACCTTCAGCATCCCGCGCCGCTCCTGGATCATCACGGAGTGCAGGAAGGCGGTGCCCGTCAGCCAGGGCAGCAGCGACGCGTTCTCCACGGGATCCCAGGCCCAGTAGCCGCCCCAGCCGAGCTCGGTGTAGCTCCACCGGGAGCCGAGCAGCACGCCGATGCCGAGGAACAGCCAGGCCGCGAGCGCGAAGCGGCGCGTGGCGGCGATCCACTCCGCGTCGACGCGGCGCACGACGAGCGCGCCGACCGCGAAGGCGAACGGGATCGTGAACAGCGTGTAGCCCGAGTAGAGGAAGACGGGGTGGGCGAGCATGCCCGGGTTGCGCAGCAGGGGCTGCAGGCCGCTCCCCTCGGCGACCGGATTGGCGGTGACGGCGAACGGCGAGGCGGCGAAGACCAGCAGCGCGGCGAAGAAGCTCGCGAAGACGAGGAGGCAGGCCGTCGCGTACGGGGTCACGTCCCGCATCCGGCGGCGGGTCATGAACAGCACGAGGCTCGACCACATCGACAGCAGGAACACCCAGAGCAGCAGGGAGCCCTCCTGGGACGACCATGCCGCAGCCGCCTGGTAGTACCAGGGCGTCGTGGTCGAGGAGTGCGTCGCGACGACCGTGAAGGAGAAGTCCGAGGTCAGGAACGCGTACTCGAGGACGGCGAAGGCGATCGCGGCCAGCGCGAAGACGCCGTAGACCGCGCGCCGGCCCGAGGTGACCCACTCCCGCCGGCCCGAGCGCGCGCCGTAGACCGAGGCGCCGGCGCCGTAGAGCGCGACCAGCAGCGCCAGGACCAGGCAGGCGCGACCGAGGCCCTCCATCGCTCAGGCCCGCGCCGGCATCAGGACGGGGTGCCGCTCGCGGTCTCGTACTTCGACGGGCACTTCGTCACCAGCGAGTCCTTCTCCCCCACGAACACCGTGCCCTCCTTGCGGACGGTGATGATGACCTCGCGGCCCTCGCGGAACGGGTCCGGCACCGCGCCGGTGTAGCGGACGGGCACCGAGGCGCCGCCGCCCTTGCGGTCGCGGACGCGAAACTCCATCGTCTGTCCGCTGCGCGAGACGCTGCGGTCGGCGACCTTGCCCGACAGCTCGTAGGTCCGCCCGGCCACGGCGCTGGCCATCAGCCGCGCCGGATCGACGGCCTCCGACGAGGTGTTGAAGCTCGTGTAGACGAGGGCCGCCGCCAGCAGGACGGCGGCGGCGAGGGCGACGACGAGGCGGGACTTGCGCTTGCGGGAGGGGTCCATGGAGCTCGGCTCGAGTATCGCAAAAGAGCTGGCGCGCTCGCGCGGCTTGGGTCCCCGGCCGAAAAGAGCTCAGGAACGGAGCAACCCTCACCCTCCTGCGGGGTTTCTGTTCTCGAGCATGCGCCGCCTTCGACCCCGCCAGCCACCGTCCCTTCCTCCCCGTCGCGTCCACATGGAGCCCCGGCCCGCCGCGGCGGCGCCGCCCGCCAGCGCGCCCGCGACCACCGACGCGCCATCCCGCGGGGCCGAGCGCCGCGTCCGCGCCGCAGGCGGCCCCGAGGACCACGCGACGTACGCGTGCCGCTGCGGCGCCGTCTTCGGCGCCACGCCGACGACCTCGGTCTCGTGCCCGCTCTGCGGCATCCACCAGGCCTGGTGACGACCTTCGCGGGGGCCGCGCACCGCCGGCCGGCGGGCCGCTGACGGGGCGCTACCCGCCGTCGGTCCCGCGGTTCAGGGCCTTGTAGTCGTGCGCGAAGCTGCGCGCGGACTTCGTGATCGCCTTGACCGCCACCGCGTCCGCGTCGAGCTGGCGCCGGCCCTCCTCGGTCAGGCGGTAGACGTGCCGTTCCGGGCCCTTCGCGGGCTGCTCCCAGTGCGAGACGACGAGCCCGCCGTCCTCGAGGTCCCGCAGGAGGCGGTAGATGGTCCCGCTCCCGGGATCGGGATAGCCGGTCGCGATGATCGCCTGACGGATGTCGTAGCCGTGGTTGGTGCCCGTCCCGAGCAGCAGGAGCGTCCAGGGACGCACGAGCGTCTTGGAGGCGGGGACGAGCGGAGGGAGGGAGCTGATGGCCGTGATGCGAGGAAGAACCGTAAGTGAACTACACACATAGCAGTTCAGCCCCCGATTCTCCACCGCCCACAGGGCAAGATCACGCTGTCACCCGAGCGACAGCAGGACGCCAACGCGCCAGATGCGCGATCGGCGGCCGCGCCGCGCTCGCCGTCTATAGTCGGCCCTCCGTGGCCCGTCCACGCTCACCCCGCCTGCGCCTCATCTGCTGCGCGCTGCTCGCGTCGAGCGTCCCGGCGGTCGCGGGCTGCAGAGGCGAGGACGGGGGCTCCGTGCCGACGGGTGCCCCGCCGGTGCCGCTCCCCGCGGGCACGGCGCCGCGGAAGAGCAGCGAGACGACTCCTCGGCGCGGGACTGCCGGGATCGGGGCGGCCACCGGGCCCGCCGGCCACAGACCGGACAAGGGGGATTCCGGCCCGCAGAGCCTGCAGGGCGGCGCGGCGGCCGATCCCGCCATCCGCGGCAGCGGTCCCGGCAGCCCGCAGGGCGGCACCGCCGGCCGCCCACTGAGCCCCGGGGACTCCGACCCGCAGAGCCCGCAGGGCGGACCCGCCGGGTTCTCACCGAGCGCCGGGCAGTCCGGGCCGCAGAGCCCACAGGGAGGACCGGCGGCCTCACCGCCGGCACCGGGCAGCGATCCGGCGAGCCCGCAGGGCGGACCCGCGGCCACCCAGACCGCTCCCTGAGCCCGGGCCGCGGGCCGCACGCCCGCCGCCTCACCGGGCTCGTTCGTCGCTCCACAGCCGCGTGGCCACCTGCCGTCCGCGCAGGACGATCTCGCCCGCCCCGATCAGCCCGTCACCGCCGTCGCGCAGCAGCGCGCGCGTGGCCTCGGAGACGAGGAGCTGGAACTCGGTCTCCGGACAGTGCGCCTCGAGCCGCGCCGCCACGTTCGTCGTGTCCCCGACCGCCGCGTACTCCAGGCGCTCCTCCGAGCCCACGTTGCCGGAGCTGACCGGCCCGCTGTTGAGCCCGAGGCCGATCCGGAAGCCCTCGCCGAGCCCGCTCGTCGCCAGCCAGGCGTTGAAGCGCGGAAGTCGCACGCCCACCATCTCGCGCGCCGCGGCCAGCGCGCGATCGGCGTGGTCGGGCTGCTCGAGCGGAGCTCCGAACACCGCCATGATCCCGTCGCCCATGTAGGAGACGACCGTGCCCCCGTGCGCGAGGATCGCCTCGCTCATCTCGCTGAGGTAGCGGTTGAGCGCCTCGATCACGGTCGCGGCGGGGACGGCCTCGGCCCAGCGGGTGAACCCGCGCAAGTCGCAGAACAGCACGGTGGCGTCGATCGTCACGCCGCCGAGGCGCAGGTCGCCGTCGGTCCGGCTCATGACGTCGTCGACCACCGCGGCAGGCACGAACCGCGCGAAGTTCCTGCGCAGGCGCTCGCGCTCGCGGACGGTGGTCCGGAGCTCGACCACCGCCGACCCGGCTGCCGAGAGCAGGAGGCCCACCACCGGATAGGTCGCCTCCATCACGGTTCCGGCGGCGAACGCGACCTGCAGGCCCGCGACGAAGGCCGCGAGCGCGGCCAGCGCCCCGGCCAGCACCTTCAGCGCCCCGAACCCGAGGCTGAGGACCGGGGCCAGCAGCGCGAGCGCCACCAGCACGAGCACGTCGGCGACCGCGGGAGCGGAGCGCAGCGGCAGGCCGTCGAGGATCGTCGCGATCGACGCCGCGTGGATCTCCGCGCCCGGCATCGGGACGTCGGAGGCCGGCGTGGCGAACACGTCCTTGAGGATCGGGTCGCTGGCCCCGACGACGACGATCTTGCCGCGGAACCGGGCCGCGGGCACCGTTCCCCGCATGACGTCGACGAAGGAGTAGGTCGGCACCGTCCCGGGCGGTCCGCGGTAGTCGATCCACGCGGGGAAGTCCCGCTCCGGGAGCGGCCGCGACGCGACGGCGGCGGCCGCCTCCACGGCGAACGAGCGCGACTGCCGGCCGCCGTAGGCCACGCGCCGCACCTTTGCGTCCGGGTCGGCGAGGAGCCCCACGGTGGCCGTCCGGGCGCCCGCCCGTGCCGCCGAGCGCGCGTCGATCGGCACCGCGAGCGGCGGTCCGTCTACGTCGTGCGTCGCGAGCACGGGCCGGGCGCTGCGGATCGCGGCGATCAGCGCGCGGTCCTCGCGCGGCTCGGTCGGCCCGATGAACTGGAAGTCGTAGGCGATGAGCCGCGCGCCGTCGCGGCGCAGCCGGTCCATCACCCGCGCGTGCATCGAGCGCGGCAGCGGCGGGCGCAGGCCGAGCGCGCCGAGCGTACGCCCGTCGAGCTCGACGGTGACGATGTCGTCCCGCGCGACCCGCTCCCCGCGGACCGCGAACCGCGCGTCGACCGTGTCGCGCTCGAGCGCGTCGAGGACCCCCGCCGCGCGGGCCCCCAGAGCCACGAGGAGCGCGAGCAGCCCCGTGGCGGCGAGCAGGCCGGTGCGCCGACGAGCGCGGCGAGTGCGCATCGGGCCTTTCTATCCGACCAAGCGGGCTACGGGAATCGAACCCGTCTCTCCTGATGTTTCCAGCGCGACCTGATCGGTGGAATACCGAGCCGCCCGCGGGCCCGCCGCGATCTTGCCAAGCGACAACATCCACCCCCCACTGCCACCCTCCACCCTGATCCCCCGAAAAACTTTCGCGGGCGCCCCGCGACCGAGCCACCACCACCGCCGCGACGAGCGCCGTCCAGGGTGTCCAGGCGCTGAGATGGAGGCCCGCCAGGGCCGTTCTCCGTGGCCCGCACACTTCACCTGCGGCCCAGATCGCCGGGGCGCCGACCCGGCGCCCGGCCTGGACGGCCGCTCCCCGAAACGAACTGCCCCCCCACCCCGCGCAGTTGCCCCCCGATCAGCATGAGGAGCCCTCCGCGCGCCGCGACCAGCTCGCCGCCCCGCACGCGCCGCCGGCCGCGGACGCCGCCAGAGCGGCCCCGGCCGACGCCTGCGCTCAGCCCGGCACCCGCGGTGCAAGTCTGTGCTGCTTGTTGTTGCTGGTCGACGGGGGTCTGGCTCGGAAGGCCTGTACCGATCGCGCTCTGCGACGATGGCGGGGACGTGAGCGAGCGGCCTTCGAAGGAGCGGGTGAAGCGTGCGGGCGACCGGCTTCGTGCTCATCAAGCTGGGCAGCAGCCGATGGTCCTCGACGCGTTGCTGGTCGAACTCGACGTGGTCGGTCGGTGGCGTGCGGCGCATGCCGCGCCGCTCACGCGTGTCGCCGCGAACCTCCGGCACTACGTCGCGGAGGCGTCGGGCGGATCCTTCGTCGTCGGTCAGCGCCTCAAGCGAATGGAAACCATCCGGGACAAGCTCGACCGCGAGCCGCAGATGGTGCTCTCACGCATGCACGACATCGCCGGCGCCCGTGCCGTTCTCGCCGACGAGACCGCCGTCGACCGGGTCTTGGAACGGCTGCGCGAGCAGCGTAGGTGGGACCTCATGCCGCGGACGTGGGACTACGTGGCTCATCCGAAGCCGGACGGCTACCGGGCCAAGCACCTGGTCGTGCGGAAGGACGGCGTGCTCATCGAGGTCCAGCTGCGAACTGCGACCCAGCACGCATGGGCCGAGCTCGTCGAGCAGCTCGACCGAGACCACGGGCTGCAGCTGAAGGCCGGACGAGCCGATGCACAGGTCACAGCGACGCTGCAGCGCGCAAGCGAGACGTTCGCCCAGCTCGAGGCCGGGGATCTGGACAGGACTGCGACACTGAAGCGGATCGGCGAGCTGCTCCGCGAGATCCCGAAGCGACGACCATGACGAAAGCCACCCGCTACTTCCTCCTGACCTTCCGCGTCGCGGACCGCTCCGTAGCCGTCGAGGACTTCGGCGCTGACGAGACCGCGGCGACCGACGCCTACTCCAGGCTCGAGCGGGAGATAGGCGACCACGGTGATGTCGAGGTCGTCCTCGTCGGCGCGGACTCGATCGAGACCGTCCGTAAGACGCACTCGCACTACTTCTCCGCCGACGAGGACATCCTCGCGTCGGTCGAGAAGAACCTCCGCGTGGCCGCGCCTCGTTAGCCAGCCAGCTGGCCCCAAGAGCGCCTCCCGTAGGCGTAGGGGACTGCGGACATGGAGCGGACCTACGGGCCGGGCCGCCCGTGCGAGCGCGTTAGCCAGCCGAACGTCCACCAGGGTTGCAGCCCCCCGGGCGCTCCGGCTCCCGCGCGATCAGTCTCACAAACCGTTGTCAGAGCTCAATCTGAGACGGTGAAAACGCACACGGCTTGAGGACGCCGCTGAAGCCGCCGCAGCGGCAATGGCCGCCTACCGTCTCACTAACGGTCAATTATGAGACGCAATGCCCGTAAGCCGACGGCGCAGGGCAGCGTGAAGCAGTCGCCTCGGGCTTGCGGATTGGCGTCGCCGAGCCCCGGACGGGGTGTAGGCGCCGCCGCTGCCGGGCTGTAGCGTCAGCGCCTCCTGAAGCACCTGCGTCAATCGGGCGGCCTGCGCCTGCATCCGCGTTCAGAGGAGCGAGATCCTCATCTCGCCTCGCAGAGCTCACCCGACGACCGTCACGAGCCCGGGGTGCGTTGACGGACCCGGTCGGCCCGCCCCCCTGGAGTTCCCGTGGCGGCTGCCGGTCGCAGCCGCCACGGGCCAACTAGGACCTGCATGAACGGGTAGGGCTGCGGCGTTTCGTAATCACCGAGCATCGAGCACGCCACTGCCCCCACTGCAACCACGGATCGTTAGACCCGTCGCGAACTCTGCGAGAAGGGTTCTTGCAGACGCGCACTACGCGATGGCATCTACGCCGCGCTTACAGCGGATCAGCTGTTGATGAATCGACGGCAGGAGTTGTAGACGGAACGGCCGTAGCGGTTAGCGACCGTCGCTAGCCCACGGGGGACGATCGATCCGGGCGGAATCCCCTGGGCGACCCCTCTCAGGATGGCTGGCAGGTAGGGCGCGAGCGCCCACGCGGTGCCGATCGGCGCGCCGACGCCGGTGATGCAGCGGACGTAGTCGGAGAACGCGTTGGCGCTCGCCGGCTGGGGGGCGGCGGCTCGCAGCACCGGCGCGTCAGTGGCCGGCATGGCGGTCATGGCGACCGAAAGCACGACGGAGATTCCGACCGCGGCCAGCAGCAGGCGGAAGCGGGATGTCAGGGCGATGAGGCTGAGATGAGACATGGATGCTTCTTTCGGTTTGTGGTTGTTGACGCGGATGTCCGTCGCAGACATGCGGACGACGTTCTCCTCGGCTGCGGCGTAGATCCCAAGCCGGTTTCTCGACTTGCACCCCTGTGGGTAGGACGCGACCGTTTATACGGCCGGCTCGCCCGAGACCCGGTAGCCCTCGCCGGTTATCTCAGGCCCGGCTGCTCAGCGCTCACGAGCGCGTTAACCTGCGGCCCGCGAAACCGGGCGTCACGATCGCGAACTTCGACTTCATCGTCGTCGTTGACTCCGCGATCACCCGACGTGTCCGCGTGAGCCGTCTCACCGCATATCGCCATAAGCCGTCGGGGCACGTACGTGTTCCGCTCGGCCCTGAGGATCCACAGTCCGCGGCTCCAGACCGCGGAATCCCAGAGTCCATGGGCGCCGTTGTCGCGCGTCGGGGTCTCCATGTTCCGCCGGATGCTTTCTCCGGACTTGCGATCAGCCGGATGCAGAATGCCGGCGAGAGTTCCCGCGAGGGTTGGGAAGGACTGCGAGTAGGTGTAGAGGCGGGGGTAGCCAACATCGAGACGGCGCACGCGGCCTATGAGCGCCAAACCGCGCCGACGCGAAGCGACGATCGGCGCCGTCCACGCCGCGATCGCTTCGGTCAGTTCAGCCAGCTCGACGAGCAACACACCCATTTCGGCGTACTGTCTGAGCCCGAGTTCGACGCGGTCAACGCGCTCTGGGTCACGTCCCTCGCCATGGAGCGCGTTGGCATCCAGTTCGTGTGTTGTCACGAGGAAGGACGCAGCCATCCAAAGCGACGCCGCGCCGAACTGCAAACCATGCTGCTCTCCACGCCCTACACGAAGAAAGACCTCCGAGCCGAGCCGCCCGCTCATAGTCTCCCAGTAGCCGCTCGAGAACGCGTCCCCGCGGCGGACGCCCATATCGGTCCCGGTGAACAAGCTCAGCGCGGCAAGCTCCTGCGTGTTAGCGACCTCCTGACGGCCGAGCATCATCCCGAGCCAGACCTTGAGCTGGTCCGGGTGCATCGGGTTGTCGAACCACCGCGGACGTGGTTGATCAGAGAAAGCTTGTTGCACCGTGCCTAACCGAAGTGTAATGCGTTAGCGGGTCCTTGAAGGCGCGGGGTTCGTCGGAAGGTGGTGCAGGGTTCCTGCTGGTTGCAGGGAATCTTGCAGGTGGTGAGTCGTCGTGGTTCATGTCGAGTCGGTCGTGGCGAGCGGCGTTTGGGCC
>JBBQEV010000060.1:0-26237 GCA_038321325.1 Solirubrobacterales bacterium
TCCGTCGTCCGCGACGCCGCGCCCGCCGGCCGCCGGTCCCGCGCCGCCCGCGCCGCCCGCGGCCACGCCGCCCGCGCCGGCGCCCCCGACCACGACTGCGCCGGCACCTGACCTCGTCCGCGGCGTCGGCCAGGGGCTGCAGGACACGCTGCGGCCGGTCCTCCCGCCCGTCGGCCCGGTGGTCGCCGACGCCGTCGGGACGGTCGTCGACCTGCTCGATCCGCCGCAACGCTAGTGGGCCACTAGCCCGAGCCGGCGCCGCCAGGCCGAGGCCGGGGCGCGGGTGCCACCATGCGGCGCCGTGCTCGCCGTGGCCCTCGCCCTATCCGCCTCGCTGTGCTGGGGCGTCGCCGACTTCGCCGGCGGCGTCTTCTCCCGGCGGCTGCCCGCGATCCTCGTGGTCCTCGTGCTCGAGACCGGCGGCCTGCTCGGGGTCGTGCTCGTTCTCGCGGTCACCCGCGAGGCGCCGCCGGAGCCCGCGTCGCTGCTGCTGGCCGCGGTCGCCGGGCTCTCGGGCACGGCCGGCCTGGTGTGCCTGTTCCGTGGCATGGCCCTCGGCTCGATGGCCGTGGTCGCGCCCGTGTTCGCCTCGGGGGCGGCGGTCGTCCCCGTCGCCGTCGGCCTGGCGACGGGCGACACGGTCACGGCCGTGGTCGGCCTCGGGCTCGGCCTGGTGGCGCTCGGCATCGTGCTCGCGAGCCTGGAGAGCGAGCAGGAGGCCGAGCGGTCGCGCGCGACCCGGAGGGCGCTCGCCTTCGCCCTGGCCGGCGCGCTCGGGGCGGCGGGCTTCGTCGTCGCCTCCGACGCGGCCTCCGACGGCTCCGTCCTCTGGACGCTGCTCGTCGCGCGGGCGGCCGCGCTCCCCTTCCTGGCCGCCGGTGCCGCCCGCGCCGGAACGCCGCGACCCGGGCGCAAGGACCTCACGGCGATCGGCCTGGTCGGGGTGGTCGACCTCGCGGCCACCGCGTGCTTCGGGCTGGCCACGACGGAGGGCGCGCTCACGGTGGTCGCCGTCCTCGGAGCCATGTACCCCGTCATCACTGCCGGCCTCGCGCGCGTGGTCCTGCGCGAGCGCATCTGCCGCGTCCAGCTCGCGGGCGTCGCGTTCGCGCTGCTCGGCGTGGCGCTCGTCGCCGCGGGCTGAACCCGGCGCCACTACTCTCGTCCGGTGCTCGTCCACGCCGGCTCGGGGGCGCTGGTCCCGCTGCAGCTGCTGCCCGCGCTCGTGGGCGGCAGCGTCTACGCGCTCCGTGCGCGGGCGCTGCGCGGCACGCCGCGGGCGCTCCCCCGCTGGCGGCAGGGCTGCTTCTACGGCGGGCTGCTGGTCATCGTCGCGGCGCTCGTCTCCCCGCTCGGCCACCTCGCCGACGAGCTCTTCCTCGCGCACATGGCCGAGCACCTGCTCATCGCGGACGTCGGGGCCCTGCTGCTCGTGCTCGGCCTCACCGGCCCGGCGCTCGCGCCGCTCCTGCGGCTCGGCCTGCTCGCGCCCCTGCGCGCGCTCAGCCACCCCGTGGTCGCGTTCACGCTGTGGACGGCCAACCTCGTCCTCTGGCACGTCCCGGCGCTCCACGAGGCCGCCGTGCGTCACGAGGCGCTGCACGCGCTGCAGCACGCGGGCTTCGTCGCCGGCGGCTTCGGCGTGTGGATGGCGCTCGTCGGCCCCCTTCCGACGCCGACGTGGTTCGCGAACGGCGCGAAGGTCGTCTACATCCTCGCGGTGAGGATGGTCGGCGCCGTCCTGGCCAACGTGTTCGTGTTCGGGGGGACCAGCTTCTACGCCGTCTACGACCCGGGCCGCGCCTACTGGGCGATCACTCCCCAGGGCGACCAGGTCGCCGCCGGCGCGATCATGATGGTCTGGGAGTCCCTGCTGACGCTCGGGCTCTTCTGCTGGCTGTTCTTGAAGACGGCGCGGGAGGGCGAGGAGCGCCAGGAGCTCCTCGACCTGGCCGAGGCGCGCGGCGTGCCGCTCACCGCCGACCGCGCCGCGCGGGCCGTCGGCGCCGGGCGCGGCGCGGAGCTCCGCCGGCGCATCGAGACCGGCGCCTAGCGCAGTGCTCCGATGCCGAAGTCCGTGGCCGGAACGTACGAATCGCAGCCCTACCCGCCGCGGGTGATCGCCTCCGCGCGCCGGGCGAGCTCGACGACGCCGTCTCCGAAGCGCTTGGAGAACGGGTCGTCGGAGAGCCCGCTCGCGGCGCGCTTGACGTTGCCCTCCATGAAGACGACGGACTTCCACACCGCGAGCGCCGTGTACCAGCGGATGTCGCCCACCGTCCGCCCCGAGCCCGCTTCGTAGCGCGCGACGAGCTCCTCCCGGGTCGGGAAGCCCGCGGCGCGCGTGACCGCTCCGAGCTCGAAGAGGCCGCCGGACGGGTCGCCGGCCTCGCTCCACCCCATGCACAGGTACCCCACGTCGGCCAGCGGGTCGCCGATCGTGGACATCTCCCAGTCGAGGATCGCGCTCAGCCGCGCCGGCGAGTGGGCCGCGTACATGACGTTCCCGACGCGGTAGTCGCCGTGCACGATCGTCGCCGGCGGGCTCTCGGGCAGGTTGTCCGCCAGCCACCGCGCGACCCGCTCCACCTCGGCGATCTCGCGCGTGCGGTTGATCTCCCACAGCCCGAGGAAGCGCCGGAGCTGGCGCTCGGTGTAGCCCGTGGGCTTGCCGAAGCCCTCCAGCCCGGCCTCGCGCCAGCCGACGGCGTGCAGCTCCACCAGCGCGTCGACGAGTTCGAAGGAGAGCGCGCGCCGCTGCTCGGGCGTGTCGAGCGCCTCGGGCACCGCGTCGGTGATGACGACGCCGTCGAGAGCCTCCATGACGAAGAAGGGCGCGCCGATGATCGCGGGGTCGTCCCCCGTCGCGAGCACCGCGGGCACGCGCACGCCGGCCCGTCCGGCCGCGGCGATCACGCGCGCCTCGCGCAGCACGTCGTGGGCGCTCGGCGCGATCGGCCCGCGTGGCGGCCGGCGCACCACGAAGCGGCGGTCGCCGCGCGTGACGAGGAACGTGTGGTTGGAGTGCCCGTCGCCGATCGGCGCGATCTCGGGCTCCCCGCTCCCGAGGCCGTGCGCGTCGAGGAAGGCGAGCAGCGGCTCGAGCACGAGCAGCGCCTCGCGCTCCTGCCCCGCGGCCTCCGCGTGGGTGCGCACGACGTCGTCGGGCGCGAGGCTGTGCGTCGAGGAGCTCACGCCGCCGAGGTTCCCCGTTTTCGCGTGCGGACACGCGCCCCGCCGTGAGCTTCGGCCACCATGCCCGCAACCTTGGGCAGGGATAGGCTGTCTTAGGAGGACAGACGCACCCGAGCCGGCCCCGCGTCGTCTCGGCGCACCCCGCTCCGCCGGCGACCCGCGCCGCGCGCACCGTCCTCCCGCCCCCATCGAGGTTGATCGTCATCTCCGCCGCCACTCTCCGCACGCTGATCCTCGTCCTGGTCGCCGGCCTGGCGCTCGCCGCGCCCGCGGCGGCCTCGCCCTCGCAGGTGACGAGCTTCGAGGCGCCGCGGGAGCTGCTCGACGCGGGCGTGCGCCCGGGCGCGCTCGACGAGATCAAGAGCTTCGGCGTCAAGTCGCTGCGCGTGGTCCTGTACTGGAAGCGCGTGGCCCCGAGCTCGGACGCGAGCGCCAAGCCCGACTTCGACACCACCGATCCGGCGGGCTACGACTGGGGCCAGTACGACGCGCTGCTCGACGCGGCGAAGGCGCGCGGGATGGGCGTCCTGCTCACCGTCTCCGGGCCCGTCCCGCGCTGGGCCACGGAGGACAAGAAGGACTCCCTGACCCGGCCCGACCCGGCGGAGTTCGCGCAGTTCATGACTGCCGTCGGCCGCCACTTCGCCACGCGCGTGCAGACGTGGTCGGTCTGGAACGAGCCCAACCAGCCCCAGTTCCTGATGCCGCAGTACGACTCGGCCAAGCGCCCCGTCTCGCCGCGCATCTACCGCGCGCTCTACAAGGCGGCGCTGAAGGGCCTGGCGGCCGCGAAGGTGCCGAGCCCGAAGGTGCTCATCGGCGAGACCTCACCGCGCGGCACCGGGAAGGTGGTCGCGCCGCTGACGTTCCTGCGCGGCGCGCTGTGCCTGGACGCGAAGGACCGCCTGCAGAAGGGCTGCGGACGGCTGGCGACCGCCGGGGTCGCCCACCACGCCTACACGACTGCCGCCGGCCCGCGCTTCGCGCCGGCCGGGCCCAACGACGTCACCATCGGCGTCCTCTCCCGGCTCACACGCATGCTCGACCGCGCCGGCTCCGCGGGCGCCGTGCCCCGGGGACTCCCGCTGCACCTCACGGAGTTCGGCATCCAGTCGGCGCCGGACCCGATCGCGGGCGTCTCGCTCCAGCGCCAGGCCGAGTACCGCGCGTTGAGCGAGAGGATCGCCTACTCGAACCCGCGCGTGGCCTCCTTCTCGCAGTACCTGCTGCGCGACGACACGCCCCGCGACGGGCCCGCAGCCTCGCGGTACAGCGGCTTCGAGTCCGGCCTGCGGACGTCGGCGGGCCGCGCGAAGCCCTCGCTGGACGGCTTCCGCCTCGTGCTCAGCGCGGTCCGTTGCGCGCGCTCGGTCTCGCTCTGGGGGCTCGTGCGTCCCGCGACCGCCGCGACGGACGTGCAGGTCCAGTACCGCTCGGGCGGCGGCGGCGCGTGGCGCAAGCTGGCGACGGTGCGCACCGCCGCCGACGGCTACTTCCGCAAGACCACCCGCCTCGCGTCGGGGCGGCAGTACCGCGTCACCTGGACCGCGCCCGGCGGCGCCGCGTACGCCGGAGCGGCGACGCGCCCGCTGAAGTAGCGGCCGACCCGGGCCGCCGGCCTCCTGGCGCGCTAGCGTTGCGTCGCTATGGCCCGTCAGCTCTGGTTCCTGCGCCACGGCGAGGCGGTGCCCCACGGCACCTGCGCGGACGCCGACCGGCCGCTCACCGCGCGGGGGGAGGAGCAGGCCGCGCTCGCGGGCCGGGCGCTGGCCACGCTCGGGTGTACCTTCGCGCACGTCTTCGCGAGCCCGAAGGTCCGCGCGCGCGACACCGCGCAGCTTGCGGCGGCGCCGCTGGGCGTCGAGGTCGTCGAGCACGCCGCGCTCGCGTCCGGCTTCGCGCGGGCCGACGCCCTCGAGCTCGTCCACGCGATCAGTGGCGGGGAGCGGCTGCTCGTCGTCGGCCACGAGCCCGACTTCTCCCAGGTGATCCACGATCTCACCGGCGCGCGGATCGACTTCAAGAAGGGCGGGGTGGCCGGGGTGCGGATGGAGCAGACGAGCGGCGGCGAGCTGATCGTGCTCCTGCGCCCCCGCGAGCACGCGGCCGTCGCCGGCGCCTGACGGAAGCACTGCGCCCCGGTTGGGGTAAGCGCCGTGGTCACGATGCGCTGCCTGGCCTTCGACGGCGGCTTCGGGGCTGAGGGATTCGAGGAGCTCCGCCCTTCCTACGGCCCGCCGACGCCAAAGTGCTCCGGATAACCTGCGAATCGCAGCACTAAGGTGGGCGCATGGCGAGGGTTCGCGCACCGCGGCTGCACGGCGACGGCGGGTGGATCGGCGTCGACGACCTCGAGCTCTCCGACCTGCGGGGCCAGCTCGTCCTGCTGGACTTCTGGACCCTGGCCTGCATCAACTGCCTGCGGGTCGCGGAGGAGCTGCGCGGCCTCGAGCGCCGCTGGGCCGAGGAGCTCGTGGTGATCGGGGTCCACTCCCCGAAGTTCCCCCACGAGCACGACCACGACGCGGTGCGGGCCGCCGTCGCGCGCCACCGCATCGAGCATCCGGTGCTCGACGACCCGGAGCTCGAGACTTGGAGTGCGTACGCGGTGCGGGCCTGGCCGACGCTCGTGCTGATCGATCCGGAGGGCTACGTGGTCGGCCGCTGGGCGGGCGAGGGGCACGTCGTCGGTGTGTCGCGGGCGATCGAGGAGACGGTTCACGAGCACGAGGGGCGCGGCACGTTGCGGCGCGAGCGCCTGGACCTCGATCCCGTGGTCGGGGGGACGGGGGAGCTGGCGTTCCCGGGCAAGGTCTGTGTCCACGCCGACGGGACGCTCGCGATCGCGGACACCGGCCACGACCGGGTGCTCGTCTGCGCCGCCGACGGCGAGGTGCTTGCCGAGCACGCCGGGCTCTACCAGCCGCAGGGCGTGCGCTGGGCCGAGCGCGGCGGCGGGCTGCTCGTGTGCGAGACCGGAGCGGGGCGCTTCTGGCGGATCGCCGCCGACTCGAGCCGCACGCTGGTCACCGACGCACTCGCTTCGCCCTGGGACGTCGTCGAGTGGCGGGGCCACGTCGTCATCGCCGAGGCCGGGCGCCACCGGATCTGGGCGATCGACGCGGCGGGCGAGCCGCAGGTCATCGCGGGCAGCGGCGGCGAGGGGCTCTCCGACGGGCCCGCGCTCCTCGCCGGGCTCGCGCAGCCGAGCGGCCTGGCCATCACCGCCGACGACGAGCTCGCCTGGGTGGACGCCGAGAGCAGCGCGCTGCGCGTGCTCGACCGGCCCGCCGGCGTCGCGCGGACACTCGTCGGCGAGGGGCTCTTCGCCTGGGGGACCGCGGACGGCGGGCGGCCCCGCGCCTCGATGCAGCACCCCCTCGGCGTCGCGACGGGGGACGCCCGGGAGCTGTGGATCGCCGACGCCTTCAACGACCGCCTGCGGGTGTGGCGGGAAGGGCACCTGTGGACCGTGCCGGTGAGCGGGTTCGACGAGCCCGGCGGGCTCGACGTGCTCGGAGGAGGGCGGCTCGTGGTGGCCGACACCGGCAACCACCGCGTCGTCGTCGTCGACCCCGTGGCGGCGACCGCGACGCGCCTGGACATCGGGCGCCCCGGCTCGGTCGACGTCGCGTCGCCGGTGGTCGCGGACACGCTGGTGCTCGAGGCGGGCGGCCGGCTGGACCTCGTCCTCGACCTGCCGCTGCAGGGCGACGCGCTTGACGCCGCCGCCCACGCTCCCGTCCGCGTGCGCGCCGAGGCCGACCCCCCGGAGCTCCTGCTCGACGGGCAGGAGTGGACGGCGGAGGCGCTGCCGGTGACCGTCTCGCTGGCCTTCGCCGACCGGGCCGGCGCCTCGGGCCGCGTGACGGTCGAGCTGCTGGCGGCGACGTGCGACGCGACCGCCTGCCGCCTGCGCCGCACCCAGCGCGCCTACGACCTGATCCTCACCTGATGCCCGAGCTGCCGGAGGTCGAGATCACCGCCCGCCGCCTCGGCACCGCGCTCGCCGGCGTGCCGATCGAGAGCGCGGCGTCGCCCGGGATCAACGCCCTGAAGACCTTCGACCCGCCGCTCTCCGCGCTCGAGGGCGAAAGGATCGAGGGCGTTCGCCGGATCGGGAAGCACCTCGTCGTGGACGTCAGCGGCGACCTCCGCGTCCTGTGCCACCTGATGAGCGCGGGGCGCCTGCAGCTCTTCACCAAGCGGGCCGGCATCCGAGACCGCACGTCGCGGCTGCTGCTGCGCCTGCCCGACGAGGCCGAGCTGCGCCTGCGCGAGTTCGGCACCCGTCAGCAGGCCTGGGTGAAGCTCCTGCGCGGCGAGGACGCCGTCCGGGAGGATCCCGCCATCGCGACCCTCGGCCCCGAGGCGTGGCCGTCACCCCCCGAGGATCTCGCCGCCCTGCTCGCGCCGTCCGGCGCGCGCCCGCTCCACGCGGTGCTCCGCGATCAGCGCGTGATCGCCGGGATCGGCCGCTCGTGGGTGGACGAGATCCTCTGGCTCGCGCGGCTCTCGCCGTTCAAGCGCGGCGACGACCTCGCGCCCGAGGCGGCCAAGCGGCTGCGCGCGGCGATGCTGACCAAGCTCGGCAGCGCGTTGGAGCACTACGAGGCAAACGTCACGGTGCCGATCCCGGACAAGCTGCCGCTGCCGCTCGAGGTGCACCGCCACGAGGGCAAGCCGTGCCCGCGCTGCGGCACGACGCTCGAGGCCGTGCACTACGAGAGCTACGTCATGGCGTACTGCCCGACCGACCAGACGGGCGGCAAGGTGCTCAAGGACCGCCGGTTGTCACGGCTGCTGAAGTAACCGCGTCGTCCACGATCGCCGTTGGCGGCACGCGTCGAGCGGACTTACACTTCAGCCGGTGTCCGGCCCGATCGCCAACGAGTTGCTGGAGCGCGCGTTCGAGATCACCGAGACGACGACCGCCATCGAGGAGGCTCGTCAGGGCCGCGGCCGCTTGCTCGTGGTGCAAGCGGCGGCGGGGCTCGGCAAGACCTCGCTGCTGGCGGCCGCCCGCCACACCGCCCAGGAGAGCGGGATGCGGGTGCTGACCGCTCGCGCGAGCGAGCTCGAGTCGAGCTTCCCGTTCGGGGTGGTGCGCCAGCTCTTCGAGTCGGTGCTTCACGGGGCGTCGGAGGAGCTGCGCGCGCGGTGGCTGAGCGGCGCCGCTGAGCTGGCCAGGCCGATGTTCGACACCTCGACGGCGATCGAATGCCTCGCCGCGGTCGACGCCACCTACGCCCGTCTTCACGGCCTGTACTGGCTGTGCTGCAACATGGCTCACGAGCAGCCGCTGGTGATCTCCGTCGACGACGGTCACTGGGCCGACGACCCGTCCCTGAAGTTCCTCGCCTTCCTCAGCCGCCGCCTGGAGGACGTGGCCGTGCTCCTCCTGGTCGGCACCCGGCCCGACGAGGAGGCGCTGAGCACCGAGCTCCCGACGCTGGTCGCCGACCCGGGAGCCCGGCATCTCGATCTGGCGCCGCTGAGCGACGGCGCGGTGAGCGCCTGGGTGCGCTCGGCCTTGGGCGCCGAAGCGGCCGAGGAGTTCTGCCGCGCCTGCCACGGGGCCACCAGCGGGAACCCGCTGCTGATGAGCGAGCTGATCCGGGAGGTCTCCTCGGAGCGGATGGCGCCCACCGCCGAGCAGGCGGCGCGGGTCGAGGCGCTCGGCGTCCACGGCGTCTCGGACGTCGTGCTCAAGCGGCTGGCCCGCCTGCCGGCCGGCGCGCGGGAGCTGGCCCGGGCCGTGGCGGTCTTGGGCGACACCGCCACCCTCTCGCTGGCCGGGGCGCTGGCCGGGCTCGAGAAGGCCGCGGCGACCTCGGCGGCCGCCGCCCTGTTGCGCGTCGAGATCCTCGGGGGTGACGACGGCCTGAGCTTCGTCCACCCGGTCGTGCGCGCGGCGGTGTACCAGAGCATCCCCGCCCACGACCGCCCCGATCTCCATGCGCGCGCGGCGCGCGTGCTCGCCGACCGCCGCTGTCCGCCCGAGGGGATCGCCGCCCAGCTGCTCCAGAGCACACCGGCCGGCGAGGAGTGGGTGGTCGACGCCTTGGGCGAGGCTTCGGGGCTCGCGCTCGCCCTGGGGGACTCCAAGGTGGCGGTCGTCTACCTCACCCGCGCGCTGGCCGAGCCGCCCCCCGAGTCCCGCCGCGCGGCGGTGCTGGCCGATCTGGGTCGGGCCGAGGCGCGGACGGGAGCCCCTGAGGCCGTCGAGCATCTCGAGCAGGCCATCGCCCTCGCCCCCGACCCGTGCGCGGCCGCGGCGGCGGCGCTCGAGCTCGCGGGCCTGTTGAAGTTCGCCGGCGATGCGGTGGCGGCCATCGCGGTGCTCGAGCAGGCCCAGGCCCGGCTGGCCGACACTGCACCCGAGCTGTCCGACCGCCTCGAGGTCGAGCTGATCGGCTGCGCCTACATCAGCGTGAGCGCGCGGCGCATGCTGGCCGGGAAGGTCGCGAACCTGGACGACTGCGGCGGCACGCCGGCGACCTTTCTGGAACGCTTCAAGCTCGCCGGCATGTGCTTCGACGCCTTCGCGGAGGGCAAGCACCGCGATCACGTCGTCGACCTGGCCACCCGCGCGCTGGCCGGGGGCGACCTCCCCACCGACCCGATCTCCGGCGGCCACGCCTTCGTCAGCGCGGCGATCGGGCTCATGTTCGCCGAGCACTACGAGGAGGCCGAGCGCCTGTACACCGGCGCGCTCCAAGACGCCCGCAAGCGCGGCTCCGGCGTGTCCTTCGCCACCGCCGCCAGCCTGCGCTCGCTCGTCAACTACCGGCGGGGTCGCCTCCCCGACGCGGAGGCCGACGCACGAGCGGCGCTGAACCTCGCCAGCGAGGTGCACGGCTCCCAAGGCTTCCTCTCGGCGGCGCTGGGGACGCTGATCTACACCTCGCTGGATCGCGGCACCGTCGACGCCGAGCTCGAGTGCCTCGCCGACCGCTTCCTGATCGAGCAGGCCACGGACAACCTGCCGTACAGCCACGCGATCCACTCGCGCGCGTGCCTGCGGATCGCCGCCGGCGATCTCCGCGGCGGCCTCGAGGGATTGCTGGCCTCGGGCCGTCGCGAGCTGGAGTGGGGGGCGCCGAACCCCGCGATCACCCCGTGGCGCTCCAGCGCGGCGCTGATCCTCGTGCGGCTGGGCGACGTCGAGGAGGCCCGGCGGCTGGCGTCGGAAGAGGTGTCGCTCGCGCGTTCCTTCGGAGCGCCCCGCTGCCTCGGGGTGGCCTTGCGCGCGGCGGGCCTGGTCGAGGAGGGCTCCGTGCGGGTGGGGCTGCTGCGCGACGCGGTGGAGGTGCTCGAGGACTCCTACGCGGTGCTCGAGCTCGCCAGGTCGCTGATCGATCTCGGCGCGGCCGTCCGGCTGGCCGGGGGCCGCGGCGAGGCCCGGGGGCTGCTCGCTCGCGGCCGTGAGATGGCTGCGAGCTGCGGGGCGACGGCCTTGGTCGATCGGGCGCGCGACGAGATGCGCGCCGCGGGAGCCCGCCCCCGCCGCCTCGCGGTGAGCGGAGCCGACTCCCTGACTCCCAGCGAGCGCCGAGTCGCTCGGATGGCGGCCGAGGGAATGATCAACCGCGAGATCGCCCAGTCCCTGTTCGTGACGGAGAAGACGGTCGAGACCCACCTTCGCCATACCTACGCCAAGTTGAAGGTCCGCTCGCGAGGTGAGCTGCCCGCCGCGATCACGCAGTCGGTGACCGCATAGTCGATGTCCAACTGGTCTCCAAGTGAGCTCCAAGCGATGTGGTCGAGGCTGCTCTGAGCGATCCGATCCGCGCTCGCGAATCCACCTCCCGAGGAGCCACCATGCCTGCCGTCAGCTTCACCTCCCGACGCCTGCTCAGCGCGGCGATCATCTGCGGTGCCGCCGCGCTCGGCATCCCGCCGAGCGCATCGGCGGCCTTCGGCGACGCGAGGATCCTCGCGCCGTTCCCCGCGAACCCCGGCTTCCCCGAGGGCGTCGCCGTCCGCGACGGCCGGGTCTACTCCGCCGGCGCCGCCTCGTTCGGCACCACCGGCGCCGGCCCGTCGGCGGTCATCGTCCACGACCGCGCCACGGGCGCGCAGGTCGCGCGCCACGACGCCGTCGGCGAGAACCTGCTCGGCGAGCACGCCGACTCGTCGATCGCGTTCGACGGCGAGGGCCGCCTCTACGTCCTCAACACCCAGCTCGGCGTGTACCGCCTGACCCCGGGCACCGGCGCGCAGGAGCCCTACAGCCCGGCACTTCCCGACCTCAAGCCGTGCTTGGCGCCGATCGTCAACGCGCCCTGCTCACCGACGCCGCTCGACCTGCCCGCGCTGCCCAACGACATCGCCTTCGCCCCCAACGGTGACGCCTACGTCACCGACTCGCTGCAGGCGACGATCTGGCGCATCCCCAAGGGCGGTGGCAGCGCGCAGATCTGGTTTCAGAGCAGCCACTTCGCCTCGCCGTACATCGGCGTCAACGGGCTGCGGCTCGATCCGACCGGCACGCGGGCCCACGTGACGGTCTCCCTCGATCTGCTGGGGCAGGCATCGGCCTACTCGCTGCCGCTCGTCGCCAAGCCCTCGGCCGGCCAGCTGCGCCTCGATCACCGCTTCGCGCCGGGTGAGCTGCCCGACGGCATCGCCTTCGGCGCCACGGGAAAGCTCTACGTCGCGATCGCCTCCCCGACCGCCCCCGGCGTGAAGGTCCTGCGCCCCGACGGCTCGGTCGCGGCGCAGCTCGTCAATCCCGGGGGCAGCCTCGTCGCCCCCTACGACGGCCCGGCGAACATCGCCTTCGACGGCGCCGGCCGGATCCTCCTGACCGATCACGCACCGGTCACCGGGCTGGTGACGAGGAAGTTCTCGATCGTCGACACCGAGGTCGGCGATGCCGGCGCGCCGCTGTTCACCCCGATGCTCGGGTGAGCCGGCGGCGCCCGGACGCGCCGCGGCCACCGGTCGGGCACGGCCTTCTGAGAAGGTTGGAGGCGGCGTGACGGCGTAGTAGCCTCGCCGCCGGTGACCGCACCGCCCCCGCTGGCAGCACGTGATCGCGATCTGCTCGCGAGCCTCCTGCCGGGCTATGAGATCGGTGAGGTGCTCGGCCGCGGCGCCTGCGGCGTCGTGGTGGCCGGGGTGCACCGTCGCCTCGGCCGCGAGGTGGCGCTCAAGCAGCTCGCTCCGGGCTTCGGCGCCGGCTCCCAGGTCGCCGACCGGTTCCTGGCCGAGGCTCGCGTGCTGGCTTCGCTGGACCATCCGCACGTGGTGCGCCTCTACGACTTCGTCGAGGGAGACGGGCACGGCGTGCTGGTCATGGAGCGCCTGACCGGCGGGACGCTCAAGACGCGGCTGGTCGGCGGCGGGCTCGGTCCGGCGGCCGCGTGCGCCGCCCTGGTGGCCACCTGCACGGGGCTGGAGTACGCCCACGGGCACGGCGTGCTGCACCGTGACGTGAAGCCTCAGAACCTGCTGGTCTCCGCCGACGGCGTCCTGAAGGTCGCCGACTTCGGGATCGCCAAGCTCCTGGCGGGTTCGCCCAGCGCGGCGACGCAGACCGGGATGGTGCTCGGCACCCCGGCCTACATCGCTCCCGAGCAGGTCACCGGCGGCACCCTGACCCCGGCCGTCGACGTCTACGGAGCCGGCGCGGTGCTCTACGAGCTGCTCTCCGGCGAGCTGCCGTTCCCGATCCTGGGCAACGCGCTGGCCGAGTTGCAGCAGCGCATCACCGACGAGCCCATCGCGCTGCTCGAGCGAGCGCCGTCGGTGCCGCCGGCGTTGGCGGCCATCGTCGACCGGGCGCTCTGTCGCGACCCGGCCGGCCGGTACGCCAGCGCGCGGGAGCTCGGAGCGGCGATCGCGGCGGTGGCCCAGGGCGCATGGCCCGAGGGATGGAAGGCGCAGAGCGCCATCGCGATCCGTGTCCGGCTCCCGGGCGCGAGCGGCGCTTTCGCGGCGCCGGCGCTCGAGCCTGCCCGTCTCGCTGCCCGTGCCGACGCATCGGCGCCCGCCGCGGCGACCCAGGTCGACGGACCGGACGGCGAGAGGGCCTCCGCCGTGCAGCAGGAGCCGAGCGACGGGCTCCTGGAGCGCGAGCAGGACCGGACCCGACTGCGCGCCGTGGCGGAGGCCGCGCGTGAGGGCACGGGCGCGGTCGTCCTGCTGCGCGGCCCGGCGGGGATCGGCAAGTCGCGGCTGATCGAGGAGGCCGCGGGGCTCTGCGCCGGGACGGGAGTGAAGGCGCTCCGCGCCCGAGGCGGGGAGATGGAGCGCGACTTCCCCTACGGCGTGGTCCGCCAGCTGCTGGAGCGTGAGGTGCGCGCCCGCGGCGGCGCCGCGCTCGAGGGCGCCGCACGCCTGGCCGGTCCCGCCCTGGGGCTGGGACCGGAGCGCGGCGAATCGAGCTCCGGCGACGCCGAGCGCGAGTTCACCGTCTGCCACGGTCTCTTCTGGTTGCTCTGCGATCTGGCCGAGGTCCAGCCGCTGGGGCTGATCGTCGACGAGCTGCAGCACGTCGACGCGCCGTCGATGCGCTTCCTGCTCTATCTGGCGCGGCGCATCGGCGGACTGCGCATCGCGATCGTCGCGGCGGCGCGCGACGGGGCGACGGCGGCCGACCCGGCGACCCTCGCGCAGCTCGGCTCGGAGCCGGGCGTCCGCGTGATCCGCCCGTCCGGCCTGGGTGCCGAGGGGGTCGCGACGCTCGTGCGCGCCCGGTTGGCCCGGGAGCCGTCCGGCGAGTTCGTGGCCGGCTGCGTCGAGGTCACGGGCGGCAACCCCTTCCTGCTCGAGCGGCTGCTCGAGGCCGCCGCCGACGAGGGGCTCGAACCGAGCGCCGCGGCCGTCGCTCGCATCCATGAGCTCGTCCCCGACGCGGTGGCGGCCTCGGTCCTCTCGCGGCTCGAGCGCGAGTCGCCCGAGCTGACGGCGCTCGCGCGCGCGGTCGCCGTCCTCGGGGACGACGTGGAGCTGCGCCACGCCGCCCAGCTGGCTGACGTCGAGGGCGACGTGGCCGCCGACTGCGCCGACCGCCTGGTCGAGCTGGCGCTGCTGCGCGACGGGGAGCCGCTGTCGTTCCTGCACCCCCTGCTGCGTTCCACCGTCCTTGCCGCCATGCGCCCGGCCGGGCGCTCGGCGGCGCACGCGCGCGCCGCCGAGGTGCTGCGCGCGGACGGTGTCGCCGCCGCCGCAGTGGCCGCGCACGTCGTCGAGCTCGCGCCGGCCGAGGACGCGAGCGTGGTCGCGGTGCTCCGCGCAGCGGCGCAGGAGGCGCTCGACCACGGCGCCGCCGACATCGCCACCCGGCACCTGCAGCGCGCGGAGCAGGAGCCGCCCCCGCTCTCGCAGCGGGGCGTCGTGCTCGCGGAGCTCGGGCACGCGGCCTCGGTGGCCGGCGACGCCGCCACCGCCGCCGAAGCGCTCGACGCCAGCGTGGCGCTCGCCGTCGAGCCCGTCGAGCGCCTGGAGCGCCGGCTGCGCGCCTTCCGCGCGCACTTCCAGCTCGACGGGCGGCTCGACCCCCGCGAGATCATGACGATCATCGCCGACGTCGACGCGCTCGGCGACGAGCCGGAGGCGGGCACGCAGGAGCTGGTCGGCGACGTGCTGGCCGCGGGCACGAACCTGCCCGGCCTGCTGTCCGAGCTCGGCCTGCGCCTCGCGCGCTTCGACGCCGCGGCGGGAGAGACGGCAACCGAGCGCGTGATGCTCGCCGCGCTTTCGCGGGTCGCCTGCCACCGCGGCGACCCGGCGGACCGGGCCGCGGGCTTCGCCGAGCGCGCACTCACCGGCGGCGTGGCCCCCGAGGCCGCCGAGGCGGTCTCGCGCTTCACCGCGTTGTTCACGCTGATCGACGCCGATCGTCTCGACGCGGCCGAGGAGCAGCTCGACGCGACCCTGGTGGTGTCCCGGCGGCGGGGCTCGCTCCTGGGCTACGCCTCGGTGGTCGGGTGCCAGGCGCTGGCGGCCTACCAGCGCGGCGACGTCCGCCGGGCGGTGAGCGAGGCCGTCACCGCGCTGGAGACCGGCGCGCTGCACGGTGGGCTGGTTCCGGTCGTCATGGCCTGCCTCGTCCGCGCGCGGCTCGCATCGGGCGACGTCGCCGGCGCGGCGGAGCTCCTCGCGCCGCTCGGCGACAGCGAGATCCCCGACGTCATCGTGTTCAACCACGCGCTCGTCGCCCGCGCCCAGGTGCGCTTCGCGGTCGGTGACCTCGAGGGCGCCCTCGAGGACTTCCGCGACGCTCTCGAGCGTTGCCCGCGGGCGGTGGGCTACTCGCGCGTGCTGCCGTGGCGTCAGCTGGCCGTTCCCGTCCTGCTCGCCGCCGGCGAGAACCGGCAGGCTGCGCGCGTCGCGGCTGAGGACGTGGCCGCCGCGCGCCGGTGGGGCACGCCCGGGGGCGTCGGCGGCGCCCTGGCGGGCGAGGCGCTTTGCGCCTCGCCCGGGCAGCGCCTGGCGCTGTTGCGCGCGGCGATCGGGATCCTCGGGCGATCTCCGGCACGGTTGGACCTCGCCGCTGCGCAGCTTGGACTCGGCGAGACGCTGACCGCGCTCGATGCGCCCGACCAGGCGCTCGGCCCGCTGCGGACCGGTCTCGAGCTCGCGCAGGCGTGCGGTGCCCACGCGCTCGTCGAGCGCGGGCGCGCCGCGCTCGACGCCGCCGGCGCCCAGCCGCTGCAGGAGGTGCCGGGCGGCGGTGACTCGCTGACGCCGGGCCAGCGCCGGGTCGTCGACCTCGCGGTCCAGGGCTGGTCCGAACGCGAGATCGCCGAGGCGCTCTTCAGCACCGCCAAGGCGGTGGAGGAAGAGCTCGAAGGCGTCTACGCCAAGCTCGGCCTGCGCGGGCTCGACGACCTCGTGGCGTCGCGCCCGCGCGGCTGATCGGAGGACGAGGAGGAGACCGCTACTGCTTGATGCAGATCTTCGACACGGTGTCGCACACGTACTCCGACGAGCCGCCGGAGAACTTGATCTGGCAGATGTAGATGCTCCCGAAGACGTTGTCGCACGTGATCTTGATCCTCGGTGTCGGCCTCGGCGCGGGGCGACGCTGCATGGCGCCGTCGAACGCCGCGTAGGCGGGCTGCGCGGTGGAGTCCTGCTCGTCGACGGCGCCGCGACCGTCTGGGGCGGTGCTCGCCAGAGCGCCGGGGGCGCTCACTGCACCCATGGCAGCGGTGATCGCGAACAGCGGGACGAGCTTCCTGGCGGTGATCTTGGTGTTGATCAGTCGGGTCATGCGGTGTGCCTCCTCGGCGGTGGTCGGTTTGAGTCGCGATCGGCGATCGCTGGCTCAGCTTGCGCCGTGTCGCTTGGAGCTGGCTTGGAGGCGACTTGGACCGAGAGGGCGACCGGTTCCAAGCGCACGACGAATCCTCTCGTGGCGCGGCGTCGGCGAGCCGGACGTCGAGCGCCGACGCCCTCTCGACCTCGGTGTGGCCCACCTCACGCGCATCGACGAGGTGCTCCCGTGGCATCGCCTGCATCGCCACGGTGGCCGCTCCGCCTCAGTGGAGATCGTGGAATCGAGCGACCGGACGAGTTGAAGGTCCGCCGCGTCCAAGCCGTCTCCAAGCGAGCTCCAAGCGCCCAGGCGGATGCTGTGCCCGGCAAGTTCAAACCGAGCTCGCGAAACCCACTCACCGAGGAGCACACCATGGCCAGCACACCGACCATCCCCACCCAGACCGGCATCGTCGTCTCGACCGCGATCACGGCAGGAGGGTGGTCTCTCAATCACGCGGAGGGCATCGTCGTCTCGACCGCGCTGGTCGCCGGCGGCCCCGGCATCGTCATTCAGCACGCGGAGGGCATCGTCGTCTCGACCGCGATCACGGCGGGCGGTGCCAGGCTCAACCACGCGGAGGGCATCGTCGTCTCGGCCGCGAGCACGGCGGCCGGCATCGCAGTCCGCACCGGGATCGTCGCCGGTCCGAAGCGGATCTTCATCGGCGGCTTGTCCTAGACCACGCGCGGTAGCGTTCGGAGTGTCGGACTCTCGCCATGACCACGGACCCTCGAACCGGCGGCCTGCTCGCCCAGCAGGCCGCCGCGGCCTTGGCGGAGGGTGACGACGCGGCGGCCGCGGGCCTCGCGGGGGAGGCGGCGGACGCGTTCCTTCGGGAGCAGGGCGAACCGAGCTTCGACGCGCCGAACATGCTGCGGCTGCGGACGCAAGCGCTTCTCGCGCTCGGCGGCCAGGTCGGCGCCTGCGTCACGCTCGATCGCGCCCAGGCGCTCGCGGCGCCGTTGCCGCCGGGCGAGCCGTTCGACCGGCTGCGCGTTCAGTTGGGGCGCCTGCGCGGGGAGGCGCTGCTGGCCGCCGGTGATCGTCCCGGCGCCCGGGCGGCGCTGGAGGCGGCGCTCGAGCGCTGCGAGGCGACGCTCGGCGACGACGACCTCGATTGCGGCGCGCTGCACAACATGCTCGGGATCGTGGGGAAGTTCACGGGCGCCTTCGATGAGGCCGCGGCGCATTACGCCCGTGCGGGCGCGATCTTTCGCGCCACGGCCGTCGAGGAACGTGAACTCGCGGCCCTGCATCACAACCTCGGCGGGCTGGCTCACAGCCGCGGCGACCTGCCGACCGCCGAGCGCGAGACGCGGCGCGCCCTGGAGCTGCGCGTGGCGACCCACGGACCGGCGCACCCCGACACGGCGGCCGACCGCGGGCAGCTCGGCGCGATCCTCTCCGAGCTCGGGCGCCACGAGGAGGCCGAGCAGGAGCTGCGCCGCGCCGCGACCGACATGATCGCTGCGCACGGCAGCGACCATCACGAGGTGGGGATCGCGCGCACCGCGCTCGGCGCGGCGCTGCATCGCGCGGGCCGTCTGGACGAGGCGGCGGTGGCCTACGCCGACGGGCTCGCGGTCCGCGAGCGCCGGCAGGGCGAAGGCCATCCCGAGCTCGCCCCGACGCTGGTGAACCTGTCGCGGCTGAGCGAGCAGCGCGGCGACCCCGCCCAGGCGCTCGCGCTCGCGCATCGCGCGGTGGCGAACCTCGACGGCGCGGTCACCGCCGATCACCCGATCCTGCGCGCGGCGCAGGCACGGCTCGCCGAGCTCGACACGTGAACCGGAGCGCCACGCGTGATTCGCGGCGGTGGCTGGTGCCCCAGACGGTCCAGACGTCGCAGATGGACTGCGGGCCCGCGGCGATGCACGCGCTGCTGGCGGGAATGGGCATCCGCGCGAGCTATGGGCGGCTGCGGGAGGCCTGCCAGACCGACGTCGACGGCACGGCCATCGAGGCGCTGGAGGAATGCTCCCGCGCGCTGGGGCTGGAGGTCGCCCAGCTCATGCTCCCGTCCGACCACGTGGCCCTGCCGGCCGCCGGTGCGCTGCCGGCGCTCGCCGTCTCCCGCCTGCCCAACGGCATGCCGCATTTCGTCGTGGCGTGGCGCCGCCACGGCCCGTTCGTGCAGCTGATGGACCCCGGGACCGGGCGGCGGCTCGTCCGCGCGCGCGGGTTGCGGGCGATGCTCCACGTGCACGAGCAGCCGGTTCCCGCCGCGGCGTGGGCCGCCTTCTCGCAGACGCCGGGGTTCTGCGCGCCGCTGACCGAGCGCCTCCGGGCGCTGGGCGTGGGCCGCGACGCCGCGCACACGCTGATGAGCGCCGCCGGCCGGGCCGGACCCGCCGCGATGGCGGCGCTCGACGCCCAGGCGCGCGCGGCGGCCGACGGCGACCGGGCCGCGAGCGGTTCGCTCGCCGCGCTGACGGCCGCCGTCGAGGATCCGGTCGCCGCACGTGAGCGGCTGCCCCGCGAGGCGTGGTTCGCCCGCTCGCTCGACCCGACGCCCGAGGACCCTGACCCCGGCGTGCTGCTGCGCGGGGCGGTGCTCGTACGCGCCTACGGCCCCACCGCCGAGCCCGTCGATCCCGACACGCTGACGACCGAGCTGCGCGCGGCGATCACCGAGCCCGCGCCGCGGCCGGCCCAGCGGCTGCTCGCGGCCGCCCGCGCTGAGGGCCGGGTCCCGCTGCGCGCGCTGCTCGGCACCGCGGCGACGCTGGCGGCGGGAACGATCGCCGAGATCGCACTGTTGCAAACCGCGCTGGAAGGCCCCAGGCCGGCATCGGTGCTGGTGGCCGTGGCCGGGCTGGCCGCGGTCCTGATGATCGTCGAGACCGCCGCGGCGGCGCTCGGCCTGGCCGTCGGCCGGCGGCTGGAGGTCGGGTTGCGCCGGGCGCTGCTTTCCAAGCTGCCGCGGCTGCCCGATCGCTACCTGCGCTCGCGAGCGCCGTCTGACATGGCTGAGCGCGCCCACGTGGTGCACGCGCTGCGGCTGCTGCCGCTGCTGCTCGTCCAGCTCGTGTCGGCGGCCAGCGAGACGCTGCTGGTGGCGGGTGCGCTGTGTGTGCTGGACCCGGCCGGGGCGCCCTTGGTCGTCGCCGCGACGGTGCTGGTGCTCGCCGTGGCGCTGGTCGTGCAGTGGCCCCTGCGCGAGCGCGAGCAGCGCGAGCGCGAGCACTCCGGCGCGCTCAGCCAGACGACGCTCGACGCGTTGCTGGGCGTGCTCGCGCTCCGCGCGCACGGCGGGGAGCGGGCGCTCGAGTCCGAGCAGCGGACGCTGCTCGCCGGCTGGCGTACCGCGGCGGGCGCCTCGGCGCGCGCGCGTGCCGCGGCCACGCTCGTGCAGGCGGCGTTTGGCATCGGCCTGACGATTTGGGTGGTGCTCGACGGCCTCTCCGGCCTCGACGACGCCGGCGGGCGGCTGCTGTTCGTCCTCTGGGCGATCATGCTCCCGTTCGCCGCCGAGCGAGTGAGCGCCCTCGCGGTGCAATGGCCGGGAATGCGTGCGGTGGCCCTGCGCCTGGCCGAGCCGCTCGACGCCCCCGATGCGCCCGGATCCGACGCGCCTGCGGCCGCGGCATCCGTCCTCCCGGCCGGCGGGGGCGCGGAGATCGTGCTCGAGGAGGCGTGCGTCCGCGCGACCGGCCACGTCGTCCTGGCTGTCACCTCCCTGCGCCTCGTGGCCGGTGAGCACGTCGCTCTGGTCGGCGCGTCGGGCGCGGGCAAGTCGACGCTCTGCTCGCTGGTCCTCGGGCTGCTGGAACCCTCCGGGGGCCGCGTGCTCGTGGACGGGGTGCCGCTCGACCGCGCGGCGGCGCGCGGGCTCTGGCCCTCGGTCGCCTGGGTCGACTCCCAGGTGCGCGTCTGGAACCGGTCCCTGGCCGAGAATCTCGCGCCCGGAGCCTCGGAGGACCGCGTGGCAGAGCTCGTGGAGGCGGCCGAGCTCGAGCGGGTCGCCGAGCGCGTCGGCGCGCAGCCCCTGGGCGCCGACGGAGGGCTGCTGTCGGGCGGGGAGGCCCAGCGCGTCCGCCTGGCGCGGGCGTTCGGCCGATCGGAGGTGCGCCTGGTCGTCCTCGACGAGGCGCTGCGCGGCCTCGACCGCGGCCAGCGCCTGCGGCTGCTGGCCCGTGCGCGCGAGCGCTGGCGCGACGCGACGCTGGTCTGCGCGACGCACGACGTCGAGGACGGCCTGGCCTTCGACCGCATCCTCGTGCTGGACGGCGGACGCGTCGTCGAGCAGGGCCGTCCGGACGAGCTGCTGCACACCGACGGCTCGCGGCTGCGGACGCTCGTCGACGCCGAGCGGATGCTGCGCGCCGAGCTCGACGACGGCCGCGGATGGCGGCGGCTGCGCGTCGGTTCCTCGACGTTGCGGGAGGCAGCGGCGGAGTTCGGGCCGCCCGCGCCGCAGCCGCCGGCGCCGCCCGCACGGCGATCGTCCGCGCCCGCCGCTGAGGCAGCTCCCGTCGCCGGCCCCTCGCCAGTGGCTCGCGTCGCCTGGGCGCTCGCGCTGTTCGTCGCCGCCACTGCGGCGCGCTTCGGCGCGTTCGCCGGCTCGTGGGCCGTGATCGGATCAGCGATCGTCGACGCCGACGTGAGCGGATCGCGCCTGGCGCCGTGGGCGCTGCTCCTTGCGGCCACCGTCCCGTGCGCGGCACTCGCGACCTGGGCGGAGGGCCGGATCGCCGTCGGGCTGGGCACGATCCTGCGCCACCGGCTCCTGCACGGCGCGTTCGCGCTCGACCCCGCGTGGATCCGCCGCGAGGGCCCCGGCCGCGTTCTTGGGCGCACGCTCGAGGTCGACGCGGTCAGCCGGCTCGCGATCACCGGCGGGCTCGGCGCCCTGACGGCCGGAGTCGAGATCGCCGTCGCCTTCGTCGCGCTGCTGGCGGTGGCCCCGGGCCGGCCGGCCGCGGCGCTGCTGGCGCTCGTGCTGCTGGCGGGGTCGGCGACCGCGCTGCACGCGGCGCGGCAGCGCGTTGCGTGGACGACGGCCCGGCTCGGGGAGACCGACGAGTTGCTGGAGGCCATCGCCGGCCAGCGCACCCGGCTGGTGCAGGGTGGAGACACGGGCGACGCGGGGCGTGAGCGGCGGCTCGCCCGCTACCTGGCGCTCTCGCGTTCGGCCGACCGGCCGCTGGCCCTGCTCGCCGGTGCGCTCCCGCGCGCCGCGCTCGTCGCGGGCCTGCTCGGCCTGGCGCTCGCGGCCCGCGACGCCTCCACCGGCGAGCTCGCGACGGCCCTCGGTGGTGTGCTGCTCGCGGCGCAGGCCATGGGCGGCGTGGCGGCCGCCACCGACGCGCTCATCACGGCGCTGCTGGCCGCGCGATCGCTGAAGCCGATCCTCGCCGCTGCTCGGGGCGCCGGCCCGGCCGCCGATCCCGCGGCCGATCCGCCCGCGCGACCGGCCGCTGCTCCCCTCGGTCCCGTCGCACCCGCCGGTCCCCCGGGAAGCCCGACGGACGGGCCGCCGACGACCCCGGGACTCACCGCCCAGGGGCTCGCGGTCGACCGCGACGGACACCGCGTGCTCCACGCCGTCGACGTCACGCTGGCGCCGGGCGAGCGGGTGATCCTCACGGGCGCCTCCGGGGCGGGCAAGTCGACGCTGGCGGCGGCGCTGGCCGGGCTGCTGCCCGCGAGCGCCGGCACGCTCGCCTATGACGGTCGCGCGCTGACGCCCGCGGCGGCCTCGTGGCGTTCGCACGTCCAGCTGCTGCCCCAGCACAACGACAACCACGTGCTGCTGGCTCCGTTGGCCTTCAACCTCCTGCTCGGCCGCGGCTGGCCCCCCACGGAGGAGGATCTGCGCGACGCCACCGAGATCTGCCACGAGCTCGAGCTGGGGCCGCTCCTGGAGCGCATGCCCGCAGGGATCTCACAGCACGTCGGGGAGACCGGCTGGCAGCTGTCCCAGGGCGAGCGGGCGCGCGTGCAGCTCGCCCGCGCCCTCCTGGCCGATCCCGACGTCCTGCTGCTCGACGAGCCCTTGGGCGCGCTGGACCCCGCCACGGCACGGATCGCCCTCGACGTGGTCCGCCGCCGCGCGCGCACCCTGGTGCTCATCTCCCAGGAGTGAAGCGCCCGGGGCAAGTACACCAACACCAAGACCGACCCCCACTCCCGGCCACCGGGGCCGCTCAGGACACCGTGCCGAGGAACGTCGGGTCGGCGGAGGAGTGCCGGTGCAGGCGGAACGTCATCAGGGTGTCGCCGAAGCGCAGTTCGTCGCCGTCGGCGAGCGCACGCGTCCCCTCGATGCGCTCGCCGTTGAGCTGGGAGCCGTTGGCCGACAGCCCGTCGTCGATGACCGTCCACCGCTCGCCGTCGCCCTCGAGCTCGGCGTGCAGCCGCGAGACGCGGCTGTCCCACGACAGCCAGATCTCCGCGTCGGCCTCGCGGCCCACCCTGATGCGCGCACTCCCGGGCAGCAGCGGGTAGGCGTGGAGCCTTCCTGCGCCGTCGCGGTAGATCAGGGAGGCCGGGGCGCTCGCAGCCCCGCTCGGTAGCGAAGCGTCACCGTCCCCGCCGGTGTCCACCGGCGTCCAGTCCAGCGACGAGGCCTGGCGCAGGACGTCGGCTTCGAGCGCTCGCAGACGTGGGCCGGGCTCGAGCCCGAGTTCGGCGTCCAGCGTCTGGCGGCACTGCCGGTAGGCCGCGAGCGCGTCGCCCTGCCGACCCGCCCGGTACAGCGCCACCATCAGGTGGGCCCAGAGCTGCTCGCGCAGCGGCTCCTCGGTCACGAGGCGTTGCAGTTCGGCCACGACCGCGCCGTGCTCTCCCAAGGCGAGATCGGCGGCGACGCGCCCTTCGAGAGCGTCGGCGCGCAGCTCCTCCAGCCCGGCCGCCTCGATGCGCGCGAAGGGCTCGTCGCGGAACTCGCCGAGCGCCGGCCCCCGCCACAGCCCCAGCGACTCGGCGAGCGCGTCGCGGGCCGCCCGCGGCTGGCCCTCGCGAAGATGGGCGCGGCCAGCCGCGGCCAGGTGCTCGAACCGAGCGGCGTCGACGGCGGCGGGATCGATCGCCAGCCGGTAGCCCGCTGCCTCGGAACGCAGGATGCGCGGGGGCTCGCGGGGCGCGCGGTCTGGCTCCAGAGCGCGGCGTAGGTTGGAGACGTAGGCTTGCAGCGAACCGGTCGCCTGGCGGGGCGGATGCTCTCCCCAGAGCTGATGAACCATCTGATCGACCGGCACCACCCGGTTGGGCGCGAGCACCAGCACGGCCAATGTCGCGCGCTGTTTGAAGCCTCCGAGGGCCACCTTCCGTTCGCCGTCGCTGACCTCGAAGGATCCGAGGATGGCGAACCTCAAGACGGTCTCCTGTGACGGCTGCTCGCTGACGATCCGAGCATACGCCGTGGCGGTGCGCCTCGGCGTGGCGCGACGGCGTGCCGACGAGTGGCCGATCCTTGGCGATGCGAAGCAGCCGTGCCGACCGCGGCGGCTGAGTGCTCCGATACTTGCGCATCGCAGCACTGAGTGGCCTTGTCAACGGCTCCGTTCGTTTGCAAGACTCGCGCGGTGGACGCCGACGCCGCGGACGAGCCCCTCCGAGACTCACCGGACGAGGCGGGCGGACGCTCCGCCCCGCGACCGCGAGGCCCCGCCGAGCGTGATCGCGTCGCCCGGTTCCGCGACCGCGCCGCCGACGAACGCGACGCGGAGGCAGACCGGCGCGATCTGCGCGAGGACACCCGCGACAAGCTGCTCGAGGACGCCCCGGGGCAGGACGAGCGCGACATCGGCCGCACCGCGCGCGCCGCGTCCGCGGCGGATCGCGACGCGGCCCAGGACGACCGTGTCGAGTCGGTCCACGACCGCGAGGCCAGCGCCTTCGAGCGACGCGGCCGCCGGAGCTACTGACCGGCCCGACGGTCGCCGTCGTCGCGGCGGCTGAGGCGGGCTGCGCCCTACGAGAAAGGCGCGTCGGGCAGCGGCGGACTCCGGATGCGGCGTCGCGCCGGCGGGGTCAGGCTTGAGCTCATGAGATCTCACCGCCTGTTCTGCCTCACGGCCGCCGTCGTCGCGCTCGCCCTGCCGACGGCCGCTCACGCGCACCACTCGGTGTCCGGCGGGAAGGTGGCCTTCGCGGCCAAGCCCTTCCTCGTCGCGACCAGCGGTGGCGCGTACCTCGAGTACCGCCTGACGCGCACAGCCTCCAAGCACAGGATCACCATCGGCGGCCAGAAGGCGCGCCGCTTCGTCGACAAGCGTGCCGGTGCAGCGCACTACCGGGCCTTCGTCAACGGTCGCCGCTTCGACGCGGGCAAGACGTTCACGGTCAAGGTCGTCGTCACCCGCCCCGGCAGGGACCTCGTGCGCGTCGACCGCCTCTTCGTCCGCAGCCGGAACCCGGGGCTCGGCTAGCGCTCGTCGCGGCGGACCGCGGCGGACCGCGGCGGGCGCAGCAGGCCGACGGCTCGGTGGGGGCGGGCACGAGGGGTGGCCGCCCGGAACCGACTCAATGTCAGACCATCGTCAGCACCATGCGGAAGCGGGCGTCCCCGCTCATCATCTTGTCGTAGGCGGCTTGGGCCTCGGCCAGCGGCAGCGTCTCGATCGTGGGCCGCACGCCGGTCAGTGCCGAGAAGCGCAGCGTGTCCTCCGAGTCCTGCGACGTGCCGGACGCGTGGCCCTTCACCGCGGTCGACCCGGGGATCAAGGCGAAGGGCGGGACCTGCATCGCCTCGGCGGACGCGCCGACGACGACGAGCTGCCCGCGCGCCTTGATCCCGCCCAGCGCGGCCGTCATCGCGTCGGGGACGGTGACCGTGGCCAGGACGACCTGGGCGCCGCCGAGCTTGGTCAGCTCCGCTGCGACGTCGGACGCGGTGGAGTCGATGTAGTGATGCGCGCCGAGCCCCGTGGCCAGCGGGCCCTTCTCGCCGCGTGCGATCGCGACCACCTCGAAGCCCATCTTGGCCGCGTACTGGATGCCGAGGTGGCCGAGGCCGCCGACCCCCAGGATCGCGACGAGGTCACCCGGCCGGGCGACCGAGGTGCGCAGGGCATTGAACGTCGTGATGCCCGCGCACAGCAGCGGGGCGGCGTCGATGTCGGAGAGGTCGTCGGGGATGCGGGCTAGCGCCTCCGCGGGGACGACCATGTACTCGGCGTAGCCGCCGTCGTACGCGATGCCGGGGACCTGGCCGTTCGCGCAGGAGATGAAGTCGCCGCGACGGCAGGCCTCGCACGTGAAGTCGCAGCCGCCGAACCAGCCGACCCCGACGCGGTCGCCGGTGCTCCAGGCGGTCACGCCGTCACCGACGGCGTCGAGGACGCCCGCGACCTCGTGGCCGGGCGCGCGCGGGAAGTCGTTGCCCATCGCCCCCATCACGGTCAGGGAGTCGGAGTGGCAGACGCCGCAGGCGTGGACCTTGACGCGGACCTGGCCGGGCCCGGGCTCCGGGAGGTCGACGTCGACCAGCTCGAACTGCGCGTTTGCCTCGGGGACGCGGGCCATCTTCATGGTTGGGCTCATACCCTCAGCATGCCCAATCGCCTGACTGATCCGACGGTGGCCTGAGACCCAGCCATCGCGTGATCTCGTCATCGTCCTCCATGAGCCACTGTCGCGGCGGCCATGCGGGCTCCGTGGTGCCGCCCACAAGCCTCGTCGTAATGCGTTAGCGCCTTCGGCGGGGTGAGTGTTCGTCGGCGACGGCGGCGGCGATGTGGGTTTGGAGGTGGCGGGGTCCGCCGGCTGCGAAGTGGACGTCGAGGTCGTCGCCGTCGAAGTGGGTCGCGACGGCGGTGAT
>JBBQEV010000061.1:0-26218 GCA_038321325.1 Solirubrobacterales bacterium
GAAGGCGTGCCGCAGGCGCTCCTGCGGGGTCGGGACGCGGTGCTCGGCCTCCTCGGCCGCCGCGGTCTGCGGGGCCAGGGACGGATGCGGGCGCGCGACCTCGGGCGCCTCGGCGGCCGGGGCCTGCGGCGCGGCGACGCGCGGCGGATCGGCGGCGGCGGCGCGCGCCGGGTCCGACGGCACAGGAGCGCCGGCGCGGCCCGCGGCGGCGGACTCCTCCTGCTCCATCACCTCGTCGGTCTTGCGGAACAGCGCGGCCAGCGGTCCCTCACGCATGCTGGCGCGATCCTTCTTAGAGCTGGCCATGGGAGAGAACCTCCTTCGCGAGATCGCGGTAGGACTGTGCTGCCGTCCCGTCCGGATCGTACTTGAGTACCGACATTCCCTTGACCGGCGCCTCGGCGAAGCGCACGGTCTTCCGGATCCGCGACGCGAAGACGCGATCTCCGAAGTTCTCCTCCAGGATCTCGATCGCCTCCTTGGCGTGCGTGGTCCGCGTGTCCATCAGCGTGGGCAGGATGCCCTCGATCTGAATGTCCGGGTTGAGGTTCTCCCGGATCATCTGCAGCGTGTTCTGGAGCTGGATGAGCCCGCGCATCGACAGGTACTCGCACTGGACGGGGACGATGACCTTGTCGGCGGCCGTGAGCGCGTTGATGGTCAGCAGGCCGAGCGACGGCGGGGTGTCGATGCAGATGAAGTCGTAGTCGGCGTGGATCGCGCGGAACGCCTTGTCGAGGCAGCGCTCGCGGCCGATCTTCGTGCTCATCGCGATCTCGGCCCCGGCCAGGTCGATCGAGGCGCAGGCGACGTCGATCTCGCGGCGGCGGATGACGTTGCGGATCGGCACGTCGTGCACGAGGACGTCGAACATGGAGATCTCGAGCGTGTCGGGGTCGATGCCCTGCGACATCGTGAGGTTGCCCTGGGGGTCCATGTCGACGCACAGGACGCGGAACCCCTTCTCGGCGAACGCGACCGCGAGGTTCAGCGCGGTGGTCGTCTTGGCCACGCCCCCCTTCTGGTTGGCGAAGGCGATGACCTTGGGCTTGGTGGGGGCGGCAGGCGGCACGGGGTCTCCGGAAGGTCGAAAGAAGTTTCGGACCGATCGCACGCGGTGTTCGCGCAGGCCCGGGGTTCTCCTCCCTCGCGGTGGGTGATGACTAGCATCGCCGGCGGATGGAACCTCACCCGAACCTCGGTCACACCGACGACGCGGTGCCCCGGCGCATCGACCGCGGGGAGCTCCAGGGCGAGCGCCGCCGGCTCGGGCCGCTCGTGGGGACGAGCGCGATCGGCCTGTCGCGCTACGTGCTCGGGCCCGGCGAGCGGGCGATGCCGGTTCACGTGCACGCCGACGAGGAGGAGCTGTTCTTCGTCCTGGCCGGCGACGGCGTGTCGTGGCAGGACGGCGCGACCCACGCGATCCGGAAGGGCGACGTCATCGTCCACCGGGCCGGCGCCGAAGCCCACTCCTGGGTCGCCGGCCCCGACGGCATCGAGGTGCTCGCCTTCGGCGAGGGCTCTCCGACGCACATGACCTACCTGCCGCGGACGGGCGCGTGGTGGATGGGTTCGCGCTGGATGCCCGCCGACGGCCCGAACCCGTTCGCCCTGGAGGCCGCCGTGGGGCCGCTCGAGCTCCCCGCGGCGCCCAGCCCGCGGCCCGCCACGATCAAGAACCTCGACGAGCTGCCGGTCGACGCGCAGGTGCGGGGGCGCTTCGGCTGGCACGCGCACGACCTCGGGCGCGGCGCGGGCTCGGTGACGTCCGGTCTGGTCCACGACCGCGTCGAGGAGGGCCAGTGGACCTGCCAGCCGCACTGGCACAGCGCCGAGGAGGAGCTGTTCGTCGTCCTCGACGGCGCCGGCGAGGTCGAGCTCGGCATCGAGCGCTTCCCCCTCCGCGCCGGGAGCCTCGTCGCGCGGCCGCCCGGCCGCGGGGTCGAGCACGCGCTCGTCGGCGGCCCCGGCGGCATGACCTACCTCGCCTACGGGACGCGGCGCGCGCACGACGTCTGCCACTACCCGCGCACGCGGAAGCTCGGCTTCAAGGGCGGGCGCGTCCTGCGCGTGCAGGAGGTCGGCTACTGGGACGGTGAAGGGTGACCGTCGTCCACTGGGACGACCGACCGGGCGACGACCTGGCCGCCGCCGTCGGCGCGGACTGGGCGTGCCTGCGCCGTGTGACGATCCGCTCGGGCGCGCCGCTGGAGCTCGACTCCGACGAGCGGGAGTCGGTCGTCTGGATGCTCGACCGCGACGCGGCCGTCGTCCGCCGCCCCGAGGACCCGGAGCGCTCGGTCCGCGCCGAGAGCTCCCTCGAGGCCCTGGTCTTCGCGACCGGCGCGCCGCGCGACGACCCCCGCGCCCGCTCGCGCCCCGGCGCCGTCGTGCGCCCCTCCGAGCTCCCGGGCGAGCGGGTCGTCGACGGGCTCACCTCGATCACGCGCTACGAGGTCGGCGCACCGGCGGGCGCCGTGAGCACCGGGGTCGAGCTCGTCGACGTGGCGCCCGGCCGCCACTCCTTCCCGGTCCTCGACCTCGAGGAGGTCTCCGTGGTGCTCCGCGGGACCGGCCGGGCGATCGTGAACGGGGAGGAGACGTGGGTCGTGCGCGGGAGCGTCGTCGGCCAGGGCGAGCGCTTCCTCGCCGGCCCGCAGGGCCTGCGGGTGCTCTCCTTCCGCGAGCACCCGCAGCCTCCCGGCTGACGTGGACGCGCTGCTCTCCAAGGACCTGATCGTCGTGACCGGCAAGGGCGGCGCCGGGAAGACGACGGTGGCCGCGGCGCTCGGGCTGGCCGCCGCGGCGCGCGGGCGGCGGGTCGTGGTCGCCGAGGTCGCCGCGCGCGACGAGCTCGCGCGCACGCTGACCGGCGAGGGCTCGCAGCCGTTCGTGGAGCGCGCGGTGGCTCCGGGGCTGCACCACGTCTCGATCGACCCGCAGCACGCGATGGAGGAGTACCTGACCGACCAGATGCCCTCACGCGCGCTGGCCTCGGTGCTGGTGCGGTCGCGCATGTTCACCTACCTCGCGGCGGCCACGCCGGGGCTGCGGGAGCTGCTGACGATGGGCAAGGCCTGGGAGCTCGCGCAGCCCGAGCGGCGCACGCCGGGCGCCACCCCCTACGACCTCGTGGTGCTCGACGCGCCGGCCACGGGCCACGGCCTCGCGCTGCTCCGGGCGCCCGGGACGTTCGCCGACGCCGCGCAGGTCGGTCCGATCGCCCGGCACGGCCGTACGATCCACGCGATGCTGACCGACCGCACCCGGACCGGCGTCGTCGCGGTCGCCGCCGCGGAGGAGCTGGCGGTCAACGAGGCCCTCGCGCTCCGCGAGACGCTGCGCGACGGCCTCGGGCTCGACCTCGACCTCGTCGTCGTCAACGCGATGCTCCCGGATCGCTTCACCGCGGCGGAGGCCGGCGCGCTCGACGCCGCCGCGCTGAACGCCGCCCCGCCGGACGCCGGCACACTCGATGCCGCCGCGCGCACCCGCGCCGTCGGCGTCGCACGCGCCCACCATCGCCGCGCGCGGGCCCAGCGCGCGCAGGCCGCCCGGCTGCGCCGCGGGCTGGGCGGCGAGGTGGCGCTGACCACGCTGCCGTACCTCGTCCGCCACGCGATGGGCGCGGCCGACCTCGAGCAGCTCGCCGGTCGCCTGCGGTGAGCGTCGCCGCGCGCCTGGAGGGCAAGAGCGTCGTCATCGTCGCGGGCTCGGGCGGGGTCGGCAAGACGACGTGCTCCGCCGCGCTCGCGCTCGGCCTGGCCGCCGCGGGTCAGCGTGTCGCGGTCATCACGATCGACCCCGCCAAGCGCCTGGCCAACGCGCTCGGGATGGAGGAGCTCGGCAACGAGCCGCGCCGAGTCGCGGCGGAGCGCCTCGCCGCGGAGGGCGTCGAGGTCGAGGGTGAGCTGTGGGCGATGCAGCTCGACGCCAAGGCGACGTTCGACGGGCTGATCGAGCGCCTCGCCCCCGACGCGCGGACGCGCGACGACATCCTCGGCAACCGCATCTATCAGGAGCTGAGCGGCGCCGTCGCGGGCTCCCAGGAGTTCACCGCCATCGCGCGGCTGTACGACCTCCACCGCGAGGGCGGCTTCGACGTGCTCGTGCTCGACACCCCGCCGTCGCGCAACGCCCTCGACTTCCTCGACGCCCCCGACCGCCTCACCGCGTTCTTCCAGGGCCGCGCGCTCAAGCTGTTCCTCGCGCCGACGGGCCTGGCGGCGAAGGTCGTCGGCCGGGGCACCGGCGTCGTGTTCTCGGTGATGAAGCGCCTGACCGGCGTCGACCTGCTGCGCGACCTCAGCGTCTTCTTCCGCTCGCTGGGCGGCGTCGTCGACGGCTTCGCGGAGCGCGCGGAGGGCGTCAAGGCCCTGCTCGCCGACCCCGCCACGACGTTCGTGATCGTCACCTCGCCGCAGAAGGAGGCGGTGGACGAGGCGATCTTCTTCCGCGGGAAGCTGCGCGAGGCGGGGATGCCGTTCGGCGGGCTGGTCGTCAACCGCGTCGAGGCGGGGGTCGCCGAGCCCGAGCCGCTCGATCCCGGCACCGTCGCCGCCGACCTCTCCGAGGCGCTCGGCGCGTCGCTGGCTCGGAAGGTGGCCCGCACGGTCGCCGACGCCCAGGTGCTCGCGGAGCGCGACGCCGCCGCGATCGCCCGCCTGCGCGCGGAGCTCGACGAGCGCGAGCCGACCCTCGTGCCGCTCCTGGACGCCGACGTCCACGACGTCGCGGGGCTCGTCGCGGTGCAGGGTCACCTGTTCTGAACGGGGACGGGCGCGGCGCTCGTGCGCGACCGCCCCGCGCACCTTTCGAGGTTCGTCCCGCTGAGCGGGATCAACCTCGAAGACGGCGGCCCCGCGCCACCGCCACGGAGCCGACCGCGACGATCAGCCGTACACGTCGGGAAGGTCGTTCTCGAAGAGGAACACGTCGCCGCGACGGCTGAGCTCGGCGACGACGGCGTGCGCGGCCGGCCCGTCGCTGACGACATGGATCTGGGCGGAGGGGAAGCCCGCGTCCCGAAGCCCCGCCGCGATGTCCGCCGCGAGGGGGCCGCTCAGGACGCAGAGGTCGCACACCGCCGCGGCCTTGACGCCGAGCAGCCGGTTCTCCTCCGTGGCCCGCGGCCCGAGCTCGACCATGCCGGGCGTCACGAGAATCCGGCGCCCGGCGGCGTGCGCGGCGAGCACGTCGAGCGCCGCCGCGGCGCCGACGGGGTTGGCGTTGTAGGAGTCGTCGATCACGACGACGCCCGCGGCCTCGTTGAGGATCGGCTCGAGGCGGTGCTTCGGCGGCGGGACACGGCGCACGGTCCGGGCGATGATCTGGTCGGCCACCCCCAGGTGGCCGCCGACGGCGACCGCCGCGAGGACGTTGGCGACGTTGTGCGCGCCGAGCAGCCGGGTCCGAAAACGTACCGGCGCCGCCGACCCGCGCCGGCGCAGCGTGAAGCTCGTCCCGCCGGCCGAGACCTCGATCTCCTCGGCCCACAGGTCCGCCCGGGGATGCTCGGCCAGGCTGAACAGCAGGCACGGGCAGCCGGCGCGCGTGTCGGCCACGCGGAGGCAGCGCTCGTCGTCGGCGCTGGTGACGAACAGGCCGTCGGCGGGCAGGGCGTCGGCGACCTCGCCCTCGGCCTGCTCGATCGCCTCCATCGAGCCGAAGCGCTCCAGGTGAGCGGGCCCGAGGCTCACGAGCACCCCGACCGTCGGCGTCACCAGCGCGCAGAGCTCGGCGATGTCCCCGATCCGGTAGGCCCCGAGCTCAGCCACGAACGTGTGGTGGTGCGGCTCGAGCCCCTCGTTGATCGCCCGTACCACGCCGAGGTAGCTGTTGAAGGACGCGGGCGTCGGAAGCGCCGGGCCGAGCGGCTCCACCGCCGCGGCGACGCAGGCCTTCGTGGTCGTCTTGCCGAACGAGCCCGAGATGCCGACCACCACCGGCGCAACGCGCTCCAGGCGGCTGCGCGCCGCGGCGGCGTAGCGGCCGTTCTCGAAGCGCTGGTAGGGGACGAGCGCCGCGTTGGCGCCGCCGACGAGCCACCCGCCGCCCCAGATCACCGCCGCGGCCAGGACCCCGTCGACGAGCGGAGCTGCGTCCGGGACCGCCGCGGCGAGGACGAACGCCACCACCGCGGGCGCGAGGACCGCCGACCCGTAGATGCGCTTCGCGCGAGCCGTGAAGACGAGCGCCTTGACCTGCGGGCGCCGCCAGGTGGCGCGCAGGTACCCGGCGGCGGCGAGCACGGCGACCGCGGCCAGGACCGTCGCGCCGACGCCGCTCGCGACCCCGACGGCCTGGACCGCCGCGCCGGCGCCGAGCGCGACGGCGCCGGACACGGGCTCGTAGCGCGTCACGTCGCGGCCCAGCCAGACGCGGAGCCGCGCGTTCTCGTAGTGCTCCTGCTGGAGGATGTGCAGCAGCCGGTGCGCCCGCGCACCGGCTGCGCAGGCGACGCCGAGCGCGAGGACGAGGCCGGCGGCGAGCATCGCTCAGCGCTCGACGAGGAAGTGCGCCACGATCGCGTTGAACTCGCCCGAGCGCTCCGCGTACACGTAGTGACCGCCCTTCAGCACGACGAGCCCGGCGTCCGGCATCGCGCTCTCCATCCGCTCGCCCATCCACGGCGGCGTCTCGGCGTCCGCGTCGCCCCAGATGAGCAGCGTCGAGGCGCGGACCTGCGGCAGGAGCGGCGTCAGGTCCTCGCCGATCACCAGCCGGAACGTCTCGCGCATCGTCCCCGTCGCCTCGAGCCAGTCGGTCGAGGCGACGCGCCGGCGCATCCGCTCCTGGACGCGGCGCCCGGGAGCACCACCGGCCGCGCCGACGACCCGTCCGGCCTTGGCGATCCCGACGCGCGTGTAGTACTTGGCCGTGCGGCGCGGCTTGATGCCCGCGGCGCCGGTCAGCACCATGCGGTCGATCCGCTCCGGGACCGTCGCGCCGAGCACGATGGCGATGCGCGCGCCGTTGCTGTGCCCGACCACGCTGAAGCGGTCGATGCCGACCGCGTCGCACGCGCGCAGCACGAAGCGCCCGTAGTCGGCCACCGACCACCCCGTCGGCGGCGGGTCGGACTCCCCGAACCCGGGGAGCTCCACGGCGAGGAGCTCCGCGCGCCCGGCCAGCCCCTGCACGATCGGCGCGATCGCCTCGATCGAGGCACCCCACCCGTGGAGGATCACGACCGGCGGATGGGCGGTGGCGGGCTCCGCCGGGCGGTGGACGATCCGCACCGACGTCCCGTCGACGTCCAGGCGCTGCGCTGCAACCGCTCCATGCACCGGCCGCATACTCGCACCTCCGCCGTTCCGGCCACGATCCCGCCTAAGCTCTCGGTCGTGCCGCCGCCCTCGACCCGCCTCGCGCGTTGACGACGCCCCGCCGGAGCGTGGGCGTGGTGTTCGGCGGCCCGTCCGTCGAGCACGACGTCTCGATCATCACCGCCCAGCAGGTCATGGCCGTGGCCGGCGAGCGCCACGACGTCGTGCCGATCTACGTGGCGACGGACGGGCGGTGGTGGACGGGACCGTCGCTGCTCGAGGTCAGCTCGTTCGCCGCGCAGCCGCCCACGGGCGCCCGGCCGGTCGAGCTGCGGCTCGGGCGTTCCGTGCCGCTCGTGATGCCCGCGTCCGGACGCTTCGGGAAGGACCAGGAGCTCCGGCTCGACGTGGTCATCAACGCGATCCACGGGACCGGCGGCGAGGACGGCGCCCTGCTCGGCGCGCTCGAGCTCGCGCGGGTCCCCCACGTGGGCCGGGGGGTCGCGGCCGCCGCCGTGACGATGGACAAGCACCTGAGCAAGGCCGTCCTGCGCGACGCGGGCTTCGACGTCCTGCCCCACGTGCGCGTCGAGCGCGCGGCGTGGGAGGCCGACGAGGAGGCCGTCGTCGCGCGGATCCGCGGCGAGATCACGACCGACGTGGTCGTCAAGCCGGCGACGCTGGGGTCGTCGATCGGCGTCGCGCGCTGCCGCGACGACGACGAGCTGACCGACGCGCTGCAGCTCGCGCTCGAGCTCGACCGCCAGGTCATCGTGGAGCCGTTCGCGGCTGGGGCCACCGAGCTCAACGTCGCGGTGCTCGGCCGCGTCGGCGAGGCGCCGCTCGTCTCCGAGGTCGAGCGGCCGATCGGCGGCGAGGCCGGCCTCTCCTTCGAGGACAAGTACCTCTCCGGCGCGAAGGGCAAGGGCGCCAAGGGCGCCACCGGCAAGGACGCGGGGATGGCCACGCAGGGCCGGGTGATCCCCGCCGACGTCCCGGCGGAGTGGCGCGACCGGGTCAAGGCGCTCGCGGCCGGGGCCCACGCCGCGCTGCGGCTCTCGGGCGTCGTCCGCTACGACTTCTTCGTCCTCGACGACGGCGCGCGCTTCGTGATCAACGAGCCCAACACCGTCCCGGGCTCGTTCGCGTTCTACCTCTTCGAGCCCGACGGCATGACGTTCGACCTGCTCGTCGAGCGGCTCATCGAGATCGCCGTGGCCGAGCAGCAGGAGGAGCGCTCGACCGTCCGGGCGTTCGAGTCGGCACTGCTGAAGCGGCACATCGGCGCATGACCGTCATGGTCGCCTGCGGCGGTCGCTCGCTCGAGCGCTCGATCAGCCTGGACTCCGGGCGCCGGGCGGCCCGCGCGCTGGAGCGCGCCGGGCACGAGGTCGAGGTCGTCGACGTCGACGCGACGCTCGTCGAGCGCGTCGTCGCGTCGCCTCCGGAGTGGGTCTTCATGGCGATGCACGGGATCGGCGGCGAGGACGGCACGGTGCAGGACCTCCTCGAGCTCCTCGACCTCGCCTACACCGGCTCGGACGCCGTGGCCTCCGCACTCTGCCTCGACAAGCACCTGTTCAAGTCCGTGTGCTCCCTGGCCGACGTGCCGACGCCCCCGTGGCACTCCTTCACCAAGCAGGCCTTCGCGGACTACGGCGCGGCGGGCGCGCTCGACGCGGTGCTCCGGCAGTTCCCGGGCGGCGTCGTCGTCAAGCCCGCACGGCAGGGCTCCTCGCTGGGGATCAGCGTCGTGCGCGAGGACAACGCGCTGCGCTCCGCCGTCCTGGAGGCGATGAGCTACGACGACCGGGTCATCCTCGAGGAGTTCATGCCGGGCCGCGAGCTCGCGGTGACCGTGCTCGGCTCGCGCCTGGAGCCGCGGACGCTGCCCACCGTCGAGCTGCTGTTCGAGGACGAGATCTACAGCTACGCGGCGCACTACACCGTCGGGAGCGCGCAGGTCGTGCGCGCGGAGCTCTCCCCGGCGGTCGCGCAACACGTCAAGGAGGTCGCCGAGCGCGCGTACCGCGTCGCGGGCTGCCGGGACTTCGCCCGCGTCGACATGCGGCTGACCGGCGACGTCGCCTACGTCCTGGAGATCAACACCCTCCCCGGCCTGACCGAGACCGGCCCGGCTCCTCTGGCCGCGGACTTCGGCGGCCTCTCCTTCGACGAGTTCGTCGCCGCGATCTGCGAACGGGTGCAGCAGGAGAAACGCTGACGCGCCGCACGTTCCCCGGCGCTCAGCCGAGCAACGTGCCTCCGGCGGACGCGCCGAAACGTTGGGAATCGTCCGGTCAGGGACCCGCCGGCGTCAGCGCGGGACTCAGCGCAGTGCCGGCTCCTCGCCCGTCGCCTGCGCCTCGAGCAGCCGGTCGGCGGTGGCGCGCACCTCCGGGGCGAGGTGGCCGCAGAGGACGTCGCGGAGGATCGCGCGGCAGTCCGCGGCGAGCTCGTCGGCGAGGTCGGCGAGCACCTCGGCCTCCGGCAGCCCCACCCCGGCCACCAGCGACCGCTCGAGGCCCGCGGTGTGGAGGAGACGGGCCGCGTGGGCGGCACGCTCGACCGGCTCGGAGCACAGCGCCGCGACGCGCGCCGCGAGCAGGCCGGGCTCGGTCCCCCCGGGCTCGAGCAGCGCGCGGAGGGCGAGCAGGTGATCGGTGAGCGCCTCGGCCGGCCGCGGGCGCGCGCAGCCGAGCTCGAAGCGGCGCAGCGCCCAGGCGAGCTCGCCCGCGCGCGGCAGGCGGCGGGAGACGAGGTTGCAGAACGCGCGCAGCTCGTCCTCCTCGGGCTCGGCGATCAGGCACACCGGGGCGTCGGCGCCGGGAGCGAAGCCGTCGAGGCCGAGCGCGAGCGTCGTCCACGGGCCGCCCGCGATCCGCGTCCACGCCGACGGCCCGACGCACACGGGCGCCTCGTCGAAGAGCCTCAGCGCGGTGAGCAGGCGGGCGAGCTTCACCCGGGCGGGCTCGAGCGACGCCGCCTCCCCCGCCGGGGCCTCGCTGCGCAGGACCGCGAGGACCGCCGCACGGCCGGGCAGCCCGGTGCCCCGCGGCCACACCGCGTCGACGGGCGCGTCCTCGAGCACCTCGCCGCGGATCAGCACGAGGCCGTCGCCCATCGCGACCTCCGCGGAGGCGAGCTGGAGCCCGAGCACCGGCGCGACGACGACGGTCTCCGTGCGGCCCTCGGTCACCACGGCCTCCAGCTCGGCGTAGGCCGCCTCGAGGCGCCCGGTGTCGAGCACGAAGTCCGCGGACTCCGAGAAGACGCGCCCCAGGAAGGCGCGCAGCGCCAGCTCCGCGCGCTCGCGCGGCGCCATCGGGATGCCGCCGTGGGCGACGTGCGCGTCGAGGTAGGCGTCCAGGCCGCCGGTCTGGGCCAGCGCGTGGACCGCCGGAAGGTAGGTCGGCAGCTCGCCGACGACGCTGCCCCGAGCGTCGATGAACTCCGCGGTGAGCGGGCGGTAGCAGTAGAACGCGCCGCTCTGGCGCTGCTTCTTGGTCCGGCCGCCGCGCGGCGGGGGCGCCTGCTCGACCTCGAAGCCGAGCTCGTGGCCGTCGGCCACGTCGGAGGCCAGCTGCCAGGCGGCCTCCTCGGCGAAGGCGGTGAGCGCGGCGTACAGGTGGCGGTTGCGCATGCAGCGCCGTTCGCTCCGGGGCGCGAAGCTCCTCCGTCGGCAGCGCCGCTTGCAGCCGATCCGCGCTCGGAGAACCTGCCCGCGGCTAGCATCCACGGCGTGCCGCCCCCGCAACCCCTGCCCGTCGCCCCGGCCGCCCTGAGCGCCTGGGCCGGGACGGCCTCGGGCGACTGGGCGCAGCGCGCGGCCGGGCGCCTCGCCGACGCAGGCTACCGCCGCGGAGGCGCCCGCCAGGCCGTCATCTACCTGCTCGCAAGCCAGCCCTGCGCGCTCTCCGCCCTGGAGATCGAGGAGGCGCTGCGCAGCTCCGCGCGGCAGGTCGCGCGGGCGAGTGTCTACCGCGTCCTCGACGAGCTCGAGCAGCTCAAGCTCGTCGCGCGCATCGAAGTCGGCCAGGGCATCTCGCGCTACGAGGCGCTCCACCCGCACGGCGCCCACCATCACCACCACCTCGTCTGCGGCGACTGCGGCGAGGTCATCCCGTTCGAGGACGACGAGCTCGAGCACACGATCGACCGGGTCGCGCGGCGCGTCGCCTTCGACGTCGCCGGGCACGACATCGTGCTGCACGGCTCGTGCGCGGACTGCCGCCAGCCGGGCGCCCGCTCGTAGCGGCGTCGCCGGCCTGCTCTGTACGCGCGAGCCCGTCGACGGCGGAACGCTACATCCCGGTGTAAGAGCAGGATCGCGCACGACGGGTTGCGTCTAATCGCCCGACGTGAACGTGTCCTTCAGCCGTGTCAGCGCGCTGTCTTCGGGGTTGGGCAGCAGCGTTACCACCTTGGCGACGTCAGCGGCCATCTGACCGATCGGCGGATGCAGAGCGTGGACCTCCTGTTCGACCTTCAACATGCGCGCGTTGAGATCGCTGTCGATCGCGTCCATGCGCTCGGTTATGGCTTGCTCGATCGTCGAGAGTTCGGTGACCTTGAGATCGACGCGGTCAAGCGGTTCCTGCAACGCGAGCATCCGCTCCTTGATGACCTGCTCGAGCGTCGCCAGCTCGGTGACCTTGAGATCGACGCTATCCAGCGGTTCCTGCAACGCGTTCATGCGCTGCGTGATGACCTGCACGAGCTCCTTGTGCAGCTTGGTGATCTTGCGATCGATCTGCTCCACCGGCGCCTGCAGCGCGCCAACCGAGCTGACGAGAACACCGGCGCTCTTGTCGACGGAGGCCAGACGGTCGCCTACCGACACCAGCGCCGAAGCGATCTTCTCGATGTCGGTGACCATGCGCTGCGGAGCGCGCAGCGGTGCCAGTAGCGCTCCCATCAGGCCGTGCTCTTGGTCGTCGGCGTGCTCATCGGTCATGCGATTCTCCTGAGGTCGAAAAGGCGAGTTGCGAGATAAGGGGTGTCAGCCGCCTGCGGGGCTGCTGAGCGTCTGCGTGTACGACAGCTGTGCGGCGTTGTCGGCCTCGGCGAACACGACGGCGAGGGAAGGCTGACGTAGCCGAGGCCGACGGCCGCTGACTTCGCGACCGGATCAGCCCGCGTCATCGGCGCGCCTGCCCTCCCAGGCCTCGGCGTTGAGCAGCTGTCCCGGTTGCTCGCCGGCGAGGACCATCAGCACGATGTCGACCGCCATTGTCGCGCTGGCCTCCCAGACGCCGATCGTGTTCGGGGCGGCGTGCGGGGTGAGGACGACGTTGTCGAGCTCCGCCCAGCGCGGGTCGGTCATCGGCTCGTCTGTCCAAGCGTCGAGCCCGGCGCCGGCGATCCGGCCCGACTTCAGCGCCTCGTAGACCGCGTCCTCGTCGACCAGGTTGCCGCGCGCCGTGTTGACGAGGTAGGCGGTCGGCTTCATGAGGGCGAGCTTCCCCGCGTCGATGATCCGCTCGGTCTCGGGCATCGACGGCAGGTGCAGCGTCACGAAGTCGCTCTGCGCCAGGACGTCGTCGATCGCGAGCAGTTCGATCGAGCGCTTCTCGACGAACGCCATGTCGGGGTAGGGCTCGTGGGCGATCACGCGCATGTCGAAGCCGAACGCGCGCTCAGCGACGGCCCTGCCAATCCGCCCGAGCCCGATGACGCCGAGCGTCGCCTGCCAGACGTCGACGCCGCGGCGCGGCTGCCACTCGCCCCCCCGCATCGCCCGATCGGAGCGCGAGATCCCGTGGGCCAGGTCGATCATGAGCCCGAGCGCGTGATCGGCGACGCCCCAGTCGGTCGTGCCGGGGATCGTCGAGACGAGGACGCCGCGCTCGGTCGCGGCGGCGACGTCGACGGCATCGAAGCCGACTCCGAAGCGCACGACGAGCCGCAGCTGAGGACAGGCGTCGAACACCTCGGCGGTGTACGGCTCCTGACCGGCGATCACCGCCGTGCAGCCCTCCAGGCTCGCGATCACGTCGTCCACCGAGTTCGACCGGCGGCCCGAGCCGAAGCGGAGCTCAAGTCCCTCGGCGCGTAGCCGGGCGGGGATGTCGCCGAGCTCCTCCTCCGGCTGGGTCAGGTTGATCGCGATCGTCGTCATGTCTGCCTCGTCTCATGGTTGCTGGCGTCCGCGCTGGCCAGCAGCGCCGCCGGGTCGTAGTGGAGTCGTTTCTGCACCGGTGGGTCGACCGTCGCGAGCACGTCGGCGATCTCACGGCCTGAGGTTCCGTGGCCGAACAGCTCGCTGCGCGGGTAGCGCCCGCGGGCGACCTGGGAGCGGACCGCAGCGACGATCGCGTCCGGCTCCTGCGAGGTGAAGACGACGTTCGGGCCGCACTCGCGGTCCTGCTGGGCGCGTGCCGATGCTCACGGCCGGCGTCCCGAGGAACGCGCCCTCGCGCAGCGCCGCCGACGAGTTGCCGATCATGCAGGCGCAGTGTGCCATCAGCCGCAGGAAGTCGTCGGCCGGCACGTTGCGAAAGAACTGGCAGCGGTCGCCAAGGCCGCGCTCGCGGAACTCGCGGATGCCCTCCGAGACCTCGTGGCTGCCGGCGTCGACGTTGGGCCAGAACACGAGCGCCTGCACACCCAGCGACGAGACTGCCTGCAGCGTGGCGTCGATCTGTTTGGCGCTCGACCCGTACTCGGTGGTGACGGCGTGCTGCAACACGAGCAGGAACGGCGCGTTCGGGTCGATCGGCCGGCCGTCGCCGCGATGCTCGGGCAACGCGTCCCGGCAAGACCCGGGGACGGTCCGGGCCGCGAGGTCGATCGACGGGCACCCCACGTTGAATACGTACTGCGGGTCCTCGCCCATCGCGACGAGCCGCCGCGCGCTGAGCTCGGTCGCGGGGAAGTGGACGTGGGAGAGCTTGGTGACCGCATGGCGGACGCTCTCGTCGATCGAGCCCGACACCTCGCCGCCCTGGGTGTGGGCAACGGGGATGTTCATGTAGGCGGCGGCGATCGCGGTGGCGATCGTCTCGAAGCGGTCGGCGACCGTCACGACGAAGTTGGGCTCGAGGCGCTCGAAAGCGGTTGGCAGCTCGAGCAGGCCCAGACCGGTCGACTTCGCCATCGTCGCTGGCGTCTGGCCTTCGATGATGAACCGGATCTTCGCGTCGGGCGTGAAGCCGGCCTCCTCGAGGACGTCGACCGCGCTGCCGAAGCCCTCGAGCAGCGCTGACGCCGCCGCGACGACCTGCAGCTCGAGAGCGGGGTGCGCGCGCACCGCCTCGAGCACAGTCGTGATCCGCGCGAGGTTCGCGCGGCTGGCGACGACGACGCAGACCTTGCGCGGGGCGGGAATCGCTCGGTTGTTCATGTGCATCGGCCCCGGGCGCGCACCCTAATTGATAGCCAAATTCCGTACGGCTAAAGATTCTGCTCTATCGATAAGGCGCGAGCTATGCGGTTCCCGCGGCCCGGACACGCGCGAGGAACTCCGCCGCGCCGCTCTCGAGGCGCGGCCAGTCCGGTTCGAGGCTCGCCCCCGGCGCGAGCACGAAGCCGCGGTGCCCGTCGGCGGTCGTGCGCTCCCCGACGATCGTGAAGCCCGCAAGCGTGAAGTAGGCGGCGACGGTGGCGCGCGTCAGGGAGTACGGGTGGTCGATCTTGGCGACGCGCTCGATGCTCCCGGTCCGCCTCAGCATGAGGTGGGCGTCGAGCATGTCGATGAACGCGCGGCCGCCGTCGGCCGTCATCCGGCGCAGGGCGTCGAGCGTCGCGCGGACGTCGAGCAGATGGTCGATGGTCTGGCACAGGAGCACGAGATCCCACTGGCGACCCGCCGGATCGAAGTCCTCGGCGAGCCCGTCGATCGTCTCCATCCCCGCCGCCCGCGCGACCGCGAGCTCGTCCGGGGCGGGATCGAGGACCGTCGCGCGAGCGCCGGTCTGCGCGGCCAGCACGGCGGCCACCGCTCCCGTCGAGCCACCGACGTCGAGGATCGAGGCGGGCGGGGACGCCAGCCGCGGGAGGAGGAAGGCGGCTAGGGCAGCGGCGTAGTCACGCTGCTCGTGCTGGACCGTCTCGGCGTCGATGCGCCGGCCGTGGTGGGCTGACACGAGCGGCCGGTAGACGCCGGCGTAGAAGTCCGCGTAAGAGGCCGCGGTGAGGCGCGGCGCAAGGTAGGCCAGCCCGCAGCGCCGGCAGGCCACGAGCGTGGCGGGGTAGCCGTAGCGGTCGCGCCGTGCGAGCGTCTCGGCGCACCCGCTCGCACCGCACAGGTTGCAGGCCGACGGGTCCTCCTTCGGCTCCGCCGCGCAGTCGTAGGCGAGTGCGGCGATCCGTTCGGCGGGCGTCGTTGCGGGCACGGCGGCGACAGCATGACGCCCGGTGCGAGACTGCGTCGGTGACCGCGCTCGACTTTGACAGCGGCGCCGTCGTGATCGGCGAGGTGGCCCAAGCGCACGACGGCAGTCTCGGGACGGCGCACGCGTTCGTGGACGCGATCGCCGACGCGGGCGCCGACGCCGTGAAGTTCCAGACGCACATCGCCGCGGCCGAGAGCCGCATCGACGAGCCCTGGCGGGTCAACTTCAGCTACGAGGACGCGACCCGCCACGAATACTGGAAGCGGATGGAGTTCAGCGCGGAGGCGTGGGACGGGCTGCGGCACCACGCCGAGCAGCGCGGGCTCGCGTTCCTCAGCTCCCCGTTCTCGCTCGAGGCCGTGGAGCTGCTGGAGCGCGTCGGCGTCGCCGCCTGGAAGATCGCGTCCGGCGAGGTCGCTAACCCGGCGCTGCTCGACGCGGTCGCGCGGACGGGCCAGCCCGTGCTCCTGTCGAGCGGGATGAGCGGCTGGGCCGAGCTCGACGGCGCCGTCGAGCGGCTGCGCGGCGCGGGTGCCGGCCCGCTGGCTGTTCTCCAGTGCACGTCCGCGTATCCCGTCGCGCCGGCGCGACTCGGGCTGAACGTCCTCGCCGAGCTGGCCCAGCGCTACGGCTGCGCGACCGGTCTGTCGGACCACTCGGGGACGATCTTCCCGTCGCTGGCCGCGCTCGCGCTCGGAGCGCGCGTGCTCGAGGTGCACGTGACCCTCAGCCGCCGGATGTTCGGCCCCGACGTCCCGGCGTCGGTGACGAGCGACGAGCTGGCGATGCTCGTCGACGGTGTCCGCTTCATCGACGCGGCGCTGGCGGCGCCGGTCGACAAGGACGCCGCTGCGATCGAGCTCGAGCCGATGCGTGCACTCTTCGGCCGCTCGCTCGTCGCGCGCCACCCGCTGCCTGTCGGGCACGTGCTCGCGGCCGAGGATCTCGCCGCCAAGAAGCCCGGCGACGCGCTCGCGCCGGCGCGCATGGGAAGCATCGTCGGGAGGCGCCTGCGCCGCGCGCTGCGCGCAGATGAGCCGCTGCACGACGATCACCTCGCCTGACGGCGAACCCGGGCAGGCGGGTCGGCGCTCAGCGCGCGAAGAGCGAACGCGCGAGCGCGGCGACGCCGTAGCCGGCCACCAGCGCGAGCGCGATCGACGCGCCCGCAGCGGTGCCCGCGTGGTAGCTGAGGTAGATCCCCGCCACGCCCGCGAGCACCGCGAGAGCTGCGGAGAGGACGAGCATCGGGAGCATGCGGGCCGTGAGCAGCCGTGCCGCCGAGGCGGGAGCGATCAGCACCGCCACGACCAGGAGGTTCCCGAGGCCCTGCACCGCGACGAGCAGGGCGCCCGCGAGCAGCACGAGCAGCGCCGCGTCGACCGTGAAGGGGCGGACGCCGAGGCCCGCGGCGCTCGTGCGGTCGAACCCGACGACGAGCAACCGCTGATGCAGCAGGCGCAGCGCGGCGACGAGCACGACCCCGAGCCCCGCGGCGAGCGCGAGGTCCGTGTCGCTCACGCCGAGCACGTCACCGAACAGCAGCCCTTGGAGCCCCGCCGGGGTCTCCGCGGAGAGGGCGAGGAGCACGCCGAGGCCGAAGAGCGTCGTGACGACCACGGCGACGGCCGTGTCGCGCCCGACCCCCTTGACCCGGCCTGCGAGCGCCACGCCCGCGGCGCCGACGAGGAGCCCGGCCGCGCCTCCCAGCAGGAGCGGCAGCCCGAGCAGCGCGGCGGTCACCAGCCCGGGCAGCAGCGCGTGAGCCAGCGACTCGGCCGAGTAGGCGAGGTCGTAGAACACCAGCCAGCAGCCGAGCGCGCCCCCGGCGACCCCGAGCAGCACGACCTCGAGCAGCGCGCGCCGGCCGATCGCCTGGGTCCACGGGTCCGCGAGCCAGTGCAGCACAACTAATGATGGTGGTGGGCGGGCAGGATCGCGCGCTCGTGGCCGTGCTCGGGGCAGTCGAAGGCGACGATGTCCGCGCCGTAGGTCGCCTCGAGGACGGGGCGGGTGAGGGTCGCGGCGGGCGCGCCGAACGCGATCTGCCGGCGGTTGAGGCACAAGACGCGGTCCCAGTGGCCGGCCTGCGCGACGTCGTGAGTGGCGATGAGCAGCGCGCGACCCTCGGCGGCGAGCTCGGTGAGGAGGCCCTCGAGCTGGTCGGCGCTCGCGGCGTCGAGCCCCGTGAAGGGCTCGTCGAGGAGCACAAGGGGCGCGTTCTGGACGAGCGCGCGGGCGACGAGCACCCGCTGGCGCTGGCCGCCCGAGAGGTCCCCGAACGTGCGATCCGCGTGCTCGGCGAGGCCGACGCGGGCCAGAGCCTCCGTCCCCGCCGCGCGCTCCGGGCGGCCCGGTCGCCGCCACCACGCCAGCCGGGAGACGGCCCCCATCACCGCGACGTCGAGCGCGCTGACGGGAAAGTCGAGTCGCGAGCGCTCCGTCTGCGGCACGACCGCGCAGCGTCCGTGCACCTGAAGGGAACCGCGATCCGGTGTCAGCTCACCGAGAATGCTCCGGAACAGCGTAGTTTTTCCCCCGCCGTTCGGACCGAGGACGGCCACGCGGTCTCCACCGGCGACGGTGAACGTGACGTCGCTCAGCACCGGCGGACCGCCGTAGCCCACCGCGACGCCGTCGGCCTCCAGGAGGGTCATCGGACCACCGTCGCCCGGGGCCACGGCACCGCGCACGCCAACGCGGTGATCGCGAAGACGGTCCCGCTGAGCACCGCGATCGCCGCCCCGGGCGGCGCGTTGGCCTGCAACGCGAGCCACAGCCCGCCCGTGCCCTCGGCCGCGACGAGCAGCACGGTCGCGAGTTGCCAGGAGCGCAGGCGCGTGCAGAGCAGCCGCGTGGTGGCGGCGGGGACGACGAGCAGCGCCGTCGCGAGGAGGGAGCCGAGCGTGGCCAGGGCGCTGACCGCCAGCAGCGCGATCACGCCGAGCAGCGCCGCGTCCGTGAGCGCCGCGCGCACCCCGAGGGCGCGCGCACTCCCCGGGTCGAAGCCGGCCACGAGCCAGCGCTGCTCGAGCACCGCGGAGAGCGCGACGGCGGTAGCGCTGGCCCCGGCCGCGAGTGCGATGTCGCCGTGATCGACGAGCAGGAGGCTGCCGAAGAGCAGGCTCTCGACGTTCCCGGACGCCTCGAAGACGTCCGAGGCCAGCACGACGCCGGTCGCGAGCGCGCCGACCAGCACGAGTCCGGTGAGCGTGTCGTGATTCTGGTTCTGACGTCGCGCGAGCAGCGCGACGCCGCCGGCGACGAGCCCGCCGGTCACGGCGGCGCCGAGCGTCGCGGCGATCCCCAGCCCGTCCGCGAGCACGAGGCCGGGAAACGTCGCGGTGCCGACGGCATGGGCGAAGAACGCGAAGCCGCGCAGCACGATCCACGTCCCGATCACGCCCGCGCCGACGGAGAGCACGAGCACCTCGACGAGGCCACGCTGGAAGAACGGCAGGGAGAACGGGTCGAGCACCGCCGTCAACCTACCAGTGATGAGACTGGTTCTCGCCAAGCGCCGGGACGCGTCCTCCGGAGGCCCCGTAACGTAGAACGGGTCATGAGGCTCTCCCCACTCGCTCCCGCCCTGCTCGCCGCCGCGGCGCTGATCGCCGGCTGCGGCTCCGGCGAGGAGCAGGCCAAGCCCGCGCCCGGCGCCTCCACCGCGGCGCCGGCCTCCGGCAAGGCCGCGGTGAAGATCAAGGACTTCCTCTACGCGCCGAACTCCGTCACGGTGAAGCAGGGCGCCACGGTCACCTTCGAGAACCTCGACCAGGCCCCGCACACGGCGACGATCGCCCAGGGCGCCACGAAGTTCGACACGGGCACGATCGACCAGGGCAAGACGAAGTCGGTCACCTTCGACCGGCCCGGCACCTACGCCTACGTCTGCCTCTTCCACCCGTACATGAAGGGCACCATCACGGTGCAGGGGTAGCGCGCCGGCTGGGGCGGCGGTCAGCCGGCCATCGTGCCGCCGCCCGCCGGCGGTGCCGGGGGCGTCGTGGGCAGCGCCCCGCCCGAGGCGCGACTGACGTCGGCCTGGTTGCGCACCGCGCGCACGTAGACGGCCGGGGCCACGACGGGCTTCGCCGCGGTCCCCGCCCGCGCGGTGAGGCGGTAGAAGCCCGGGGTGCGCAGCAGCGCCTTGGCGCTGAGGCGGCCCCGGCTGACCCGGGCGGGGAGCTCGGCTACGCGCACCCAGCCGCCGCCGCGCGTCTGGCGCTCCACGCGCAGGCGCACGGCGCCGCCGGGGCGCACCAGGCCCGTCACGGCGACGGAGCGTCCCGCGCGGACGCGCCGGGCGACCGGCGCGAGCTGCAGGACGGTCCCCACGCCCACGCTCACCGGCGACGAGCGCACCGGGCTCCCGGCCACCGTGGCCAGCGCGCGCACCGCCGCGGCGCGCCGCCACGGGACGGTGACGCTCCACGTGCCGTCGGCCCGCGTGGTCGCCCGGCCGACGGTGATAAAGCTTGACGTGCTCTGCTTCTGCAGCGCGACCGGGGCGCCCGCGACGGGCCGCGCGTCGCCGCCGAGCAGCGTACCGGTGAACGTCGCCCCGGCCCCGTAGGCGACCTCGACCGAGCCCGGCGCGAGCGTCAGCCGCGGCTCCAGCGAGGCGACGCCGCCGAGCTTCGCCGCCCTCGCGCGCAGGTCGCCGAGCTGGCCGTAGAGCACGCCCCCGGGGCACGAGGTCGAGCAGCCGTCGCGGTGGCCCGAGATCCGCTGGAAGGTGACCGGGACGCCGGAGGCGTAGCGATTGGAGGCGCCGCCGGCGGAGACGATCGCGACGGTCCCCGTGGCCGGCACCCCGTGGAGGGAGAGCTTCCAGGCCAGGACGCGCGCCAGCGCCGCCGCGCCCGCCTCGGGAAACGCGACGTCGGAGAACGTCCCGATGGTGGCGATCCCGGTCGACTGCGCGTTCCAGCCCTGCGCCTGGGCGCCGATGACCGCCTGGTCGACGCCGCCCGCGCGCCCCTCGAAGATCTGCCCGTACTGGTCGACGAGCAGGTTGTAGCCGATGTCGTTCCAGCCGTTGGTGTCGCGGTGGTACTTCGCGATGGCCAGCACGATGCCCGCGGAGTCCTCGGCCACGTACTGGTTCGCCGAGACCGTGTGGTGGACGAAGGCCATCTGCACGTCGCCGTACTGGGGCTTGGCGCGCGGGGGGACCGAGCCGCCGCCCCACTGGGTCCGCGGGATGATCGCCGGCGGGCCGGACTGGGCGCCGCGGCCGGCCGCGCGCAGGCTCGCCGCGCGCGCGGTGACACCGGCTCGCCGCGCAGCGGGCGCGACCGCCACGAAGTGCACCCGGAGACCGTGCGGGGCGCGGCGCGCACGGAGCTGCAGCTCGTCGGCGCCACCGGCCCACACCGGGTCGCTGGCCCCGGCCACGCGCGGCCGGTCCGGCGCGTGCTCGGCGCCGAGCCCGAACGGCGTCCACGGGCTCCAGGCGCCGCCCGTCCGCCGCACGCGCACCTCGACGCGGGCGGCGAGCAGGCCGCGCCCGCGCACGCCGAGCAGGTCGAAGCGCCGCGGGGCGCGCAGCACCCGGGTGGCGTGGCCGCCGCCCCGCGTCCACTCGGAGGCGGGGACGTCCAGGACGAACGCGCCGGTGCTCGCCCGGGTGGCCGCCCAGCCGTCGGCCGGGAGGCGTACGAGCGAGGTCAGCCCGGTGGCGGCTCCGAGGGCCAGGACGCGCCGGCGCGTGACGGGAGGCGTCCCGGGCATCCGGCCCAGCCTAGGCGTCGGCGCGTCCGGTGCAAGCGCTGCATCGTCTCGTGCCGGCATGGTCACTCGAACTCGCTTCGACGCACGGGGTTGCGGCCCCGTGCGTGCAACGCACCGTGCGACAGCTTGGCGCGCGCCTCCCGTCCGGGGACGCAGACGGCTCAGGCGCCGACGGCGAGCGCACCGTCCGCGGCGACCGCGCAGACGTCGTCGGCCGCGAGCCAGCGACGGCCGTAGTCGCGCATGCCGTCGATGATCGGCAGCAGGTCGAGGCCCTTGTCGGTCAGCGCGTACTCGACCCGCGGCGGCACCTCGCCGAACGACCGGCGCTCGACGATGCCCTCCTCCTCCAGCGCCCGCAGCCGCAGGGACAGCGTGCGCGGCGAGATGCCCACCAGGGAGCGCTCGAGCTCGCAGAAGCGCGACGTCCCCGCGGCGAGGTCGCGCACGAGCAGCAACGTCCACTTGCCGCAGACGACGTCGGCGGTCAGGCAGACGGGACAGGTCTCATCGAAGGCCATTCGACCTAACACTTTACCAAGTGAAGCGCCCTGCGCCGCGCTGCGTCAGCCCTTGAGCAGACTCCCCAGGCCGCCCGACGCCCCCCCGGGCGCGACGGGCACCGGGCGCCCTTCGGAGGGCTGCACGAGCACCCACCCCTGCCCGCCGAACGCCATCTGGACCGACTCGCCGGAGCTGCGCCCGATGAGGTTCTTCATCGACACGTCGGTCTTGATCGAGGTCGTCACGCCCGAGGACCACGTGATCGCCGCCTGCGGGTCGGCGAACGTCGGGGCGGAGCCGACGTCGAGGCGGACGGGCGGTCCGTCGGAGAGGATCGCGACGAAGCCCGTGCCCGACAGCGCGGTGTTGTAGAGGCCTCCGCCCATCATCCCGGCGACCCCGTGCATCCGCTCGATCGACCAGTCGATGCCGGCGTCGAACGCGAGCAGGTTGGCGCCGTTGACGGTGACCTTGTCGTTCTCGAGGGCGATCACGTGGACGTCCTGGGCGGTCTCGGCCAGGAAGACCTCGCCGGAGCCGGAGATCTTCATCAGGCTCTGCCCCTCCCCGGTCACCGCCTTCTTGAGCATCCGGCCCATGCCGCCCTGGCCGGCGTGCTCGAACTTCACGTCGCCCTGGTAGGCGACCATCGCGCCGAGCTTGGCCTGGATCGTCACGTCCCGCAGCGCGACCTTCAGCAGCTTGGAGTTCTGCAGCGCGAAGGCCGCGGTCGAGGTCGTCTCGTCGTACTGCGCAAGGGAGTCGTCCATGCACCGGACCATCGCGCACCCGCCGGGCGGGCGCAAGGGGCGTCCGGCCGTTGCTCAGCGCAGCGTCGCGGCCGCCGACACGGGCTCCGCGCGGCCGTCCTCGGCCTGGCGGAGGTCTTCCATCGTCGTGCCGCGGCGCCCGTCCGCGGCGACCAGGAGCTTGAAGTCGTGCGGTGAGGTCGCGGCGGCCATCGCCTGCTCCATCGACACGCGCCCGGCCTTGAAGTGGCCGAACAGGGCCTGGTCGAACGTCTGCATCCCGTAGTAGCCGCCCTCGGAGATGACCTCGTTGAGCTGGCCGGTCTGCTTGGGGTCCATGATCATGTCGCGCACGCGGCCGGTCATCCGCAGCACCTCGCAGACCGCCACGCGCCCGCGTCCGTCGGCGGCGGGCACGAGCCGCTGGGAGACGGCGCCCTTGAGGGTGCCGGCGAGCATCGCGCGGACCTGCTGGTGCATGTGCGGCGGGAAGAAGTCGATCAGCCGGTTGACGGTCTCGGCCGCGTCGACGGTGTGGACCGTGGAGAAGACGAGATGGCCGGTCTCGGCCGCGCTGAGCGCGGTGTGAACGGTCTCCTCGTCGCGCATCTCGCCGATGAGGATCACGTCGGGGTCCTGGCGCAGCACCCGGCGCAGCGCCTTCTTGAAGCTCTCGGTGTCCTGGCCGACCTCGCGCTGGTTGATCGCCGAGCGCTTGTCGTGGTGAAGGAACTCGATCGGGTCCTCGATCGTCATCACGTGCTTGGCCATCGTGGAGTTGATGTGATCGACCATCGCGGCGAGCGTCGTCGACTTGCCCGAGCCGGTCGTCCCCGTGAGCAGCACGATGCCGCGCTCCTCCTCGGCGAGCTCTGAGATCACGGGCGGCAGGTCGAGCTCTTCGATCGTGCGGATCGAGACCGGGATCGCGCGGATGACCAGGGACGCGTAGCCCCGCTGGCGGAACGCGCTCACCCGGAAGCGGGCGAGCCCCTCGATCGCGTAGGAGAAGTCGACCTCGCCTTCGCGCGCCCACTCGGCGAGCTTCGTGTCGTCGTGGAGCATGTGGAAGACCGCGGCCTCGGTCTCCTCGTTGCCGAGCGCCTCGAACTGCTCGCACGGCCGCAGCCGTCCGTCGACGCGGATCAGCGGGTGGTTGGGCACCTTGAGGTGGAGGTCCGAGCCACCTGAGACGACGAGGTGGCGCAGCGCGGCATCGAGGTCGAACACCCTGCGTGCATCGGCGCGCGCGCGAGGGCCCTTGAGCGCCGGTCGCCCCGGCGCGGACGGCTCACGCAGAGGCGGCACGCCGCTCGGCCTCCGCGAGCCGCGCGAAGCGATCGTCGCCGGCGTCCAGCATCCCTCCCAGGGTGGTTTCGACGGCGTCCCGGTCCAGTGTGCGCGCGGCGAACATCGCTTCGATGTCGGCCCAGTCCTTCGTCCGGTCGAATATGACCTTGAACACCGCGAGCTCCACGGGGCCGAGCACGGGGATCTCCGTCTGAGCGAACGGGACCGTCCGGACGTGGCGGGCCGCAGCGCGATGGACGTCGACGTAGTCGAAGAAGAGGTCGATCGGGGTGCCGTCCCAGAAGAGCCGTGCCTGGCCGTCGCGCGCGATGACCCGAGCCGCATCGTCGGGCTGGATGACGCCCCCGGGGAGCGCCCGCAGCGCGACGTTCGCCTCGCCGGCCGGCACGAACACGTTGACGTCGATGTCGCTCGTGCCGCGCGGGTCCTCAGTCCAGTAGGCCAGGGCGATCGCCCCCCCGAAGGCGTGCGGAAGCCCCGCGGCGGCCAGGGCGCGGTGCAGCGCGACCAGTCGCTCGGCGAGCGTCATCTCCGCACCCGCCCGGAAGGGCGCGGCGGCGTCACCGGCGCGGCGGCAGCCGCGGGAACGCGAGCCCGGGCCCGTGCCGCGTCGGCAGCGCCGCCGCGAGCTCCAGCACGGCTTCGAGCGCGCGCGCGGCGGCCTCGTGGTGCGCGCGCGGCGCAAGCCGCACGGCCGGCCGGCCCTCCTCGACGGCCAGCCGCGCGCCCGAGGCGGCGAGCAGCCGGCTCAACGTCTCGACCGACGGACGCTTTCGGCCGCTCTCGTAGGCCGAGATCGTCGCCTGCGACGTCCCCGCCGCCTCCGCCAGCTCGCCCTGCGTCAGATCGGCCCGCAGGCGTGCTGCGCGGATGACGGATGCCGTGTCCATCGCACCGTACAGTATATCCGAGTGGACATGCCGGGAACCGGAGGCCCACCGTCGAAGCTCCGCGCGACGCGCGACGCGCCACGCGGCGGCGCCCTACGCGGCGACGGGCTCGGGCGCGAGGAGCTCGGGCCGGTAGACCCGCTCCTCCGGGAGCGCCGTCAGGCCGTGGGTCCTGGCCGTGTACTCGATCGTGTCCCGCCAGCGACCGGCGTACATCGTGCCCGCGGCCCCGGCACCGCCGAGGGCGTTCGGCGCGTAGAGGGACCAGTTGACCCGGGCGTGCTCCTCGGAGACGTTGGGGAAGCACCGCCGAAAACCGGCCAGCCCCGGCTCGGGCCGGTCGCGTTGGCGGAGGTGCCCCGCGGCCAGCGCCTCACGCATCCGGCAGACGACCTCGTGGGGCACGCGGTCGGCGGCGATGAGCCCGGTGCTGTAGACGGGGATGGGCAACGCGATCGCGCGCACCGCGAAGCTCTCGCCTCCGTGGTGCAGCACCATCCCGTTGATCTGCGCCGGCGTGATGTCGTCCATCCACATCGGAAGGACGTCGACCGAGCGCGAACCGAGCGCCTCGTCGAGGCCGCCGGGCGTCTCGACGAGCACCGGCGCGGCGATGCCCGAGTACTCGAGCGCACCGACGAACTCGTGGGCGAACCAGGGGATGCCCCAGCGGGCGGCCCGGGCTCCGCCCAGGTCCTGCGGCGTCCGCCTCCCGGAGTCCTCACGGACGACCCCCGCGATCGGGTTGTGCTGATGGAAGTTCGCGACGAAGCGGACCGGCAGGCTTCCGTCGGCCCGGGTCTGCGCGAGAGACACGTGCACCGCCGCGGTCAGCGCGAAGTCGGCCTCGCCCGACGCCACCGCGTTCGCGGCATCCGCGGACGGGACGTACTCCACCTCGAGGCCGTGCTCGGCGAACAGCCCTCCCTCCGCCGCCGCGAAGGCCGGCAGGTGCATGCCGCTGACCGACCTGGGACACCAGGTCATCAGACGGACATGCACCATGCCGTGCTCCGTGTTGCTAGTTGTCGGCGCGGGCCTGCCGGATGCAGGCCGCCCTGCGGGACAGGGTGCGCCGCTTGCCCACGACGGTCTTGGCCTTCTTGGCGTTGTACTTGGTGCGGCAGCGCGCCATCGCCCGGGCCAGGTCAGACGGCCCGCTCGTCGCGGACTTCGAGCTCACCGCGGCCGGGGCCGGGGCCGCAGCCGACGGCGCAGCCACCGGAGCCGGCGCAGGCGCCGCAGCGACCGCGACCGCAGCCGGGGCCGGAGTCGGCTCCACCGTGAAGACCGTCCGGGCCGGCGTCCCGTAGGACGGACGCCCATCGCTGCCGTTCTGCGTCGCGATCAGCACGTGATCGCCCGCCGCCACGGCCGGGACCGTGATCTGCACGCTGAAGTTGCCGCCCGAACGCGCCGAA
>JBBQEV010000062.1:0-25005 GCA_038321325.1 Solirubrobacterales bacterium
AACACGCGGCGCACCACGTACCGACCCTCCGGCTCGTCGACGTCGTTGACGTGCATGGCAAGGGCAACGTATGCCGCCCACCGGACAGAAGATGACCACTGTCGTGGACATGGCAGACAGTGAACCTATGGGTCTACATAACAAATGGTATCGAGCGTAACAAAGGCCTGCTCAGCGGCATCTTGTGTCTTCTGCCTCTCTCCGAACCTCCCGCGCTCCCGCGTTAGCGGCGCAGTTTCGGTCAGGTGCGGTAAGGCGGAGATCGGGCGGCTGCACGGTGCGCAGGTCGCTGACACCACCGGTGACGCTGCTTCGGGGGAGGTGACCGTGGGCGCCGCGAGGGGTCGTTCTGTGATCGCGCGCGTCCGCCGCTGGCGGCGGATACCGCAGAGGTATACTCGGCCGCGTGACCGGAGGTGAGCTGATCGCGATGAGTCGGGCCCGCGCGGGACTCACGCAGCGCGAGCTCGCGGCGCGCCTAGAGGTCTCCCAGGCCCAGCTCTCTCGCGTGGAGGCAGGACGGCGTGAGCCGAGCTTCTCGTTTGTGCAGCGCGCGACACGCGCCTGCGACCTTGAGGTGAGCATCCGCTTGACGACCGCTGACGACTCGCTCGAGGCGCTCGTCGGGCAGCAGCTCGCTCGGGCGCCGCAGGCGCGTCTGGCTGCGCTCGTCGATGTCGCGGAATTGCCGGGACTCCATCGGGCCCTGGAGGCCGGCGGCCGCGTCGGCGGCGTGTTGATCGGTGCGGTGGCCGCGGTGCTTGCCGGCGGCGTCGGTGTGCCTCCTGTCGGCGTCGTCGAGCTCGTCGCCGACGCGGGCGCCGACGACGCGCTGCAGGCGGAGGGGTGGTCGCCCTCGGTCCTGGAGGCTCCGTTCGGGGTCTTGCACGCGCGTCAGCGCTGGTTTGCCCCTGACTCCTCGACCTGGGACCTCGAGCTCGTCGAGGCACCGGCAGGCACCTACGGCTACGCGGACCTGGCCGAGCGCGCCACCGCGCTCGTGGGCGTCCCGGTGCGGGTGAGCGGCACGCTTGATCTGCTGCGGATCGCGCATGCCTCGCCGTGGCGAGCCGATCGGGCGCGGGCTGTGGAGCTGAACGCGGTCCTCGAGGTGCGTCCCGCAAGGGCTGTGGCCGCGGCGTGAGCGACCCGAGCGAGCTGGAGCCGGTGCGCCCGGCTCACGTAGAGCTGCTCGCCGTGCTGCAGGAGCACAGCGTGGACTGCGTGCTGTGGGCGGCGTCGCCTTGCAGATGCACGGCGCCTCGCACACGACCATGGACGTCGACGTCGTGGTCGCCGTCGACCCGGCCAACCACGCCCGGATCGACGAAGCGCTCCAGGATCTCCGCGCCCGGCCGGTCGGGACCTCGGAGCGAGGGACGAAGTTCGACACGCGTTGCGGGGAGCTGGAGCTGCTCCGCACGACCAGCGGCGTCGGCGGCTACGACGGCTGGATCGCCGCCGCCGAACGGGTCACCGTCGCCGAGGGCGTGAGCGTCATGCTCGCCGCCGCCGAGGACATCGAGCGCAACAAGAACGCGGCCGGGCGCGAGAAGGACGCGGAGCACATCGAGCTGCTCGGAGCGAAGGGCGGCCGGACCTTGCCCGGGCGCGGCGAGCAGCTCCTCGGCCCGCGCCCGCAGGCGCCGGCGCCCGCCCGCCGTTGGGAGGCCGTCAGCGCGATGGTCGATCGCTACTGCGAGCAGTACGGCCTCGCCCTCCCCGAACCCGCTGAGCGCCCGCCGGGCGCGCCTCAGCAGCTCAGTGACTGGCGCCGCGTGACGCGCATGGTCGACCAGGTCCTCGCCACGCAGGATGCCGGCGCGAGCATCGACGCCGAGACCGCGGCCGCTCGAGCGGTCGCAGCGGCCAACCAGCCGAGCAGCCCGCGTGGGGCCGCCCTCCCGCCTTCCGGCCCGACTGCAGCGCGGTGCTCCACGGTCGATCACGGGACCGACGCGCGGCATCCAGGGCGCTGACGGCCAGCTCGGCCGCCGGGTCGCCTGCGACGGGCCATTTCATCACCGAACCCTCTCGCTCAGCCTCCGCCCGATTAGGTCTCGGAGATGTTCTCGAGCGCCAGGCCCGGGACGCCGAGGAAGATGCCGTCGTTCGACACGAGCGGGACGCGGAGACGGACCGCGGTCGCGGCGATCATCGGTCGGCGTTGTGCTCACGCTGGGCGAGCGCGTGCCCGGCAGCGCGGCACGCGACGCGGATCTGCGCGTACACGAGGATGAGATCCGGTCCGGTGTGGACGATCTCGGCGCGTTGGATCTTCGCTTCGAGCTTCGCGAGCCGGCCATCGCCCCAGTTGCGTAGCAGCGCGCCGTAGCGGAGCTCGGCGACGGTCTGGAACGAGATGAGCGCCGGGCGGCCGGCGATAAGTGGCGCGTAGCGCTCGGCGAGCCGGGACGTCCGGACGAGATCGGCGCTGAAGACGTCCGTGTCGATGACGATCGGGCCGCGCGGCCCGAGCGAACTCACGAGTCGACGGCAGCGAGGAAGGCGGCGCCTTCTTCCTCGCTCAGGTCCTCGATGACCATCTCCTCGCGGGGCGGGAGCGGCCGAGCGCGACGCAGCAACTCCGCGACTGGGAGCTCGAGGTGCTCGTCGTCGGTGTTCACTGGACGGGTCGACACGGGGCTTAGTCTAAGGGTCTGCCGAGCGGTCGTCGAGGCCTTAAGCGGTCCTGAGCCGCGAGATCCTCGGGCGCGGAACGAGATATTAGGGCAAGGTTTTTCGGGGGGAACGGCGCGAGCGGGTCAGTGGGGGGTATGGCGCTTCTCCGGCAGTGCGTGGTTCGGTCGTCTTCTCCTTCAGGGGGTGCGTCGAGGTGAACGCGCGCGGACCGATGGGGATCAGCGATACGACCGAGGAGCGAGTCGCGGGAGCACTGCGCGGGCGACCGCCTCGCGTGCCGCCGGCGCTCGCGCCTGTCCCGCGCATCACGCTCACACGCGTTGAAGCGGCGGCGGCGCTCGGGATGAGTCTCGACTCCTTCGAGCGCCACGTGCAGCCTGAGCTCCGCCTCGTCCGTCGCGGCAGCATCCGCCTGGTGCCCGTCGCGGAGCTCACGCGGTGGGCTATCGATGCCGCCGAGCGGACGGTCTGATCCCGCAGGCAGACGATCTCCTCGCCGAACCGTCAGGCGTCTGTGGGCTGCGCCGTCGCGGCGGTGAGATAGGAGTCGAGGAGTTCTGCTGCCTGCTCGTGGTTGCCGGGCATGAGGTGGCCGTAACGGTCGAAGGTCGTCGTGATGGACGCGTGGCCCATGTAGTCGCTCAGCGCCTTCGCGTTGCAGCCGGCCGCGATCATCAGCGAGGCGTAGGTGTGGCGGCACTCGTGCAGGCCAATGCGCTCGAGGCCCGCCTCCTCCCACGCAGCGTCGGCGCGCCTGGTCAGTCCCGACGGCGCGAACGGACGGTTGGCCGCGAGTCCGAAGACGAGCTCGCGCCCCGGCGGCTGGCGGAGCTTGTGCGCCAGGAGCGACTCGCGGAGTACTGAGGGGATGGGCACGCGTCGGCGGTTGCGGCTCTTCGTCTCTTGGGGGCCGTGCTCGATGTCCCACGACTGGCGGACCTCGATCGTCCCAGCCTTGAAGTTGATCGCGCCCCACCGCAGCGCCATGATCTCGCCGCGCCTCAGACCGGCGTACAACGCGGTCGCCCAGATGGCCTGATCATCGCGGTGGAGAGCGGCGAGCAGCTCGACCGCCTCGGCGGGGCTGGCGAAGCGCTCGCGCCGTGAACGGACCGCGGGCAGTTTGATCCCGTTCACGGGAGATACCTCGAGCTCGCCAACCTGGGCGGCGTAGTTGAAGACGACGCGCACCGCCGTTACGGCTCCGATTACAGTCGGCGGGGCATGGCCTTCGGCGACCAGTCGGTTCACGAGGCGCTGGATGTCGATGCGGCGGATCTCGTGAAGCCGACGCTCACCGAGCTCGTCGAGGACGCGCAGGCGCAGCGACTGCTCGTAGGACCTGACCGCCCCCGGCTTGTAGATGTCACCGGACCGGGTCGTGACGATCCCCGCGCGCGCGTCGCGCGCCCACTGCGCGCACGCCTCTTGCACCGAGACGGTGGCCAGGACGGGGCGCTGGGACTCGTGCGTGCCGGCGCGCAGCGCCGCGGCGGCGTCGGCGCGCCAGAGCTTCGCGGCCGTGAGCGCGCCCACGCCGCTGAACGTCTTGCGCAGCCGCTTCGCGGTCTTCGCGTCGTAGACCGTCGCGACGTAGCTCGGCGCCTTGCAGGTGCAGCGCTGCCCCTCGTCGCGCTTCGCGCAGCCCTTCCGGTGACGCTCTTCGATTCCCGTCCTGCTCATCGTCGCGCTCATGGAGCTCTCCCGGGGGTCGTTGGCGGGCGTCGCTGTCGCCCGTCTCTCGCGCAGCGAACCGTACTTCACTGCCACTTTGCGCCATCGGCCCAGCGTTCATCGAAGAAACGCCAGACGTACTACATCTAGGACTCGTCTCTCGCGTGCGCGCTTCGGCGAGCGTTCATGCGGATTGGCACCGCACGGCAACCGCTCAGGACTGCACCGTCGGGGTGGCGGGCGTTCGGCGCCTGCGCTCGGCGCGCGCACGTTCCCGCGCCGCCCTACGCTGGGAGGTTATGCGCCCAGACGACGATGACCGACCCGACAGCGACAGCGATCCGCGCATCACACGACGGCGGGCGCTCGTCGGCGGGGCCGGCGTCGCCGGCGCCGCGGCGCTCGCCGCCTACGGCCTGACGAGCGGGAAGGACGCCAAGGGCCCGACGGCCGCCTCGCTGGGCCGCGCGGACTTCGTGCTGCGCCCGGGAAAGAGCACGGTCGAGCTGGGGGCCAGGAAGGCGGAGACGTGGACCTACGGCGGCGCGCTGCCCGGGCGCGAACTGCGCCTCAAGCAGGGCGAGCGGGTGCGTATCCGCGTCGACAACGGGCTGCCCGAGCCCACCTCGATTCACTGGCACGGAATCCGCCTGCGCAACCCGGCCGACGGCGTGCCGGGGCTCACCCAGAAGGCGATCGCGCCCGGCGCGTCGTTCCTCTACGACTTCACACCGCCCGACGCCGGCACGTACTTCTTCCACAGCCATCAGGGCATGCAGCTCGACCGCGGCCTCCACGCGGCGCTGATCATCGAGCCCAAGCGCGAGGAGCTCTCCTACGACAGCGAGGCGGTCCTCGTCCTCGACGACTGGCTCGACGGGGTGGCCGGCTCGCCGGACAAGCAGCTCGCCCAGCTCAAGGGCCGGGGGATGAACATGGGCGCGATGGCCGCCCCACCGCCGCCCGGCAGCCCGAAGGGCCGGCACACCACGCTCGACGGACGGGCGCCCGGCCCCGATCACCTGGCGCAGCTCGCCAACCTGATGGAGCAGAAGAAGCTCGACGTCGGCGACGTCACCTACCCGATGTTCCTGATCAACGGGCGCCCGCCCGAGGACCCGGTGCAGGTCGTCGCGCGCAAGGGCGACCGGGTGCGCCTGCGGCTGATCAACGCCGCCGCCGACACCACGTTCCTGTTCTTCGTCGAGGGCCGCCCGCTCACGGTGACCCACACCGACGGCGCGCCGATCGAGCACGTCCGCACCGACGCCCTCGTGCTCGGGATGGCCGAACGCTACGACGTGCTCGTGGAGCTCGGCGCCGCCGACTCGCAGCGCATCGTCGCCCTGCCGCTGGGCAAGCCGAGCCGGGCCGTCGGCGTGCTGCGCCGCAAGGGCACCACGACCAGGGCGCTCCCGGCCGACGCCCCGCTGGCCGTGCCGCCGCGCGTGGCCTCGTACTCCGACATGAAGGATCCCGCGCGTCCGCCCGCGCTGACCGACGTCCGCGAGACCCGGCTCGACCTCGCCTTCCGGATGCCCTACGTGTGGACGATCGGCGGCCAGGCCTTCCCGAAGGCCGACGTGATCGAGGCCGAGCGCGGTCAGGCGCAGCGCTTCGTCATGCGCAACACGACGACGATGCCCCACCCCATGCACCTCCACGGCCACTCCTTCCGCCCCGCCGGCGGCGGACCGCTCAAGGACACGATCCTCGTCCTGCCCAAGCGCGAGACGGCCGTCGAGTGGGTGGCCGACAACCCGGGCACCTGGGCCTTCCACTGCCACAACGCCTACCACATGGAATCCGGCATGTTCCGCAAGGTGCGCGTGGCCTGAGGCGGGCCACGCCAGTGGGAGCGCTTGCCACGCCGGTTGAGATTGAGCCCTGCGGCTCCACATTGGAGCCGTACTGGTCAACATCAATCCTCGCTCGGGCGCCCGTTCGGATATTCGTCCGACGCCGAGCCTCGCTCCGTTATCCGGAGCCGGGAGCTGGGCATCCACGCCAGATGAACCCGCTGAGAAGACTGGTCCTCGCGTTGGTCGTCGCGTCGCTGGGAGCGTTGAGCGCCGTCGCCCTGAGCGCGTGCGGCAAGGACGACGTCTTCGGGGGCGACTCCGGCAAGCAGGTCGACGTGTCGGTCACCGAGCGGGATCTCACGCCTGGGCGCGTCGAGGTCAGGGCCGGTGAGATCGAGTTCGTCGTCAAGAACGATGGCGAGCGCCTCCACGAGTTCGCGGTCGAGACCGCCGACGGCACCATCAAGCGCACCGACACCATCAAGCCGGGGGAGACGGATCGCATCACCGTCGATCTGGCCGACGGGAAGTACCAGATGTACGACCCGCGCGGCGGCTACCGCTCGCGGGGTGTCAGCGGCACCGTCGTGGTCGGGTCCGATCGCGCGAACACGGTGACGGAGCGCACGGTCACTGAGCGCACCGTCGAGCCGGACACGGTCGAGGCCCCGCCGGCCACGGACCCCGCAGTGACCGAGACGCAGACCGAGACGCAGGTCCAGCCGCCGACCCCTGCCCCAGCCCCTGCTCCGGCTCCGGCTCAGACCGTGACGAAGGAAGTCCCGGCGCCGCCGCCGCCGACCTCGCCGACCACCCCCTGAGCCGTCGGGGACGCGGCGACGGCGGCTTCCCGGGCGAAGCCGGCGGGCGTCGCCACGCCGGTCAGTTCGGCGACACGACCGCCTGGACGAGCAGGTCGTAGCCCGGGTTGGCCTTCGGGGTCCAGAACTGGCCGGGGTCCTGCGTGGGAGCCCCGGGGGTCGGGTTGACGTAGGAGAAGGCCGTGAAGCCGGGCTTGCGGGCGAACCAGACGTACGGGTCCTGCGTCTGGTCGGCTCCGCGGTTGTCGATCGTGACGATGTCGCCCTGCTTCACCTTGCAGCACACGAAGCTCAGGCTGTCCGTCTTGAAGGTGTACGTCCCGGGGGAGTTGGCCGGGAGCTGGTAGGGCGGGTTGGTCGTCGTCAGCACCTTGACGCGGCCGTCGGACTGCGGCTCCACGATCGAGAAGCGGATCGGCAGGCTGACCGGGTTGGCCCCGACGCGCACCCGGAACGTGGTGATCGTCCCGTTCTGCGGGATCGCCAGGCCGGCCGTGAAGAACTCCGAGTCCTCCTGGTACTTGCCGGGGAGCGCGACGGGGTCGCCGGTGAGGTCGGAGCCGAACGTGATCGGCGGGGCCGACGGCTGGCTGCTCGTCCCGCCCTGGCTTGGCGGCAGGTTCTTGCTCAGCGCCCGGCGCAGCTTGCGCTCGCACGCGCCCGCGCCCGCGGTCGCCCCCGACTCCACCTTCACGTCGACGCACTCGAGGGCGTCGTAGACCACGGGGAAGGCGACGCCGGCGACCGGGCGGCCGTCGAAGTGGCGGGCGACGAACCGCGCGGACTGCTTGCGCAGGGCCGTCGCCTTCGCGCCGAACGCCTTGCCGTTCTTGACCGCGGTGGCGATCGTCGCCAGTCCGCGGGAGAGCTTGGCGAGGTCGGATCGCAGTGCCGCGGGCGCCTGGCCGTTGGCGAGCTTGCCGGCGAGGTCCGTCAGGCACGCCTTGGCCTTGGCGGCGAGCGACCGTGCCCTGCCCGAGGAGGCGCGGGCCCGCTGGATGTTCGTGCTCACGCAGTCGAGGTCGGTGAACACGGCCGCGTAGGTGGTCCCCCGGACCGGGAGGTCGTAGTGCTCGGCGACCAGCGCCGCCTTGTCGCGATGCACGGCGGTGCGCTTGGACGCCGACAGGCGCCCGCGGAGCTTGCCGTCGAGCGCCGTGAGGCCGTCGACGAGCTTCGCGGGGCCGGGGCTGGGGGACTGGCCGGAGCTGGTCACGGCGAACGCGAGGGTGAGGATCGAGCAGGCGATCAGGAGCCGGCGCATCCGACGATGATCCATCGCGGCGGGGGTGGGTTGCAAGTCGCCCCGTGATCCGGGTGACCGGGACATCCGATCCTGAGAGGATTCGACGCGTGATGGAGCCGCGGATCAGCCTGGTGACCCTCGGGGTCGCCGATCTCCCTCGCGCGCGGGAGTTCTACGCGGCGCTCGGGTGGCACGGACAGGAGGTCGAGCAGACGGTCTTCATCCAGGCCGGCGGCATGGCGCTGGTCCTGTGGGACCGCGACATGCTCGCACGCGACTGCGGCGTCGAGCCGGGAGGGGGGCCCCGGACGGGCAGCATCGTGCTCGCGCACAACGTCCGCAGCCGGCTCGAGGTCGACGAGGCCGTCGCGGTGGCCGGGCGCGCGGGAGCGACCGTCTCGCGGCCGCCGAAGGAGACGTTCTACGGCGGCTACGCGGGAGTCTTCGTCGATCTCGACGGCCACGCCTGGGAGATCGCCTACAACCCCGGCTTCCCGCTCGCCGAGGACGGGAGCTTGACCCTGCCGGACATGGGCGGCCCGTGACGGGAGATCGGCGGCCGGGTTCAGCAGGAACCGGGCGAAGGTGCGCGAGGCCCACACCTTGGTGGCCTTCTCGGGCCTGAGCGCGGACGTACGCTGGACCCATGCCCCTCCGACGCACCCTCCTTCGCCTCTGCGCGCTGCCTCTGGCCCTGGCGCTACCGGGCGTGGCGGTGTCCGCGGCGAGCGCGCAGGCCACCACCCGGCTGGTCACCCGTCTGGCCTCCGCCGACGCCGCGACCCACCCGTCCGTGCGCGCGACGGTGACGGTGCGGGCCCCGGCGGTGCCCGGACTGCGCGTCGGGGTCGCCGGCCGCCTGAGCCCGCGCCTGAGCATCACCGACACCGGGTCCTGCCGGTACCGGGCCAGCGTGGACGCCCGGCTGGGGGTGGGGGACAGCAGCGACCCCCGCGCGCGCGTCGGCGTGCGCCAGGGCGGGCGCTCGCTGGACGTCAGCGTCTCGGGCTCCTCTCCCGTCGAAGCCGTGCGCACCACAGCCGCTTGGAAGATCGGGCGCCTGGCCCGGACCAGCGAGCTCGCCGGCTGGTGGGCGGTGGACGTCGACGCGCCGGGCAGCGACGGGCGCCGGGTGTGGCTCGACCTGCGCCTGGCGGCCGGTGCGCGCCGCGGCAGCCCCTGCTCCGCGGCCGCCCAGCGCGCGGCGCTGCATCGCCTGCGCCTGCTCCTCGGCGGACTTCGCGTCCGCGTCGTGCTCGCGCCGAGCCGGCCGTGAGCGGCCCATCGGGTACAACGTCTGGTCATGCGACTCCTGCTGAACATCATCTGGTTCGTGCTGGCGGGGCTGTGGCTGGCCATCGCCTACGCCTTCGCGGCGCTGATCTGCTTTGTCCTCATCATCACGATCCCGTTCGGCATCGCCGCGCTCCGGATCGCCGTCTTCGCGTTGTGGCCCTTCGGCAAGACGGTGGTCACGCGCCCCGACGCCGGCGTCGCCTCGGGGATCGGCAACGTCGTGTGGCTGATCCTGTTCGGCTGGTGGCTCGCCCTCGGGCACCTGATCTCCGGGGTGGCCCTGTGCCTGACGATCATCGGCATCCCGCTCGGCCTCGCGAACTTCAAGCTCATCCCGGTGTCGCTGTTGCCGCTGGGACGGGAGATCGTGCCGGTCGAGCAGGCCGGAGGCCGGGCCCCGGCCTTTTAGCTCTCCGCGTCGGCCACGCCCGTCGCGGTCTCGGGCGCCGGCGTCGCAGCCGGCCGGTAGACGTTCTCGGAGAACGCGTACCCGAAGGCGGTCAGCCGCCAGCCCCGCCTGTCCTGCACGGCCAGGTTCTGGCCGGCGAGCTCGGCCAGGCCTTCCGCGATGGCCTCGGGCTCGATCCCCTCGACCAGCATCGGGCCGTCCTTGATCGCTGCCACGGTGCGGAGGTCCGGATGATCGCGGAGGGAGAGCAGCGTGAACTGCGCGACGCGCCCGAGTTGTGGAGTGCCCATCCCGCGAGGCTACTGCGCCCGAGAGCCGCGGCGATGCCCGGGGCGGGAGCCGGCGTGCAGCGCGGACGCATCCTCTCAGACCTCACTTTGGCCTCATTCTGGGTTTTTACAGTGCCCCGGCATGACCACCGTGCCCGCCGTCGACGCCGTCGACGTCACCAAGCGCTACGGCCGGCTCACGGCCGTCGACGCCATCACGATGCAGGTCGCCCAAGGCGAGGTCTACGGCGTCCTGGGGCCCAACGGCGCCGGCAAGACCACGTTCCTGCGGATGCTCTTCGGTCTCATCCGCGCCGACGCGGGCACGATCAAGCTCTTCGGCCGGACCCGCGAGGAGGCGGGTACCCGGGTCCTCGACGGCGTGTCGGGCTTCATCGAGAGCCCGAGGTTCTATCCCTACCTCACCGGTCGCAAGAACCTCAGCGGTCTCGCGCGCCTCGACGGCGGGGCCATCCCCGAGCGCCTGGCCGAGGTGCTGGAGATCGTCGATCTCGCGGACCGGGCGGACGACAAGGTGGGCGGCTACTCGTTCGGGATGCGCCAGCGCCTCGGGGTCGCCGCCAGCCTGCTGCGGGACCCGCAGCTGCTGATCCTCGACGAGCCGGCGAACGGGCTCGACCCCGCCGGCATCCGCGACATGCGCGCGCTGGTCAAGCGCTTGGCGGCCAGCGGGCTCACCGTCCTGCTCAGCTCGCACGACATGACCGAGGTCGAGGAGATCTGCGACAACGTGACGATCATGCGCACCGGCTCGGTCGTGTTCCACGGCCAGATCGCCGAGCTGCGCAAGCAGGCTCCCGAGCAGGGCCACGAGATCAGCACGGACGACGACCGGCGCGCCCTGGAGGTGGCGGCGGCGCATCCGCGGCTGCGGGTCGTGGCCACCGCCCTCGAGGAGGGCCACGTTGAGCGCGTCGAGAAGGGGGTGACCCGGCGCCCGGCCTCCGTCGTGGTCGCGCAGAGCGAGGACGGGACGCGAAGCGCGGAGCCGGTCCACTACGGGCTCGTGATCACGGGTGCGCAGTCCGACGTCGACGCGTACGTCAAGGCGCTCGCGGACGCCGACGTCGCGGTGCGCGGGCTCGCGCTGACCGAGGAGCCCCTGGAGTCCCTGTTCTTCATGCTCACCGAGAGCGCCCCCGCCGGGGTCCCGGCCGACCTCGACCGCCGGCCGGCAGGAGCCCTCTCCCGATGACCAGCACCGTCGCGGTCGGTTCGCCCGCCGTCGCGCAGCCGGCGGCACGGCGTGAGCCCACCCTCCTCGACGCGATCCGCTGGGAGGTCAGCAAACTGACCGCCCAGGCGCGCGCGCGCTGGACGCTGGGCATCTGCCTCGTCGCGCCGATCCTCATCGTGGTGCTCATCGACGCGCAGCAGCGCCCGCCGAAGGACAGCCTCTACGGCCGGTACATCCATCGGAGCGGCTTCGCCGTCACCCTGCTGATCCTCGGCTTCGCCGCGCAGTGGGTCCTGCCGCTGCTGACCGCCCTCGTCGCCGGGGACATCTTCGCCAGCGAGGACCAGCACGGGACCTGGAAGACCGTCCTGACGCGCTCGGCGAGCCGGGGCCAGCTCTTCTGGGCCAAGACGATCACCGCGCTGGGCTTCGCGACCGCAGCCCTCCTCGTCCTCGCCGTCTCGACGACCCTCGCGAGCGTCCTGGTGGTCGGCAACCAGGACCTCGTCGGGCTGACCGGGCAGGTGATCGGGTCCGGGACGGCCGCCCGCCTGACCGTCGAGAGCTGGGCGATCCAACTGGCCCCGATGCTGGGCTTCACCTGCCTGGCCATCCTGCTCTCCGTGCGCTCGCGCAACCCGGCGGTGGGCATCGCCGCGCCGGTCGTTCTGGGGCTCGTCATGCAGCTGGCCGGCGGGCTGGGGGGGATCACGGCGATCCGTCCCCTGCTGCTCACCACGCCGTTCGAGACCTGGCACGGGCTGTTCGCCCAGGAGCGCTTCTACGCGCCGCTGACCACCGGGCTGGTGGTCTCCGCCGTCTGGTGCGTCGTCTGCCTGGCCGTCGCGCTCTGGACCCTGCTCCGCCGCGACATCACCGGAGGGTGAGCCCCATGAACGCATCAAGGCTCTCCCGCGTGCTCGCCACGGCCGGCGCCGCCGCCGCGATCGTCGGTCTCAGCGCGTGCGGCGGCGCCAGCCCGGTGACCCGTCCGCGGCTGGAACGGTCGCTCCCGGGGTCGTTCGCCAACCAGTACGTCCAGCAGGCGGCGATCCTCGGGCACAAGGGGATCACGGTCGCCTCGCTCCACCCGCGCGCGCAGTGCGACAAGGGCGGCCCGAAGGTCCCCGACCGGGGCCTCGGTGCCGACTGGATCTGCTTCATGACCTGGACGGACCCGAACGTCCCGATCCCCGACGGCAGCGCGAAGTTCGAGCTCAACGTCCACGCCAACAACTGCTACACCGCGACCGGCCCGACCAAGCTCATCGGCCTGCGGACCATCACCGACACGCAGGGCACGTTCGTCGACAACCCGGTCTTCGAGTTCGACACCTGCTTCGACCCGGGCGGGAGGAACACCCCGACCGACGTGGTCTTCCCGCCGGCCTCCCTCAAGCTCCCGTCCGGCACCGTCAAGCCCGACGGCCGCGGGGAGATCTCCCCGGCGCTCACCTGCACGGTCGGGCCCCTGGGGTGCAGCGGGACGGTGACCGCCCGCCTGGGCACGCGCGCCCTCGGCCAGACCACCTACTCGCTCGCCCCCGGCGGCGCGAGCGCGATCCGGTTCGGTGTGCGCCGCGGGGAGAGCGGCAGGCTCACCCTCGCCGCGACGCCGTCGGTCGGCGGCGCCACCCCGAGAACGGCGGTGCTGAGCGTGCCCGCCCAGTGAGGGCGAACGACGTTCGCGCGCTCGCTCGCGTGGCGATCACGCCGCCGCGTCGGCCCGCCGGTCCCGTCGGTGGCGGCGCCAGAGAAGGAAGGCGATACCGGCGAGGACGGCCGCGCCGACCCCGAACAGCCCGACGTCCTTGACGAGCTTCTCGGCGGTCGGCCCGAGGAGGTAGGCGAGCGTCCCGACCGAGGCGGCCCAGGCGATCCCGCCGACGGCGTTGTAGAACAGGAAGACGGGCCACGGCATGCGGTTGATGCCGGCCAGCCACGCGGCGGCGATCCGCAGTCCGGCGACCCAGCGGCCGAGGAAGACGGCCTTCGGACCGTGCTCGGCGAAGAACGGCTCGCCCTTCTCGATGATCTCCCGGCGCCGGTCCTCCAGGAGGCCGGGCCGCTCGAGCAGCTTGCGCCCGCCGGTCCGCCCGATCACGTAGCCGATGTTGTCGCCCAGGATCGCCGCCACCGCCGCGATGAGGATCACGTACTCGATGCGCAGCCGCCCGTCCTTGGCCAGGATGCTCGCGGCGATCAGCGCGGTCTCGCCCGGGACGGGCACGCCCGTCGACTCCGCCCCGACCAGGCCGCCAAGCGCGACGTACCCGAGGTGGGCGGGGAGCTTGAGGAGGGCGAGCACGTCACCGAGGCTAGGAGGCCTCGACCAGACTCGCCGGCGGCTCCCATCTTCGTCTCATCATGCGTTGTGAGACTGCGGCGTCGTGGATCCGATCAGCTACTTCCAGGCCGCCGTGCTGGGCCTTCTGCAGGGGGTGGCGGAGCTGTTCCCGATCTCCAGCCTGGGCCACAGCGTGATCCTTCCGCGCCTCCTGGGCTGGGACATCCACCAGAACGACGACTACTTCGTCACGTTCCTGGTGGCCACGCACTTCGCCACCGCGATCGTCCTGTTCGTGTTCTTCAGGGAGGACTGGAAGCGGATCCTGACCGGCATGGGCCGCTCGCTGCGCGACCGCGAGATCGCGGCCGACGACACCGACGCCAAGCTCGGGTGGCTGCTGTTCGCGGGGACGATCCCCGCCGGCCTGCTGGGCCTGGCGCTGGAGCACGCGCTGCGCAGCGCGTTCGCGTCGGCGCAGTCGGCGGCGGGCTTCCTCGTGCTCAACGGCGTGATGCTCTACGGCGCCGAGCGCCTGCGGCGCCGCGCCCCGGCCCCGGGCGACGGCGGCGGCGACGCCGACGCGGTGATCGCCCGCCGCCTCGGCTGGCGCGCGGCGCTCGGGATCGGGACCGCGCAGGCGATCGCGCTGATCCCCGGCTTCTCGCGATCGGGCGCCTCGATGGGCGGCGGCCTCCTGGCCGGGCTGTCCAACGAGCACGCCGCCCGCTTCTCCTTCCTGCTGGCCACGCCGATCATCGGCGCCGCGGCGCTGCTCAAGCTCCCGGAGCTGTTCGGCGCCCAGGGCGACGGGATCCGCGGCCCGGCCCTGCTCGGCGCGGTGTGCGCCGCGTTCACCGCGTACCTCGCGGTGCGCTTCCTCGTGCGCTTCTTCGCGACCAACCGCCTGACGCCGTTCGCGGTCTACTGCACCGCGGCCGGCGCCGTCCTGTCCGTCGTCTTCCTGGCGACCTGACCCGCCATCTCACCCCCGAGGATCCGATGACCAAGAACCGCCGTCTCATTCTTCCCGCCGTCCTGGCCGGCATCGCGCTGCTCGTGGTCGCCGCGCTCTACCTCGCCGAGGCGGCCGGCGACCTCCCGTCGTTCTTCCCCGGCCACGAGGCGGGGTCCGGCCGTCACCACGTCAAGCACGGGATCGCGGCCGCGGCCGTGGCCGCGGCCTGCTTCGTCGTGGCCTGGTTCCAGACCGAGCCGAAGTCCCGGCGGGGCGCTGCGGCCGCGTAGCCGGTGTACCGTCGAGGGCATTCGCGTCCTGGTGGTCGAAGACGATCCGCGCCTCTCGGACCTGCTCGTGCGCGGGCTGACCGCCGAGGGCCTGGCCGTCGATCTGGTCCGCCGCGGTCGCCGGGCGCTGGAGGCCGTCGCCGTGACCGGCTACGACGTGGTGGTGCTGGACGTCGGGCTGCCCGACCTGGACGGCTTCGAGGTGTGCCGGGCGATGCGCGCCGAGCGCGTGTGGTGCCCGGTCCTCATGCTCACCGCCCGTACGGCCGTCGCCGACCGTGTCGACGGGCTCGACGCCGGGGCCGACGACTACCTCGCCAAGCCGTTCGCGCTGGAGGAGCTGCTGGCGCGGCTGCGGGCGCTCGCGCGGCGCGGCCCGGTCGCCCGGGCCCCTCAGCTGACCGTCGGGGACCTGCGCCTGGACCCGGCGACCCACGAGGTCTGGCGCGCGGACGTGTCGCTGGACCTCTCGCTGCGGGAGTTCGCCCTCCTGGAGGCCTTCATGCGGCACGCGGGCCAGGTCCTGTCCCGCGGGACGCTCATCGATCAGGTGTGGCCGGCCGGGAGCGAGCAGCGCTCCAACGTCGTCGAGGTCTACGTGCGCTACCTGCGCGAGAAGATCGACCGGCCCTTCGGCGTCGCGTCGCTCGAGAACGTGCGCGGCGCCGGCTACCGGCTGCGCAAGGACGGAGGCCGGTGAGCCGGCTGCCGATCCGGGCCCGGCTGACGGTCATCTTCGTCGCGGTGATGGGGGCCGTGCTCGTGGTGATCGGCTCGTTCCTGTACTTCCGGACGAAGCACACCCTCGACGACTCGATCGCGCAGAGCCTGCGGGCGCGCCAGGGGGTGCTCGGGGCCTACGCCGCCTCGCGGCCGGCGGGCGCGCGGCCCGCGATCCCGCCGGGCGAGCGCTTCGCGCAGCTGCTGACGCCGTCGGGAGCGGTGATCGCCGCCGCTGCGAGCACCCGGCCGCTGCTGACGCCGGCGCAGGCCGCCGAGGCGGGGCGCGGGACGCGGCTCTTCGAGCTCCACGAGCGGGCGCGGTACCTCGCCGGCCCCGTCCGGCTGCGCGGGCGGCTCGTCGTCGCCGTCGCCGGGGCGTCGCTGGCCGATCGCGAGCGCGCGCTGGAGGGGCTGGGCGGCGCGCTGCTCGTCGGGGGCCCGCTGGCGCTCCTGCTCGCCGCGGCGGTCGCCTACGCCACGGCGGCCGCGGCGCTGCGTCCGGTCGACGAGCTGCGCCGCCGCGCGGCGACGATCGGCCGCGCGGAGCCGGGCGCGCAGCTTCCCGTCCCGCGGGTCGAGGACGAGCTGCGGCGCCTCAGCGTCACGCTCAACGAGATGCTCGCCCGCATCGCTCAGTCGGCCGCGCACGAGCGCCGCTTCATCGCCGACGCCAGTCACGAGCTGCGCACGCCCCTCGCGGCGCTCCAGTTCGAGCTCGAGCTCGTCGAGCGCCACGGCGGCTCGGTCGCCGAGCTCGAGGCCGCGATCTCCCGGGCCCGCGGCGACGTCGCCCGGCTCATCGATTTGAGCAACGGCCTGCTCGAGCTGGCCGCGGTCGAGGGCGGCCCGTCCGCGGAGCCTGAGCCCGTCGACGTGGACGAGCTCCTCCAGGACTGCGTGGAGGCCACGCGTGCGCGGGCGGCCGAGCAGCGCCGGGAGGTGCTCGTGCGTCCGAGCGGGCTCACCGTCGCCGCCGACGACGCCGCCCTCCGGCGGGCGGTCGCCAACCTGATCGACAACGCCCTCCTCCACGGCCGCGGGAGCGTGACCGCCGGCGCCGAGCTGACCGTCCAGCCCGCCGCCGTGGAGCTCTGGGTGCACGATCACGGCAGCCTCGACGCGGCGCTCGGCGACGACGCCTTCGACCGCTTCAAGCGCGGCTCCGACACGGCCGGGCGCGCGGGCGTGGGGCTGGGACTGGCCCTCGTCAGAGCGGTCGCCGAGGAGCACGGTGGGACCGCCTCGCTGGCCGCCGACCCGCGCGGAGGGGTGCGCGCGGCGGTGCGCCTGCCGGTCTGAGCCGCGGTACGCTGGGCTCAATGGCCCGAATCCCGATCGACGTTTCCGATCTCGTCGGGCGCACGCCGGTGGTGCGGCTCTCGCGCCTGGCTCCGGACACCGTCGAGCTCTACGCGAAGCTCGAGTCGTTCAACCCCGGTGGCTCGGTCAAGGACCGCATCGGCAAGGCGATGATCCAGGCGGCCGAGGACGAGGGTCGCATCGAGCCGGGCCGCACCACGATCGTGGAGGCGACCTCCGGGAACACGGGCATCGCGCTCGCGTTCGTCTGCGCGGCGAAGGGCTACGAGCTCGTGCTCACGCTCCCGCAGGGGATGAGCCGGGAGCGCGAGGGCCTGCTCCGGCTCTACGGCGCGCGCGTCGAGGTCATCGAGTCGCTCGGCGGGATGCACGAGGCGGTGGAGGCCGCACGCGCGCTCGCGCGCGACCGCGACGTCTTCCTCCCCGACCAGTTCTCGAACCCGGCCAACCCGCGCGCTCATCGCGAGCACACCGGCCCGGAGATCTGGGAGCAGCTCGACGGGAAGGTCGACGTGCTCTGCTGCGGGGTCGGGACCGGCGGCACGATCACCGGCGCCGGGGAGTTCCTGCGGCACAAGAACCCCAAGCTCAAAGTCGTCGCCTGCGAGCCGAGCTCCTCCGCCGTGCTCTCCGGCCGGGCGCCCGGTCCCCACAAGATCCAGGGCATCGGCGCGGGCTTCGTGCCCGGCGTGCTCGAGCGGGAGCTGATCGACGAGGTGATCGCCGTCCCGGACGAGGCCGCCGTCGAGACCGCGCGCCGCACGGCCCGCACCGAGGGCATCCTCGCCGGCATCTCCTGCGGCGCGGCGCTGTGGGCCGCGCTGCAGCTCGCGGCGCGCCCCGAGTACACGGGCGCGCGGATCGTCTGCGTCCTGCCCGACTCGGGGGAGCGCTACGTCTCGGCGAGCTGGTTCGCCTACTGAGGGCGAGCCCTGATCACGGCGCGGGAACCGCCGTCCGGTTGGCGGGGACGATCTGCGGCTGGAAGGAGAAGACCTCGCGGCTGCGCGGATCGACGTCCACGCGCATCCACTGCACGTCGTTGTTGTCGTTCTCCGCGTGGTCGCCGAACGTCTCCAGGCGCGTGAAGTTCTCCAGGCGCCGGCCGGACGCGTCGAGCAGCGGCTTGTCGATGCGCGGGTAGTGCGAGTCGCCGTGCACGGCCACCACCGGCCGGCGGAACGCGATCGTCTGGGCGCGGAGCTCGACCAGGAAGTCCTTGAAGCCGTCGGGGAACGGTGCGTTGGTCTTCGGATCGATGTCGTTCTCGACGAGCGTCTTGGCGTCGCGGGTCGGCGCCCGCGTGGGGTCGGTGGCGTCCCAGCCGGGGTTGGCCTGGAAGATGACCATCACTCCCACCGAGCCGTCCCCCTGCGCCTGCGCGAACCCGGCCTTCAGCCAGGCGATGTCGGCGGCGTTGCGGGCGGCGAACTCGTCGGGATCCGGTGCGGTGTCGCAGAGGTTGTTGCATGAGCCCTGCACGTTCAGCGTGAGATAGGTGACGCGCCCCACCGTCCAGCGCCGGTTCTCCACGTAGGGAGCCGCCTGGACCTCCTGGCGCATCGGCCGCTGGCCGAGCGAGAACGGCGTGTCGAAGAGGACCGAGCGCTCGAACTGCAGCCGCTCGAGCGAGTTGACACCGGGATTGCGGTCGCAGTCGGTCCAGTCGTTGTCGCCCGGCGTGAAGGCCGCCGGCGCCTCGAGGCTGTTGAAACGGGCCTTGGCCTCGGTGTACAGGCTGTCGGCGCAGGGACCGCTGCCCGCCTTGAGATCGCCGTCGTTGACGGTGAACGCGAGCTTCTGGCGGTTCATGTCGCTGATCAGGTGGGGGACGCCGACCGTCTTCTGCACGGCGTTGTAGGGCAGGTCGCCCCACAGCCCGACGGAGTAGGCCTCGGAGGGGTGGGCTCCCCCGTGGGGGTCGTCGGCCGTCCGCGCCGCGACGGCGACCCCGGCGGTCGCGGCTGCGGCCAACAGGGAGGCCAGGACGGGGGTGAGCACGGGACGCATGTCGCGACCCTGCGTCCTGGCGGCCGGCGAGAGGTTGCGATGTGGTGAACGGGGCCGGGCGGCCGCTACGGTGACGGGCAGATGCTCGGCCTCGGAACGCTGGCCCGCGTGGCGCGGGAGGTCCGCCTCGACGTCGCCGCGGTGCACGACCGCGACCCCGCCGCGCGCGGCGTGTCCTCGCTGGAGGTCCTGGCGGCGTGGCCCGGCGTCCACGCGCTGCTGGCCCATCGCGTCGCGGCGACCCTCCGGCGCGCCCACGTGCCGGTCGCTCCCCGCGCGATCGCCACGACGACCCGCGCGATCACCGGCATCGAGATCCATCCCGCCGCCGACATCGCCGAGGGGCTGTTCATCGACCACGGCATGGGCGTCGTCATCGGCGAGACCGCCCGGATCGGCGCCAACGTCACGCTCTACCAAGGCGTGACGCTCGGAGGCAACGGGTTCGCGACGGGCAAGCGCCACCCGACCGTCGAGGACAACGTCACGATCGGCTCGGGCGCGAAGCTCCTCGGGCCCGTCACGATCGGCCACGGCGCGAAGATCGGCGCCAACAGCGTCGTCATCACCGACGTGCCGCCGAACGCCACCGTGGTCGGCAACCCCGGCCACCCCGTGCGGGTCGACGGCAAGCGGCCCGAGGGGCCCGACGCCGACTGGATCCACCTTCCCGACCCCGTCGCGGACGCCATCCGCGGGCTGTCCGGGCGCCTCGGCGCGCTCGAGCGCCGCCTGGCCGAGATGGGCGCGGCCGAGGATCCCGACCCCCCGGCGAGCGTCCGCCAGCTGCGCTCCGTGCGCGGGCGCAACCCGGCCGGCGGCTGACCGGCCGGCACGCCGCCGGCGCCTGCCCGCGGGCGTGGCGCGTCAGCGCGCGGCGGGCTCGCGGAGCGCGCGCTGGCGGTCGCGCCCCAGCCCGAGCACGAGGACGCGCTGAGGCCCGGTCGTCCCCCCGAGGTGCATGCGGCCCGTGTCCACGAAGCCCGCGCGCCGGTAGAGGCGCACCGCCACCGGGTTCACGACGTTGACGGTCAGCACGACGGACCGCGCACCGCGGTGGTGGTCCGCGACGAAGCGCGGGAGCGCGTGCAAGGCCGCGGTCGCGATGCCCTGGCGCTGGACGCGCTCGTCGACGAAGAGCGCTCGCAGCGCGATCGACGCCTCGGGCGCGGTGTAGGCGCAGATCTGGTCCGCGTCGTCGAGCGCGAAGAAGCCCACGGCCTCCTCGTCGCGGAGGATCGCCACCGCGTGCCGGGTGGGATGGCGCTCGGCGGCCGGGAGCGTGTCCCGCGCCACGCCGGAGAAGCGCTCTTGCCGCGCGGTGGGTGCGAGCCCGAGGACCCGCGAGCGCACGGCGCCGTCGACGGTCGCCAGGCGGATCATCAGTAGAAGACGGTGCGGCAGCGGTGGCGGGGCCGCGCCTTGTACTCCGGGGCCTGCCCGCGGTTCCAGAGCAGATGGTCCAGCGCCGGCTCGGAGAGGCCGAGCCGCGGGGCGAGCGTCGCGCAGGCGTGGACGGCGCAGCCACGGATCTCGCGCTCCCACGGCCCCATCGGCAGCAGGTCGCCCCGGTCGACGTGCGCGGCCAGCAGCGGCGCGTACACGAGCACGCCCTCGCAGCGCAGGACGTGCGGGACGAGGTTGTCGGCGAAGATCGTCAGCCGGTCTGAGTCTGAGAACGTCGCCACTCCGGCGAGCGCGAGGTCGGCGGCCAGCAGCTGTGCGCGCTTGTAGAACCCCCGGTCGGCCCACAGCGCCATCCCTCCCGCGACCGCACGTGCGAGCGCGGCCGCGCTCCCGCCGGCCTCGGCGACGAGGCCGAGTGCGCTGCGCTCGGCCAGGAACGCCCCGAGGGAGCGCAGGGCCTGCGCGTAGAGCGCGATGAGCTCGTGATCGGGGCGCTGGCCGAGCGTCGCCGCGATCTCCTCGGTGCGCATCCCGCGCAGCTCGGCGTTCGTCCACGGGCCGTGCGCGCGGAAGCGCTCGGTGAGCGCGGCGGCGACGGTGAAGTAACCCGAGACCGGGTGCCCGTCACGCCCCCGTCGCTTGGCGAGGGCCGGAAACCAGCCCGAGCCGAAGTTGACCGTGTCGAGGGTCAGCAGGTAGGTCGCGACGTCCGCCGCCGAGCCCTCGAGGTAGTGGCAGTCGGGATCCAGTGCGGGCGCCGGCGCGGCGCCCGGCCAGGTGAGCGCCTCGAGCCGTGCGTGATCGATGTGCACCGCGCGAGCGCGCCCGGCGATCGCGGCCGCGTGGGCACGCACCTCGTCGGGCAGGCTCGCGGCGCTCACCGCCCCAGGCTACGGGGGCCGCGGCTACCGGCGCACGGCGAAGTCCAGCGTCACCGTGAGCCCGGCGCCCGTGCCCTCGGGGACGCCGCGCTGGAGGCCGACGCCGAGCTGCCGGTACCGCCCGTCCCGCAGGACGGCGCGATGGCTGGGGCTGGCCATCAGCGCGCGGAACAGCGTGGAGGCGGTGACGTCACCTCGCCCGTAGGCCAGGGCCTCTCCGAGCGACCAGCGTCGCGCCCGCCGGAGGTAGCCCGTCCGCCTGACGCGGGTCAGCAGGGTGCTGCCCGAGGGCGACGAGTGGCTGAAGAACCGGCGGCGGACCATGTCCTTGCTGTGACCGGTGGCGGTGCGCTGGAGCGAGCCGCCGCGCGCGAGGGCGGTGAGGCCGTCGGAGGCACGCTGGGCGTTGACGAGGCAGGCCAAGGCGGCGCGCACGTCGCGCAGCGCGAGCTCCGCGGCCCCGATGCTCGCGTTCTCGCAGCCCGGCGGCGCTGATGGGGTGGTGGCGAGCTCGGTCCCGGCGGCGATCGGGGCACCCAGGACGACGAGGGGCGCGGTGAGGGCGGCGACGATTCCGGCCAGGGGATCGTCCTGGGCGACCGCCGCCGACGCCCCGGGACCGGCCAGCAGGATCAACGAGAGCGCCACGGCACGGCGCGCAGGACCACGGGAGCTTCTCATCGCGCGGGCATGGTGGCATGCGCCTCCGATCAGCCGGAAAGGTCTCGTCTCGACGCTGACAATCGCCCGCCCGTCCGTGGAACGCGCCGCCGCCGCCGCACTTATCCTCATGACGGATGCCGGACAGCTTCGCCGAGGACCGCATCGAGCGCCTGCTCGAGGGACTCAACGCGCCGCAGCGCGAGGCGGTCGTGCACGGCGACGGGCCCCTGCTGATCCTCGCGGGCGCGGGCTCGGGCAAGACGCGCGTGCTCACGCACCGCGTCGCGCACCTGATCCACACGCGGCGGGCGCGCGCGGGCGAGATCCTCGCGATCACGTTCACGAACAAGGCCGCCCAGGAGATGCGCGATCGCGTCGAGGTGCTGCTCGGGCACTCCACCCGGGCGATGTGGGTCATGACCTTCCACGCGGCCTGCGCGCGGATCCTGCGCGCCGAGGCGCCGCGGCTGGGCTACACGCGCCAGTTCACGATCTACGACCAATCCGACTCGCGCCGCCTGGTCAAGAAGTCGATCGACGACCTGGGCTTTGACCCCAAGCGCTTCACCCCCGGGGCGATCCACCACCAGATCTCCGACGCGAAGAACAAGCTGCGCGACGCCGACGCCTACCGCCAACTCGTCGGCGGGTTCTTCGAGCAGACCGTCGCGGACGTCTTCGCGCTCTACGAGCGCGAGATGCACCGCATGAACGCGATGGACTTCGACGACCTGCTCGTGCGCACGGTCAACGTGCTCGAGCTGTTCCCCGAAGTCCGCGCGCGGTACACCGCGACGTTCCGTCACGTCCTCGTCGACGAGTACCAGGACACCAACCACGCGCAGTACCGGATGCTGCAGCTCCTCGCGGGCGGCGAGGACGGCCACGGCAACCTCGCGGTGGTGGGGGACGACGCCCAATCGATCTACTCCTTCCGCGGCGCGGACGTGCGCAACATCCTCGATTTCGCCGCGGACCATCCCGACGCGAAGATCGTGAAGCTCGAGCAGAACTACCGCTCGACGCAGAACATCCTCGACGCCGCCAACGGCGTCATCGCGCACAACCGCGACCAGATGGAGAAGGACCTCTGGACCGACCTCGGGGTGGGGGACCGCGTGAAGGTCCGTGAGCTCGAGGACGAGCACGCCGAGGCGCGCTACGTCGTGGGGGAGATCGAGCGCCTCGTCGACGACGGCGCCAGCCGCTCGGAGATCGCCTGCTTCTACCGGACCAACGCGCAGTCGCGGGTGCTCGAGGACACGCTCGTGCGGCGCGACGTCGGCTACCAGGTCGTCGGCGGCACGAAGTTCTACGAGCGCGCGGAGATCAAGGACGCGGTCGCCTACCTGACCGTGCTCGGCAACCCGCAGGACGTCATCTCCTTCACCCGGATCGCGAACTCGCCGCGAAGGGGGATCGGCCAGACGTCGCTGTCGCGCGTCATCTCCCACGCCGCGACGATGGGCATCTCGGTCTGGGACGCGGCCGCCGCCCCCGCGTCGGTCCCCGGCCTCGGCACCGCGGCGGTGCGCTCCTTCGGGCGCTTCATGGCGACGATGATCGCGCTGCGCGGCCAGCTCGAGCAGGGCGTGCCCGTCGGCGATCTGGTGGAGGCCGTGCTGACGGAATCGGGCTACCTCGACTGGCTGGAGGCCGAGCGCACGATCGAGGCGCAGGGCCGCACCGAGAACCTCCAGGAGCTGATCGAGGTCGCGCGCGAGTTCGACGCGGCGGCCGAGGCGGACGACGACACGCTCGACGTGTTCCTCCAGGGGATCGCGCTGGTCGCCGACGCTGACACGCGCCGCGACGACGACGGCCTCGTCACGCTCATGACGCTGCACAACGCCAAGGGCCTGGAGTACCCCGTGGTGTTCATCCTGGGCTGCGAGGAGGGCGTGTTCCCGCACTCCCGCTCGATCGACGAGGGCACGCTGGAGGAGGAGCGCCGGCTCATGTACGTCGGCATCACGCGCGCCATGCGCGCCCTCTACCTCACCCACGCACGGCGCCGCTCGGTGTTCGGGTCGGCGCCGAACTACGGGCTGCCGAGCCGCTTCCTCGGCGAGCTGCCGAGCCACCTCGTCGACCGCGAGGAGTCCGGCGCGATGACTTGGGGCCCGCCCGGCGGGGTTCTCGCGGGCGCACCCGCCCGGGGCCGCGCGACGTCCTGGTCGGCACCTGCGGGCGGGGTGAGCGGCCGGCGCCCGGCGCCCTCCGGGGGCGGCGGCGACGGCGCGGCCTTCCGCACCGGCGACGACGTGCTCCACGCCGCCTTCGGGGACGGCGTGGTGACCTCCGTCGAGCCGGGCGGGATCGTCGTGGTGCGCTTCGCCGCCGACGGCTCGGAGCGCAAGCTGATGGCGGAGTACGCGCCGATCACCAAGCGCTGAGGTCGCGCCCGCCGACCCTGCCAGACGGCCCGCGCAGAACGCCGGCTGCGATCATCCGGGCCGATGCCCCGCCGCCTGCTCGTCCTCGGCTCCACCGGCTCCATCGGCACCCAGGCGCTCGACGTCGTCTCCCGCGCCGAGGGCGAGCTCGAGCTCGTCGGCCTCAGCGCGGAGCGCTCGTGGGAGCCGCTCGTCGCCCAGGCGCGCGCGACCGGCGTGACGCGGATCGCGATCGCCGACGCGGACGCCGCGGCGCAGGCCGCCGAGGCGTGGACCGAGGGGGAGGTCCTCGGCGGCGCCGAAGGGCTCGTGCGCCTCGTGCTCGAGTCCGAGGCCGATCTCGTCCTCAACGCGCTGGTGGGCTCCGCCGGCCTCGGGCCGACGGTCGCGGCGCTCGGGGAGGGGATCGACCTCGCGCTGGCCAACAAGGAGTCGCTCGTGGTCGGCGGCGAGCTCGTCATGGCGCTCGCGGAGGCGACGGGCGCCCAGATCCTGCCGGTGGACTCCGAGCACTCCGCGCTCTTCCAGCTCCTGGCCGGCGAGCTGCCGGGGGCGGTCGAGAAGCTCGTGCTCACCGCGAGCGGTGGCCCGTTCCGCGGGCGCAGCGCGGCCGAGCTCGCGGAGGTGACCGTGGACGAGGCCCTGGCCCATCCGACCTGGGACATGGGCGGGAAGATCACGATCGACTCGGCCTCCCTCATGAACAAGGGCC
>JBBQEV010000063.1:0-24806 GCA_038321325.1 Solirubrobacterales bacterium
GCTGCTCTCCGCCCACACCACCTGCCGCCTCCAAGGCCGTAGCCTGCACGCCTACCTCATCGACCTGCTCCGCACCCACGCCCGCGGCGACCCACCGCCGCTACTCGCCTGAACGACCAGCAGCGCGACTGAACGCTTACACTATTCTGCGCGCTCGTGTGCCCCACTTCTGCGGAACTCCGGAAAGGAGCGGCGCACGATGCGGCCCATGAGGTCGCGGCTCGGGAGGCGGTGGTGGGCGACGAAGGTCGTGTAGGCCGCGGTGACCGTGAGCGGGTTGACGAAGGCGACCGGCATCGCGAGCTCCGCCGCCTGGCGGATGCCCGGGAGGAGCATCGCCTCGGCCAGCCGGATCTGGCCGAAGCCCGCGGGGGCCAGCAGCGCGACGGCGCGGACCGCCGCGCTGCGCTCGGCCACCGCGGTGGCGACCGCCCCGCCCAGCGAGTGGCCGACGAGCGTGAAGCCGGAGAGGTCGAGCTGCTCGAGCCCCTCGACCACGGCCTCGGCGTAGGCCGAGACGCGCGCTCGGCTGGGCAGCGTGGAGCCGCCGAAGCCCGGGAGGTCGATCGCGATCGCGGGGCGCTGGGTGCCGCTCGCCAGCTGCGCCCAGCCCTCGGAGTCGTCCAGCAGCCCGTGGAGCAGCACGAGCGGGTGTCCGCGGCCGGGCCAGGCGCGGATCCGCAGGCGGCGGCCGCCGTCGAGCCCCAGGTCGCGCACCTCGTGCGGGCGGACGGCGGGCGGGCGAGACATCTCGGCCTCTGCTTCGACGCGAAGGGCCGCGGGCCTTGAGACCGCCGTCGCGCCAAGTCGCGGGCTGGCTCTCGTCAGGCGCTCCAGCGTGGCGCGTGATGGAGCCATGCGGACCATCGCGCGCCACGCTGGGTCGCTCGCCCCTCCGCGCGGGCCCGGGCCGGGCGCTCTGCTAGACCACCGGGTATGTCCCTCACGCTCGGCACCGGGCCCCTCGCGGGGTCGAAGAGCACCGCGGCGCTCAACTTCTCGCTGGCCGACGCGCCGCCGCACCGGATCGCCTTCCAGCCCGACCCGCGGCGGCTGCGCGCGGTGGTGGGCGACACCGTCGTGCTCGACACCGTCCGCGCGCACCTGCTGCACGAGACCGCGATCCTGCCGCGCATCTACGCGCCGCTTCAGGACTACCGCTCCGACGTGCTCACCCCGACGGACACGAGCACGCACTGCCCGTTCAAGGGCGACGCCAACTACTGGACCGTCCGCGCGGACGGCAAGGAGATCGCCGACGGCCTGTGGGGCTACGCCGAGCCGACGGACGCGGCGCCGTTCCTGCTGGGGTTCGCCGCGCTCTACGAGGAGAAGGTCGACGCGTGGTTCGTCGAGGAGGACCGCGTGGTCGGCCACCTCCGCGACCCCTACCACCGCGTGGACGCCCACCCGAGCACCCGACCGGTCGTCGTGCGGGTCGCCGGCGAGGAGGTAGCGCGCTCCGCGCGCCCGGTCCTCGTGTTCGAGACCGGCCTCCCCGTCCGCGCCTACGTCCCGCCCGCCGACGTGCGCGCCGGCGCGGTCGCCGCGGGCAGCGGCCGGCGCACGGTCTGCCCCTACAAGGGCGAGGCGACGTACTGGACGATCGCCGGCGTCGAGGACGCCGCGTGGAGCTACGAGCTGCCGCTCCCCGACGCGCTGCGCGCCCAGGGCCACCTCGCGTTCGACGACGCGCGCGAGGACGTGGAGGTCGTGCTCGGGTAGGCGTCGAGTCACCGACGGCGGCGTGGAGGCGCACACGCGACGACTCGCGGAGCGCGAAGCGACGACCCGGCGAGCGCCGGCCACTACGCCGCCGAGCGCCACGCGCCACGTGGAGGGTTGCCGGTCGTGTCGAGCGCCGCGGCGCGGCAGACTGGCGGGATGTCGCCGCGCCGCCTCGCGCTCGCCCTCGCCGCCGGACTCGCGCTGGCCGACGCGTCGGTCGTCACCCTCGCGCTCCCCGAGCTGCTGCGCGAGCTCGACACGAGCGTGGAGGGGATCGCGGCGGTCATCGGCGTCTACACCGTCGTGCTCGCGCTCGCGCTGGTGCCCGCCGAGCGGCTGATGCGCGCGCTCGGTCCGCGCGCGGTCGGCACCGCGGGCTTCGCGCTCTTCGCCGTCGCCTCGCTGCTCTGCGGCCTGTCCGGCTCGCTGCCGGCGCTGCTGGCCTTCCGCGGGCTGCAGGCGCTCGGCGGCGCCGCGGGGCTGGTCTCCGCCTTCGCGCTGCTCGTCGGCGAGCGCACGAGCGCTCCCTCCGCGCGGGGTCTCTGGCTCGGGGTGGCGGTGCTCTCCACGGCGGTCGGCCCGGCGCTCGGCGGCGCGCTGACCCAGGCGTTCTCGTGGGAGGCGATCTTCCTCGCCCAAGTCCCGCTCGCCGGCGCCGCCGCGCTCGCCTGTCGCGGCGCCGCGCAGCCCCGCCCGGCGGCCGCCGCGGCAGGACGCGAGCGCCGGTCGTGGTCGGCCGGGCTCGCGCTCGCGCTCGTCTCGGCCGCGCTGACGGCGGTGCTGTTCCTCCTGGTGCTGCTGCTCGTCGCGGGCTGGGGCGTCACCCCGCTGGGCGCCGCCGTCACCGTCACCGTCCTCCCGCTCGCTGCGCTCGCCGGCGCGCGGATCCGCGGCCCGGCGCGCACGCGCGCTGCGGCCGGCTGCGCCCTGGTCGGCGGCGGGACGATCGCCCTCGCCTTCCTGCCCGGCGCCGCGCTCGGGTGGACCGTCGCCCCGCAGCTGCTCGCCGGCCTGGGGATGGGGCTCGCCCTCCCGGCCCTCGGCGGCGAGCTGCTGCCCGAGCGCGACGCGGCCGACGCCGCCTGGCTGCTGGCGATCCGCCACGCGGGGATCGCCGTGGCGCTGGCCGTCCTCGCGCCCGTCACCGCCGACCGCCTCGAGGCCGCGACCGAGCGGGCGCGGGAGCGCGGCGTGGCGCTCGTGCTCGACGCGCGGCTGCCGCCGACCGACAAGATCGCGCTCGCGCCCGGCCTACTGGCGGGCGTCGACGCCGCGGAGCCGCGTGCCGGGTTGCGCGAGGCGCTCGCGGGCGAGCAGGAACGCTACGCGCCGGCGACGGCCGAGCGCCGGGAGCTCGAGACCCTCGGCGCACGCGCCGACGACACGCTGGTGACCGCCGTCGGCGAGTCGTTCCTGGCCGCCTTCGTGATCGCCGGGGGCCTCGCGCTGGCCGGCGGCGTCGTGCTGTTGCCGGGCGCCCGGCGCCCGGGATGGGCGCTCGCCGCGCTCGTGGCGGGCGGGGCGGTGGCGGGCGGGACGGCGGTCGCCCGCGGGCGCCTGGCGCCCGCGCCCGTCGCGATCCGCGACCCCTGCGAGGATCGCGCGCTCCCCGCCAGCGGCGGCGTCACGGGCTTCCTCCAGGATCGCGCGCTCGAGCTGCTCGACCGCGGCGCCTGCAAGCTCGGCGCCAGCCGCGAGGAGTACGTCCTCGCGCTCGCCGACCCCGACGACGCCAAGCGTTTCGAGCAGCGCTACGGGACCGATCCGCGCTCGACCGCGGGACTTCTCGACGCCCTGCTCGGGTGAGGCTTGGGTCGCCCGGTAGCCTCTGCGGTGTTGCCCGTCGCTCCGCCCGCCCTCGCCGCACTCGGCTGGGCCTCGCACTTCGCCTCCGCGCTGGAGGCGCTCGGCGACGGGAGCCTCCTCCCGGCACGCGTCGTGGCGGCCGACCGCGGGCGCTTCGACCTGCTCGGCGCCGACGGCCCGCTGACCGCTGCGCTGGCCGGGCGCCTGCGCCACGCGGCCGGCCCGGGCGAGTTGCCGGTCGTCGGCGACTGGGTCGCCGTCGAGCCCCACCCGGCGACCGTCCACCACGTCCTCGCGCGCCGCACGGTCCTGCGCCGCGCGGCGCCGACCGGCGCGCTCCAGGTGCTCGCGGCCAACGTCGACGTCGTGCTCGTGATGAGCTCCCTCAACCGCGATCTCGACCCCCGGCGCCTCGAGCAGTTCGTCGCCGTCGCCGCGGACGGCGGCGCGCAGCCCGTCGTCGTGCTCACCAAGGCCGACCTGCTCGCCGACCCGTCCGCCGCGCTCGCGCGCGTGCGGCCCGTGACCCGCGGGGTCCCGCTGGTCATCGTCTCGGCGCGGCGCGGCGAGGGGCTCGAGGAGCTCGAGCCGTGGCTCGTCCCGGGCGCCACCGCCGCGCTGCTCGGCGCCTCCGGCGTCGGGAAGTCGACGCTGGTCAACGCGCTGCTCGGCTCCGAGCGCCAGGCCACCGCGCCGATCCGGCGCTCCGACGACCAGGGCCGCCACACGACGGTGCGCCGCGAGCTCGTGGTGCTCCCGTCCGGTGCGCTGCTGGTCGACGCTCCCGGGCTCCGCCTGCCCGAGCTGTGGACGACGGACGCGGGGCTGGCCGTAGCGTTCGCCGACCTCGACGCGATCGCCGAGCGCTGCCGCTTCGCCGACTGCGCCCACCGCTCCGAGCCCGGCTGCGCGGTGCGCGCGGCGATCGACGCCGGCGACCTCGACCCGGGCCGCCTCGCCGGGCTGCGCGAGCTCGAGGGGCAGGCCGCGGGCCGCGCGCGGCGCGACGGGTAGGAGCCGCGGCGCGGCGCGTCCGCGCGCCCACTTCCGCTGAGGCGACCACCGCACGCTGTCACAATGACGGAGCGAATGACCTCGTTGCGCGGCAAGCTGCTCATCGCCTCCCCGGCCCTGGTCGACCCCAGCTTCGCCCGGAGCGTCGTGCTCATCGCCGAGCACACGCACGACGGCGCGATGGGCCTGGTGCTCAACCGGCCGTCCGACGACGAGGTGGCCATGGCGGTCGGCGAGCTCGGCGGGATCGTCGCCCCGGGCGACCTCGTCTACGAGGGCGGCCCCGTGCAGCCCAGCGCGGTCATGGTGCTCGCGGAGTTCAACGACCCGTCCTCCTCGGCGGCCGTGGTGCTCGGCGACGTCGGCTTCCTGCCCTCCCACGGCGACCCGGAGACGCTCGCGGACGGCCTGCGCCGCGCGCGCGTCTTCGCGGGGCACTCGGGCTGGTCGCCGCAGCAGCTCGACGCCGAGCTCGAGGAGGGCTCCTGGATCGTGGTCGACGCGCTGATCGACGACGTCTTCGCGCCCGATCCCGACGAGCTGTGGGGCGAGGCGCTCGAGCGCAAGGGCGGCGCCTTCGCGCTGCTCGCGCGGATGCCGGACGACCCGTCCGTCAACTGAACGTGGGCCGGGCGCGGCGCGCGGGCGTGCTGATCGCGCTCGCCTCCGGTCTGGCGCTCGCCGTCGCCCCCGGTGCGTCGGCGGCCGGGCGGTGCGGCGCCCACGCTTGGTGCGACGCGACGCTCCCCGCCGACCAGCGGGCCGAGCTGCTGGTGCGCGGGCTGACGCTGCCGGAGAAGCAGGAGCTCCTGTGGGGCGACGAGCAGTTCGACGTCCCCGGCGGCCGCGAGCGGCACACGGGGACCAACTACGGCATCCCGCGGCTCGACGTCCCGCCGCTGTACCTCTCCGACGGCCCGGTCGGCCCGCGGCAAGGCGCGGGCGCCACGGCGATGCCGGCGCCGCTGGGGCTCGCCGCGGCGTTCGACCCGGCGCTCGCGGCGCGGGCCGGCGCGCTCGTCGCCGCGGAGGCCAAGGCGAAGGGCAACGACCTCGTCTACGCCCCCACGGTGAACCTCATGCGCACGCCTCGCGGCGGCCGGACGTTCGAGGGCTACGGCGAGGACCCGTTCCTGGCCGGCCGGACCGCGGTCGGCTGGATCACCGGCGCGCAGGCGACCGGCGTGATCGCCAGCGTCAAGCACTTCGCCGTCAACAACCAGGAGACCGAGCGGATGTCGATCAACGCCGAGATCGACGAGCGGACCCTGCGCGAGCTCTACCTGCCGCAGTTCGCGGCCGCCGTCAAGGAGGCCCGCGCCGGCGCGGTGATGTGCGCCTACCCCAAGGTCAACGGCCAGTACGCGTGCGAGAACGAGCACCTGCTGAAGGAGATCCTCAACGGCGAGTGGGGCTTTCAGGGCATCGTCCTCGCGGACTACCCGGCCGCGCACGACACGGCCGCCTCGCTGCGCAACGGCCTGGACTTCGAGCCGTCCGGCTTCGCCTACGCCCCCAGCGCCACGAACCTCGCGCTCCTCACGGGCAGGGTCACCGAGGCGGACATCGACGCGCGCGTGCGGCGGATTCTGCGGACCATGTTCGCCTTCGGGGCCTTCGACCGCTCCGCCTACGCCGACGACCCCGCGCAGATCCCCGTCGCCGCGCACGCTGCGGTCGCGCGAGAGGTCGAGGAGGGCGCCATCACGCTGCTGGAGAACCGCGACCGCGCGCTGCCGCTCGATCCGAAGAAGATCAGGACCATCGCGCTCATCGGCTCCGACGCCGCCCGGTTCAAGAGCGGGGGCGGCTCGTCGAACGTCACCCCGCTCGTCACGGTCACCCCGAAGCAGGGGCTCGAGCAGCGCGCGGGCCCCGCGATCGAGCTCCGCTACGACGGCTCGGACGATCCCGCCCGCAGCGCCCGCACCGCGGCGGGCGCCGACGCGGCGGTGGTCGTCGTGGCCGACAGCGCGAGCGAGGGCGCCGACCAGCCGTGCCTGCGGCTCGGCTGCACCGACGGCGACGCGCGTGACCTCGACGCGGTGATCGAGGCCGTCGCGAAGGCCAACCCGCGCACGATCGTCGTGACGGAGACGAGCGGACCGGTCCTCACGCCGTGGCGCGGCTCGGTCGCCGCGCTCGTGGAGGCCTGGTACCCGGGGCAGTCCGGCGGCGCCGCGATCGCCCGGGTGCTGTTCGGCGACGTCGATCCCGGTGGGCGGCTGCCCGCGACGTTCCCCGACCGCGAGGAGCAGCTCCCTCAGTGGGGCGACGCCGAGAGCTTCCCCGGCGTCGGCGGCACGGTGAAGTACAAGGAGGGCGTCCTCGTCGGGTACCGCTGGTTCGACGAGCGTGAGCTCGAGCCCGCCTACCCGTTCGGGCACGGCCTCTCCTACACGAGCTTCGCCTTCAGCCGCCTGCGGGTCGTGCGATCGGCCGGCGGCACGACGGTGAGCGCCACGGTGAAGAACACCGGCGCGCGCACCGGTCTCGCCGTCCCGCAGCTCTACCTCGGGCTCCCCGACCCGGCCGAGGGCGTGACGCAGCCTCCGTACCAGCTCAAGGGCTTCACCAAGTTCTCCCTCGCGCCCGGGGCCAGCCGGCGCGTCTCGTTCACGCTCGACGCGCGCGCGTTCTCCTACTGGGACACGTCCGCCAAGCGCTGGGCGGTGGCCCCGGGCTGCTCGGGCATCGCCGTCGGCGCCTCGTCGCGCGACCTGCCCCTGCGCCAGGACGTGGGCGACGGCTGCCCCGCACGGGCGTCGCGATCGTGCGCGTCGAGGCGCTCGTTCGTGATCCGCCTGCCGCGCGCGCTGCGCCGCGCCCGCGTGGCGGTGGCCGGCAAGCCGGTCCGCGTCCGGCGGGTCGGTCGCCGCCTGACCGCGCGGGTCGACCTGCGCGGCCGCCGGACCCGCCGCGTGGTCGTGACGATCGTCGGCCGCACGAAGACCGGGAAGGTCCTCCGCCGCGCGCGCACGTTTCGCCCCTGCGGGCGCAGCTCGTGAGCGCCTCGCACTTCGCTGGCTTGAGCTCTCGTTCGCTCAGACGCGAAGGAGAGCGCACGCAGCCCGGTCTTACCGCATCGCGCGCGGATCGACCGCGTCGAGCAGCCCGAGTGAGCTGAGCCGCCCGTCCTCGATGAGCACCGCGCCCCCCGGCCAGTACGGGTGAGGCGGCGTCGCCCCGGCGAGCAGCAGCGGCTCGTAGACCCAGCAGCCCGTGTTCCACAGCTGCGCGCCGCCGTAGCGCCACGCCTCGGGGTCGTCGCCGAGGCAGGGGCCGGCCCGGTGGACGTGCCCGAAGAGCACGTGCTCGGCCTCCACCCCGAGGCGCGCGTCGACCGCCGCCATCGCGGGCAGCCCGACGCGGCGGAACTGGAAGCCGAGCGCCCCCGCGCTCAGGGGGGCGAGCAGCGGGGCTCCGGGCAGCGACGCGGCGAGCGGCAGCGCGGCGACGCCGACGAGCCGGATGAGGCCCGCGATGCGGTCGACGGGCTCCCCGATGATCGGCGGCAGCGAGGCGGCCATGACCGCGCCGACCGCGGCGATGGAGGTGCCGAGCGCGCGCTCGTAGTCGTCCGGGGTGGCGTCGCTCGACGGGACGGCGGGCTGGCGGACGAGGTGGCGGTCGAGGTAGTGCCCGTGGTGCGCCCAGATCTTGGGGGACAGCCACACGCCGGGGTAGTGGACGCGGAACCGCGCCGGCCGTAGCCAGCGGGCGATCGCCGCGAGGTCGGGGTTCGACCGGACCGGCACGCGGCCGGCGAGCCCGAGGGCCTTGCGCCGCGCGCGCAGCTCGCGCAGCCACGGGCGCACGAGGGCGTGGTCGTGGTTGCCCGGGAGCAGCACCACCTCGGCGCCCTTGCCCAGCGCGCGGCCGATCGCCCGCAGGACCGGCTCCGCCTCCGCGAGCGCTCCCTTCGGCCGGCCCTCGAGCATCTCGACGGTGTCGCCGAGGAGCACGAGCCGGTCGGCGCCCGCGAGCTCGTCGCACAGGCGCGCCAGGGCGGCCGGGTGGCGCAGGACGTCACGGTGCAGGCGCGACCCGAGGTGCAGGTCGGAGATGACGAGCGTGCGCACGGCCGCGGAGGCTAGGAGGTTGGTGTCGAAGCGCGCCGCCGCGCCCGGCCGCCCCGCGGCTCAGAGGTCCGCGGCTCCCGCTGCGCCGAGCCGCGCGAGCGAGAGCTGCACCCCCGGACCGATGAGCAGGGCGAACACGAGCGTCCCGATCCCGAGCGTCCCGCCGAGCGCGACGCCGACGGCGCAGGCGCTCAGCTCGATCAGCGCGCGGGTCAGCCGGAGCGAGCGCCCGGTGATCCGGGCCAGGCCGGTCATCAGCCCGTCGCGCGGCCCGGCGCCGAGCCGTTGGGTGAGGTAGAGCCCCGAGCCGGCGCTCACGAGCGCGATCGCGAGCAAGACCTCGCCGGCTCGGATCGCGAGCGCGTCGCTCGACGGGCCGAGAAGCGCGAGCGTCGCGTCGATCCCCAGGCCCACGACGACGGCGTTGGCGACGGTGCCGAGCCCCACCCGCTGGCCGAGCGGGATCCAGACCAGCAGCAGCACGAACGAGATGGCGACGGTCGTGACGCCGATCGCGACGCCGGCCTGCTCCCCCACTCCCTCGGCGAGCACGCTCCACGGCGAGTTGCCGAGCGCCGAGTGTACGAGCAGCCCCTCGCCGGCGCCGAACAGCAGAAGGCCTGCGAGCAGGCGGGCCAAGCGCGCGGGCGACGCGCGCCAGCGCGACCGAGGAGCGCCGGGGGCCGTGCCGGCCTCCCTCGCGCTCACGCGAGCGTCGCGACCGCCCGGGCGATGGGCGTGTCTCCGTCCATGACCTCGAAGGTGTGACCGATCGTCTGCGGCAGCTCGAGCACCGCGTGGAGCACCGCGGCGACGTCCTCGCGGGGGATCTCGCCGGAGCGGCCGAAGTGCGCGGCGCAGGCCACGAAGCCGGTGCCCGGGTCGTCGGTCAGCGTGCCCGGCCGCACGATCGTGAAGTCCAGGCCGGAGGCGGCCAGCGCCTCGTCGGCCTGGAGCTTGGCCTCGAGGTAGGGGCCCATCGCACCCGCGACCGCCGCGCGCTCGGTCCCGGTCGCCGAGACCATGACGTAGCGCTGCACCCCGGCGTCGCGCGCGGCGCCGATGAGCCGAACCGCGCCGCCGAGGTCGACGTCGCGCTTGCGCTGCGGCCCCGAGCCCGGTCCGGCGCCCGCGGCGAAGACGACGGCGTCGGCGCCGCGCACCGCCCGTTCGAGGTCGCTCATCGGATCCTCGAGGTCGACGCGCACCGGCTCGGCTCCCGCGGCGACGATGTCGGCCTCGTGCGCGGGGTCGCGGATCGTGCTGCGCACCCGGTTCTCGTCGGCGCTCAGGCGCTGGGCGAGGAGCAGTGCGATCTGGCCGTGGCCGCCGACGATGGTGACATCCATGCGCTCCATCATCACAAGGTGGGTCGCCGCCCCGCCCGCGGCCCCGGATCCGGCGCGCGCAGGGCGCGCGTAGGCTCTCGCCATGTCCGCGACCGAGGATCCTGAGCCCACGTCGGCCCACGGCGGGCGCCTCGTCGCGCAGCGCCTCAAGGCCCACGGCGTGACGAAGCTCTTCACGCTGTCGGGCGGCCACCTCTTCTCGATCTACGACGGGTGCCGGGAGGAGGGGATCGACATCGTCGACGTCCGCCACGAGCAGACCGCGGCCTTCGCTGCGGAGGGCTGGGCGAAGGCCACGCGCCAGCCGGGGGTCGCCGCGCTGACCGCGGGCCCGGGCGTCACGAACGGCATGAGCGCGATGGCCTCGGCGCAGATGAGCAACTCGGCGATCGTCGTGCTCGCCGGCCGCGCGCCCGCGATGCGCTGGGGCCGGGGCTCGCTCCAGGAGATCGACCACCTGCCGTTCGTCGCACCGCTGACGAAGTTCGCCGCGACGCCCGACACCACCGCGGAGATCCCGGCCCTGGTGGACGACGCGTTCCTCGCCGCGCAGGCCCCGCACTCGGGGCCGGCGTTCGTCGACTTCCCGCTCGACCTCGTGTTCTCCGAGGCGGAGGTCCCGGCCGAGGGCCGCACCGCACCGCACGCCTCCACGGGCCCGGCGCCCGACGGCGCGGCGATGCAACGCGCCGTCGCACTGCTAGAGGACGCGGAGCGCCCGGTCATCATGGCCGGCACGAACCTCTACTGGGGCCACGGGGAGACGGCGCTGCTCGAGCTCGCCGAGGAGCGCGGCATCCCGGTCTTCCTCAACGGGATGGGCCGGGGCTGCGTGCCGGCCGATCACCGCCTCGCGTTCTCGCGGGCCCGCGGCGACGGCCTCGGGGGCGCCGACCTCGCGCTCGTGATCGGCGTGCCGATGGACTTCCGTCTCGGCTTCGGTGCCGCCTTCGGGGAGGAGACCGAGCTCGTGGTCGTCGACCGGGCCGAGCCGGCGCGCGATCACCCGCGCCCCGTCGCCGCCGAGCTCTACGGGGGGCTGCCGGCGATCCTCGACGGCCTGCGCGAGGGCGCGACGCACGCGACGGACACGTCGGCCTGGGTGCGTCACCTGCGCGAGCAGGAGACGGCCAAGCGCACGCAGGAGGCCGCGGAGCTCGACGACCCGCGCTCCCCGCTGCACCCCATGCGCCTGTACTCAGAGCTCGGCGAGCTGCTCGACCGCGACGCGATCGTCATCGGCGACGGCGGCGACTTCGTCTCCTACGCGGGCCGGGTCGTCGACACCTTCGCGCCGGGCTGCTGGATGGACCCAGGACCGTTCGGCTGCCTGGGCTCCGGCCCGGGCTACGCGCTCGCGGCCAAGCTCGCGCACCCCGGCCGCCAGGTCGTCCTGCTGCAGGGCGACGGCGCCTTCGGCTTCTCCGGGATGGAGTTCGACACCCTCGCCCGCCACGGCGTGAACGTGGTCTCGGTCATGGGCAACAACGGCATCTGGGCGCTGGAGAAGCATCCGATGGAGTTCCTCTACGGCTACTCGGTCGCCGCCGAGCTGCGCCCGGGAACCCGCTACGACAAGGTCGTCGAGGCGCTGGGCGGCCACGGCGAGCTCGTCGAGCGCCCCGAGGAGCTCAAGCCCGCGCTCGTCCGCGCACTCGAATCGGGACTGCCCGCGCTCGTGAACGTCCTCACCGACCCGGAGGTCGTGTACCCGCGGAGATCGAACCTGGCCTGAGCGGTGGCCCGACCACGTCCGCTGCCCGAGCGAGTCCGAGCGCCACCACCCAACCTCGCGGCCGGTCCCGCGTTGCAGCAGGCACTTCCACGAAAGGACCCCTCACCATGCGCAGGATCGCTCTCTCCTCGATCGCCCTGGCCGCCGCCGTCGCCGTGCCGGCCCAGGCCAAGCCCGTCAAGCCCCCGAAGCCCGCCAAGCCCGTCGCCGGACAGCGGTGCGCCGTCAAGACGATCGGCTTCAACGCCCGCGGCACCCTGGTCGCCCAGGCGCTGACCCAGACCGCCGGCGCCGCCACGCCGGAGCGCGGCGACGACCGCTTCAGCGGGACCGTGACGGTCCTGGTCACCAAGGCCAACCACCGCGCCCCGCGGGGCTCGCAGACGTACACGCTCGTCGACGCGCGGGTCAGCTACTACGACGCCAACGGCGACGGCACGCGCGACCAGCCGGCGGCCGGCGACCGCGTCAAGGTCGGCGGCAAGATCACCCGCCTGGCCAAGCGGTGCGACCAGACCGGCTTCACGCCGACCGTGAGCGTCCGCAAGGTCGCCTTCAAGCAGCCGAAGGCCGCCGAGCCGACGCCGGAGAGCGCCTCTTAGGAGGTTGGCGCGTCCGGGGCCGTCGCCGCACCGCGGCGGCCCCGGGGACCGCCTTCCGCCTCGGCGCGCCTCACGACGCGTCGCCGTCGCGGTCGCGAAGGAGCGCGTCCACCTGGATCCCGGCGAGGAACACGATCGCCGACGCGTAGAGGTAGCCCATGAGCACGACGACGGTGGCCAGCGCCCCGTAGATCGAGCCGTAGGACGCCACGCCCGACAGGTAGAGCCCGAAGAGGACGCTCATCGCGACCCACGAGCCCACGATCGTCACCGCACCGGCCGACACCCAGCCCAGCGGCTGGGTGCGATCGGGCCCCTGGTGGACGAGCAGGCCGACCGCGAGGCCGAGCAGCACCGCGGCCACCCCCCAGCGCGCGACGAACTCGAACGCGCCGAGGACCGCGGGCGGATCGCCGTCGAGCAGCGGCACGAAGACGACCACGCCGCTGGCCAGGAACGTGAGCGCCGCGAAGGCGACGGCGAGCGCGACACCGACGTACCGGCGGGCGAAGCTGCGCCCCTCCCGCGCGCCGTACACGCGGTTGAGGGCATCCATCGTCGCGCGCACCGCGCCCGAGAGCTGCCAGACGGCGATCGCCGCGCCCGCGGTCACCCAGAACAGCTGCGCGGAGCCGAGCACCTTTTCCACGGTGTCGTCGATGACCGTGGTGCCCGCCGGGCTCAGGCCCTCGACGACCCGGGGGCGGACGTCCTGCGCCCACACGTCGCCCAGGCCCAGGAAGCCGAGCGCCCCGAGCCCGAACAGGGCGAGCGGCACGAGCGCCGTGAGCACCTGGAAGGAGATCGCGCTGGCGAAGAGCATGAGGTCGTTCCGGGCGAAGGCGTCGAGCAGCGCGCGGAGCGCCGCCTTGGGCGCGGGCGGGACGGAGAGCACCCGGGCTCCCTTCCCGTTCCGGACGACGTTCAGGCGTGGAGCAGGGCTCGACCCGTCGTCGGGGCGCACGCGCGGCTCGGCGGCGGCAACGTCCCGGGCCCGCACAACGTCCGTGCCGTTTGCACGCGACCGGTCACTTCTGGTCTGCTGGGCAGATGGGCGCGCGCAACGAAGCGGAGCGGTGGGAGCTGGCGCGCACCGCACAGGCCGCCGGCCAGGCCCGCGCCCACGTCGACCGGTACCGCGCGGCGCTCGGGGAGGACGCATGGCGCCGCGCCCGACTCCTGGTCTCCGAGCTCACGACGAACGCCGTGCGCCACGGGGCCGGCCGCATCGAGCTGACCATCGAGACCCGCCCCTCCGTGCTGCGCTTCTGCGTGCGCGACGAGGGCACCGGGCGCCCGAAGCAGCGGCCGCCCGGCGCTGACGGCGGCTTCGGCCTGCACCTCGTCGCCGACCTCTCCGACCGCTGGGGCCACGGCGGGAGCGGCACCTGCGTCTGGTTCGAGGTCGGCCGTCAGAAGGTCGCATGACCGCACCGGACCTGACCGTCGAGCTGATCTGCGACCCGGCGTTCGTGACCGTCGTCCTGCGCGGCGAGCTCGAGTTCATCGACTCATCGGGACTCAAGCTCGTCCTCGCCTGGGAGCGCACCCTGCGCGACCGCGGGATCGGGTACTCCCTCGTGCGCGGCGCGCCGCACGTCCAGCGGCCGTTCACCTCCGCCGGGCTCGACGAGCTGCTGCCGTTCGCCGACCAGCCGCCGGGGTGAACTCCCCGCCGCGAGCGCGCCGGCCGCTGCGCACCCTCACCACGCTCGGCCTCGCGATCGACGCCGCGGTCGTCCTGGCCGACGCGCTCACGCCCGGCTTCGACGTCCCCATCGCTCCGCTCGTGCTCGGGCCCCTGCTGCCGGCTGCCGCGGGGCTGCTCGCCGCGACGGCCTCGCTCGCGCTGCTCTCGGCCCTCCTCGGACTGGCCATGACCGCCGCCCGCGGCGACCTCGGGGAGCCCGAGGACATCATCCGCCTGGTGACCGTGGCGCTCATCGGCGCCCTCGCGGTCGTCGAGACGCGACTGCGGCGCAAGGTGGACGAGCTCGTCCAGGCGCTCGACGCGCTCCCCGACGCGGTGACCATCCAGGCGGCGGACGGGAGCCTGCTCTACGGCAACCATGCCGCCGCGCGACTGACCGGAGGCGGCGATGGTCTGACCGCCTACCTCGAGCGCATGGAGGTCACCGACGAGGCGGGCGTCCCGTTCGATCCCGCGCGGCTGCCCGCGCGCCGGCTGATGGCCGGCGAGTCCGCCGAGCCGGTCGTGGTCAGGAGCCTCGACCCGACCACGGGCGCGGTGGAGTGGAGCCGGGTGCAGGCGAGTCCGCTGCGCGACGCGGAGGGCCGCGTGCGCTCGGCGGTCAACGTGATCGAGGACATCACCGTCGTCAAGCGCGCCGAGCAGCGCGCGGCGTTCCTCGCCGACTCGGGCGCGCTGCTGGGCTCCTCGCTGGACACGGCGCTGACGCTTCAACGCACCGCCGGGCTCGTGGTTCCGGGCCTCGCGGACTGGTGCAGCATCGACCTCGTCGTCCCTGGCGGCCGCGTCGAGCTCGTCGCGCTCGCCCACGCGGACCCCGCGAGAATCGAGCTGGGGCACGAGCTGCGGCGCCGTTACCCACCGGACCTGAGCGCGGAGAGCGGCCTCGGCAGCGTCCTGCGCACCGGCGAACCGGAGCTCTACGCAGAGATCGGTCCCGAGCTGCTCGGAGGGGCGGCCAGGGGCGCCGAGCACCTGGCGATCCTGAAGGAGATCGGCTTCTCCTCGGCCCTCGTCGTGCCGCTCGCCATCGGCCCGCGGATCATCGGCGCGCTGACCTGGGTCAACGCGGAGTCACGGCGGCGGTTCGGCCCGGACGACCTCGAGACGGCCCAGGCCCTCGCGGCGCGGGCGGCGGTCGCGGTCGCGAACGCGGTCGTCCACACCGCGCGCGGGGAGATCGCCACCGTGCTGCAGGAGGCCCTCCTGCCCACGACCCTCCCCGCGCCGCCGGGCTGGGAGCTCGCGGCGCACTACCGCGCGGCGGGCGCGGCCAACGAGGTCGGGGGCGACTTCTACGACGTCGTGGTGCTCGACGACGGGGCGGTGCTGGCGCTCGTCGGCGACGTCGCGGGCAAGGGCGCCCGGGCCGCGGCGCTCACCGCGCGGACCCGGCACACGCTCGTCGCCGCCGCGGCGCTCGGGGACGGCGACGCGCGCGCCGGGCTAGACCTGATGACCGCGGAGCTGCAGCGCGGGGACGGCCTCGAGCTGTGCTCGGTCGCGCTCGTGCTCGCCCGCGGTCCCGAGCTCACCGTCATCTCCGCAGGCCACCCGCTCCCGCTCGTCCTGCGCGACGGCGAGCTTCAGGAGGTCGGGGTCACCTCGCCGATGCTCGGCGCGGCCCCGGCCGGCCACCCGTGGACGGCGAGCGCCGCGCACCTGGAGGCGGGCGACGTCGTCGTGCTCTACACCGACGGCGTCACCGACGCGGTCGGCAGGACGGAGCGCTTCGGCGACGCCCGGCTGCACGAGGCGCTGCGCGCGCAGCCGGCGGAGGCGCAGGCCGCGGTCGACCGCGTCGTCGCGGCGCTCGACGCGTTCGAGGAAGGACCGCAGGCCGACGACCGCGCGCTGCTGGCGCTGCGCTGGGGGTAGCCCGACGGTTGCGTGTGCAACCATCGCGGGATGGCCTCCACGCTCGCCGTCACGCACTTCACCGACCCGGGCTGCCCCTGGGCCTACAGCGCCTCGCCGGATCTCGCGGTGCTGCGCTGGCGCTACGGCGCGCAGCTCGAGTGGCGCCACGTGATGATCGGCCTGGCCGAGGATCCGCAGCTCTACGTCGACCGGGGCTACACCGCGACGCGGATGGCGACGGGCTTCCGCCGCTTCCGCCGGTACGGCATGCCGTTCGCGACCGCCCCGAAGCCGCGCGTGAGCGCGACCTCCCCCGCCTGCCGCGCGCTCGTCGCCACGCGCCTGGCCGCCCCCGAGCGCGAGTACGCGGCGTTCCGCGCGCTGCAGTTCGCGCAGTTCACCTCGACCATGCTGCTCGACGAGCCCGACGCGCTGCGCTCCGCGCTGGCGCGGGTGGAGGGCCTCGACGCCGGCGCGGTCGTGGGCGCGATCGAGGGGGCGGAGGTGTGGGAGGCCTACGAGGCCGACCGCGCCGAGGCGCGGACCGCCGAGGGCGGCCCCACGCACTTCCAGGGCAAGTCGTTCGACTCCGACGGCCGGGAGCGCTTCACGGCGCCCTCGCTGCGCTTCACCGCCGCCGACGGCGCGTCGCTGGAGGCCGGCGGCTTCCAGCCGGTCGAGGCCTACGACGTGTGCGTCGCGAACCTCGACCGGTCCTTGGACCGCCGCGCGCCGGCCGAGGACGCGGTGGAGGTGCTGCGCGCGTTCGCGTTCGCGCTGACCACGCGGGAGGTCGCGGCGGTGATGGCCCCGCCGATGACCGCACCCGACGACGCCGCGGCCGAGGACGCCCTCATCGCCGCGACGGGCGAGGGCGTCGTGGCCCGCGAGAGCCTGGGCGACGGCGCACTCTGGCGCGTGATCTGACGCCGAGCGCCCATGAGGACCCGGCAGGTGGGTCCTCATGGGCGCTCGACGGAATCTCAGGCCTTGCGGGCCCTCGCGGTCGCGCGATCGTTGGCCTTGCGCAGCGCGTCGGCGAGCTCCCCCTTGTTCATCTTCGAGCGGCCCGGGACGTCGGCCGCGCGGGCCTTCTCCAGCAGCTCCCGCTTGGTCGAGCCCTCCGCGTCGACCCCGCCGTAGCTCTTGGCGTCCCCCCGGCGGGCGGCCGCGCCGGACAGCTTGGACTGCGGGTCGGAAGGGCCCTTCTCGTCCTTGGCCTCCCAGTGGTCGCCGACCTTCTCGAACGAGTGCTTGAGCGCGGCGAACGCCGTGCGGTGCGCGCGCTCCTCGTCGCCGTCGTAGGTTTCCTCGGCGCTCTCGAGTGTCTTGGCGTACGTGCGCTGGGCCTTCTTCGGGGAGCGCTCGATCGTGCTCGGCAGGTCCGGCTTCTTCGCGGAGGGCATGCCGGCGGTGGTTCCCGGGCGACGACCGGTGCGAAACCGCGCTCAGCGCGCCGCCCACGTGTGGCCGACGAACACCGGCTCCGGGACCAGGCTGACGCCGAAGGCCGCCTCGACGCCCGCCACGATCTCCCGCGCAAGCGCGACGAGCTGCGTCGTCGTCCCGGCCCCGCGATTGGTGAGCGCCAGCGTGTGCTTCGCGGAGATCGCCACCGTCGCCGGGTCGCCGTGGCCCTTCGCGAAGCCCGCGTGCTCGATGAGCCACGCGGCGGAGACCTTGACGCGCCCGTCGGCCTCGGGGTAGCGCGGCAGCCGCGCGTCGTCCCCGGCACGCGCGGCCACGCGCCGCTCGAGCGCCGCGAGCTCCGCCGGGGTGAGGATCGGGTTCGTGAAGAAGGAGCCCGCCGAGACCGTGTCGGGATCGTCCGGGTCGATGACCATGCCCTTCGCGCGGCGCAGGGCGAGCACCGCCGCGCGGACGTCGGCCAGCGGCGCGCGCGCGCCGACACTGATTCCCAAGGCCCGGGCGAGCTCCGCGTAGCGCACGGGCTTGGCGTCGGCGCTCGGCTCCAGGGCGAAGGAGACCGCGAGCACGACCCAACGGCCCGGCTCCCGCTTGAAGACCGAGGAGCGGTAGGAGAACCCGCACGCCGCGCGGTCGAGCCACACGGTCTCGCGCCGGCGCCGGTCGTACGCGCGCACGGCGACGACCGTCTCGGCGACGTCCTGGCCGTAGGCGCCGACGTTCTGGATCGGGGTCGCGCCGACGGAGCCCGGGATGCCGCTCAGGCACTCGACCCCGGCGAGCCCCGCGGCGACCGTCCGGGCGACGAGCGCGTCCCAGTCCTCCCCGGCCTGCACCGTGAGGGTGCCGCCGTCCCGCGCGATGCCCGTCGTGGCGATCACCACCACGACGCCCGGGAAGCCCGCGTCGGCCACCACCACGTTCGAGCCGCCCGCGAGCACGAGCAGCTCCTCGCCGGTGGCGTCGGCCGCGGCGACCGCGGCGACGAGCTCGCCCTCCGTGCGCGCCTCGGCCACGCCCGCCGCCGGGCCGCCGAGACGCAGCGTGGTGCGGGACGCGAGCTCCATGTGCGCCGTGAGGCTAGAGGGCAGGGGCGCGTGTAGGGTCGCCTGGGTGCAGCGCATCGAGATCGACCACACCTTCGCGAAGCCGGTCGACCGGGTGTACGCGTACCTCGCCGAGCACGAGAACCTGGGCCCGCTCTTCGGGGCGAAGGTCACCCGGGTACGCGACGGCGACACCGAGCGCAACGGCGTCGGCTCGGTGCGCGCGCTGCGTGTCGCGGTGCTCCCCCCGTTCGAGGAGACCGTCACCGAGGCGATCGAGAACGAGCTGATCCGCTACCGCATCACCCGGGGCTCGCCCCTGCGTGGCCACCACGGCGAGCTGCGCTTCACGCCCCAGGGGATCGGCAGCCACCTGCGCTACGTCATCGCGTTCGGCGCGGTGGTGCCCGGGCTGGACCGCCTCATCAAGCTCGGCCTCGAGCGCAACATCCGCGCCGCGCTGCCCGGCGTCGACGAGCGGGCCTGACGTCCGCGTCCACGCCGTGCCGCTCCCGTCATCGTCGCTCGCGAAGTACACGTGAGCGCACCGCTCCCCCCGGCGATCCTCGCCCCGGCCCGGCTCGCGGCCGCGCGGGCCAGCGGGCTGCTCGACACGCGTCCCGACGAGGCGTTCGACCGCCTCTCGGGCCTGGCCGCGACGCTGCTGGCGACGCCGCTGGCCTTCGTGACGGTCGTCGACGACCGCCGCTCGTTCTGGAAGAGCTGCATCGGCATCACGCTCGACGGCCCGGAGGATCAGGAGAACCCCGTCGACGAGAGCTTCTGCCAGTACGTCGTCGCGGCGCAGGCGGAGGTGATCGTCGACGACGCCGCCGCCGACCCCCGCACACGCGACAACCCGTCCGTGGAGAAGCTCGGGGTCCGGGCGTGGGCCGGCTTCCCGCTCCTGGCGCCCGGCGGCGAGGTGCTCGGCTCCTTCTGCGTGGTCGACGTCGTGCCCCGTGCGTGGAGCGAGCGCGACCGCGAGGTGCTGCGGGTCCTCGCGGCCGCGGCCAGCGGCGAGGTCGCGCTCCGCGCCGCCGCCGCGGACGCCCGCGAGCTCGCCCGCACGCTCCAGGCCAGCCTGCTCCCCGCCTTCCTGCCCGCGGTGGCCGGCCTCGACATCGCCGCGTACCACCGCGCGGGAGGCTCGGGCACCGAGGTCGTCGGCGACTTCTACGACCTCTTCCAGTCGGGGGAGGACCACTGGAAGGCGGTCGTCGGCGACGTCTGCGGCAAGGGCGTGGAGGCGGCGACGGTCACCGCGCTGGCGCGCTACACGATCCGTGCGGCGGCGATGAGCACCCAGGCGCCGTGCGACATCCTGCGGACGCTCAACCGGGCGCTGCTCGACCAGCAGCCCGACGGGCGGTTCCTCACCGCGGCGGTCGCGACGCTGCGGGTCACCGGCGCGGGCGTCGGGGTGACGCTCTGCTCCGGCGGCCACGTGCCCGTGCTGCTGCGCCGCGCCGACGGCCGCACCGAGGCGGTCGGGCGGCCGGGGACGCTGCTCGGCGCCTTCGACGCCGTCGCGCTCGCGGACGCCGAGACGACCATGCTCCCCGGCGACGCGCTCGTCATGTACACCGACGGCATCACGGAGGCGCGCCGCGGGCGCGAGCGGTTCGGAGGCGAGCGGCTGCAGGCGGTCCTCGCCGCACCTGCGAGCTCCGCCGGCGAGCTCGTGGCCGCCGTGACGGACGCGGTCGCCGCCTTCAGCGCGGGGGAGGCGGCCGACGACATGGCCGTCCTTGCTCTGCGCGTCCCCGCGTAGCGCGGCTCGGGAGACGTGCGGCCCGGGCCGGCTACCGGCCGAGCGTGCGCACGAACAGCCGCGCGCGCCCGGGCATCTCGCCGAGCACCCGGCGGGTCGCGGAGAGCCCCTCGCGCAGCTCCGCATCGCCGACGTCGATCGGGCGCAGCGAGTCCTGCAGCTCGGCGAGGCGGCCGTCGGCGCGGGCCGTCGCCTCGACCGCGTGGCCGACGAAGCCGCGGGCACCCTGGGAGGGCGGCCCGGGGACCGCGGCGACCGGCGCCCGCGCGCTCAGGCCGCTGCGATCGGCGAACTCCTGGTGCGTGCGCTTCAGGCGGCCCGACGCGGCCTGCGCGGGCTTGAAGAGCTCGCCCTCCAGGCGGTCGGCGGTCGTGTCGTCGAGCAGCTCGTAGGCCTCCCCGAGGTCGGCGAGCGCCACGGCGACATCGTCGAGCGCCGACGCGATCGTGTCGAGCATCTCCTGCCGCGCCGCGGCGGTGCTGTAGGCCATCTGCTGAAGCGTACGCCCCTACCCCAGCCAGCTCGCCGGGAAGGCTCCGGCCGGCACGAGGCCCGGGTAGTCCGGGAACCACCGGCGCGCGAGCGCCTCCAGCGGGCGCCCGAGCATCAGCGCGTGGAGGTCGCCGACGCAGAGCAGGACGCGGACGGTCGCGCCGATCTGCAGGTCGGCGGCGTTGGCCTGCTCGCCGCCGAGCGTGCCGTCGGCGATCAGCGCGTCGACGTGGTCGAGCTTGGCCGGGAGGCCGGCGAGGTCCTCCGCGACGCGGACGGCCGAGATGCCGTGGTACTTCCAGGCGGCGCGGACGAAGCGGATCGCGAAGTCGGTGCCGGGCGGGTCGAGCGGATCGGCGCCGCCGAAGGTGCCCATCGCCTCGGGGCGGAAGTGCATCGCGCACCAGGGCAGGCGGCGGCCGAGGTCCTGGAGCTCGCGGTCGCCCCACGCCTCGGCCGCGCGAACCGCGCCGGCCGTGGCGGCCGGGAAGAGCGGAGGCTCGGGCACCAGCTCCTCCAACCGGGCGGTGATCGCGCGCGAGCCGTGGACGGGCTCGCCGTCGACCACGATGCCGGGGACGGTCGTGCGGCCCGCGCCGTAGATCGCCTCCATGGCCTCTCCGTGGCGGCCCGTCTCGAGGACCACGCGCTCGTACTCGAGGCCCTTGAGGCGCAGCGCGGCCTCGGCGGTCAGGCAGGGGTGCGAGGGCGGGAGCACGTGGACGGTGATGGCGGGCGGCATGCACGGCAGCCTCCCCCTTGAACGCGCGATCCGCAACCGCGCAGCGGGAGCGTCAGCGCGCCGGCGCGAACCCGAACGGCACCGCGGAACCCGGCGAGCCCTCCTGGGCGCGCCCGTCGGCGACCACGACCAGCTCGGCGAGGGTGAGCGGCCGCGCGGGTAGGTTGACGGCGTGATCCGCAACCGGCTCCCCGTCGTCGGGTGGGTCCTCTACGACTTCGCCAACACGATCTTCTCGCTGGTCGTGATCACCCGGTACTTCAACGACTGGATCATCGAGGAGCGCGGGCAGCGCGACGTCTACGTCGGGCTGATGAGCGCCGCGGTGTCGCTGCTGCTCGTCGTCACCCTCCCGGTGATCGGCGCCCGCGCCGACGCGGAGGGGCGCCACAAGCCGATCCTCATGGTCTTCACGACGCTGTGCGTCGCGCTGACCGCGCTGCTCGGCCTCGTCGGGCCCGTGCTGCTCGCGCTCGTCGTCGCGGGCCTGGCGACGTTCTGCTTCAACGTCGCCGACTCGCAGTACCACCCGCTGCTGGCGACGGTCGCGCCGGAGGAGAAGCGCCGCGGGCGCGTCTCGGGAACGGGCGTCGCGGTGGGGTACCTCGGCGCGCTCGTGGCGCTCTTCGTCATCGGCCGAATCACCAGGGACGCGGGCGCGCAGGCCGCATTCGTCCCTGCCGCGGTGCTCTTCGGTGTCTTCGCGCTGCCGTGCTTCCTGCTCGTGCGCGAGCGGCCACGCAAGCACCGTCCCGAGGGCGCGCCCGCCGCACGCCGCCCGATCGCCGAGCTGCGCGCCTCGGTGCGCCGTGCGCGCCACGCCCCGCACGGGCGGCTGCTCGTCGCGCGGTTCTTCTACATCGACGCGATCGCGACCGTCATCCAGTTCATGGCCGTCTACGCCAAGCGCACCGGCGACTTCGACGACGCCCAGGTCGACCTGCTGATCGCCGTCTCGGCCGTCACGGCGATCGCCGGCGCGATCGTCGCCGGCCTCGCCGCCGAGCGCGTCGGCCCGCGCAAGGTCGTCCTCGTGACCCTCGCGGTGACGATCGCCACCCTCGTGCTCGGCGCGGGCACCGGCTCGGGCGCGCTGCTCTGGGTCCTGGGGCCCGTCGTCGGGATCGCGCTCGGCTCGCTCTCGGCCGTCGACCGGATCTTCCTCCTGCGCCTCGTGCCCGAGGACCGCCGCGGTGAGGACTTCTCGCTCTACGCCCTGGTCGGCAAGCTCTCCAGCGGCTTCGGCCCGCTCGTGCTCTGGGGCGGCACGGTGCTCGTGATGCGCGAGCTCGCCGGCCTGTCGGCCTTCGACGCCTCCCGCGTCGCCGTCGGCATGCTCGCCGCCGCCGCGCTCGCGGGGCTGCTGATCCTGCGCCCGCTGTCGGATGCGGTGCCGGTGGGCGACCAGCTGAGACCCTCCGACGCGTGATCTGGTCGCATTCGGCTGGAAGCACTCATTTCCCGCCGGGGAGTCGGCGTGCTGCTTTCAGGCGAAAGGAGAAGCGGGCCGAGCCCCCACTGCCGGACGCTGCTGAGAGTGCCGGAATCGTCGAGAAGCAGCACTAGACAGTTTGGCCACTGCACGAGCAGTGGCCCAAGGACTTGCTGTCCCGGTGGTCGTCAGGGCGCTGTGTCGACTCGTCGGCGTTGGGCTTTCTCGACAAGCCCTGGGGGACCTGGTTTACTCCGCTCATGGCCGTGATCGAGCGGAGGGTAGTTGCGCTTGCCGTCGGCTCTGCAGTTCTTGTGCTCACCGTCGCCATCCTTCCCGGGGTACTAGGGGTGTCGTTCGGTCCAGCCATGGTGCTCGCGGTCGGGCCCTTGTTGGGTGTGGCCTGCGGCTGGCAGCGTCGACTGTTTCCAACAGCGGGCCGGCTATTCGAGCGCACCCTTGAGGGGACGCTATTTTGCGGCGCGGCTGGACTGTACGCCGCGCTGGCTGCAGATAAGACGCTTCAGGGCGAGTCGGTCGGCGCCCTCTTCGGCGGTGCGACTTGCCTGTTCATCTTGTGCGTTTGGGGCTCACGCGTTCGGGGGAAACGGACGGGTCGCATCTCTTACGACTGCGACAAATAGCAGATCCAGGGAGGCGGCCAACCGCAGTTGCGTCAGTGCTGCTTCTGCGCAAAAGCGGCACTCGACCCGCCCCCTGCTGACTACCGCTTCGGACTGCTGTGAAAGGAGGGCCTCCCGGTGAGACGCTCCGCGTGTCAGCTACGCAGCGCCCCGAGGAGGCCCGCTTCACCTGTTGCATGCTGGGTTGGATCTCAGTCGCAGGAAGCTCGACGTTTGCTCGCTCTCAGACGCCGGGGAGATCGTCGACGAGTTCGCCGTCCCGCCGTCAAGGAGACCGACCAGCGTTCCTTGGCCTCCTTCGCCTTCGAGATCCACTGGTAGACGATCACCGGATCCCGGTCTCCCTGGCGAAGAAGGCCGTTGCGTGCTTGAGGATGTCGCGCTCCTGCTCAAGGCGCCGCACCCGCCTTCGGAGCTCACGCAGCTCCTCGCGCTCGGCGCTGCTCAGCTGCTCGCGGCGCTCGCCGCGGTCGGCCTGCTCACGCTTCTCCCACGTCCGCAGCGACTGCTGCGAGACGCCCAGGCTCACGGCGACATCGCCGATCGAACGGCCACCACGGACCAGCTCTACGGCCTCTCGCCGGAACTGCTCCGGATAGGCAGGTCGGGTCTTTGGCATGTGAGTCCATCCTCTCAGCGACGCTTGCGTCGCAAGTGCTCAGGACTCCGCAAAACCGGGGGAATTCCACTCCGCCACGAGGCCTACTCCGAGCGCTACCAGCGCACCAAGCGCCGGCTCGGCAAGCAGCGCGGCGCGAAGGTCGCGCAGATCGACATCGCGCGCCGGCTGACCAAGAGCCTGTGGCACATGCTCACCTACGACCAGCCCTTCTCCCCACAGACCGCTGCCGGAGGCGCCGCTTTTCGTCTGGCCGCATAGACGGCCCTTTTGGACTTGCGCCCACGCAGCCGACCTCCCACACCGCCTGGTCCTCCCGCAGAGGAGGCGATAGAGACATGAGCGTCGCTCCCATCCGATCCCGACCCCAACCCGGCCAGGCCGCCGGCACCCCCACCAACGCCTATTGACACCCCAAGCCCTTTCATAGAGACGATCAGCGCCGGTTTTCGTCCAATGGGGCACCTCGTCGCCGGATGGGCACTGACGGACTCTCCATCCCGACGGCTGCGACGGGCGTGGCATCATCGCGTTCATGGACATCGTAGTCATCGTTCCCGGACCGTGGTCCACCATCCCAGAGGCTCTCGTCTCTTCGGTGGAGGTTGTCCCGTAGCTCGTAGAACTTGAAGTGGTGGCGGTTTCCCCGCCTCGTCCGCTGCTGTTGGCAGCGTGGCGAGTGCGAAGTCATCCATTCGAGACGAGGAGAACCGCATGAAGAACGTAGAGCAGACGGCCGACG
>JBBQEV010000064.1:0-23875 GCA_038321325.1 Solirubrobacterales bacterium
GCCCGCCTAGACGAGGGCACCTACCCCGCCAAGATCCGCGTCAGCGACGAGGACTACAACACGATCAACCTCCATGGCGACGCGTTCCACCCAGAATGGAACTACACCATCAAACCACGAACTTAATTATCGACGCACCCTTAGGTCATCTTTTGGGGGAATCATGAGCGTGTTTCGGATGTCCACGGCGCTGGCAGCGCTTTTCGCGACCACCGCAGGGCTCGCGGCTTCGCCGGCGTTCTCCGCCGCGCCGGGCTGTGACGGGAAGGTCGCCGGACGCGTCGCGCCATCCCAGGCGAAGTGCGCGCGAGCGGCCGCGAAGCCGAGCGCCGCGAAGCTTCGCCAGGTCACTGCGGCGCCCATGACGACGCCGCCGCTGCACGGGGCCGACCCGCATGGCCAGGGAACGGTCGCGGTCGTCGACATCACCCCGGATCCCAAGCGCCCCTACAGCTCCGATCCGACGGGCAAGGCCGACGGCGAGGACATCGTCGTGGGCCGTGCGCGCGGCGAGCAGCGCGCCGACGGCACCTACCACGGCCACATCACCGTCGCCGCGCTGTTCGGCAACGAGATCGTCGGCGTCGACACCAACCCGGGCCAGAAGCGCGCGGGACCCCTCGACGCGGTGCAGCAGAACCTGCTCACGCCGCTGTGCAACGGCACGGGCATGCAGATCTGCCTGTCGGCCGTGACCGCGGACTCCGAGACCACGGCCACCGGCTCGACGAACCGCTTCAGCACCGCCCGCGCGACGCTCGGCGGCGCCGCCAACGGCGCCGACGTGATGGCCGCGGAGTCCACCGGCAACATCTCCAGCGACGGGACGTGCCAGACCTCGACGGGCACCAGCCAGGTCACCAACGCCACCGTCGCGGGCACCGTGCTGGCCGGGGTCTCGAAGTCCAGCACCGTCTCGAAGGCCTGCAACGACGGCACCGCGCCGCAGCAGACGAACACGTCGAGCGTCGTCGGCCTCGGCGGTGCGGGCGTCCCGGTCCCCGCGCCCGGGTGCGCCGACGGCACCGCGGACACGACGACCGGCGTTCCGGCGCTCCTGCCGATCGTCTGCAACGCGGACGACTCAGGCGACGGCGCGCAGGCCACGGGGCCCTACGGCGTGCGCGACGCGCTCGACGTCTTCCTCCTGGCCGTGGGCGCCGTCCAGGCGGCCAAGATCAGCACGGCGGGGTCGGAGTCGCGCGCCGTCGCCCCGGCGAAGGCCGCGGCGACCAAGCCGCAGTGCTCCGACGGCGTCGACAACGACGGTGACGGGAAGATCGACTTCCCGGCCGACCCGGGCTGCTCGTCGGCCGCCGACAACGACGAGACCGACAGCGGAAGCGGCACCACCACGAAGCCGCAGTGCTCCGACGGCAAGGACAACGACGGCGACGGCAAGATCGACTTCCCGGCCGACAAGGGCTGCACCTCGGCGTCGGACACCAGCGAGGCCGGCGGCGGGAGCACCGCGACGAAGCCGCAGTGCTCCGACGGCAAGGACAACGACGGCGACGGCAAGGTCGACTTCCCGGCCGACAAGGGCTGCACCTCGAAGTCCGACGACTCCGAGGCCGGCAGCGGCGGCGGGAACAACAACGGCGACGGCGGCAACAAGAACGCCGGCGGCGGCGGAGGCGGCGGCGGTGGAGCCGCAGGCACGCCCGCGTGCCGCGACCGGGTCGACAACGACGGCGACGGCAAGGTCGACCTCGCCGACCCGCAGTGCAAGGGCAACCCCAACGGGACGTCGGAGGGCGGCAACGGCGCGCTGCCCTTCACGGGCATCGACCTCGGGCTCGTTCTGCTGATCGGTGGGGGCACGCTGGCCTCGGGCCTCCTGCTGCTCCGCGTCGCGCGCCGTCGCACGGCCGCGCCGGGTCCGCGCACCGTCGGGACGTAGGCGCCGCAGCGTCGTGGCCTGCGCCCAGGGCGCGGGCCCCGGCCCCGCCACGGCCGCGTCCACTAGCGCCCCGCCGGGCGCGCCGCTCAGGGCGTCCGCAGGCGGTAGCGCTGAGCGCTGGGGACGAGGCCGCCGGAGTAGCGCGCCCCGCCGGCGACGAGCACCGAGCCGTCCGTGAGGAGCGTCGCGGTGTGGTGGGCGCGGGCGATGCGCAGGTCGCCGGCGTTGCGCCACGTGTCGCGGCGTCCGTCGTAGAGCTCCGCGCTCTTGAGCGCGCTGCGGTCGCCGAAGCCGCCGGCGACCAGCACCCGCCCGTCGGCCATCAGCGTTGCGGTGTGGAAGCCGCGGGCGGTCCGGAGCCCGTGGACGTAGGTGAAGCGGTGGGAGGTGGGCGAGTAGCGCTCGACGCGCGCGGTGAACCCCGGGCCGCGGTCCCCGCCGCCGACGAGCAGCACGCGACCGTCCTTCATCAGCGTCGCGGTGTGGTTGACGCGCCGGATGCGCATGCGGCCTGCGCCGCGCCACCGGTTCTTGACCGGGTCGTAGAGCTCGGCGCTGTTGCGCACCGTCTCGGCGCGCGTCTGCCCGCCGGTGGCCAGCACGCGCCCGTCGGCCAGCAGCGTGGCCTCGTGGTGGAAGCGCGACTGGGCCATGCGCGCGGCCGGAGACCAGGCGTTGGTCCCCGGGTCGTAGAGCTCGGCGCTGGCCAGCGCCGGGACCTTCTCGCCCAGGCCGCCCGTGACCAGGACGCGACCGTCCCGCAGCAGGGTGGCGGTGTGGTTGTCGCGCGCGTGCTTCAGCTTCCCGGCCGGTGACCAGGTGCCCGTGGCGGGGTCGAAGAGCTCGGCGGAGGCCAGGAAGCCCTCGTCGAGGTTCGCGCCGCCGACGACGAGCACCTTGCCCGTGGCCAGGAGGGTCGCCGTCTGCGCGAAGCGGGGGGTGCCGAGGGGGCCGGCGTTCTCGAATTTGCGCGTGGCGGGCTGGAAGAGCTCCGAGGTCGCCAAGAAGCCGTCGTAGCCGTAGCCCCCGGCGAACAGCACCTGGCCCTGCGGCAGCAGCGTCGCGGTGTTGAACTCGCGGCTGGCCCGCAGGCGGTCGGCGGAGGACCAGCGCCCCGGCGTGGCGGCGGGGGCCGCGGCGGCCGAGCTCAGGAGCGGCAGCGTGCCGCAGCTCACGGCGCAGATGCGGCCCAGTGCGCGGACGCGTGAGCGCGTGAGCGCGGTCTGCGCGGGACGATCCATCCCGGACAGGCTAGGGATCGATGGACACGAGGGTCCCCGGTGGCGCGTCGGCCAGCAGGCGGCGTATGTCGCGCTCCTTGGCGCGCATGCACCCGCGCGTCACCGGGTGGCCCACGGCGCCCGGCGCGGTGGTTCCGTGGATCGCGATGCGGTTGCCGCCCGACCATCCGGGCTCGAGGTTGCTCTGCGTCCCGCTCAGGGCGAGCACGCAGCAGCCGTACGGCGAGCTCCCGGTGGCCTTCAGCCGGTCGGTCACCGCGAAGCGACCGGTCGGTGTCGGCGTGCCGGGCGCGCCCACGGCCACCGCGAAGCGCGCGACGGAGCGCCCGTCGCGCCGCAGGGTCAGCTCACGGCGCCCGAGGTCGACGTCGATCGAGTGGCGGACGCGCGACAGCACGAGGCTCGTGTCGAGGTGGACCCAGCCCAAGCGCCCGTTGGGCCGCTCCTTGGCGACGACGCCGAGCCACTCCCCGCGACGCCGCACGACGCTCAAGATCCGCGGGGTGCCGTATTCGGTGTGCGGCAGCAGGCGGGCGACCGCCGGCCTTCCCGGCCGCGGGCTCAGCCACGTCGACTGGCGCACGCGGGCGACGAGACGACCGGGCCCGCCGGGGATGGCGGGCGGGCGGGGGGCCTCGAGCGCGACAGCCCGCCGCGCCGGGGCCTCGCGGCTCTCCTCGCGTGCGGTCGCCACCTCCGCGGGCATCGGTCCGATCGGACCGGCGCCGACCCGGTCGACGACGACCCAGAGGATCGCCGCCAGCGCGAGCGCGGCGATCACGATCGCAGGACCGGACCGTGATGGGCGCGGCGGAGTCCGGGGTGGGCGAAGGTGCATGACGCAGGAGCGGAGGGCGGGGCGCGCGACGCTCCTAGTATGCCCCTTCATGGCTCGCCGACAAGCCCGTTCCCGTCGCGGCCCGCCGCTGCTCGCGCTGGTCGTCACCCTCGCGCTGGGCACCGCGCTGGGCTGGGTGCTCTTCGGCCGGGACGGGGGCGACGCTCGGCCGGGGGGCGCCGCCGCCGGCGCGACCGGACCGTCGGCGCCGGGCGCACGCCCGAAGATCCGGCTCACCAACGCCTCCTACCCGAAGCTGGGGCTGGCGTTCGGGCGCCCGTCGGCGTGGACGGCCGCGCAGCAGAGCGGCGTGGTCAAGCTCAGCGCGTCCGATGCGACGGTGTCGCTCGCCGTCTCGATCTCGGGGGCTCCGGGCCGCGACAAGGAGGTCCGCCGCTACGAGCAGGGTGAGTTGCTGCGCCTGTTCAAGCCAGCGCGGGTCATCGGTCGCCAGCGCGGCAGGATCGGCCGGCTGCCGGTGTTGAGCACGGAGATCGCCGGGACGACCAAGCGGCGCCGGCCGATCCGCATCCTGAGCACCGCCGCCACGACGCGGTTTCGCACCTACAGCGTGCAGGTGTTCAGCACCCCGAGCCCGCCGGCCGCGCGGCTGGCCGAGGTCCAGGCGATGCTGAACTCGTTCCGCTTCGCCAAGCCGACTTGACGCTCGGGGGCCCCGCCGCTCGCGCCGTGCCGATCCCCTGGCCGCGCGCAGCCTCGTAGGGTCGGGCGATGCGCGCGCGGCTGGACTCGTCGACCTTCCGCCTGCCGGTCGCCAAGCTCCGCGCGGGGTACTACTCCGATGCCTACTTCACCTCGACCAGAGCGCTGCTGGAGGCCGAGGGGCGCCACCCGGAGGTCGTGCTCCAGGTCTTCCAGAAGCGCGACGCCGTGCTCGGCGGCATCGACGAGGCGATCGCGATCCTGCGGCACTGCGCGGGGCGCGAGGGGCCTGCGGGCTGGGAGCCGGGCTGGGGGACGCTCGACGTGCGCGCGCTCTACGAGGGCGACGCGCTGACCCCGCACGAGCCGGTGCTGCAGGTCTCCGGGGACTACGGGCTCTTCTGCCACCTGGAGACGGTGCTCCTCGGGCCGATGGCGCGGCGGACGCTCGTGATGCGCAACGTCCGGGAGGTCGTGGAGGCCGCGCGCGGCAAGCCGATCCTCTACTTCCCCGCCCGCCACGACCACTGGCTCGTGCAGACCGGCGACGGCTGGGCGGCGCACGTCGCCGGGGCGATCGGCGTGTCGACCGACGCGCAGGCCTCGTGGTGGGGCGGCCGCGCGATCGGCACGGTGCCCCACGGGCTCATCGCGGCCTTCGGCGGGGACACCGTGGCGGCCGCACGCGCGTTCGCCGAGCGCTTCGCCGCGGGCACGAACGTCACGGTCCTCGTCGACTGGGAGAACGACTCCGTGGGCACCGCGCTCGCCGTCGCCGGCGCGCTCGGGGACGACCTCTGGGGGGTGCGGCTGGATACCTCGGAGACGCTCGTCGACCGCGCGGGAGGGCGTCGAGGCCGAAGGCGAGCGGCTCACGGGCGTCAACGCGCGGCTCGTGCACGCGGTCCGCGACGCGCTCGACGCGGCCGGCCACGAGCGGGTCCACATCGTCGTCTCCGGCGGCTTCGACGCGGAGCGGATCCGGGCGTTCGAGGCCGCCGGGGTGCCCGTGGACGCGTACGGGGTCGGCTCGTCGCTCATCCGCGGCGAGAACGACTTCACCGCCGACGTCGTGCGGGTCGACGGCCGCCCGTGCGCGAAGATCGGCCGGGGCGAGCGGCCCGCCGCCAGGCTCGACCCCGTGGGGTGAGAAACCCTCGCGGGAGGGGTTGCCGGATCGGCCTGCGCTGCCGACAAGTCGTACATGTGTCCAGCGTTCGTTCTCCTTCGCGTCCTGGCGGTCGCCGTGGTGCTGTCCGCGGCGGCGGGCACCGCGCCGGCCGTCGCCGAGCTGCCGCGTGACCAGCGCTTCTCGGAGGAGTGGGCGCTGCAGCCAGGCGCCGCCCTCGACGGTCCCGCCGCCTGGGCGCTGGGCGGCACCGGAGCGGGCACGGTGGTCGCCGTGCTCGACACGGGCATCGACGCCGGACACCCCGACCTGCGCGGCGCACTGTGGACGAACCCCGGCGAGATCGCGGGCAACGGCGTCGACGACGATCGCGACGGCACGGTCGACGACGTCAACGGCGTCGACCTCGTGCGCGGCGACGGGACGCCGGAGGACGAGAACGGCCACGGGACCCACGTCGCCGGGATCATCGCCGCCGCCCACGACGACGTCGGCGTCGCCGGGCTCGCGCCGGGGGCGCGGATCATGGCGGTCAAGGTGCTCGACGCGGCCCGGAGCGGGACGACGGGCGACGTCGCGGTCGGCATCCGCTACGCCCTGGCGCACGGCGCCGACGTCATCAACGTCTCGGTCAACGGCGACACGGCCGACCGGAGGCTGACGGACGCCCTGGCGGCCGCGGACGCCGCCGGCGTCCCCGTGGTGGCCTCGGCCGGCAACGACGGCCGCAACCTCGATCTGTTTCCCTCCTATCCCGCCTCCTCGGACCTCCCGACGGTGCTCGCCGTCGCGGGTGACACCCGCGAGGGGCTCCTCGCCGCGTTCTCGAACTTCGGGCTGAACAGCGTCGACATCGCGGCGCCGGGAGTGGACGTCCTGTCGACCGCCCCCGGCGGGGGCTACGACTTCCGGTCGGGCACGTCGATGGCGGCGCCGTGGGTGACCGCGACGCTGGCCCTGCTGCACGGCGCGCGGGCCGACCTCTCCGGCGCCCAGCTCGTCGCGACGCTCCGCGCCACCGCGCGGCGCCCGTCGGGCCTCCTCGGGCTGCTGCAGACCGGCCAGCTCGACCCCGTCGCCGCGCTGCGCGCAGTGGTCTCCGCCGATCGGATCGCGGCGGCCGACGCCGCGGCGGCCCAACCGTCGCTCACCGCGCGCGTCGCGCGTCGCGCGTCGCGCAAGGGGCACGCGCGCCGGCTGCTCGTGACCTGGCGCCTGGCCGGGCGCAGCTCGGAGATCACGACCTTCGAGGTGACCGGTCGCGGCGGGCGCACCCTGGCCTCGCGCACCAGCGCGGCGCGCGGCGCCTGGGTGAGCACCAACGCGCCCAGGGTGCGCGTCACCGCGCTCGACGACGGCGCGCGGCCGGTGGCCAGCGTCGTCGTCCGCCTGCGCTGACGGTGCCGAGGGGCGCACCGGGCGGCCGGTGCCGTCGTCCAGGCGCTACCATCCCCCACTCGACTCGCTCCGGGGCGGGTCCTTTTTCTGCCCCGAGACGCGCGTCGTGTCCTTTCCCTCGCCGACCGGGAGCCCACATGGCCCGCGGAGACGTGCGCATCGCAGTGACCCTCGCGTGCGAGGACTGCAAGCGCCGCAACTACCAGACGAACAAGTCCAAGCGCAACAACCCGGATCGCATCGCCCTGCGCAAGTTCTGCAAGTGGTGCCGGGCGCACACGAGCCACCGGGAGACCCGCTAGCAGCGAGATGGCCCGCAAGAAGAAGCCCTCAGACGACGATCAGGATCCGATCCACCGGGAGAACGTCCCCGGTGAGCTCGACCACGCCTCCGGACAGGCGGACGAGTTCGACGCCCGCCTCGTCAGCGGGGCGGACGGCGAGGAGGCCGACCCGGCCTCCGAGGCCGAGCTCGCTCGTCAGGCCGAGGCCGCGGTGCCGGCCGGGGTCACGCCCGCGGGGACCGGCGTCGCCCCCGTCGCGAAGGCCGGCAAGGGCATCGGCCGGTTCCCGGGCTTCCTCCGCGCCTCCTGGGCCGAGCTCCAGCGTGTGCAGTGGCCCGACCGCCGCCAGGTCGGCCAGGCCACGGCGGTCGTCCTCGGCTTCGTCGTCATCGCGGGGGCCTACCTCGGCCTCGCGGACGCCGTCGCGCAGCGGTTCGTCGACCTCATCCTCTAAGGCAGTCAGGACCGCAATGTTCCGCTGGTACGTCGTCAACACCTACTCCTCGCACGAGAACAAGGTCAAGAAGAACATCGAGCACCGCGTGACCTCGCTCGGGCAGAAGCGCCACCTGCGCCAGATCGTCGTGCCGACCGAGACGATCACCGAGATCAAGGACGGCGAGAAGAAGGACAAGGAGAAGACCCGCATGCCGGGCTACGTCCTCGTGAACATGGAGCTCAACGAGGAGAGCTGGTCGCTGGTCAAGAACACCCCGGGGGTCACGGGCTTCGTGGGCTCCTCCAACGAGCCGGTCCCGCTCACGCAGGCCGAGGTCGACCGGCTGCTCAACCGGGGCGGCGTCAACCCGGCGAAGGTCCCCACGAAGGCGCAGTTCAACATCGGCGAGTCGGTCAAGGTGGTCTCCGGGCCGCTGTCGGACTTCTCCGGCGAGATCTCCGAGATCAACCAGGACGCGGCGAAGCTCAAGGTGCTTGTGTCAATCTTCGGCCGCGAGACCCCGGTCGAGGTCGGCTTCGATCAGGTCAAGAAGATCTAAGGAACCCATGGCGAAGAAAGTCCTCACCACCATCAAGCTGCAATCGCTCGGCGGCCAGGCCACCCCGGCACCGCCGGTCGGCCCCGCGCTGGGCCAGCACGGCATCAACATCATGGAGTTCTGCAAGGCGTTCAACGCGCAGACCCAGGGTGACGCCGGCACGGTCATCCCCGTCGTGATCACGGTCTACGAGGACCGCTCGTTCACGTTCGTGACGAAGACACCGCCGGCGGCCGTGCTCATCAAGCAGGCCATCGGGCTCGAGAAGGGCTCGGCCGAGCCGCACATCAACAAGGTCGGCACGATCACGCAGGAGCAGATCCGCGTGATCGCCGAGAAGAAGCTCGACGACCTCAACGCCAACGACGTCGACGCGGCGGCGAAGATCATCGCCGGCACCGCCCGCTCCATGGGCGTCACCGTCGAGGGCTAGGAGCCACACCATGGCAAAGCACGGCAAGACCTTCCTGACCGCGCGCGAGCGCGTAGACCGCGAGCGCGAGTACGCGCCCGCCGAGGCCCTGGCGCTCGTCAAGTCGCTCAAGCGCGCCTCGTTCAACGAGTCGGTGGAGATCCACGTCCGCACGGGCCTGAACGTCCGCCACGCCGACGAGCAGCTCCGCGGGACGATCGCGCTCCCGAACGGCCTGGGCAAGGAGGTCACGGTCGCCGTCTTCGCGCAGGGCGCGAAGGCCGCCGAGGCCGAGGCCGCCGGCGCCGACATCGTCGGTGCGGAGGATCTCGCCAAGCGCGTCGAGGAGGGCTTCACCGACTTCGACATCGCGATCGCGACCCCCGACCTGATGCCGCTCGTCGGCCGCCTCGGGCGCGTGCTCGGTCCGCAGGGCAAGATGCCGAACCCGAAGGTCGGCACCGTGACCATGGACGTTACGAAGGCCGTGACCGAGTCCAAGGCGGGCAAGGTCGAGTACCGCACCGACCGCACGGCGATCGTCCACCTGACCATCGGCAAGATCGACTTCGAAGCGCGCGCGCTGCTGGAGAACTACGCTGCGGTCATCGACGAGCTGATGAAGGCGAAGCCGTCCGCCGCCAAGGGGAAGTACATCCGCACCATCACACTTGCGTCCACGATGGGACCCGGCGTCAAGGTCGATCCCAGCCGGACGAAGGACCTCCTCGAGGAGAGCGCCGCGCCCGCTGCGGCGTAACCGCACTCCTACGAGGCCACCGAAGACCTCGGGCGGGGGTGCAAGGCACCCCGCAAGCCCCGACAAGGAGGCCAGTTGAACCGAGACGAGAAAGCCGCGGTGATCGACGAGATCGCCGACCAGATCCGTGAGTCCGAAGCCGTGTTCGCGGTGGACTACCGGGGGATCTCCGTACCCCAGGCCGCCGGGCTGCGCGAGGCGCTGCGCGGATCCGAGTCGACCTTCCGGGTCACGAAGAACACGCTGACGGTCCTCGCGGCCGACCGCGCCGAGCAGGAGGTCCTCAAGGACTTCCTCTCGGGCCCGACCGCGCTGACGTTCGTCAAGGGCGACGCCGCCTCGGCGGCGAAGGCCATCGCGGACTTCCAGAAGGCCCAGCCGGACCTGCTGCCGTTCAAGGGCGGGACGCTGAACGGCGTGGCGGTCGACGCCGCGCAGCTCGGTGCCCTCGCGAAGCTCCCGACGCGTGACGCGCTCTACCAGCAGCTCGTCGGCCTCGTCGCCTCGCCGATCTCCGGGCTCGCCCGGACGCTGAACGCGCTGATCGGCGGGCTGGCGATCCAGCTCGGGCAGATCAACGAGAAGAAGCAGGCGGGCGAGATTCCGGCTGACGCAGACCCGGCCGTCGCGGCCGAGCCCCCCGCGGAGGCGGCTCCGGCCGCCGAGGCCCCCACGACCAGCGACGCTCCGGCCGAAGGCGCCGACGACGCACCCACCCCCACCGATTCTGAGGAGAACTAGGAAATGGCTACCACCGAAGCATGGATCGACGAGCTCAAGAGCATCTCGGTCCTCGAACTGTCTGAGCGCATCAAGGCCCTGGAGGAGACGTTCGGCGTCTCCGCCGCGGCGGTCGCCGCCCCGGCCGCGGGCGGCGGCGGCGGCGACGCCGCTCCCGCCGAGGAGGAGTCGACCACGGTCGACGTCGTCCTGACGGCTTGCGGCGACAAGAAGATCCAGGTCATCAAGGTCGTCCGCGCGGCGACCGGCCTGGGCCTCAAGGAGGCCAAGGCCCTCGTCGACGAGGCGCCGAAGGCCATCAAGGAGGGCATCGAGCGCGACGAGGCCGAGAAGCTCAAGGCCGAGCTCGAAGAGGCGGGGGGGTCGGTCGAGCTCAAGTAGCTCGCTTCGGCTTCAGTGCTCTGCTGGGGGCGCCTGTGGGCGCCCTCGGTCGTTGGCTGCTTGCTTCGCGGGCGTGGGCGGGCGGCGTGGCGTCTCCCCTGCGTTCCCCGCCCGGCAGAGGGGCTCGCGTGCTTCCGTGAGCGTCGTGGCCGGGCGCGAAGCCACTCCGGGGAGACACCACGCCGCCCGTTCAGGGCTCGGCCGCTCGCCTTCCTTCGAGGTCGGCTCCGACGCCGCCGCGCGGCACGGCGCTCGTGATGCTCGCCGGCGGGGGCGGGACGCGAGCCGACGGGGGTTAGCCTGGGCGATCGTCTTCGAGCTTCGTCCCGCTCAGCGGGATCAACCTCGAAGACCGGCTACGCGCTGCCGAAGAGCGCGTCGAGCGCAAGCGGTGGCATCTATAGCGAAACTAGCTGCTAGTTTCGCATGATCATGCTCCGACCGCTGCGCGACACCACCGCCGACCGCCGCCGCCTCGTCGGGTTCGCCGACGAGCTCGGGCGCCTGGAGCGGGCGGTGCGCGAGCGACGCAACGTGCTGATCACCGGCCCGCGGCGCAGCGGACGGACGACCCTGCTGAACCTCGCATCGACGCCCGGCCGGACGCGCGTGGCCGTCGGCGGCGAGACGGCCCGGACTCCCGCCGCGCTGCTGCTTTCCGTGGTGGACCGCGTGGAGAGCCGGCCGGTCGAGGAGCTCGGCCGCCTCGCGGCCCTCGACACGCAGCTCGGGTCGATGCTCACGCCCACGGTCACCGCCCGGCTCCTCGACGCGCTGGACTCCTATGCCGCCGCGCGGCCGGAGCCGGTCGTGGTGCTCGTCGACGGGATCCGCCCGCAGGTCGCCCACGAGCTCTTCGGACTTCAGCGCAACGACCTCTGGGCCCTTGGCGCCGTCCAGTGGGTCCTCGCCGCCGATCACGACGACCGGGCGCAACTCCTCGCGCCGCCGGCTGACGCGTTCTGGGATGAGCAGATCGTCCTGCAGCCCCTCACGCCCGCCGACGCCGCCCGGCTGCTCGCGGCGCACGGCCACGGCGAGGCTGCTCTCACCGGCGTTCCCGAGGATCGGCGGTGGCCGGGGACCCTGCTCGACGCCGCCGAAGGCCGCGACGTCCGCGGCTTGGACGGCGATCGGGTCGGCAGCCGCGGCCGGCTGCTGGCCTGGCTCAGGGCCCGCGGTGCGGCCTCGGCCTCCGACCCGGAGCTCCTGGAGACGCTCGGCATCAGCCGTCAGCGTGCCGCCCAGTTGCTGGACGAGTTGCACGAGGCCGGAGACGTGGAAGCATCGGTGGCGCGTCCGGCGGGGGAGGGGCGCCCGCGCAAGCTCTACACCCTCACTTCCTCGTCACGCCCGGCATGAGCTCGCCCGCCCTCAACGACCTGCTCGACGCGCTGGGCTTCGACGGCTCCCCGCTGGAGATCGACCTGCGCGCGTTCCACGTCCCCTACGACGACCGTGGCCGCAGCGGGATCGAGTCCGGGATCGCCGACGCGGCCCGCCGCTGCGAGCGGATCGCCGTCAGCGCCCCGATCGGCGCCGGCAAGACGAGCGCCATCCGCTACGCCCTCGACGACGCCGACAACGGCCTGGCGCCGATCTGGGTCTCGGTCTCGCGCGACACGGAGGACGTCGTCACCGAGCCGAAGGCGTTCCTGGCCCACCTCGTCCAGAGCGCCGACCGGCACGCCGCGAAGGCCAGCCTGCTCAGCGACGCCGAGCGCGAGGCCATCCTGCGCGCGGCGACCGACCGGGTGCCGCTTCCGACGCGCGCCCGGCGCCTCTCGGGCCGCGTCAGCGCGAAGTTCTGGATCGCCCGCGCCGACGTGGCCCGTGACGTCACGACCACGCTGGCCGGCGGCGACCTCAACCGTCCCCTGGCTGAGCTTCGCGACAGCGCGCAGGCGGTGCTCGAGGCGATCGCCGCCCACGGCCTGCAGCCCGTGCTCGTCGTCGACGACGCCGACCACTTCACCCGCCGCGACCCGCGGGCCCAGCACGCCGTTCGGGTCGGAGCGTTCTTCGGACCGGTTCTCGCCGAGGCCTCCAAGCTTCCCTGCGGCATGGTCGTCGCCGTCCATGACGGCTACGAGAGCATGACGGCGTTCCGGAAGGCGCGCGCGGACTTCGGGGTCTTGCAGCGCACGATCGCGGTCCCCGAGATCGTCAGCGGGCAGCTCACGCGCATCCTCGAGCGGCGCATCCACGCGACGATCGGGGCGGGCGTCGAGCAGATCATCACCCCCGAGGCGATCGACGCGCTGGCCGAGATCAACCGCGGCCCCGCCAAGCGCAACCTGCGCACCGTCCTCTCGATCGCGCATCAGGCGCTGACCGACGCGATCGGCGGCGACCGCGAGCTCATCGACGCCGACGAGGTCCGCGCCGCCGCGCCGAAGCACCTGGGCTGAGCGGGGCCCGGGCGCGGGGCGGAGAACTGGATGGTGGAGCGCAGGAGGTCCGGGAGTGCACGATGGGGTGGTCGGGATCCGGCTTGAACGCGCTGTTCATCGAGCGCGAACTTCTTCCCGCGGAACGTGCGCGGCGGGCACGTTCGGACCACGTCGCGCAGCGCCGCTCAGCGTGCGTCGGTCACGTGCGCCTCGACCGCCGCGACCCGCTCGGGCGGGATCCCCCACGCCGGCTCGGCGCCGACGACCGCGTCGAGGTCCCACAGCACGCAGGCCTCACCGGGGCGGGCGACCCGGGTCCAGGCGACCACGGTGCGCGCGAGCTGCTGCTCCATGGGGTCGTGGGGGGTTCCGGCGGGCTCGCCGCCCTCGGGATGGTGGTGCAGGAAGCGCCCGTAGGCGGCGTCGCAGAACGCGGCGTACCTCGCCGTGCAGAGGATGAGGCCGTGCCAGGCCTCGTCGACGGCCTGCGAGGGCATCCCGATGACCTGGTCGTCGCGCAGCGCCTCGCCCGCGCAGCGCAGCCACTGACGCAGCCCCTCGGCGACGAGGTCGCGCGGCTGCCACGGACAGGTCTTGAACACCGCGTCGGGCAGCTCCAACGCGTCGACGGCGGCATTCGGGTCGCGGCGCCTGCGCACCGGGCCGAGGTTAGGCCACCTCGATCGGGCGGGCATGCTGCGGCCATGACCTTCCTCATCGTCATGGTCGCGGTGTTCTTGATCGTCTTCGTCGTCGGCCGCGTCCGGCGCGGTGGGAGCGCCCCCGGGCGACCGTTCTCCCGGCGCGGCGGCGCGGGCGGCGGTGGCTGGTCGACGCCCTTCGTGGGCGACAGCTATTCGTCGGGGGACGGCAACAGCAGCGGCGACGGCGGCGGCAGCGGGTCGGGCGACGGCGGCGGCGGCTCGAGCTGCAGCGGTGGGGGTTCGAGCTGCGGCGGCGGTTCGAGCTGCGGGGGTGGGAGCTCGGGCTAATCCCGGGCGTCACCGCGCCAGACGTGGATGTCGGGCGCGCCCTCCTCGTTGTCGCCGTCGGTGCGGTCGCTCTTCACGAGCTCGTGACGCTCGTAGGCGTTGAGCGTTCGACGCGAACGTCCACCGCCGCAGGCCGTCGGGGCGTCCGCGCTTGGCGAGCCCGACCAGGAGACTTTTTCACCCGCCGTGTCGATCTCGCCGCCGCTCGTTCGTCGTCGTAGTAGAACCGGGAGACGAATCCCGGCCGACAAACCCGAAGGAGACGACGATGCGTTTCATCATGTTCGTGTACCCCGAGCTCGACCCCGACGGCGGATGGGACACGCCGAGCGCCGAGGCCGCCGCCGAGATGGGCAAGTTCAACGAGGAGCTGAGCCAGGCCGGCGTCCTGCTCGCCCTCGACGGGCTTCACCCGCCCTCGAAGGGCGCGCGGGTCCGGTTCTCCGGCGGGAAGGCGACCGTCACCGACGGCCCGTTCGCCGAGGCCAAGGAGGTCGTCGGCGGCTACTGGACGATCGACGTGAAGTCCAAGGAGGAGGCCGTCGAGTGGGCCTCGCGCTGCCCCATGGACGACGGCGACATGATCGAGGTCCGCCGGGTCTATGAGATGTCGGACTTCCCCGAGGACGTGCAGGCGGCGGCGGAGCTCTCCGCGCTGCCGCCCGAGCAGACCGCCGCGGACGCGTAGGGAGCCGGTGCCGCCGCCCGACGTCCACGGGGCGATCGACGCGGTCTGGCGCATCGAGTCCGCCCGCCTGATCGCCGGGCTCGCGCGCCTCGTGCGCGACGTCGGCCTGGCCGAGGACCTCGCGCAGGACGCGCTGGTCCGCGCGCTGGAGACGTGGCCGCAGTCGGGCGTCCCGGAGAACCCGGGCGCCTGGCTCATGGCCACGGCCAAGCACCGCGCGCTCGACCGCCTGCGCCGCGACCAGACGCTGGAGCGCAAGGAGGAGCAGATCGCGCGGGCGACGGGCGCGCGCTTCGCGCTGTCCGCGGCGGAGCTCGCGATCGCCCGGGAGGAGGACCTCGGCGACGACCTGCTGCGGTTGATGTTCACCTGCTGTCATCCGGTGCTCTCCACCGAGGCGCGCATCGCGCTGACCCTGCGCCTGCTGGGCGGCCTGACCACGGAGGAGATCGCCCGCGCGTTCCTCGTCCCGAGCGCGACGGTCGCCCAGCGCGTCGTGCGGGCGAAGAAGACGCTCGCCGGCGCCGACGTCGCCTTCGAGGTGCCCGCGCGCGCCGCGCTCCCCGAGCGTCTCGCCTCGGTGCTCGAGGTGCTCTACCTCGTGTTCAACGAGGGCTACTCCGCCACCGCCGGCGATGACTGGATGCGCCCCGAGCTCTGCCGTGAGGCACTGCGACTCGGCCGGGTGCTCGTCAACCTGATGGCGAAGGAGCCGGAGGCGCACGGGCTCGTCGCCCTGATGGAGCTCCAGGCCTCGCGCGTCGGCGCCCGCACGACCCCCTCGGGCCAGCCGGTCCTGCTGCTCGATCAGGACCGCAGCCGCTGGGACCGGCTCCTCGTCCGCCGCGGGCTCGCGGCGCTCGGGCAGGCCGAGGCGCTCGGCGGGGGGCTCGGCCCCTACGCGCTCCAGGCCGCGATCGCCGGCTGCCACGCCCGCGCCCCGACGGCCGACGCGACGGACTGGGCGCGGATCGCCGCGCTGTACGCCGCGCTGGCCCGGCTCACGCCGTCCCCGGTGGTCGAGCTCAACCGGGCGGTCGCCCTCGGGATGGCCTTCGGCCCGGCGGTCGGGCTTGAGCTCGCCGACGCCCTCGCCGCCGAGGGCTCGCTGCGCGGCTACCACCTGCTGCCGAGCGTCCGCGGCGACCTGCTCGCCCGGCTCGGCCGCCGCGACGAGGCCCGGGCGGAGTTCGCGCGCGCCGCCTCGCTGACGCAGAACGAGCGCGAGCGGGCGCTGCTCGCCGCCCGCGCGGCGGAGTGAGCTGCAGTCACCGACGACCTCGCGGCGATCATCGAGCTCCGGTCGTGTACCGCGCCTGAGCCGGGCGGCGCGTTCCCCGCTGGGTCAGAGCGAACCGTGAGGTGCGTCAGCCGTCAGAACACCCCGTACTGCCGGACCAGCCGCCGCAGCGGCTCGCGCTCGAACAGCAGCGCGGCGAGGCCCTGCTGGATCTCCCGGCCGAGGCGCCGGCACTCCTGGAAGACCGGGTCCTCGCGCGCCCGCTCGCGCGTCAGCCCGTCGAGCACCGCCCGCCGGCCGGGGTCGTCGAGGAGCTCCACGAAGCGGTCGTAGGCGCCGAGCGTGCGCACGCCCGCGTCGACTGCGTCGTAGCGCAGGAACGCCGCGGCGATGCGGTCGGTCGGCGGCTGGAGGAGCTCTGAGAGCAGGAGCGCGGGAGCGTCGTCGGCGGTGACGTGGTGGCACTCCAGCAGCGGCAGCAGGCCGCCGGCGAAGAGCATCGTCCGCGAGGTACGCAGCTTGGCGTGGCGCAGCGCCCACTTGCCGTCGTCGCCCGCGCGCGCCTTGGCCTCGAAGTCGACCGCCACCGTCCGCCAGTACCGCACGACGTCGTTGAGCAGGAAGCGTGGCGGGCGCCGGTCGCGCCGCTCCCCGCCGAGGTAGGCGTCCAGGAGCCGCGCGAGCACCCGCCGGTGGACGTCGGCGCCGAGCAGCGGCGCGCTCTCGAGCAGGACGAGCATCCGCCGCGTGAGCACCCGGTTGGAGTCCTCCTGGAGGCCGATGGTCGCGAGCTCCTCGACGGTGACGACGTCGTCGAAGGTGCCCTGCGCGCCGGACGGTCCGGCGAACGCGGGCGCCAGCTCGCGCATCGCGGGCCGCAGCCCGGGGCGGCGCGGGCCCGTGGTCACCACGAGCACGTCGTCGTCGGAGCCGCTCGTGAGCTCCCCCCGGCCCCACGAGCCGAGGAGCACCACCGCCACGTCGCGGTCGCGCGGCATGCCGGCCAGCGCCTCGCGCGCGCGGTCGCAGCGCGCCGCGGTGCGCTCGCGCGCGGCGTCGAGCGCACCGAAGGCGACGCCGCCGGCCGCCGCGAGCGCGCTCAGCGGCGAGGCGGCGGGGCTTCCAGGATCCACGGGACGTCCGGGCAGCGGGCGAGCACGCGGGCGTAGCGGGCCTCGTCCTTGCGGTAGAGCGCGACGTGCGAGCCGCGGCCCGCCCGCAGCGAGGAGACGTGGACCTGGCGCAGCCGCGCACCGAACGCGTCGAGCAGGCGGTGCGCGACATCCATGTCCTCCTCGACGGCGCCCGCGTGCGCGACGTCGAGGCAGAACCCCGCGCCGGGCAGCGCCGCGAACAGCGGGGCGAGGTGCTCGGGCAACTGCCCCTGCGTCTTGCGCGGGTCCATGTTCTCGACCACCAGCCGGCGCCCGAGGCCCAACCAGGCCTGCGGTGCGGCGATCTGGTCGGGGTGGACCACGATCGAGTCGACGATCGCCGGCAGGCGGCCGAGCAGCACGGCGAGGTCGGCCTCGGGCAGTCGCCGGCGCTTGGTCGGCGCGTGGACGGAGAGGTAGTGGAACGGCAGGCGCGGCGTGCCCTCGAGGAAGGCGACCAGGCCGGGCAGCTCGTCCTCGCCGAGCGCGCTGAGCTCGGCCGCGAAGGTCGAGACCTCCACCGCGCGCTCGACCATCCCGGTCCAGTCGCCGCGCGAGAAGTCCATGTAGCCCGTCGACGCTCCGAGCGGGTGGTGCATCGCCAGCAGCGCCGAGCGCAGCGGCCGCGTCGGGGTCTGGAGCCGCCCGCCGAGCGCCAGCAGCGGAAACGCGGGCTGGAGGGCGGAGGGGGGACGGCGCGGCACTCGGCGGCGGACCCTACCGGCGCCGGTCAGACCAGCCGGACGCGTGCTGCGCCGAGGACGTCCCGCGCGACCGCCGCGAGGCTCGTGTCGGCGGTGAGCAGCAGGTCCGCGCGGAGGCGCTCGGCGACGATCACGTAGGACGCGTCGTAGGCCGTCAAGCGATCGCGGAGCTGCCAGACGCGCTCGCGGAGGGGAGCGTGGCCGTGGCGTTGGAGCCGTGTGGATGCGAGGTTGGAGAGCGCCGCGCCGGCGTCGTCCGGGGCGAGGATGCCAGCCCGCAGCAGCCGGCGAAGTGCGTGGAGCAGTTCGAGCTCGATCAGCTCGGGCGCGTGGAGCGCGGCGAGCGGCGCCGGCGCCGCGTCGGCCACCGCGGCCAAGGCGCGCTCCTCGCCGCGAATGTGACCCAGGAGCACTGAGGCATCGACGACGATCAATGGCTGTCGCGATCCTCGCGGACCATGGCGGTCAGCTCGTCGAGCGACGGCCCCGAGTACGGCCCTCGCGCTCGGATGCGCTCAGTCAGCTCCGCGTGCGTCGGGTATCCCGCCCAGCGCTCGAGCTCGACGCGCAGGTACTCGCTGAGCGACTGGCCTCGTCGGGCGGCCTCGGCCTTCAGCTCCCGGTGGACCTCGTCGGACAGGTTGCGGATCTGCACGGTGGCCATGAGCCATGATGCCATGCATGCACTTTGCATGCAACATGCTTCTTACACCCGCTTGAGACACGGGCGCTTCTGTGAACCCCATGTCCGCAACGTCCCGCTTCCTCCCGGCCGCCGCCGGCGGCGTGACCGGCGCCGCGCTGTGCGTGGGTGCTCTCGCGATCGGCGGCGTCTTCGACGAACCGCCCGCCCAGGTCGTCACCGCCGCCTCGCCCGCCGCCTCCGCTCCCGCCGTGCGCGCCGCTCCGGCCGTCGCCGGCTCGCTCGCCGCGCTCTATGAGAAGACGAGCCCGTCGGTGGTCGAGATCCGGGCCCGCGGTGGCGGATCCGACCGGCCGGGCGCTCCCTCCCGCGCGCCGGGGAGCGGCCCGGACCCCGCGCCGGGGAGCAGCCCGGACATCGCGACGGGCTCGGGCTTCGTGGTCGACGCGGACGGCACGATCGTGACCAACGCGCACGTCATCGGCGCCTCGAAGGACGTCACGGTCCGCTTCGACGAGAACGACGAGCCGGTCAAGGCCGAGGTGCTGGGCATCGACCCGTCCACCGACGTCGCAGCGCTGAAGATCGACCCCGAGGCGGCCGGCGGCCGCATCGTGCCGCTCCCGCTGGCCAAGGCCGGCGACGTCAACGTGGGTGACACCGTGCTGGCGATCGGCAACCCGTTCGGCCTCGAGCGCACCGCCACCGCAGGCATCATCTCGGCCACCGGGCGCCAGATCGAGTCACCCAACGGCTTCTCGATCCCCGGCGCGATCCAGACCGACGCGCCGATCAATCCCGGCAACTCGGGCGGCCCGCTGATCGACGGCGAGGGCCACGTGGTCGGCGTCAACTCGCAGATCCTCACCGGCGGAGCCCGGGGGAACGTGGGCATCGGCTTCGCGGTCCCGGCCACCACGGTCGCCGAGGTTCTCCCCGACCTCGAGGCGGGGCGCAAGATCACGCGGCCCTACCTCGGCATCTCCACCGCGGAGCGTCCCTCCGGCGACGGCGCGCTTGTCGGCGACCTCGTCCGCGGCGGCCCCGGGGAGGACGCGGGCCTGCGCAGACGCGACGTCGTCGTGCAGGTCGGCGCCAAGAAGATCCAGCGGCCGGAGGACGTCGCCGCGGCGATCGAGGGCCGCAAACCGGGCGAGAAGGTCGCGGTGACGGTGATCCGCGGCGGCGCCCGCAAGGCGCTCGCCGTGAAGCTCGGCACGCGGCCGGCCTCCGTACGATGAGCCTCGTGGACATCGAGACGACGGACGGCGCGCGCGCCGGAGCGCGGGGGCAGCTCGAGTCGGCGCTCTTCGAGGTCAAGCGGATCATCGTGGGGCAGGACGCGATGCTCGAGCGCCTGCTCGTGGCGCTCCTGACGGGCGGCCACGTGCTCCTCGAGGGCGTTCCCGGCCTGGCCAAGACGCTCACGGTCAAGACCGTCGCCGAGGTCCTCGGCGGCTCCTTCCGCCGCGTGCAGTTCACCCCGGACCTCGTGCCGTCCGACCTCGTCGGCACCCGCGTCTACCGTCCGGACACGGGCCGCTTCGAGGTCGAGCTCGGCCCCGTCTTCGGCAACGTGCTGCTCGCCGACGAGATCAACCGCGCGCCCGCGAAGGTCCAGGCGGCGCTGCTCGAGGTCATGCAGGAGCATCAGGTGACGATCGGCGGCGAGTCCTTCCCGGTGCCCGAGCCCTACCTCGTGCTCGCGACGCAGAACCCGATCGAGTCCGAGGGCACCTACCCGCTGCCCGAGGCGCAGACCGACCGCTTCCTCTTCAAGCTCGTCGTGGGCTACCCGAGCCTGGAGGACGAGGCCGCGGTCGTCACCCGCTCGCTCGACGGCCCGGTCGCGGTGCGCGAGCTGCTCCAGCCCGCCGACCTCCTGCGCCACCGCGCCGCCGCCGAGCAGGTGTTCGTCGACGGGGCGATCGTCCGCTACGCCGTGGCCCTGGCCGACGCGACGCGCTTCCCGAAGAACCACGGCCTGCCCGAGCTCGCGTCCTACGTCGAGTTCGGCGCCTCGCCGCGCGGGCCGATCGGCCTCGTGCAGGCTGCCCGGGCGCTTGCGCTGCTGCGCGGCCGCGGCCACGTGGTGCCCCAGGACGTCCACGACCTCGCGCTCGACGTGCTGCGCCACCGCATCGTGCTGCGCTACGAGGCGCTGGCGGAGGACGTCACGGCCGACGAGGTGGTCGGTCGCGTCCTGGAGGCCGTCGAGATGCCGCGCACGCCGATGCGCGGGACCGCCTCGCGGTGAGCTCCGCCCGCGAGCCCGCGCGCGACGGCCGGCCGGGAGGGGACCCGGCGGGCGCCGCCCGCCGCTCCGGCGGGGCCTCCGCGGTTCCGCCCGCCGGCCGTCCTTTCGGCGCGCCCCGTCCCTCCGGCCTCCTCCCGGGCCGCGGCACCTCCGGCGACCCCGCGCCCTCGGCCCTGCGCCCGCCCGCCGGCCGCCAGGGACCAGGCCCGCTTCCGCTGGCGCGCCTCGCCGCGCTCGACCTGCGCCTGAGCCGCCGCACCGCGGCGCCGCTCCCGGGCGAGCACCTGGCCCTCGGCGCCGGCGCGGGGGTGGAGCTCGCGCAGCTGCGCCCCTACGTGCCCGGCGACGACGTGCGCGCGATGGACCCCGCGGCGACCGCCCGGACCGGCGTGCCGCACGTCCGCGTCCACGTGCCGGAGCGCGCGCTGACGACCTGGGTCGTCCTCGACGTCTCGGCCTCCATGGCCTTCGGGACCGCCGACCGCCTGAAGGCCGACGTCGCCGAGGGGGTCGCCACCGTCGCGGGGCGCCTGGCCACGCGCCGCGGCAACCGCTTCGGGCTCATCACCTGCGGTGCGGCGGTCGAGCGCGTCCTGCCGCCGCGCGGCGGCCGCGGCGCGCTCACCCACCTGCGGCAGGTGCTCGCCGAGGGGGTCGCCACCGACGGCGTGCCCGCCGGCGGGCTCGGCGTCGGGCTGCGCCGCGCGGACAAGCTCGCGCGCGGCCACGGCCTCGTGGTCGTCGTGTCGGACTTCCTCGAGGCGCCGGAGGCCTGGGACAGCCCGCTCCGCGCGCTGCGCCACCGCCACGACGTCGTCGCCGTGGAGGTGCGTGACCGCCGTGACGAGGAGCTGCCCGCGGTCGGGACGCTCTGGCTCCGGGACCCCGAGACGGGCCGCCGGCTCCAAGTCGACACGAACAGCCGCCGGCTGCGGGAACGCTTCGCGGCGGCGGCGGCCGCCGGCCAGGCCGAGACCGCGCAGGCGATGAAGCGCCTCGGCGTCCGTCACACCGTCTGCCGGACGGACGGCGACTGGCTCGGGGCCCTGGGGAGGGTGCTGCAGTGAGCGTCCTCGCGGTCAGCTTCCAGAGCCCGCTGTGGCTGTTCGCCCTCGTGCTCGTGCCGGTCGTGATCGCCGGCTACCTCGCGCTCCAGGGGCGGCGCAAGGAGTACGCGGTGCGCTTCGCGAGCCTCGCCACCCTCGCCTCCGTCGCGCCCGCCTCCCCCGGCTGGCGCCGCCACCTGCCGCCCGTGCTCCTGCTCCTGTCGCTCCTCGCGCTGACCCTCGCGCTCGCCCGGCCCGAGGCGACGTTCTCCGTCCCTCGCGAGCGCGCCTCGGTGATGCTCGTGACCGACACCTCGGGCTCGATGGCCGCCCAGGACGTGGACCCCGACCGGCTCACCGCCGCGCGGGATGCGGCCACCTCGTTCCTCGAAGCGGTGCCCGCCAAGATCCGCGTCGGGCTCGTCGCTTTCTCCTCGACGGCCGCGGTGCTGCAGACGCCGACGACCGACCGGGCCGCCGTCAAGGACGGGCTGCAGACGATCCAGGCCGGCGGCGGCACCGCCACGGGCGACGGGATCGACGCCGCGGTGCGCGCGCTCAACGCGCAGAACCAGAATCGCTCGGAGGCCGACCGGATCCCGGGCGCGATCGTGCTGCTCTCCGACGGGAAGGCGACGTCGGGCTCCGATCCGTCCGCCGCCGCCACGATGGCCCGGCAGGCCCGGATCCCGATCTACACCGTCGCGCTCGGCACCCAGGACGGCACGATCATCACCCCGGACGGCCAGGAGCTCAACGTGCCCCCGGACCTCGACGCCCTCCGCGAGATCGCCTCGATCTCCGGCGGGAAGTTCTTCGACGCGCCGTCGGCCGACGCGCTGAAGAGCGCCTACGCGGACCTCGGCTCGCGGCTGGGCAAGGAGCCCGAGCAGCGCGAGGTGACGGCCGCGTTCGCCGGCGGCGCGCTCGTCCTGCTGCTCGCGGGCGGCGCGCTCGGCCTGGCCTGGTTCGGCCGGCTGCCGTGAGCGCTTCGTCCGGACGGCCACGACGCCGGCGGCGAGCGTCTCTGCGCGTGACGATTGGCCGGTCAGGCTCCAATGTGGAGCCTGAGGCTCCAATCTTGCGCCGAGGCTTCCGCGGGCGACGAGCCGCCTGAGCGATCGGCGCGCGACGGGCGAACCCGGGCCGTCCGTTGGTGCCGGTGTGACTCCTCCGGCAGAGTGGGAGGCATGTCCGACTACGCGATCGCGAACCTGCTCCAGATCGACGACTCCATGGCCGGGCGCACCGAGGGCGTCGAGGGCCGCTTCGGGCGCGAGCACCTCGGCGCCCGTGACCTGGGTGTGAGCCATTGGCGGTACGCGCCCGGCCAGCGCCTCTTCAGCCACCGCCACCGTGAGCAAGAAGAGGCGTACATCGTGCTGTCGGGCTCCGGGCGCGTGCGCCTCGACGAGGAGGTTCGTGACGTCGGCCGCTACGACGTCGTCCGGGTGGGGCCCGGCGTGGTTCGCGCTTTCGAGGCGGGCCCAGACGGGCTCGAGTTGGTCGTCGTGGGTGGGCCGAAGGCCGACGGTCCCGACGGCGTGCCCGACGACTCGCCGTGGCCCGACGAGGCGGGCTAGGAGGTTGGTGCCGCCCCGAGTGCTCCCTTCGAGTGCGGCGATGATCGCGGAGGTCGACCTGGCGCGCCCGGCCCCGCGCCGCTACACTTCCGCCCCGTCGGTCAATAGTCGCAGTCGCCCACCGCTAGGTCCCCCGCCACATACGGGGTGTGCCCCGGGCGAGGTCCGTGAGCGCCGACGCGCCCCGAAAGGGGCGGAATCTCGCTGTGCTATCTTGGCAAGTTCGCGCGTTACCTCTCCGGAGCGCGCAGCCTCGAACCTCCCGCCCGCCCTCCCGACCCTTTAGAGGAGTCGCCCGCTGTGCCTCGTGTTGACGCCCCCCGCACGCGCCGAACCTTCGCGCGCCTGCCGAAGTCCCTCGACGTCCCGAACCTGATCGACATCCAGCGCAAGTCGTTCGCCTGGCTCGTCGACACGGAGAAGGGCG
>JBBQEV010000065.1:0-23743 GCA_038321325.1 Solirubrobacterales bacterium
TTTTACCGATATCGAGTACGCGGGTCGGCGGCGGGTGTCGCGTCGGGAGCGGTTCTTGGAGGTGATGGACGCCACGGTTCCGTGGGCGCTGTGGGGGGAGCTGGTCGCGGGGCACTACTACGCGGATCGGCCGGGGAAGCGGGGCCGCAAGGCCAAGCCGGTCGAGACGATGCTGAGGATGTACTTGTTGCAGGTGTGGTTCTCGTTGTCAGACGAGGGCGTGGAGGACGCGATCTATGACTCCTATGCGATGCGCCGGTTCATGCGGTTGAACTTCGCGGCCGAGCAGGTCCCGGACGCTACGACGTTGTTGCATTTCCGGCATCTGCTGGAGAAGCACGATCTCGGGGAGAAGCTGCTGGCGGCCCAGGGCGAGATGTTCGAGCGGGAGGGCTGGATCATGCGTGGCGGGTCGATCGTGGATGCCACGATCATCGCGGCGCCGTCCTCGACGAAGAACCAGACCGGGAGCCGGGATCCGGAGATGCATCAGACCAAGAAGGGCAACCAGTGGTATTTCGGGATGAAGGCGCACATCGGCGTTGATGCGGGCACGGGGTACGTGCACTCGGTGACTACGACGGCCGCGAACGTCCATGACCTCGACGAGGCGGCCGGGCTGGTCCGCGAGGATGACGAGGTCGTCTACGCGGATGCGGGCTACCAAGGCGTCGAGAAGCGTCCAGAAGTCGCAGACGACGAGGTGCTCTCACGGGTGCGGTGGCAGGTCGCGCCGCGCAAGGGCCGGCTGAAGGCGATGCACGAGCATGACCGTGCGATCGAGTCCAGGAAGGCTGGCGTCCGGGCGAAGGTCGAGCATCCGTTTCTGATCGTCAAACGCGATTTCGGGTTCTCTAAGACCCGGTATCGCGGGCTCGCGAAGAACCATCACCACCTGCAGATGCTGTTCGCGTCGGCGAACTGGTTGATGCGTGCCCGGGCCGTCGCCCTCACGGGGGCGACGGTGTAAGCGCGAGCCTGACCGAAACCGCCGAACAGCCTCCAACGGCCCCGGAACCGGGGCGCAGAACAGCTCCGAAGCGCGCTCGGGGCGCTCAGGCGGACGCTCCGCGACCCCGCGGCCAATCAACACCCGTTGATCAGCGGTTCCTTAGGCGTCCGGGCCACCGACGAAGAGCCGGTCGAGCTCGTCGAGCGCTTGCGGCGGGGCCGGCTCGGACGCCGCGGCGCTCAGCACCTCGAGGTCCGCGGCGACCCAGTCGCCCGCGTCCCCGTCCCGGCGGAAGAGCATCCCGCCAGCCGCCGTCGGGCGCAGGCCGCGGCCGAACGCGCCGGCGTCGGAGAGCGTCCCCGGCGTGACGCCGAGGAGGTCGGCCAGCGCGTCGCGGAGTCGGCGGGAGATCCGCGACGCCTCGAGCTCCCCGCGCTCCAGGCGCTCGAGGTAGCTCCCGGCGCGCTCGACCTCCGGCGTCCCCAGGCCGAAGCGCTCAGCCAGCCGTGAGGCCAGCTCGCCCACCGACAGCCGAGACCGCTGACGCAGCGCCGGGAGCACCTGTGGCCACAGGCCCGCGTCCTCCCCCACCGCGCCGAAGACGCGCCGGACGACGGGGTCGGCGCGGATGGCCGCGCGCGCGGGCGCATCGTAGGCCGGCATCGGAGCGACCTCCAACCACGCGCCGATCTGCTCCGCCAGCGCGTCGCGACCCGCACCGCCCGGGACCCGCTCCAGGTAGGCGCGGACGTCAGGGCGACGGCCGGCGTTCCAATCGTCGATGAAGTCGGAGAGAAGCTGTTCAGAGGTGGTGGACATCACGTTCCGTACTGCTCGTAGAGCTTGGCAAGGTCCTTGATCCCGCGCGAACGCCGCTGGTAGGCGTTCTCCGCGGTGAGGTCGAACTCGGTGCAGATCTCCGCCAGCGGGACGCCGACCAGCGTCCGCTCGAGCACCCCGCGGTAGGACTCGCGGAGCTGCGGAAGCGCCCAGGCGAGGAAGGCCTCGGCGTCGGCTTCGCGCTCGTCACGCGCGAACGCCTCCCAGGCCGCATCCGCCTCCCACCGCGGCGACGGGCGGTCGTCGTCGGCCGAGCCGGCGTCCCAGCCGTCGTCGAGCGTGTAGTGCCGCCGGCGATAGGCCTTCGCGTCGTCGACCACGTCGATGCAGACGAAGCGGCACAGCGTCTTGGTCGCGTTGACCAGCTCTCCCATCGAGCTGCCCTCGAACGAGTCGATGAGCTTGACGGAGAACTTCGTCATCGCCCGCTGCACCGCGTCCTCGTGCTCGAGGACGCCCAGGCGACCCTTGTGGTTGGCCATCACCAGGCCGTCCATCCGGTCACGGAAGTCGATCACCAGCTCCTCCCACCAGCGCCGCATCCCCGTCGCGTCGCCGGCCGCGCGGGCCAGCAGGAACCTCCGCAGATGCTCATTGTCGTATCTCCCCACGCTAGGAGAGTCGCTCCGAGCGGCCACGATCTGAGCCTCCCACACCGGGAGGCCCCACCGCGGTTCGCGCAAGGGCCACGAGCTCGGGCCACCGACGCGCGAGCGGCGACTCGGGACACAGCGCCAGCGAGCAGCAGGCGATCAGCGCGGCCGCGTCGAAGCCTCGCTCGACCGGCAGGTCGAGCGAGCGCACGCCGTGGAAGTCGAGCAGGCGCACGACGTGCTCGTCGTCCTCGGCCAGGACGACGCGGACCTCGACGCCGGCCGCGTCCATGGCGGTGCAGAGGCTGGCGAAGGAGACGTTCATGGTGCACGGGTCGGCGGCGTCGAGGGCGATCTGACAGGGCTCGGGCGCCGGCCCCGTGCGCGGACAGTGCTCCTCCCGACACGCCCAACGAAGCCTCGGCCGTAGGCGTTCAGTTCCTCACCCCGCATCAAGCCCCCAGAACGCCCGCGGCGCCTTTCGGCTGTTGACCAGCCGCGGCTGCTCGGCCGCCAGGCCGAGGACACGCGCGTCCCCGGCACGGATCGCGTCGAGCAGGGCGCGCCGCTCGGCGGTGGCGGTGGCGCTACCGCCAACTGCCGGATGACGGGTTCTTCCTCAGCCCCAGAAGGCGCAGACCGGGTCATGCTCGACCTCGTCGATCAGCACGCCGATCTTGGCCGAAGGCCCGACGAAGGGGTACCGGCGAAAGCGCGGCGGGTCAGGGTGGCCACGGTAGTCGCGGCTGTAGAGCACCCAGACGCCTGTCTTCTGCGTGTAGCGCAGCCGGGCCACCGGCGACCGCGTCCAGTCCGGGCCGAAGTCCTCCCGCCACGGCGCTCGAACCTCGACGATCGTCGCCGCCCCAGGGGTGAGCTCAAGCTCCATGCGGACCTGATGCAGCGCATGGTCGGGAACCTTGGCCTGGCAGTAATCGCGCAGGCGTTCGACGTCGTGCTCCGGCAACGGCATACCCGAAGGTCTAGCGAATCTCGACGCCGGCGGCTTCTGAATCGCCACCTGATCGTCGCCGACCGGGGCTCCCCGATCCTCGCCGGCGGCCCGATCGACCCTGCGCGGCTCGCGCACGCCCGCCGGGCCACCGCGGCGTGCCCGACGCTGGCGCTCGTCGTGCACGCAGCACACGAACGCCGGCCGGTCAGCCGGCGGCGAGCCGGAGGCGCAGCTCGAAGCGGGGCGGGGCCGCCGCAGCGAGCACGAGCTGCCCCGCGTGCGCCTCGGCGAGGGTCCGGGCGAGGTGCAATCCGATGCCGGAGCCGTCCGCGTGCGAGGTACCGCGCTCGAAGATGTCGCCCGCTCCTACCGAGACGCCCTGCCCCTCGTCCCCGACGGTGATGCACGCGAAGCGTCCCGCCGTGGTCGTGCTCACCTCAACGGCGCCGCGGCCGTGGCACAGCGCGTTCTCGAGCAGGACGTCGAGCACTTGGCCCGCGGCGGCCTCCGAGCTGCAGGCGCGGTGACCCTCGAGGCCGAGCTCCAAGCGCAGCGCGCGTCCGGCGGCATCGAAGCTGCGCTGCCACCGTCGCCCGTGCTCGCGGACGATCGCGTCGACGTCGAGGTCGGAGATCGAGGCCTCCTCCCCGGCCCGCGCGTGCTGCAGCAGGGCCTCGATCGTCGCGTCGAGGCGGTCGGCCTCGGCGAGCGCGAGGGTCGCTTCGGCCTCCCGGGCGCCACGGTCTTCGAGCGCCGCGACCTCCTCCAGTCGCAGGCGCAGCGCGGTCAGCGGCGTGCGCAGCTGGTGCGACACGTTCCCGGAGAACTCCCGCTCCCGCGCGATCATCGCGGCGATCCGCGCGGCGCTCGCGTCAAGCGCTTCGGCGACGACGTCGAGCTCGGGGATCCCGAAGCGCCCGGCGCGGGCCGAGAAGTCGCCGCGCCCGAGCCGGTGCGAGGTCCCCGCCATCGCCTCCAGCGGCCGCACGAGACGCCGGGCCTGCAGCGCCGCGAGGGCAGTCGCCGCCGCGGCGCCGACCACGGCGAGCGTGGCGATGAGCAGCCAGACGCCCCACACGCGGTCAGTCACCTCCGAGCGCGGCGCCGACGCGGTCACCTGCGCGGCCTGCGTCGCCCCTGAGCGCTCGACGAGTGTCTGCCCGCGCGGGCGGCGCCCGGCGACGGTGACCACCCCACTCGGCGTCCGTACCTCGACCGCGTGGCCGGGCCGCACGTAGCGCGCGATCACGGCGACAGTGATCGGGTAGCCGGCTTCGACGCGGTCGTCGACGGCGGCGGCGACCGCGTCGGCCTCGCGCTCCAGACGCCCGGCGGCGTCCGCGCGCACGCGGCGCGACTCGACGATCCCGAGCGGGACGCCGAGGATGAGCACCGCGGCGAGCGCGATCAGCCCGGTCGAGAGGATGAGGCGACGGCGCACCTCAGCGCTCGAGCCGGAAGCCGACGCCGCGAACCGTCACGATGCGCTCCGGCGCGGCCGCGTCGTCGCCGAGCTTGCGGCGCAGCCACGAGACGTGCATGTCGAGCGTCTTCGTCGAGCCGAACCAGTTCTCGTCCCAGACCGCCGACATGATGTCCTCCCGGCGCACGACCTGCCCTGCCCGGCTGACGAGCAGCGTGAGGAGGTCGAACTCCTTCGGGGAGAGCTCCAGGAGCTGCCCGGCCTGCCACGCCTGGCGCGCCGCGACGTCGAGGCGCAGGTCGGCGGCCCGGACCTCGCCGGGCGCGACCCGGCGCAGCTGGGCGCGCACGCGGGCGAGGAGCTCGGCGAGGCGGAAGGGCTTGGTGACGTAGTCGTCACCGCCTGCGTCAAGCCCGGCGACGGCGTCCAGCTCGCCGGAATGCGCAGTGAGGAACAAAACGGCGACGTCGGGGCGCTCCTCACGCACCCGCCGGCAGACGTCCAGGCCGTCCAGGCCGGGCAGGCCGACATCGAGGACGAGCAGGTCGTGGGTGTCCTCGCGGCCGAGCCGCAGCGCCTCGAGGCCGTCGCCGACCGCGTCGACCTCGTGGCCCTCACGCTCGAGCGCGCGGACGAGCGGCTCGCGGATGCCCTGGTCGTCCTCGGCGATGAGCACGCGCGCCACGCCTCGATGGTAGGCCCCGTCACTCCCAATCGAACCCCCATGAACCTTGACCTGCGCTTTGCCGTAACCGACCCAGACCTTGACCGGCTGAGCCGCATCATGGCCCAAGTCCAGTCCACGACCAGGAGCACGCTCATGCAGCCCCACCCAGACGATCACCTCCCCACTGCCGCCGTCGGTGATCTCGCGGCCCGCGGCGCAACCGCCGTCGGCCTGCTCGGCATCGGCCTCATCCACCTGCTCGACTCGATCGGCAAGTACAACGAGACGCGGTACCTCTTCTGGATGTACGTCGCGCTCATCCTCGGCTCGCTCGCAACGGCGGGCGCGGTCCTGTTCACCCGCAGCCGCCTGGCGTTCCTCGCCGCCGCCGGCCTCGCCGCGAGCACGCTCGCGGGCTTCGTGATCAACCGCACCGTCGGCCTGCCAAACGCGACGGGCGACATCGGCAACTGGACCGAGCCGCTCGGCCTGGCCAGCATGTTCGTCGAGGCCACCGTCGTCGCCACCGCCGGCGCCGCCTTCGCGCTGACCGCGGCGCCCAAGCACGCCCGCGCGAGCCGGCATGCGGCAGTCGCGCAGCCTGCGTAGACAGGCCGCCGGTGCCCGCCCCCGACGGTCCGCACCGGGAAGTCCACGCGCGCGCGTCGGCCGCGAGCGTCATCGTCTTGGGGTCTGCTGAGTAACGGCGGCTGAACGGCGACCAAGACGCCGCTGGTGCGGAGCTCCTGCCGACGGTCTCGGCCGCAGGCGGGCGTCGACGAGGGCGGGATAGAGCAGCTGGGTGTAGGGAAGGTCGGCGACGAGGACGTCGTATGGGCCGCAGCCGAGCGGCTCGGCCGCGATCTGGGCGTGCGCGATGCCTGATTGGCCGGTGCGCGGGGGGTGGACGACGCGGTCGGCTGCGCCGGAGATGATGTCGAGCTCGATCGCGCGCACGCGGCGGCGCCTGAGCATGATGCGGCGGCGGGCGCCGCGCACGGCTTCGAGGTCGACGTCGAGGAAGTCGAGTCGTTTGACGCTGCGAGCGAGGCGCCGCAGCGCGACGTCGTCAGCGCTGCTTGCGCCAAGCAGGCGCCCCCGCCCCGATTCGAACGGGGGACCTGCGGATTAGAAGGCCGCTGCTCTATCCAGCTGAGCTACGGGGGCGTGTACGGCGGAAGGCTAGTCGGCGCGAAGCGCCTGGCAACCAGAAGTCGGGGCGGCCGGGTTCGAACCGGCGACCTCCGCGTCCCAAACGCGGCGCGCTACCAGGCTGCGCTACGCCCCGAGACGTGCGGGTGCGAACCATAGCTGTGCGTTGGTGTCCAGAAAGTGTCCAGGGGACGTTCGAGTGGGTTCAAGCACGGTCCGGACCCGTCCGATGAGGAACTTGCCGGCGAGTCACGCCCACGGGTCTCGCAGGTTCTCCGCCCCGATCATTCCCGACAGGATCCCGCCCTCATGCGCCTCCGGCTGCCGTTGCTCATCGGTGCTCTCGTCTCCGCGTTCGCGTTCCCGGGAGTGGCCCAGGCGAAGGAGAAGGCGCCGGTGCAGGCGGACGTTCCGGTGCTCCCGTGCATCGACGCGGTCGTGGTCGCGATCAACTGTGCCCCGCAGCCCGTGCCTGAGCCGCAGCCCGCGCCGCAGCCGCAGCCCGTGCCTGAGCCGCCGCCCGCGCCGCAACCGCAGCCGCTGCCCGCCCGGAGCTGCCCGGGCCGCGATCTCGCCCCGAGCGCCGCCAACGTGCGCACGGTCCGCAAGGCCACGCTGTGCCTGCTCAACGAGGAGCGCGTCAAGCACGGGCGCCGCGCCCTCAGGCGGGTCCGCACCCTCGAGCGGGTGGCGAAGGCGTACGCCCAGCGCATGGTCCGCGAGCGGTTCTTCGAGCACACCTCGCCGGACGGCCAGACGTTCCTCGCGCGCATCCAGGGCACGAGCTACCTGCGCGGTGGCCTGAGGCGCTGGTCGGTCGGGGAGAACATCGCGTGGGGCACCAACGACCGCTCCAGCCCCGAAAAGATCGTGACCGGCTGGATGCACTCCCCCGGGCACCGGCGCAACATCCTCGACCCACGCTTCAACGAGCTCGGCCTCGGCATCGCGCTCGGCGCCCCGAAGCCCGGCGCGGGCGCCATCCCGGCGGCGACCTACGTCAACGAGTTCGGGCAGCGCCGGCGCTGATAGCGTCGGCCGCGAGATGGCCGACCTCCACCCGCTGCGCGCTCTCCATTACGACCTCGCCGTGGCCGGCCCGCTGCAGAACCTGATCGCTCCGCCCTACGACGTCGTCGACGCCGACCAGCGCGCCGCCCTGCTCGCCCGGTCCCCGTTCAACGTCGTCGGCGTCGACCTGCCCCGCGGCGACCCCGACCCCTACGAGCACGCCGCCAAGCTCCTGGCCGAGTGGCGGGCCGAGCGCGCGCTGGTCCGCGACCCCGAGCCTGCGCTCTGGGCGCTCGAGCAGCACTACACCGGCCCGGACGGCAAGGCGAAGGTCCGCCGCGGCGTCTTCGCCCGCGTGCCGGTCACCGACTACGGGCCGGGACAGATCCGGCCGCACGAGCGCACGCATCCTGGGCCGAAGGAGGACCGCCTGCGGCTCACGCGCGCGACCAAGACGAACGTGTCGCCGATCTTCGCGCTGCACGCCGGCGACGCCTACTCGGCCTTGACCGCGAAGCTCGACGGCGCCGCGCCGTGGGGCGAGGCGACCGACGACGACGGCACCGTCCACCGCCTGTGGCGCGTCACCGACCCGGAGGCCATCGCCGCCGCGCAGGCGGCCGTCGCCGGCTCGGAGCTGCTGATCGCCGACGGGCACCACCGCTACGAGACCTCACGGGTGTACGCCGAGGAGATCGGCGGCGACGGCGAGCACCGCTTCGTGCTGATGCTGCTCGTCTCGCTCGACGACCCGGGCCTGACGATCTTCCCGACCCACCGCCTCCTCAGCGCCCTGAAGGAGACCGAGAAGCAGGAGGCGCTCCGGGACACGCTGCTCGAGCACTTCCACGTCGAGAAGGTCACGGCGGAGGAGCTCGCGCCGCCGGCCGGCGACGGCCCGCTGACGCTCGGCTACATCGACTCCTTCCACCAGCAGCCGTTCCGCCTGACCCTCAAGGACCCGGGCGTCGCCGATCGCCTGCTCGACGACCGGCCGGAGGCCTACCGGCGACTCGACACCGCGCTGCTCGAGGCGCTCATCCTCAAGGGGCCCGTCGGCCTGAGCGACGACGACATCTCCCACCTCGAAGGGCTGGGGTACTCGCGCACCGACGCCGAGGCGCTCGAGCTCGTGCGCTCGGGCGCCTACGACGCCGCGTTCTTCCTGCGTCCGACCCCGGTGGCGCAGGTCCGCGCGATCGCCGCCGCGGGTGCGACTATGCCGCCGAAGTCGACGTTCTTCTCCCCCAAGGTCCCCACCGGCCTGCTCTTCAACCCGCTCGCGTGATCCAGCGGGCGACGACCGTACGATAGGAACACCATGAAGGCCACATCGTCGCGCGCAGGAAGCTTCAAGCAAGTCGTGAAGATCCGCGATCACCAGCTGACCGCCGACGAGGTATCGGAGCTCGGAGGCGACGACGCCGGCCCGAGCCCCGAGGAGCTGCTCGCCGCCTCGCTGGCCTCGTGCACCGCGATCACGATGGAGATGTACGCGCAGCACAAGGGCTGGGAGATCGGCGGGGTCGAGGTCGAGTGCGACTACAGCCCGTCGGAGCGCGGCTGCCCGACGCGCTTCGCGCTGACGCTGCGCATCCCGTCCTCGCTGCCCGACGACATCGTCCGGCGGCTGCAGATCATCGCGGCGAAGTGTCCGGTGCACCGCACGCTCGACGGCGAAGTGATGTTCGAGGAGCGCGTTGAGCGCGTCACGCTCGCAAGCTGAGAAGCCGCTCGCGCGCGCGGCGGTCACCGCGGCCCTCGCGGAGGTGCTGCTGGCGCCCGGGCACGCCGCCGCCCTCGAGGTCCACGGGCGCGTCGAGGCCGCCGTCCTCGTGCCGCTCTTCGTCCGCGGCGACGAGCTCCACGTCGTGCTGACCCGCCGCCGCGACGACATGCGCCGCCACGCCGGTGAGGTCTCCTTCCCGGGCGGCCGCCGGGACGACGCCGACGCCGACCTGCTCGCGACGGCGCTGCGCGAGGCCCACGAGGAGATCGGGATCCCGCCGGCGGCCGTCGAGCTCGTCGGGGCCCTGCAACCCACGCCGACGATCGCGACGGACTACGCCATCTACCCGTTCGTCGGGCTCGTCGAGCCGGGCTTCGCCTGGGAGCCGAGCGAGTGGGAGGTCGCGGAGGTGCTCGAGCTGTCGGTCGCCGAGCTGCGCGCGGGGCGCGGCCGGCGACGCCTGCTGCGCCGCGGCGTTCCGTTCCGGACCGACGTCTACGTCGTCGGCGAGACGCTGATCTGGGGCGCCACCGCGCGCATCCTCACCGACCTGCTCGCCCGGATGCCCGCGCGGTCAGGGGGCTGAACGTCGTCACCGGCCGAGGGGATGCGCGCCGGGTCGGTCAGCCGCGCCGGGCGCCCAGCAGCGAGTCGATCAGCGCGAGGGTCGTGGTGAGCCACTCCTCGCGGGGGCCGCGGGGGTCGGCCGTGAGCAGGCGGAACGGGATCTCGTTCTTGCGGTGGGCGTCGCGCACCTCGCCGGCGCCGGCCTCCAGCGCGGCCGGGTCGACCGTGCCGGCCCCCTCGTAGACGACGCCGCGCACCGTCGAGTCGGTGACGCGCTCGAGCATCATCGCCAGCCGCGACCCGTGCAGCGCCGCGACGTCGCCGCCCGTGGCGGTCCCGAGCAGCCAGAGCAGGACGGTCACGTTGTCCAGCGCGTAGCGCAGGGTCCCGATCGCGTCCGGGGTGCCGATCCAGCACTCGCCCCCGGCCGCCTCGATCTCGGCGCGGCGCGCCGGCGTGCGGGCCACCACCCGGACGGCGTGGCCGTCGGCGGCCAGCCTCCGGGTGAGCTCGAGGCCGCGGCAGGAGCCGCCGCCGACGACGAGCGCTCTCACCGCGGCCCGCCGAGCCCGCGCTTGTACTCCTCGAGGCTGATGGGCGGCCGCCCCAGGCGCAGCCGGCGGGCGTTCTTGGCGTCGAGCAGCTGCGCGGTCTCGAGGTCGCCGACGTCGTCGTGGCGGCGCTGATGGGCGAGGGCGCTCTCCCGCGCCAGCTCGGCCGACAGCGACTGCTCGGTGTGCTCGGGCTTGCCGCGCGCGCGACGCCGCGCGTTGGTGGTGGCGAGCATCTGGTCGAGATCGTCGATCTCGTTGGAGACCTCCACCGCGGCCGAGCGCGTCGGCCTCCAGTCGACCTGCTCGGCGCCCGAGCCCGGGTAGAAGCGCCCCAGGAGAAGCAGCGCGACGACCAGGCCGCCGATGCCGCCGGCGATGATGACCACGAAGGGGTCCACGCGGGCGATTCTAGGAGCCGCGGCCAGGCCGCCCGTCCGCGGGTCCCGCCGGCCGTCCGCGGGTTCCGCCGAAGCCGAGCGCGGGTCCCGCCGAAGCCGCGCAGGATCCGGCGCCGGCGACGCGCCGATGCTACGGTGCGCTCGCGCCGAGAGTTCGAACGTCGCCCGAAGGCGGGAACGACGCTCGCTCGGCTCACCGACCCATGGACGACACCCCCGCAGACCCCGGCGCCGAGCCGCCGCCCGACCGCGGCGAGCAGCCGGCCGACGCCGGCGCGGACGCGCTGCCCGCCCACCTCCCGGCCGACCCCGGCGGCGGTCGCAGCCAAGAGGAGATGGACGCCGCCCTGGCGGCGCTCTCGCGGGACCTGGGCGGAGCGACGCTGGACTACGCCCGCATCGCCGCGGTCGAGCGGCTCAACGAGATGCGTGCCGCGGGGACGATCACCGAGGACGACTACCGGCGCGAACGCCGCCGGCTCGAGAACTACGGCTGACGCTCTCACGGAGCACGCCCCGCCGGCGTCTGAGCTCCCAGTGGTCCCGTTCCAGCGCTTCTTCGAGCAGCAATCCACCGTCGTCTGGCGCTACTGCGTGGCCGCCGTCGGCCGCACGGACGCCGACGACGTCTTCCAGGAGACGTTCCTCGCCGCCCTGCGCGGCTACGAGCGCCGGCGCGTGGGCGCCTCGGGCAGCGCCTGGGTCATGACGATCGCCCACCACAAGGCGATGGACCACCACCGTGGGACAAGGCGCCGCGCGGTGCCGGTCGAGGAGCTTCCCGAGATCGCTCATCACGACCCGGAGCCCGCGCCCGACGCCGGGCCCTGGGCGCGCGTGCGCACCCTCCCGCCCAGGCAGCGCGCCGCACTGACCCTCCGCTACGCCGCCGACCTCTCCCACGCCGAGGTCGCCCGCGCCCTCGGCTGCTCGGAGGAGGCCGCGCGGCGCAGCGCCCACGAAGGGCTCAAGGCCCTCCGACTGGAGCTCGCCCCGTGACCCGGCTGGACGCCCCTGCCCCCGACCCCGCCGCGCTCGCCGCCGCCTCCGCGCGCTTCCTCGCCGCCGCCGCGGCCGAGGCCGACGTGGTCTACGCCGAGCTCGACTCCCCGGTCGGGCCGCTCGTCGCCGCCGCGACCGCGACGGGACTCGCCCGGCTGGCCTACCGCGACGCCAACGGCGGCCTCGACGCGATCCTCGACCACCTGGCCGCGAGGATCTCGCCGCGGGTGATCGAGGCCCCCGGACGCCTGGACGCCGTGCGCCGCGAGCTCGAGGAGTACTTCGCGGGCGAGCGCCGGCGGTTCGACCTCCCCCTCGACCTCTCGCTGCTCGCCCCGTTCGGCCGCCAGATCCTCGCGGCCTGCGCCCGGATCCCGTTCGGCGCGACCTCCAGCTACCGCGACGTCGCCGTCGCCGCGGGCCGTCCGGGGGCCTCGCGCGCGGCGGGCAACGCGCTCGGCGCCAACCCGGTGCCGATCGTGGTGCCGTGCCACCGGGTCCTGCGCACGGGCGGCCAGATCGGGGGCTATACGGGCGGCCTGGCGATCAAGGAGCGCCTCCTGACGCTCGAGGGCGTACTGCTCTGAGCAGAGGGCGTACTGCTTTGAGCAGGGAGATCCCCGGCCGGGCGCAGGATCGCGTGCACCCGTGGAGAAGAAATCGCGTGATCGCGTAACACCGCGCGGCCTCGAGCGTTGGTCTAGGAAGATGGCACCTCACCAATTCACCTATCCGAAGGTCACCCCGCTGCCCACCGCGGCCCCGCGGCCCGCGTCCGCGGGCACGGCCCCGACCGCGCAGCGCTAGCTGATCCCTCACCAGGCGCCCCGCGCCGAAGCCCCGCGCCCCCGCCCCGGGACGCTCGAGTGGCTCGCCGACGCGCGACCGGACGAGGTCGTCCTCGTCACGGCGGACGGTGGGCTCACCCGCAGCGCCTGGGAGGAGCGCGCCGACGCGCTCGCCGAGCACCTGGCGAGCGACCGCGGGGTCGGTCCCGGCGATCTGGTCACCGCGTCCGGGACCGTCGGGCCCGACTGGTTCACGGTCTCCTGGGCCACCGCAAAGCTCAGCGCCGGCCTCGCGGGCCTGCCGCCCGGGCCGGTGGTCTCATTGCCCGGAGCGACGCACCTCGACGCGATCCCCGACGGACTGCCCGAGGCCCCGCGGCGCTTCTCCGGCACCGGCGCGCTGCCGGACTCCGTCACGTTCTCCCGGCTCGGGCGGCCCGTGCTCCGCTCCTTCTCCGCCGGCTCGGTCGCGGCGATCGGGGAGACGCTCGCCGACCTCGTCGCGCGCGTCGAGGCCGTCCCCGGGGCGCGGCTCGCCGTCGCCGGCCCGGTCTCCGACGCGGTGCTGACCTTCCAGGCCAACGTCGTGCTGGTGGGCGGCGGGAGCGTCGTCACCGCGCCGGAGCCGGCGGCGGCGCTCCGGCTGGCCGCCGCGCACGCGGCCGACGCGGTGGCACTGGCACCCGCCGGGCTCGACGCGCTCACGACGCTCTCCGAGCCCGAGCGCGAGGCGCTCGACCTCACCGCGGTCCGCGCGCTCGTGACCGGCGGTACACCGCTCGGCCCCGCCGCCCGCGCCGTCGCCGACGACCTGTTCGGGGCCGAGGCCGTCATCGACGTCTACGCGACCGCGGACACCGGCGTCGTCGCCGTCCGCGGCCGCGGCGACGCCCACCACGTGCTCCTCACCGGCGTCGCAGCCCGCATCGGCGGCCGTGAGCGGCTCGAGGTGCGCTCGCCGCTGGCCGCCACGCCCGGGTGGGTCGCCACCGGCGACCGCGCCGCCTTGGTCGGCGACGCGGGGCTCGAGCTGCACTAGCGCGAGGGGTCTGGCCCGCCAGGCGAACCGCGTCCGAACGCGGGACGGCTCGGCGAGCGAGACCCGCCCGCTACGTGGCGGGGGCGCCGGTCGGCGCGGGCTGCGCCCACTGCGCCTCGGCGAGATCGCCGTCGGGCATGCCGTCGGGCGTCGGGACCTCGGGTGTGTCGCGCAGGTACCACTCGGCGTCGAGCGCCGCCTGGCAGCCGGAGCCGGCGGCGGTGACCGCCTGGCGATAGGTGTGGTCGACGAGGTCGCCCGCGGCGAAGACGCCCGGCACGCCGGTGCGCGTCGAGCGGCCCTCGGTCTTGACGTAGCCCTCGTCGTCGATCGGCACCTGACCCTCGACGATCGTCGACTGCGGCTCGTGGCCGATCGCGATGAAGGAGCCGATGTCCGCCAGCTCCCGGGTGTCGCCCGTCTCGGCGTTCGAGAGCTTGAGCGTCGGCAACTGGCCCTCGACCTCGGCGAACTCGGCGACGACGAAGGGGGTGACGAACTCGATGTTCGCCTCCGAGCGGGCACGGTCGACCATGATCTTCGAGGCGCGCAACTCGGCGCGGCGGTTGACGACGTGGACCTTGGCGCCGAACTTCGCGAGGAAGATCGCCTCCTCCATCGCGGAGTCGCCGCCGCCGATGACCGCGATGTGCTTGTCCTTGAAGAACGCGGCGTCGCAGGTGGCGCAGTAGGAGACACCGCGGCCGCTGAGCTCCTCCTCCCCGGGCACGCCGAGCTTCTTGTGCTCCGCGCCCATCGCGAGCACCACCGTGCGGGCGAGGTGGACGTCGTCGTCGATCCAGACCTTGTGCACGCCGCCGGGCTCCGTCGAGAGCTCGAGCTTGGAGGCGACGTCGGTCTCGAAGCGGGCGCCGAAGCGCTCGGCCTGGTCACGCATCGTCTGCATCAGCTCGGGGCCCATGATCCCGTCGCGGAAGCCCGGGTAGTTCTCGACCTCGGTGGTCTGCTGGAGCAGCCCGCCCCAGAAGAACCCCTCGATGACCAGCGGACGCAGGTTGGCGCGCGCGGTGTACAGCGCGGCGGTGTAGCCCGCCGGGCCGCTGCCCACGATGATGACGTTCTCGATATCGGCCATGCTCAGGTGGTGCTCCCGGTCGGGGTCTGGGGACTCGCTTCATTTTGTATAGTAGCGCGGCAGCCGGCCCGTTCCGCGGCCCGCTCCTCGCGCCAGCGCGCCACCGTGCGGCGCAGCTGGAGGTAGGCGATCCCGCCCGGCACGGTCGGCAGCCAGAAGGCCAGGACGCGGAAGGAGATCACGGCGACGACCGCGAGCGAGGTGGAGACCCCGAAGCCCGCGAGCGCCCCGATCATCCCGCCGTCGACGCCGCCGACCCCGCCGGGGAGCGGCAGGAGGTTCCCGAGCAGGCCGACGAAGTAGGCGACGACGAGCACCGCGGTCGGCGGCGGCTCCCCGAAGGCGTGGAAGCAGGCCCACAGGATCGCGATGTTGAAGCCCCAGTACATGACCGCGCCGAGCAGGGCGGGCTCCCGGCGCCGGAGGTGCCCGATGGCCAGGCGGATCCCCTCCGAGACCGTCGCGGGCACCGTCGCCAGCCGGGCCGCGAGCCGCGCCGGCCGCCCTCCGCGGGCCGCCCAGCGGTCGAAGCGCCGCTCGACGTCCTCCGGGACGAAGGTCATCGCCCCGGCGAGCACCAGGAGGACGATCCCCGCCACGGCGGGGACGACGGTCAGCCCGATGGGCGCCGCGCCGGGGAACGCCCCGAACCCCAGGCCGAAGCCGCCGACGATCACCGCGATCACGTAGACGACGTAGGTCAGCACCAGGAACGCGATCGTCCGGTCGGCCACCACCCGCGGCGGCATCCCCGCGCGGCGCAGCGCCCACGCGGTGAGCGCCAGACCGCCGGCGCCCCCGGCGGCGAACAGGCGGGTGGCGGCGAGCCCAGCCATCGTGATCTGGTAGCTCTCGGCGAAGCCGATCCGCCGCGCGGACGGCTCGCCCGGGTGGACGTAGACGCCCTTGAACATCACGACGTAGCCGCCGAACGAGAGCACGCTGAAGAGCGTCGCGAGCGCGAGCCACCCCGGTTCGCCGTCGCTGATGCGGTCATACGTCGAGCGCAGCCCGCTGATCTGCGGGAGCACGACCACGATCAGCGCGACGACCACCGCGAGGACGAGCGCCACGGCGACGACCATCCGCCGCGAGACGTGGAGGTGGGGCGCCTCCTCGTCCTCGTCGTGATCCTCGTCGTCCCAGGGATGCGGCTCCTGGGCGGAGCTCATGCCCGCGCCGCCCGCTCCAGCGCTCCGACTCCACGGCCGACGACCCGCAGCACCGGAGCGGCCCGCCCGGCCCCCCGCCGCACGCCCTCCGTCAGCGCGAGGCCGGCGAGGAGGTCGACGGCGTAGTGCTCCCCCAGGTACACGAGCGCGAAGCCGAGCGCGCCGGCGTACGTCCAGCCGACCACCCCGGGCGTCCGGCCCTCCTCGGCGAGGAGCCGCGCGGCCATCACGGAGGTGGCGAAGTGCAAGCTCGGCATCGCAGCGAGGGGGTTGCCTGCGAGCAGACCGTACAGGGCTCCCCAGCGCTCCTTCCAGAACGTCTCGCCGTGCTCGACCATCATGCGCCGCAGCTTCGGCGCGCGCCCCTGCGCGGCGGCGTACCAGGGCGGGGCGGTCGGGAGTGCCCAGTAGCCGATCAGTCCGAGGTCGAAGACGGCGTAGGTGTGCAGCGCGGCGCGCGTGAAGCGCTCCGGGCGCCGCACGAGGAACCACGCCGCCGTCCCGTGCGGGATGAGGAACCACAGCCAGTGGCACCAGACGAGCATCTGCTCGGGGCCGTTGAGCGCCCCGGGGCGGGCGAGCCGCCGCTGCAGGCGCACGCCGGGCAGCTCCCCGAGGCCGAGCACGCGGTCGATCCGCACGGGATAGTCGACCAGGACGCGCGCCTCGAGGCGCTCGGGATGGTCGTTGGGCATCTCGTAGTGTGCGAGGTAGGCCCACATCTGCAACACGCACGTGCCCACGTCGCGCGCGCGAGTGCGAGGCAGCGCCACGCAGAGCGCGAACGGCGCGGCCGTCGAGGCGACGGTCACGACGGGCACCGGGAGCCTGAGGCGCCGGCGCGCGAGCGGCACGGCGACGCCGGTCGCCACGACGCCCCAGGCGACCGCGCGGATGGTGCGGCTGGAGGGGGGCACGGCGCGCCGATCCTAGTGGACGCGGCCGTAAGTTCTGGGCGGATTGGCCGCGCGGATCTCTCGAAAAGCTGACGTGGCCGGCCGGCGCCGCTCAGGCTGGGTGCCTTCGCAAGCCGGCCGGGCGCGTCAGGTGCGACGAGACGCCCGGGGAATCCCGAAGAACATCGGCCGCGCCCACTGGCTGCGGACCCGGACGACCGGTCGTCGCGGCGCAGGACTCGCGGCCGGTCGAGTAGAACCACGGTTCACGTGGATGCCCAGGGAGAGTTGCGCGCCGGCGACGTGTTCGCCGGCCACCGGATCGAAGGGGTGGCCGGCCGCGGCGGGATGGGCGTCGTCTACCGCGCGACCGCCCTCGACCTCGACCGGCCGGTCGCGCTCAAGCTCGTCGCGCCCGGGCTGACCTCCGACGCGAGCTTCCGGGAGCGCTTCATCCGCGAGACGCGGGTCGCCGCGTCGCTCGACCATCCGAACGTCATCCCGGTCTTCTCGGCGGGGGAGGAGGAGGGGCGCCTCTACTTCTCCATGCGCTACGTCGACGGGGACGACCTGCGGACCCTGATCCGCCGCGAGGTGCGCCTGGCGCCACGGCGCGCCGTGGCGATCATCGCGCAGATCGGCGCGGCCCTCGACGCCGCGCACGCGCGCGGGATCGTGCACCGCGACGTCAAGCCGGCCAACGTGCTTCTCGCCGGCCACGACCACGCCTACCTCACGGACTTCGGGCTGACCAAGCGGCTGCACTCCGCGGCGGCCGAGACCCGCCCGGGCGGCTGGGTCGGGACGCTGGGGTACGTCGCGCCCGAGCAGATCCGGGGGGAGCGCGTCGACGCCCGCGCCGACGTGTACGCCCTGGGCTGCGTCCTCTTCCACGCGCTCACGGGCGCCACGCCCTACGCGCGCGAGAGCGACGAGGCGACGCTCTGGGCCCACCTCAACGACCCCCCACCCGCGGTCGGCCCGCGGGCCCCCGGCGCCCCCGCCGAGTTCGAGGAGGTCATCGCCCGCGCGCTGGCCAAGGCGCCGGACGACCGCTTCGAATCCGGGGGCGACCTCGGCCGCGCCGCGCTCGCCGCGGTCGGCCAGGCGCCGGCCCCGAACTTCGAGCGCGTCGTGGCCGTCGGCGCGGCGGCGCCGGGCGGCGAGGACCCGGAAACCTTCGCCTCGCCCGCCGCGGGAGCGACCACGCCGGTGACCGCCGATCCGGCGTGGGCGCTGGCGTTCCGCTCGGCTGATCCATCAGCGCAGGCCCCTCCCGCGGCCGGCGCGACGACGCCCCGCGGCGCCGGCGCAGACGCGACGACCACGCCCGCCGGCGCCGACGGATCGGCAGGAGCGTCCACCTCAGACCCCGACGGCGCGACCGCGCCCGACGCACCCGACGCGGCCGGGGCGGCTTCGCCCGGGGCGGAGTCAGCCGGGGCGGAGTCAGCCGGGGCGGAGTCAGCCGACGCAGGGAGGCCCGGCAAGACGAAGCCCGGCAAGACGGCTGCGCCTTGGCGACGCAAGCCACGCGGGACGGCTGCGGCCGCCCCGCCGGCGGCGCCGGGGATGCCGGGCGCGGCGCGCGCCACCGGCGGTTCGGGGCCCGGCCGGATCGCCGCCGCGGCGGCCGTCGTGCTGCTCCTGGGCGCCGCGGCGTTCGCGCTCACCCGCGACGACGAGAAGGGTCGCTCCCCAGCCGGGCCCGGGGAACCCGCGCCCGCCGTCTCCGGACGGCTGACCACGACGATCCCCGTCGGCCCGCGGCCCAACGCGCTGGTCATCGCGGGAGGGCGCCTGTGGGTGGCCAGCGTCGGCGAGACCCGGCTGCGGCTCGTCGACGTCAAGACGAACCAGCCGGTGCGCAGCAGCCCGAAGGTCGGCGTCGGCGCCGCCGCGCTCGCCGCGGGCTTCGGCTCGGTGTGGATCGTGAAGGGCACGACGCAGACGCTCCTGCAGTACGGCGCGCGCTCCGCCCGCCGGATCGGAGCGCCCATCGCGATCCCGCCGGGGACCGCGGTCGCCGTGGCGACCGGCGAGCGCGGCGTGTGGGTCGGCAGCCGCTCGGGCCGCGAGGGCTTCGAGCCGCAGACCATCGCCCGGATCGACTACCGGACGGCCTCGCTGGCCCGCTCCGCGCTGATCCGCCCCGACGGCGTCCAGGATCTCGCCGTGGGGGCCGGCGCGGTGTGGGTCATCAGCCGCAGCCGCCCGACCGTCACCCGGATCGACGTCTCCACCGGCGCCGAGAAGCGCCTCGTCGTGGGCGGCGACCCCCAGCGCATCGCGGTCGGCCAGGGCGCGGTCTGGGTATCGAACGACGACGGCTCGGTCAGCCGCATCGACCTCTCGACCAAGAACATCCGGCGGATCCCCGTGGGCCGCGATCCGCGCGGCATCGCCGTCGGCCGCGGCGCGGTCTGGGTCGCCAACTCCCTGGACGGCACCGCGACGCGCATCGACCCGAAGTCCGGGAAGGTCGTGGGCGAACCCGTCGAGGTCGGCGGCAACCCGTCGGCCGTCGCCGTCCGCGCCGGCACCGCGTGGTTCTCGCTGCTGGCCGACAACGCGGTGGCGCGGGTGGACTTCACGCCGTAGCCGTCGTGACGCCCGCTACGAGCGCCGGGCAGCCCGTAGCGTTCGGGCTTCGTCCCGCCTGGCGGGCTCAACCTCGAACGCTGCACCCCGCCTACAGCTCCCGCACGGTCACCAGCCCGCTCTGCAGCGCCTCGGCGACGAGCCGCGAGCGCTTCTGGTTCTGCGGCAGGTGCTCGATCCCGAAGCGCGCGAAAAGCGTGCGCAGGTGGCCCTTGACCGCGTCGACGCTGAGGTGCAGCTCGTCCGCGATCGCCTGGTTGGGGGCCGGGGTCGCGAACTCGTCGACCTTGTAGGGGCGCGCGAGCGCCACGAGCACGGCGCGCTGGGTGGGCGGCAGGTCGTGCGGCTGGAGGGTCGCGCCGGCGACCTGGGTCGGCCGGGACTCCTCGGTCTCGGGGCGGCGGTAGGCGATCGTCGTGTGCCCGACGCGCAGGACGTCCCCGTCGCGCAGGCGGTGGCGTCCGGAGATGCGCGTGGCGTTGACGAAGGTGCCGTTGCGCGAGAGCCCGTCGTCGGAGACCGTCCACTCCCCGCCGATGCACTCGAGCTCGGCGTGCAGGCGCGAGACCTCCTCGTCCCAGGTCAGCGCCACGTCGTTCTGGGCGCCGCGGCCCACGCTCAGCCGGTCGCCGGGCTGCACGGTCAGCTCGACGAGCCGCTGGGCGCCGTCGTCCTCGCGCAGCACGAGGAACGGCCGGCCGCGCCGCTCGGCCTCGATGCGGTCGCGCAGCTCCGCCGGGCTCGCGGCGTGTGCGGCGATGGGTGAGGACCCGTCCACACCCCCAGGATGGCAGGGCCCGCGGCGCGTCACCCGTCGGACCGCCACCAAGGTGGGAGAAGGCCACACCCCGGGTGGCCGACGGTCACCCCGGGGGTCCTGGGCGCGCCGCCCCGTGGCACCGAAGCTCCTCGTACGCCGCGATGACCGAGGCGGAGACCCGAAACGGAGCCTGAGCGCCATGACCGTCCTGACCCACCCCACCGCCTTTCGCACCCGCACCGACGCAGAGCTCGTCGCACAGCTCCGGGCCGGCCGGCCCCAGGCCTTCGAGCTGGTCGTCGCGCGCTACCGGGCGCCGCTCACCGCCTTCGCCCGCAGCCTCATGCGGGGCGCCCACCACGACGCCGAGGAGGTCGTCCAGGACGCGCTGCTCAAGGCGCTCGCGGCGCTGCGGCACGACGACCGCGAGATCGCGCTCAAGCCCTGGCTGTACGCCATCACCCGAAACGCATGCCTCGACCGCCTGCGCAAGCCGGTCCGCACGACCGACCTCACGCCGCTGGAGCCGGTCCTCCACGACGCGAAGTCCGATCCGCACCTCGCGGCCGTCCGGCGGGAGGAGCTCGCGCGCCTCGTCGGCGACCTGCGGCTGCTGCCCGCCCGCCAGCGGACCGCGCTGCTCGGCCGCGAGCTCGAGGGCCGCACGCACGAGCAGCTCGCGGCCGACCTCGAGGTCTCCGTCGGCGCCTCCAAGGCGCTCGTCTGCCGCGCGCGGCAGGGTCTCGCTCAGCGGCGCGAGGCCGCGTAGGCGCGCGCCTCGTCCACGAGCGCGCCGATGACGCGGCTGGTCTCGTCGGCCTCGGGATGCCACTGGACGCCGAGGACGAAGCGCTTCCCCGGGGCCTCGACGGCCTCGGCGGTGTCGTCCATCCCCGCGCGGCCGGTGACCACGAGCCCCTCCCCGAGGCGGTCGATGCCCTGGTGGTGGTGGGACTTCGTCGCGTGCCGCGCCTCGCCCGCGGCCCGCTGCGCCAGTGAGCCCGCGACGAGCGCGACGTCGTGGTCGTTGCCGTCGAACGTCCCGACGGTGCGGCGGTGGTCGTCGTGGCCGACGACGTCGGGAAGGTGCTGGTGCAGCGTGCCGTGGCGGGCGACGTTGAGCACCTGCATCCCGCGGCAGATGCCGAGCAGCGGGAGGTCGCGCTCGAGCGCCCGCGCGGCCAGCGCGAGCTCGAAGGCGTCGCGCTCGGGGACGCAGCCCGACGTGGCCGGGTGCGGCTCCTGCCCGTAGACGGCGGGGTCCACGTCGGTTCCGCCGGCCAGCACGAGCCCGTCGAGCCGGTCGAGCAGCTCGCCGGGCCGCGCCGTGACCTGCGGGTCCGGGGCGAGCAGCAGGGCCAGGCCGCCGGCCCGCTGGATCGCCTGCACGTACGAGTACGGGCTGAACGCCGCGACCTCGTGCCACGGACCGAAGCGGACGGGCTCGAGGCTCGTGCAGAGACCGATCGCGGGACGCACCATCCGGTCAGGCTAGGGCTGCCCGCGCCCTAGGATCGCCGCCATGAGCGACTACGAGCTGGCCCACGCCTACGCGACGGTGAACCTCCACCGCTCCGGCGGCGTGGCGAAGATCGAGCTGAACCGCCCGGAGTCCATGAACGCGTGGAATCGCCAGCTCGGCCTCGACCTCCTCGCCGCCGTCGAAGCGACGGCCGCCGAGGACGAGGTCCGCTGCGTGCTGCTGACCGGCGCGGGCAAGGGCTTCTCCTCGGGCGCCGACCTGAAGGACATGCAGCAGCAGGACCTCACCCCGGAGGGCCGGCCCGACGTCCACAAGATCCTCACCGAGCGCTACCACCCGATCATCACCACCCTGCGGACGATGGAGAAGCCCGTCCTGGCCGCGGTCAACGGGCCGGCGGTGGGCATCGGCCTCTCGCTCGCGCTGGCCGCCGACCTCGTCGTCGCGGCGGAGCGCGCCTACTTCCTGCTGGCCTTCGTGAACATCGGCCTGGTCCCCGACGGCGGCTCGTCGGTCTTCGTGCCGGACCGCATCGGCTTCGCCCGCGCGATGGAGATGTCGATGCTCGGCGAGCGGCTGCCCGCCGCGCGGGCCCTCGAGTGGGGGCTGATCAACCGGGTCTTCCCCGACGCGGACTTCGCCGCCGAGTCCGCTGCGCTGGCGGCGCGCCTGGCCGCCGGGCCCACCCGGTCCTACGCGGGCTCCAAGCGCCAGCTCAACGCCTGGAGCCAGCGCGAAATGGAGCGCCAGCTCGAGCTGGAGGCGACCATCCAGCGCGAGATGGCAGGATCCAGCGACTACGTCGAAGGGGTCCTCGCGTTCGTGGAGAAGCGCCAGGCATCGTTCGACGGACGCTGACGTGCCGCGTGCGACCGATCCGAGCCTCCCGTGAATAGACTGCGCCTCGCCTTGGGTCAGACACGCACCACCTCCCGCCCGCGCCATCGCCACACCCCTTGGCTCGCCGCCCTGGCCGTCGTCGGCCTGAGCCTGCTGGTGCCCGCCGTCGCCGCGGCCGACTTCTGGACGCCGGAGAGCGGCGGGTCGTCGAACGCCGACGCGATCGACGACCTCTACAAGTTCACGCTGGTCATCGCGGCGGTCATCTTCTTCGGCGTCGAGGGCGCGCTGTTCTACTCCCTGATCAAGTTCAAGGCGCGCAAGGGCGCGGTCGCCGCGCAGATCCGCGGCAACACGCGCCTGGAGATCGCCTGGACGATCGGCGCCGCGGCCATCGTGCTGGTGCTCGCCATCGCGACGCTCGTCACGCTGCCCGCGATCCGCAACCCCGACAACTCCGGCGCGGCTGGCCTCGACCTCGCGTCGAGCGACGTCGCCCCGGGCGTCCTCATCGCCTCGGGCCCCACCAAGAAGCTCCCGCCGAACGGCAAGTCGCTGAACATCAAGGTCAACGGCCAGCAGTACCTCTGGCGCTTCACCTACCCCGACGGGGACACCAACACGCTGAACAACCCCTTCTCCTACGAGGAGATGGTCGTCCCCACCGACACGGCGGTCACCCTCGACATCAACGCGCAGGACGTCGCCCACTCGTGGTGGATCCCGAAGCTCGGCGGCAAGTTCGACGCGATCCCGGGCTACACGAACTACACCTGGTTCAAGGTCCCGGCGGGGATGGAGGGGCAGGTGTTCACGGGGCAGTGCGCCGAGCTCTGCGGGCGCAACCACGCGAACATGACCGCCCGTGTGCGCGCCGTCAGCCCCACGGACTTCGAGGCGTACATCGCCCAGCGCAAGAAGGACGTCAAGGCCGGCGACGCCGCCGCGGCCAAGCAGCGCAAGGTGATCGAGGCGCCCGCGACCGCCGCGCCCGCCGGCGGCACGTCGTCCGGCCCGGCCGCCAGTCCCGCCCCCGCGGCTCCCGCCAGTCCCTAAGGATCAGCAGACCCCATGGCCACCACCGAGCACCCGCGGACGACCCCGGCCGTCCGCCCCCTCCCCCAGATCGTCGCCCACCAGGTGGCGCGCCCCGCCACCGGCTGGACGTCCTGGGTGACCACGACCGATCACAAGAAGATCGGGATCATGTACCTGGTCCTGACGT
>JBBQEV010000066.1:0-23724 GCA_038321325.1 Solirubrobacterales bacterium
AAGACGATCGCCGCGCTGCGCGACCATGGCACGACCGCCTTCGCGATGGAGGCGATCCCGCGGATCTCGCGGGCGCAGTCGATGGACGCGCTGTCCTCTCAGTCAAACGTGTCGGGCTACAAGGCGGCGCTGCTCGGCGCCCAGCACTCCACGCGCTTCTACCCGATGCTGATGACCGCGGCGGGCACGATCCCCCCGGCCAAGGTGCTCGTGCTCGGCGCCGGCGTCGCGGGCCTGCAGGCGCTGGCCACCGCGCGGCGCCTGGGCGCGCAGACCACCGGCTACGACGTCCGCCCCGAGACCGCCGAGCAGGTGCAGTCGCTCGGCGCGCAATGGCTGGATCTTGGGATCGAGGCGGCCGGCGAGGGCGGCTACGCCCGCGAGCTCACCGCCGAGGAGCGCGAGCAGCAGCAGCAGGCTTTGACCGACGCGATCAAGGGCTTCGACGTCGTCATCACGACCGCGCTCGTTCCCGGCCGGCCGTCACCGAAGCTCGTCACCGCCGAGGCGGTCGAGGGGATGAAGCCCGGAAGCGTGATCGTCGATCTCGCGGGCGAGGGCGGCGGCAACTGCGAGCTGACCAAGCCGGGGGAGGTGATCGTCACGCACGACGTCACGATCGCCGCGCCGCTGAACCTCCCGGCGAGCATGCCCGAGCACGCCAGCCAGCTGTACTCGCGCAACGTGCAGGCGCTGGTCGAGCTGATGCTCGAGACACCGGAGGACGAGGAGGACGCCACGCCCACGCTGAAGCTGGACTTCGAGGACGAGATCATCGCCGGCGCGTGCATCACCCGCGACGGCGAGATCGTCCACGCGGCCGCCAAGAAGACCGTCGACGGAGCCCAGGCCTGATGCTCATCACGAACCTCTCGATCCTCGTGCTCGCCGGCTTCGTCGGCTACGCGGTGATCTCCAAGGTGCCCAACACGCTGCACACGCCGCTGATGTCGGGCACGAACGCGATCCACGGGATCGTGGTCCTCGGCGGCATCCTTCTGCTCGTCGGGGGCGCGGCCGGCGGCGCCCTGAACAAGCTGCTGCTCGTGATCGCGGTCGCGTTCGGGACGATCAACGTCGTGGGCGGGTTCCTGGTCACCGACCGGATGCTCGAGATGTTCAAGCAGAAGCCCGCCGAGCAGGTCGAGGCCGGCGGGGAGGAGGAGTGATGGTCCTCGCGACGTTCATCACGGACCCGAACACCCGCAGCGTCCTCTACATCCTGAGCTTCGGCCTGTTCATCTACGGCCTGTCGGGCCTCACCGGCCCCAAGACCGCGGTACGGGGCAACCGCATCGCCGCCGTCGGCATGGCGGTCGCGATCGTCGCGACGCTGCTGGTGGCACACCTGAGCAACGTCGCGCTGATCATCCTCGGCGTGGCGATCGGCACCGCCGTCGGCGTGCCCGCCGCGCGCCAGGTGAAGATGACCCAGATGCCGCAGATGGTGGCGCTGTTCAACGGCGTCGGTGGCGGGGCGGTCGCGCTGATCGCCTGGGTCGAGTTCCGCACGTCGGGCGGCTTCGCGAGCGTTCCCACGTACGTGGCGATCTTCAGCGTGTTCGCGGCGATCGTGGGCAGCGTGTCGTTCTGGGGCTCGAACATCGCGTTCGCCAAGCTGCAGGGCATCATCGACGGCAAGTCGGTCACGATCGGCGCGCTGCAGACGCCCGTCAACGCGCTCGTCGGCCTCGCGGCCGTGGCCTGCGGCGTGGCGATCGTCGCGGGCTCCCACGGCCAGATCCTGATCATCGCGCTGCTCGTCGCCGCCGCGCTGCTGGGTAACCTGCTCGTGCTGCCGATCGGCGGCGCGGACATGCCCGTGGTGATCTCGCTGCTCAACGCGTTCACCGGGCTCAGCGCGGCGGCCACCGGGGTCGCGCTGAACAACACGTCGCTGATCGTGGCGGGCATGATCGTCGGCGCCTCGGGCACGCTGCTCACCCAGCAGATGGCGACCGCGATGAACCGCACGATCACGTCGGTCGTGGCCGGCGGCTTCGGCGGGACCGTCGAGGCCGTCGCGGGCGCCTCGGGCGCGGGCGGCGGCACCGTCCGCTCGACCTCGGCCTCCGACGCGGCGATCCAGATGGCCTACGCGCGGCTGGTCGTCGTCGTGCCGGGCTACGGCATGGCGGTCTCCCAGGCCCAGCACGCCGTCCGCGAGATGGCCAAGCTCCTGGAGGCCAAGGGGGTCGAGGTCAAGTACGCGATCCACCCCGTCGCCGGGCGGATGCCCGGGCACATGAACGTCCTGCTCGCCGAGGCCGACGTGCCCTACGAGCAGCTCAAGGAGATGGACGACATCAACGGGGAGTTCGCCCGCACGGACGTCTCCATCGTCATCGGCGCCAACGACGTCACGAACCCTGACGCCCGCACGAAGGCGGACTCGCCGATCTACGGCATGCCCATCCTCAACGTCGACGAGTCGCAGTCGGTGATCGTGCTGAAGCGCTCGATGAGCTCGGGCTACGCCGGCATCGACAACCCGCTGTTCGTCAACCCGAAGACGTCGATGCTGTTCGGCGACGCCAAGCAGTCGATCGCCGACGTGACCGAGGAGCTCAAGGCGCTCTGATCTTCGAGCGGCTCGTCGGCGGCCACGTGCTCGTCGAGGGGCCGCGCGAGGACGGCCAGGGCGGAGTGCTGTTCTCCGACGTCGTCGCCGGCGGCGTCTGGCGCTGGGCCGGCGGCAAGCGCGCGACGGCGGTGCTCGAGGGGCGGCGCGGCGTCGGCGGGCTCGTCGCGCACGCCAAGGGCGGGATCGTGGTGACCGGCCGGGACGTTCTTGTCGTCGGCGGGCGCGGCGAGGACCGCGAGCTGCTCGGCCTGCGCGGCGGGATGACGGGCTTCAACGACCTGACGACGACCGACGACGGCGCGCTGCTCGTGGGCGCGCTGCGCTTCCGGCCGCTGGCCGGGGAGGAGCCGGTGGCCGGGGAGCTGTGGCGGGTTCCTCCGCGGCGGGGCGGCGAGCCGACCGTCCTGCTCGAAGGCGTCATCTGGCCGTGCGGGATCGGGCTCTCCCCGGACGCCGGCACGGTCTACGCCGCCGACCGCCAGACGGGGGAGGTGCTCGCCTGCGCCGCCGACGGCGGCGACCGCCGCGTGTTCGCCCGTGTCCCCGACGGAGCGCCCGACGGCCTGGCCGTCGACGCGGACGGCGACGTCTGGGTCGCCCTCGGCCCGGGTGGCGCCGTCGCGCGCTTCACCCCGGAGGGCGAGCTGCGCGCTCGCCACGACGTGCCGGGCGCGGAGCTCGTCTCGAGCGTCGCCTTCGCGGGGGAGGACGACCTCCTCGTCGCGACCGCGGGGGCGCTGCTGCGGGCCCGCGGCATCGGCGTGCGTGGGCGGCCGGTCCCGGCGTGCACGAGCTGAACAGGAGATGACGACCGGCTCCACGGGCTTGACGGCACGGCGGGCGTGCCGTTGTCTGCGTCGGGCGGACTGCGCCGGCCAGTCCATCCGACGACGGAGGACCCTCCGATGACCCCTGACACGACCCATCCCGTACGCCCGCGCGAGCAGGCCCCGGACCTCGAGCTGGAGCTGGCCGGCGGCGGCGGCACGTTCCGCCTCGCCGACCGGCGGCCCGAGCAGTTCACCCTGGTCGTCTTCAACCGGGGCCTGCACTGCCCGGTCTGCCAGGCGCAGCTCCGCGAGATCGACCGGCGCCTCGACGAGTTCACGCAGCGCGGCATCGAGGTCGTCTCGGTGAGCGGCGAGACGGAGGAGCGGGCGGCCAAGATGCGCGACCAGTGGGGCATCAAGCGGATCCCGCTCGCCTACGGACTCTCGGAGGCGCAGATGCGCGAGTGGGGACTGTTCGTCTCCCGCGCGATCAGCGACGACGAGCCGTCGGTCTTCAACGAACCCGCCATGTTCCTCGTCCGCGCGGACGGCTCGGTGTACTACGAGGCGGTCCTGTCGATGCCGGTCGGACGTCCTCACCTCGACGATCTCTTCGGCGGCGTCGACATGTTCGTCGCGAACGACTACCCGGCGCGGGGCGAGGCCTGAGCGCGGCCACCGATGCGGGTGACCGAGTACCCCCGCCCGCTTCCGCGCCGCGGTCGCGAACGCGCTCGAGCGCCCATGAGCACCCAGCCCCTGGACGCTCATGGGCGCTCAGCGCGCGAGGGAGTCAAGCCGCGCCTCTTCCAGGGCATGATCGATGCTGGAGCGCGCGGCTTCCGACGGCTGCGCGGTCGAGGGGGCGCGATCGCGCCCCGAGGCTCGGGTTTTCCGCGCCGCGCACATGCCCAGGATCGTCTTCCGGGGTCAGCCGAGGATCACCTCGACGCGCCGGTTTTGCGCTCGCCCTCGCGGGTCGTCGCGGCCGGCGCGCCCGTTGGCGGCGACGGGATCGCGTTCGCCACGGCCCTCGGTGCTGAGCGTCGGGGCGGCGGCACCGAGCACGGCGACGAGCGCTCGGCGGACCGCTGCGGCACGCCGCTGCGACAAGCCGACGTTGTAGGCGGAGGCGCCCTTGGCGTCGGTGTAGCCCACCACGCGCGCGCTGGTGACGCGTCGGGCGCGCAGGGTCTGTGCCGCCACCGCTACGGCGGAGCGCGCGCCGGCGCCGAGGCGGGCGGAGTCGAACGCGAACAGGACGTCGGCCTGGAGGGTCACGCGCGTCGCGGTGATCGTGACGCCGCCGCCGAGGGTGCTCACCGGGAACGTCAGCGCATCCCCGTCCAGCTTCAGCGGGTCGCCCGTGAGCTCCTGCGGCTGCGTGTCGGCCCCCGCCGCCCCGGCCCCCGCCGTCCCGGCCCCGGGCGCACCGATCAGGACCACGCCGGCGAGGACGAGCGCCGTCGTCGCCCTACCCGAGCTGGACATCGGGGATGGTTCCGAAGCGCGGGATGACGACGTCGACCGCCCGGACGGCTGGCGGTGGCGCTCCGAACGTCGCCGAGAGCGTGAGCGGCCGGCTGCGGGAGAGCGTCACCGATCCGAGCTCTCGGTCGCAGATGCAGTGGTTGAAGCGATCCCGGGCCGGGGCGAAGCGCCGCCCGTTCACCCCGTCGATGAGGTTGATGCCGTCCATCGAGTCCTTGTACTCGAAGTCGGGGCGGGCGGCAGGATCGCTGAGGTTCTGTGCCACGCCGTCGTCGAAGGCGTCTCGGATGTCGAGCTCCACGTCGGCGGCCCGGGTTCGGAGCTTCAGCTCGAGGTTGACCACGCGGCCCCGTCTGCGCAGCTGCGTGAGCTCGAGGGTCACCGGCTCGTCGTCGATCCGGCCCTCGCGGCTCGCGATGATCCCGGCCTGCGCGATCGGCGCCTGCGGGCTCGGGCGCGCGTCCGCCTTCCCGGGATCGGCCCCCGACGCCGCGCCCGGTGGCTGCCGCGACGGCTCCACCCCTCCGCACGCGGACAGCGCCGCGGCGGTGAGCGTGAGCACCGCGAAGACGACATCGGCACGGGTTCTCGTCATGTCGGCACCCTCGCCGACCGCACTGTGGACGAACAAGACGCCTTTGCCACAACTTGCGCGTCAAAGACGCGCAGAACTGCGCAGCCGTCCGCAGCCGTCCGCGCTCGCCGCGCTCGCCGCGCCGACGCGGTCGGCGGCGAAGGGCTCAGGCGAGCTCGACGACGAGCAGCCCGGCCGGCCCGGACACGGCGAGCCCGCCGTCCGCGTCGGCGGGCACGACGAAGAACGAGGCCGGGCCGAACGGCACGCCGCCGCAGTGCGCCTGTCCGTCCAGGACGCACACCAGCGCGCACTCCCCGGGAGCGGCGAGCTGCTCGGGCCCCGCGCCGAGCGTGCGGCGGGTGACGGTCAGGTGCTCGTTGGCCATCACGGTGCCGTCGCCGCGCGGGCGCAACGCCGGCTCCACGTCGGAGAAGTCGATCGAGGCCAGCGACTCCGGGACGTGGAGCTCACGCCGCTCCCCGTCGAGCCCGGGGCGGTCGAAGTCGTAGACGCGGTAGGTCGTGTCGGAGTTCTGCTGGATCTCGACGATGAGGCAGCCCGCCCCGATCGCGTGCACGCGGCCCGAAGGGACGAAGAGCGTGTCGCCGACCTCCACGTCGATGCGGTGCAGCAGCGCCGAGACGTCCTCCCCGGACCCCGACGCCACGGAGAACCGCTCCCGGTCGATCCCCCGGCGCAACCCTGCGAGCAGGTGCGCTCCGGGGGCGGCCCCCGCGACGTACCAGAGCTCGCTCTTGGGGTCGCCGCCGAAAGCGCCGGCGACGTGCTCCGGCGGGTGGACCTGGACGGAGAGCGTCTCGCGCGCGTCGAGGAGCTTGGCGAGGATCGGGAAGCGGTCGCCTGCGCGCGCCGCGCGCGCCCCGAAGAGCCGCTCGCGGTCCCCGCGCCAGAGCTGGTGCAGCTCGGCGCCCGCCAGCGGCCCGGAGGCCACGACGCTCTGCGCCTCGGCCCGGTCGACGACCTCCCACGACTCCCCGATCGTCGCGTCGGGCGGCAGTGGCTTGCCGAAGTCCTCCTCCAGCGCGCGGCCGCCCCACACGCGCTCCATGAACAGGGGCGTGAACGTCACCGGCGCGGGCGTCATGGCCCTAAGTGCTCCGATTCCGACGTTCCGTGGCCGTATTCGAGCGCCTCGCCGGGTCCTGGCGCCCGGCGACGGCCCCGCCAGTACGCCCGGTACGAGCAAGGCCGTCGTCGAACGCCATGACGCGACGATCCCTGGGCGGGCGGGACCCCATCGTGACGGAACGTACGAATCGCAGCACTACGGCTTGGTCGCGAACGCGGGGTCGTCCTGGTGTGCGGAGAAGAACTCCACCATCTTCGGCGCGTAGTCGGGGAAGCGGGGGCAGCGCAGGCCGGCGCGGCCGAGGACGGCGTCGGCGCGCGTCGTGTCGAACTCGACGGGATGGTTGAGGTAGACGATCGACTCGCTCGGCGTGCCCGCGAACAGCGCGCGGATCGGCCTCAGGCGCAGGGAGCGGATCAGGAGGCCCGGCGGGAGGCGGTAGCTCGGCGCGCGCCCCGCGTACAGGTGCGCGAGGGTCCGCATGACCTCAGCGGAGGAGACGGGCGCCGGGTCGCAGAGGTGGAGGGTCTCGCCGACGGCCTCTGGGTCGACGGCGCCGGCGGCGATCGCGTCGATCACGAAGTCGACCGGCACGACGTTGCAGCTCGAGCCGCCGCGGCCGATCTGCGGGATCGGCAGCCGGGCGCCCAGGCGCTGCATGGTGCGCAGGAGGTAGTAGGGGCCGTCGAACTTTGCGGTCTTCCCCGTCTCCGAGTCGCCCACGACGATGGCCGGGCGGTAGATCGTCGTGGGCACCTCGCCCATCGACGCGCGGACGAGCACCTCGGCCCCGAACTTCGTCGACTCGTAGTGGTTCTTGAACGTCTGGCGCGCGGCCAGCTCGTGCTCCATCACGCGCCCGGAGCGCGCCCCCGCGACGTAGCAGGTCGAGACGTAGTGGAGGCGCTCGAGGTCGGCGGCCGCCCGGCAGAAGGCGACGACGTGCTGGGTGCCGAGGACGTTGACGCGCTCGGCGATCGCGAGCGGGACCGCGAGGTCGTAGATCGCGGCGAGGTGGTGGACCTGCGTCGTGCTCGCGGCGAGCTCTGAGTACCGGGCGTCGGAGAGGCCGAGCTTCGCCTCGGTGATGTCCCCCGGCTCGATCACGACCCGCTCGGGGTCGATGGCCGCGGCCGCGACGCGGGCACGCTCGACCATGCGCGGCTCCACGAGCGCGACGACCCGGGCGCCGGACGCCCCGGCCAGCAGCTTCGGGATCAGCCGCCCGCCGATGAAGCCCGGGAAACCGGTAAACAGGATCGTCGTGTCGGCCATGAGGGCAGGACGCTATCTAAAGGCCCGCGCGGCACCGCCCCCGGTACCCCGGGCGGCTCGGGCGCAGGCGACGCCCCCTCCAGCTCCTAGACTCGGACGCGCCGTGATCGCCCGCGCCGACGCCATCACCGCCCTCGCCGCCGAGCGCTTCGACGTCGTCGTGGTGGGCGGCGGGATCACCGGCGCCGGCGTCGCGCTGGACGCCGCCACGCGGGGCTACTCCGTCGCCCTGGTGGAGCGTGGCGACTACGCTTCGGGCACCTCCAGCCGCTCCTCCAAGCTCGTCCACGGCGGGCTGCGCTACCTGCAGAACTTCGATCTCGGCCTCGTCCGCGAGGCGCTGCTCGAGCGCCAGATCAACGTCCAGCTCGCGCCCCACCTCGTCAAGCCGCTGCCGCTCGTGGTCGCCGCCTTCGACGGCCAGCGCCCCGACCGCCTGACGGGCGTCGGGCTGAACCTCTACGACGTCATGTCCGTCGAGCGGTTCCGCGCGCGCCGCCCCGGCCGCGGGACGGTGCGCGAGGAGCAGCACGGGGCGCTCGCGGTGGCCGACACCGACGGCGACGGGCTGGCCGACTGGGCGCCGGACCGCCACCGGACCATCTCCGGGGAGGAGGTCGTCGAGCGGCTCCCGGCGCTCGCGGGGCGCAAGCCGACCTCGGGCTACCTCTTCTACGACTGCCAGACCGACGACGCGCGCCTCGTGCTCACCGTGCTGCAGGAGGCCGAGCGCTTCGGCGCGGTCTGCTGCAACGGCCTCGAGGTCACCGACCTGCTCGACGCGGGCGGGCGCTCGGCCGGCGTGCAGGTCACCGACGCGATGTCGGGCGAGCGCTTCGCCGTGCCGGGCCTCAACGTCGTCAACGCGACCGGGGTGTGGGCCGACCGCCTGCGGCCCGACGAGCTGCGCGACGAGGCCGAGGTGCCCGTCATCCGGCCGTCGCGCGGCACCCACGTCACGCTGCGCCACGACCAGCTGCCGCTGATCTCGGGGGCGATCCTCCCCGCGGGCGGCGGCCGGACGATCTTCGCGCTGCCGTGGCTCGGCGGCACGCTGATCGGCACGACGGACAACGAGATCGCGCCGAGCGAGGACCCGCACGCGCTCGACCACGTCGCCCCGCAGCCCGCCGACATCGCCTACCTGCTCGACGCGACCAACGCCTACTTCGGCACGGCGCTGACCGCTTCCGACCTCGCGGGAGCGTTCGCCGGCGTGCGCCCGCTGATCGCGACCGGCGACCCGAAGAAGTCCGTGGACATCTCACGCAAGGCCGAGCTGTACGAGACCTCGAGCGGGATGATCACGATCACCGGCGGCAAGCTCACGACGTGGCGGCGGATGGCCAAGATGACCGTCGACCGCCTCGTCGAGCGCGAGGCCCGCGACGCCCCGTGCCGCACCCACGAGATCCCGCTCGGGCAGGCCGTCGCCGTCGAGGAGCTCCCGGTCGTCCGGGCCGATCCGCCCGTGCCCGCGGCGGCCTACGCGCAGCTCGCGGGGCGCTACGGCCACCTCGCGCTCGACGTGCTGCGCATCGCGGAGGAGCGCCCCGAGCTCGCGCAGCCCGTCGTCGCCTCCGACGGCGACCACGCGCGCCCCCCCGACCTCCTGGCCGAGGTCGTCCACGCCGCCCGCCACGAGCAGGCCCGGACGGTCGCCGACGTGCTCCTGCGCCGGACCCGCCTCGGGCTGACCGCCGCGCGCGACGTCGCCGCCCCCGACGGCGCGGCCGCGCGCCGTGTGGCGGCCGCGATGGCGCCCGAGCTCGGCTGGGACGTCGCCCGGACGGAGGCCGAGGCGCAGGCGTTCCTCGTGGAGGCCGCGCGCGAGGGCATCGTCGCCGCATGACGGCCGCGCGCGGGCCGCGCTCGCCGGCGCGCACACGTGCCGTCGGGCGCAGGCCGTAACTTCTCCGGGGCTCACCGGTTGCGACCCCTCGGATGACACGACCCACGCTCCGCCACCCCCTCGCGCTGCTCGCGGCCTCGGCCCTCGCGATCGTCGCCGCTGCGCCCGCCGCGCAGGCCACGGTCTTCCCGGCCGACGTCATCGACGGACCCACGGGCGACATCGTCTCCGCCGGGGACCTGGACCTCGCGCGCGACGGCACCGGCGCGGTCGCCTACCTCAAGCGCGTCGACGGCGTGCCCCACGTGTTCGTCTCGCGCCTGGTCGGCGGCGGCTTCGGGGCGCCCGAGCGCATCGATCCGGGTCTGCCCGGCCCTGCGGGCTCGCCGGTGGTGGCCGCTTCCGACGGCGGGCGCGTCACGGTCGCGTTCACCTCCGGGGGCCAGCTGAACGTCGTGCTGCGGCCGAGCGCCGACGTTACCTTCCTGCCGCCGCAGCCGATCGCCGACAACGCCTCCGCACCGTCGGCCGACATGTCGATCAACGGCGTGGCCTACGTCTCTTTCACGGTTCTGGGCCAGAGCGCCGCCGACGTGCGCGTCGCCCGCCTCGCGCGCGGCGCCACCGCCTTCTCCCTGCTGCCCGACGTCCTCGACGTGGCGCCGCCGCGCGACGCCGGCGACGGGGACCGCCGCTCGCGGGTTGCCGTGTCGGCGGACGGCACCGCGGTCGTGATCTGGGGTGAGGCCGACACCGTCGTCGCCCGCCGCGTCTTCGGCGAGCGGCTCTCCACGGCGCCCCAGACCCTCAACGTCCCCACGCTCGACGGGCACACGGGCGGCGCGGCCGACCTCCCCGAGATCGACATCGAGGACGACTCGAGCTACGCCTGGGCGGTCTTCCGCCAGCGCTTCGACGACGGCCGGGCGCACGTCGTCGCCCGGCGGCTGGTCGGCTCGGCCTTCGAGGCACCGGTGTTCGTCGACGGGACGGGCTACCCCGCCCCCGCCGACGCGGCCGACACCGCCCTCGAGCTCAACGGGCGCGGTGAGGGCATCGCGGCCACGGCCGCCGGCGGCGCGGTCAACAGCGCGATCCTGCACGAGGACGTGTTCAACCCGGGGATGGGCCTCGGCCCGGGCACCGCGATGAGCGCGCCCGCGGTCGGGATCGCGGAGAACAACGACGCCTTCGCCGCCTGGCTGCCCGGCGACGGCAGCGTCCAGCTGCGGGCCTACGACATCAACCCGGCCCGCCGGCTGGTGGCGCCGCCCGGCCCCGCCGCCACGCTGTCGCGCCCCGACCTCGGCCCGGTCCTCGCCGCGGCCGGCATGGACATGGCCGTCAACCGCGTGGGCGACGCGGCCTCCGTGTTCGTGCAGGAGGGCCCCGACGGACGCCGTCTGGTGGCCGGCGGCTTCGATCGGCCCCCGGGTGCGTTTCGCACCTTCACGACGGCGAAGTTCCGCATGTTCGCCCGGCCGCCGCTCTCGTGGCAGCAGTCCTTCGATCTCCTCGGGGCGGTCAAGTACCGCGTGGAGGTCGACGGGAAGCCGGTCGGCGAGACCACCGACACGAAGCTCACGCCCGCCAACCCGGTCCCCGACGGCAAGCACCTGTGGCGCGTGGTGGCGATCGACCGCCGCGGGCAGACCGCGACGACGCCGACCCGGCCGCTGCGCGTCGACTCCGTGGCCCCTGACCTCACGTTCCGCGTCTCCGGCACGCGGAAGCGGCTGAAGACGATCAAGGTCGCCGTCCGCGCGGCCGACGGGAGCCTCACCGCCCCCAGCGGGTCCGGGATCAAGACGATCCGCATCGACTGGGGCGACAAGACCCCCGTCGTCTCGGGGCGCAGGGCCTCCCACCGCTACGCTCGGGGCGGCAAGTACACGATCCGGGTCTCCGCGACCGACGCCGCGGGCAACGCGGCCGCCCTCACGAACCGCATCACGGTCAAGAAGAAGTGAATGAAGGAGCTCCTTCCTGAGGCGGGGGAGGGGCTGAGCGCCGAGGCGCTCGTGGCGCGCCTCGCGCTCGGGACCGGGGGGCGCCAGGGGCGCCCGCGCGTCGTGGCGATCATGATCGCCGCGCTCGACGGGCGCGCGACCGTGGACGGCAGCTCCACCCAGCTCGGCCACCCCGAGGATCGCGCGCTGCTGCGCGGCCTGCGGGCGGCCGCCGACTGCCTGCTCGTGGGAACCGGGACCCTCGCCGCCGAGGGCTACGCCCGCCTCCTCGATCCCGACCAGCGCGCCGCGCGCGCGGCGGCGGGCCGCCCGCCGCATCCGCTCGTGGCCACCGTGAGCCGCACGGGTGCGGTGCCCTGGGCGACGCCGGTCTTCTCCGAGCCCGAGGTCCCCAAGCAGGTCTACGCGGGCGTGCCCGTCACGGTGCCGGACGGCGTGACCGAGACCGCCGTGGAGGAGGTCGAGCGGGGGGATCTGCATCGTGCTCTGGTGCACCTGCGCGCCGCGCGCGGCGTGCGGTCGGTCACCTGCGAGGGCGGCCCGGGCCTGTTGCGGGCGCTCCTGGCCGCCGACCTCGCCGACGACCTGCTGCTCACCGTCGCCCCGCTGGCCGTCGCCGGCGACGGGCCGACGTCGCTGACGGGCCCCGCGCTCGACCCGCCCACCCGGATGCGGCTGCGCGGGGTGCGGCAGGCCGACGACCACCTGTTCCTCCACTACGCCCGGTGAGCGCGCCGCCGCCGCCCGCGCTGCACGCCCGCGGCCGCGTGCTGCTCGGCGCGCCGGGGCGTCCGCTGCTCATGGGGATCGTCAACGCGAACCCCGACTCGTTCTCCGACCGCGTGCGGCGGGCGACGACCGAGCAGCAGGTCGCGCACGGGCTCGCGCTCGTCGCGGCGGGCGCCGACCTGGTCGACGTGGGCGGGGAGTCCGGGGTGACGTACACCGGCGTCACGCCCGCGGACGTGGAGATCGCGCGCGTGGCGCCAGTCGTCGAGCGCCTCGCGGCCGAGGGCGTGGTCGTGTCCGTCGACACCTGGAAGCCCGCGGTCGCCGAGGCCGCGCTCGCGGCCGGCGCGCATCTGGTCAACGACGTCTCCGGGCTGCGCGACGAGCGCCTGGCGGAGCTCTGCGCGGCGTCGGGCGCCGCGCTGTGCGTCATGCACACGCGCGCGGCGCCCAAGCAGGCGCACCGCCCCGACTACGGCGGGGCGGTCGTCGACGACGTCGTCGCCTTCCTCGAGGAGCGCAGCCGGCGGGCGGTCGCGCTCGGGGTGCCCGAGCGGCAGCTGCTGCTCGACCCGGGGCCGGACTTCGCCAAGACGCCCGGGGAGACGGTCGCGGTGCTGCGGCAGCTGCGGCGGGTCCAGGCGCTCGGGCGGCCCGTGCTGCTCGCGGTCTCCAACAAGCCCTTCGTCGGCGCGATCACCGGCCGGCGGCCTGACGAGCGCCTGGCCGGCACGCTGGCGGCGGTCGCCTGGGGCGCGGACGCGGGAGCGGCGATCCTGCGCGTCCACGACGTCGCCGCGGCCGCCGACCTGCTCGCGGTCAAGGCGGCGCTCGACGGGCGCGCGGAGGTGCCGGCCATCGACCCGGAGGACGACGCGATGAAGTGGATCCGGCCGGCCTGAGCGGGTCCGCATCGCGCCGCGAACGTCCTCCGTGGTGAGCAACCGTCCGTAGGGCTCCATCAGGCCCCACGGTGCCCGTCTGGCGCGGTGGGGTCCGGGCGATCCTCTAGGCTCGTGAGCACATCGCTCGCCCCGCCGCTGATCAACGCGGAGGGGCGCCCACCGAACGACGCACCGAAAGGCACCACCCCATGTCCGTCCTCACCCGCTCCTCCCTGGAGGGCTCCCCGCTCGCCGACCTCCACCTCCTGGCCTCCGAGCTCGGCCTCGACGGCTACCGCCGCCTGCGCAAGGACGACCTCGTCCAGGCGGTCCTCGAAGCCCAGCCCGGCGGCGCCCCCGAGGAGGAGGCGCTCGAGGAGGGCACGGCCGACGAGGACGCTCCGAAGCCCCGCACCCGCCGCCGCGGCGGCCGTGCGCGGACGCGCGGCGCGCGCGACGCGGACCCGGGCGACACGGACGCCGACGCCGACGACGAGCCCGCCGCGACGTCGTCGGGCGGCGACGACGCGGAGGCGCCCGCGCCGCGGTCCACGCCGCGCGCGAGCGAGGACGCCGACGAGGATGAGCGGCCCGCCCGCTCGCGCCGCTCCCGCGGTGGCCGCAACCGCGGCCAGGGCGCGGCGGAGGAGCGCAACGGCCGCGACGCCGCGGCCGACGAGCCCGAGGAGGACGGCGCCCCGGTCACCGGGGTCGTCGAGCTGCTCGCGAACGGCTCGGGCTTCCTGCGCGTCTCCCCGCCGGAGCCCTCCGACGACGACGTCTACATCTCCGCGGCCCAGGTCCGGCGCTGCGAGCTCGTCACCGGCGACCGCATCGCCGGCCCGATCCGCGCGCCGCGCCGCTCGGAGCGCTACCCGTCCCTCGTCCGGGTCGACACGATCAACGACCGTCCCGCCGACGAGGTCGCCGAGGGCACGCCGTGGGACGAGCTGGCCTGCGCCTTCCCGACCGAGCGCTTCGCCCTCGGCTCCGAGGACGCGACGCTGAAGGCGATCGAGTGGCTGACCCCGATCGGCCGCGGCTCGCGCGTGACGATCACCGGCGGCCCGCGCGCGGGCAAGACCGAGGCGCTCAAGCGGCTCGCCGGCGCCCTGGCCGCCCAGGACGAGCTCGACGTGTCGCTCGTCTACGTCGGCGTGCGCCCCGAGGAGCTGCGCGACCTGCCGGAGGGCGTCGTCCCCGTCGCCGCGCTCGGCCTCGGCGCCAGCGCGGACGCGCAGGCCCAGGCCGTCGAGCGCGCGATCGACACCGCCAAGCGCGTCGCCGCGCGCGGCGGCCACGCCGTCGTGCTGATCGACTCGCTGACCGCGGTCCCGGCGCCGGTCGCCCGCCGCGCGCTGGCCGCCGCCCGCGCGATCGTCGACGGCGGCTCGCTGACCGTCATCGCCACCGCGCCCGACGCGCTCGGCGGCGAGACCACGGTCGTCGCCCTCGACGCGGCCCTCACCTCGACGGGTCGCCTGCCGGCGCTCGACCTCGTCGGCTCGGGCACGCTGCGCCCCGAGCTGCTGGTCGGGGAGGCCGGCGCCGAGGCGATCGCCTCGGCCCGCGCCGCGGCGCTGGGGTAGCCCCGGACGGAGGCCTGCGTGCCCTACCGGGGGGCGTAGGCGACCCGGCCCCAGGAGGGCTCGGGGGCCAGCTCGACGGGCTCGCCGCCGCGGTCGGGCTGCACGTAGGTGAAGCTCTGCGCGACGGAGTCGAAGGCGACGTCGAGCTCGCCCTCCTTGACGCGCTGGTCCAGCCAGGCCGAGCGGAACACCAGGCGGCGCAGCCAGTGCACGAGGCTGCGGTCGCTGGGGCCGACGAGCTCGGGCCAGCAGTCGTTGACGTGCTCTCCGAGGGAGGAGGCGGGATCCTGGATCTCGCCGTTGACGGCGAGGTTGACGAGGTCCTCGACCTCCCACTCGTCCAGGCGCCCGACCACGAAGCCGAGCTTGAGCGCACCCTGCTCGCAGCGCTCGGCGAAGTCACGCTCGTTGAACGTGAACCGCAGCTCGCCGTACTCGAGGACGAAGTCCTCGCCGGAGTCGTAGTTTCCGCGTTTCTCGGTGTGCATGAAGAAAGAGACCCACCGCCCGGGAGTGTTCCCGAGGTGAGGGGGCCTCGCGACGGCATCCTACGGGCCGACCGCCCGCCCGACGTCGGGATGCACGGGTTGTTGCAGGAGAAGGGTTCGCACGCGCACCGTCGTGCGGCCGAGCGGCGGTCGCCTTTCGGCGCCGACAGGAGAGCGTCTACGCGCCACGTCACGCGGGCCGCGGGGGCGAGGTTCGGCGCGGCGCCCCTAGTGGTCCCATGAGCGACGAGAACACCGCGGCCACGATCCTGGTCGTGGAGGACGACCCGGCGACGCGGACCTTCCTCACCGACAACCTCACCGCCGACGGCTTCCTGGTCGCCAGCGCCCCCGGCGCGCGCAAGGGGATCGAGCTCCTCGGGACGGCCTACCCCGACCTCGTGGTCGTCGACGTGAACCTGCCCGACGGCTCGGGCCTCGAGCTCGTGCGGGCGGCACGGACCGCCCACGAAGGGGTCTCGGGCGTCGACCCGCGCACGCCCGTTCTCGTGCTCTCGGGCCGCGCCGGGGAGCTTGACCGGCTGCGCGCCTTCGAGCAGGGCTGCGACGACTTCCTGGCCAAGCCCTACTCCTACCCCGAGCTGCGGGCACGGCTGAGCGCGCTGCTGCGGCGGGCCGACGACCGCCCGGTGCGGGCGCGGCTGCGGGTGGGGCCGCTGCAGATCGATCCGGCCTCGCGTGACGTCCGGATCCACGGCCGCCGCGTGGAGCTCGCCTCCAAGGAGTTCGCGCTGCTGCGGACGCTCGCGAGCGACCCGACGCGGGTCTACACCAAGGACGAGCTGCTGCGGACCATCTGGGGCTTCCGCTCCCCCGGCTCGACCCGCACGCTGGATTCGCACGCCTGCCGGCTGCGCCAGAAGCTCGCCGAGGGCGGTGAGCGCTTCGTCGTGAACGTGTGGGGTGTCGGCTACCGGCTGGTCGACAGCCCTGGGGGGGTGGCCTGATGGCGCCTGTGGTCTCGCTGCTGCCCGCGCTCTGCCTCCTCGGGGTGGTCTTCGCGCTCGTGCGCGAGCGTCGCGCGGCGAGCGACCGCGCGGAGCTGGTCGTCCGCGCCTGCCACGAGGTTCGCGGCCCGCTTACCGCCGCGCACCTGGCGCTCCACTCCCTCGCCCGTCGCGGGGTGCCCGTCGGTGCGGTGGAGGACGAGCTGTGGCGTGCGGCGCGCGCGGTGGCCGACCTCGCCGCCGCCCCCGCGGGCGAGCGGGCGCTCGACGCGCCGGAGCCCGTGGACGTCGGCGCCCTCCTGGGGCGCCAGATCTCGGCGTGGCGCGGGTCGGCGCGCGCCCGCGGGTGCGATCTGCGCCTGCGCGAGCCGGCCCTGGCGCTGGTCGTTCACGCCGACCGGTTGCGTCTCGCGCAGGCGACCGCGAACCTCGTCGCCAACGCGCTGGAGCACGGTGGCGACCGCGTGGAGGTGAGTGCGCGCCGCGCCGGCGACCGCGTGGTCGTCGAGGTCACCGACGACGGCCCCGGTCTCCCCGCGTCGCTGGCGACGCTGATCGCGCGCGCCCGCGGCGGGCGCGGCAGCCGCGGGCGCGGTCTGGCGATCGCGTCGGAGATCGCCGCGCGGCACGGGGGGATCGTGGCGACCGCGCCGGCCTCGCGGGGCGCCAGGCTGGTCCTCGAGCTCCCCGCGTGGCGGCCCGCCGCCGTCGACGCGGAGGCCCCGGCGCGGTGAGCCGGCGCCGCCGGGCCGCCGTCCTCGCCGTGCTCGCTCTCCTGCTCGGGGGGCTGGCCGCCTCCGACGTCGCGGGGCGCGAGGCCGCTTTGCGCGAGTCGCTCGGGGCGCCGGTCGGGGTGCTCGTCGCCCAGGAGGCCGTCAAGGCCGGCCAGCCCCTCGACCGCGCGCGCCTCGCGCTGCGCCGTGTCCCCGCGCGCTACGCCCCGGTCGACGCCTTCAGCGCGACCGGCGACGTCGCCGGGCTGAAGGCCGCCGTCGCCATCCCCGCCGGGACCGACCTGAGCGCCGGGCTGGTCGCCGACCCGGCGACCATCGCGAGCGCCGCCGTCCCGGTCGGGCCGGGCGAGCGGGTAGCCGAGCTTGTCGCCCAGGGGTCCCCGGAGCACGTGGTGCGCGGCAGCCGGGTCGACGTCCTCGTCACGCGCGACACCGGCGACCAGCAGGGCGAGACGACGCTCGCGCTCGAGGACGCCGAGGTGCTCAGCGCCGCACCGGCACCCACCGAGCGCGGCAGCGACGACCCGGGCCCGCGCGTGGCCCTCGCGCTGCGCGTGCGTCTGCGCCAGGCCGTGTACCTCGCCGCCGCGCAGTCCTTCGCCCGAGAGCTGCGGGTGCTGCCGCGTGCCCCGGGCGACCGGCGGCGCGGCGCCGCCGGCCTGCGCGTCGGCTCCGGGCTGTGAGCCGCGGGCTCGACCAAACGTCCAGCGGGAGGCGGTGGAAGGCCGAGGGCTCAAGCGGGACAGGGCGAGGGCCGATGGGGGAGAGGGTGGCGCCCCCCGTCGCGCCCCCACACCCCACATGACACGACTCCCGCGCCTCGCCCTCGCCCTCGCCGTCTGCCTCCCCGCCGCGCTGCCCGCCGGGGCCGCCGCCGTGACGCCGAGCTATCCGTCGATCACGAAGGTCGCGCCACTGAAGCTCGGCGTGGGCGACACGCTCACGGTGCGCGGCACCGGCTTTCGCTCCGGGCGGGGCCGCAACACCGTGGTCTTCAAGCGCGAGGGCGGCCGGGCCGTCTTCGTGAAGGCCGGCCGGGCGACGCGGACGAGGATCAGCGTGACGATCCCGCCCAAGATGCTCAGTGCCCTGGGCCAGAAGTCCGGCAGGCCGGTGGCGACGCGCTTCCGCCTTCGCATCCTCGCGGGCCGCTTCGGCCGGCGCTTCACCACGACCAAGCGCTCCCCCGTCATCGGCCCGGCGCCGGTCGCCTCGAAGGTGAACGCGAACGACTGCGACGGCGATCTCGTGCCCAACGCGAGGGACACCGACGACGACAACGACCTGCTCTCCGACACGCTCGAGGCGACGCTGAAGACCGACCCGTGCAAGCGCGACACCGACGGCGACGGGATGACCGACGGCTGGGAGCAGGAGTCGGCGCTGGATTACAACGGCCGTGCCCTGCCGAGCCCGACGCGGCGCCCGTACCCGAACGCGCTCGACCCGAAGGACGGCAAGATCGACTCCGACGGGGACGGGCTCACGAACGTCCTCGAGTACGCCGCGTGGGCGGTCTACGGGCAGAACCGCCTTCCGCTCAGCTACTCCGGCGGAAACCCGGCCTCGACCGGCAAGGAGAAGGTCCCCGCCGGGCTTGCGTGGCAGGATCGCGACGGCAACGGCTTCCTCTCCGACAACGAGCGCGACGCCGACGCAGACGGCATCCCCAACCAGGACGAGGGCGGCGTCGGCCCGCTGCCGGTCAAGCTGAACGTGGTGGGCTTCTTCGCCGACGAGTACATCGGCCTCAAGGACGTCCGCGACATCGTCGACGTCGTGCCGCTCTACGGTCCGCTCGACTACGTCAAGAAGGTCCAGGCTACCGACTGGCTCGAGGCGGACACCGACGGCGACACGGTCCGCGACGACGCCGACGACCAGGACGGCGACGGGGTGGCCAACGTGCCCGAGCTGCGCCAAGAGCTCGCCGCCGCGCCGAACGACAAGACCCAGCGTCCCCTCAACCCGTGCGAGCCGAGCCTCGACGCCCGCCTGTGCATCGTCGGCGACGACGACATCGACAACGACGGTCTCGCGAACCGCGACGACGGCGACGACGACGGTGACGGCCTCTCCGACGCCACCGAGCGCCAGTACGGACTGAACCCCTTCAAGGCCGACACCGACGGCGACGGCGTGACCGACGGCTATGAGTACCAGTCGGCGGTCGACCTGAACTCCGCCGCCGTTCCGTACCCCGGCAAGCGGCCCTACCCGAACCCGCTCGACTCCAAGGACGCCGATCAGGACTTCGACGGCGACGGCCTGACCTTGACCGACGAGTACCGGGCCTGGCGCCTCACCGGCAGCCCGACCCCGCTGAGCTACTCCGACGGCTCGCTCTACACGGGAGGCAAGGGCGCACCCGTCGCGGCCGGTGACCGCCGCGACACCGACCGCAGCGGCTTCCTCTCCGACGACGAGCGCGACGTCGACGCCGACGGCCTGACCAACTGGGACGAGGCCCACGGGCGGATGACGCCGGGCTGGTGGGAGAAGACCTTCACCGCTTTCGTCCCGTCCAACGCGGGGCCCGGCATCGACCAGATCAAGGAGTCGGTCTACCCCGGCCGGACGTTCGCGGCGACGAGCTTCGTCGACTCCGACAGCGACGGCGACACGATCCCCGACGGCGCCGACGACGAGGATCACGACGGCTTCACCAACGCGTTCGAGGTCGCGCGGCCGGACAACTGGGAGACGACGTACGCCTCCCTGCCCGATCGGCTCAACGGCTCAAACCCACGGGCGCGCGTCAACCCGTTCAACCCGTGCAAGCCGTTCTACTCGAGCACCTGCCACCGCTACGCGCCGTTCGACTACTACCAGGACAACGAGGACTGGGCGAGCCCGGTCCGCCAGGACGGCCCGTAGGCCTGTAGGTCGCTACCGCCCCGCCGCTACGGTGGCGGGGCATGCGCCGCCTCGTCCTGCTCGCGAGCGCGATCGTCTTCGTCGACACCTCGTTCTACGCGGTCGTCGCGCCGCTGCTGCCCTCCTACGTCGAGCAGTTCGACCTCACCAAGACCGGCGCCGGCGTCCTCGCCGCCGCCAACCCGCTCGGCACGCTCGCGGGAGCGATCCCGTCCGGCGTGCTCGCCGCGCGCTTCGGACCCCGGCGCCTCGTGCTGCTCGGCCTCGCGCTGATGGCCGTCTCGAGCGTCGTCTTCGGCTTCGCGCAGCACATCGTCCTGCTCGACGCGGCACGTTTCGTGCAGGGCGTCGGCGGCGCCTGCTCGTGGGCGGGGGCGCTGGCCTGGCTGCTCGGCGAGGCACCGGCCGAGCGCCGCGGCGAGCTGCTCGGCACGGCGCTCGGCGCCGGGATCGCGGGCGCGCTCGTCGGCCCGGCGGTCGGCGGGCTGGCGGAGGCGACCTCGCCCGAGCTCGTGTTCGGCTCGGTCCCCCTCGTCGCCGGCGCGCTTGCCGCGTGGGCGCTGACGACGCCGCAGGCTCACAAGCGCAACGCCCAGGGGATCGCGTCGGTCTGGGCCGCCGTGCGCCGGCCCGAGGTGCTGCGGGCGATGTGGCTCGTGACGCTCCCGGCGCTCGCCTTCGGCGCCCTGAACGTCGTGGGCTCCCTGCGGCTGGACAGCCTCGGCGCGGGGACGGCGGCGGTCGCCGGGACGTTCCTCGTCGCGGCCGGGGTGGAGGCGCTCGTGTCCCCGCTGGTCGGGCGGGTCTCGGACCGTCGTGGGCGTTTGTTCCCCGTGCGTGGAGGTCTCGCGGCCTCCGCGGTGGTGCTCGTGACGCTGACGCTGCCGAGCCGGGCGCTCGTGCTCGCCGGGGCCATCGTCATGCTCGGCGCGACGCTCGGCGCGTTCTGGGCGCCGGCGATGGCGATGCTCGCCGACGCGGCCGAGCACACCGGCCTCGACCAGGGCTTCGCCTTCGCGCTCGTCAACCTCGCCTGGGCCGTCGGTCAGGTCACGGGCTCGGCGTCGGGCGGGGCGGTGGCCGAGGCGACCACGGACGCGGTGCCGTTCCTGCTCATCGGCGCCCTGTGCGCAGGGACGCTCGTCGCGCTCGCGGGTCGCGCGGGGGCGGGTCTGAGCTCTGTGGCCTCTCAGCGCGTTCGGAGTTGAGCCCGCTGGGCGAGCCAGACTTCGAACGCGGCTCACGCGGACGAGCCGCCGGTCCGCGCCGGAGGGTCCGCGGCGCGAGCGACAGCCACCGAGGGGGGGCGAACTTCGCCGCCGCAGCCCTAGTAGTCACGTGGACGCCTTCGAGCCCGATCCCCTCGACGACCTGGCCGGCGTCCTGCGCGAGCAGCTCGTCACCGAGGCGGGGGAGGCGTCGGCCGGCGCACGGGTCGAGCCCGGGCCGCGCATCGCGGCGCTCGTGGACCGCGAGGCCGGCGTGCTGGAGCCGGCGACCCGCGCGGAGCTCGCGCGGCGCATCGCCGAGCGCTCGTTCGGGCTCGGGCCGCTCGAGCCGCTGCTCGCCGATCCGGCCGTCGACGAGGTCATGGTCAACGGTGCGGGGACGGTGTGGGTCGAGCGCGGCGGGCGGCTCGAGGCGACCGGCGTCTCGTTCGCCGACGAGACGGAGCTGCGCCACGCGATCGAGCGAATCCTCGCGCCGGTCGGGCGCCGCGTCGACGAGGCCGAACCGCTCTGCGACGCACGGCTGCCCGACGGCTCGCGGGTCAACGTCGTGCTCCCGCCGCTCGCCGTCGACGGGCCGACGCTGACGATCCGGCGCTTCCGCCCGCGGGGCTTCACGGCGGCCGATCTCGTCGCGCGCGAGACCTGGACCCAGCCGCTGCACGACGTGCTCCAGGCGGCGGTCGCGGCGCGCTTCAACCTGCTGGTCAGCGGTGGGACGAGCTCCGGGAAGACGACGACGCTGAACGCGCTGAGCTCGTTCGTCGGTGCGGACGAGCGGATCGTGACGATCGAGGACACCGCCGAGCTGCGCCTGCAGCAGCCGCACGTCGTGCGCCTCGAGGCGCGCCCGCCGTCGGTCGAGGGGCGCGGCGAGGTCACGATCCGCCGGCTCGTGCGCAACGCGCTGCGGATGCGCCCGGACCGCATCGTCGTCGGAGAGGTCCGCGGGCCCGAGGCGCTGGACATGCTCGGCGCGATGAGCTCCGGCCACGACGGCTCGCTGTGCACCGTCCACGCGGGCTCGCCCGAGGAGGCGCTGCGGCGCATCGAGACGCTCGCGCTCATGGCGGGCGTCGGGCTGCCGCACACCGCGATCCGCGAGCAGGTCGCGGGCGCGATCGACCTTGTGGTGCACCAGGCGCGGCTGGCCGACGGAACGCGCCGCGTCGTGGCGTTGGCCGAGGTGGTCCGCGTCGCCGGCGGGCCCGCGACCCGGGAGCTCTACGCGGTGCGCAAGGGCCGCGCGCGCTGGCGCGCTCCGCTCGGCTCCGCGCTCGCGGCCCGTCTGGCGGGAGAGGAGCCGGGGTGAGCCCGCGCTTGCGTCGAGCGCCGATCCAGCCCACCCCTCGGAGTCTCGTCGGCGTTCGACGGGCTACGGCGGCTCGACGGAGGCGGTGACGCCCCGGTGACCTCGGCCGTGGTCTTCGCCTTCGGCTCCGGTGCGAGCGCCGTCGGCGCGACGTGGGAGCTCGTGGCGCTCGCGCAGCGCGGACGCCTGCTCGCGCGCGCGAGAGCGCTGGCGGTCCCCTTGCAGGCTGCCGGGGTGGTCGGTCGCGCCCCGACCGCGGACGAGCGCCTGCGCCTCGTCATGGTCTTCGGGCTGACGCTGCTCGCGGCGGGCTGGCTCGTCGGCGGGCCGCTTGTGGGCTTCGGCCTGGCGGCGGGAGGGCCGTGGCTGCTCGCCTGCGTGCTCCGGGCGCGCGGCCGCCGCTGGCAGCGCGCGCTCGCGGCGGGCGCGCCGCACGTCGCGCGCACCCTCGCGGACGCGCTCGCCGGCGGCCACGCGATCCGCGGCGCCGTCGCCGAGGCCGCCCGCGCGGGCGGCGCCGGGGCGGTGGTGGACGCGGAGCTGCGTGCCGCCGGATCCGCGCTCGCGCTGGGCGAGCGCACCGACGTGGTGCTCGAGCGCCTGCGCGATCGCGCCGCGGCGCCGGGGTGGGAGACCATGGTCGCCGCCGTGCTTCTCCAGCGCGACGCCGGCGGAGACCTGGCGGGCCTCCTGCGGACCCTCGCCGCCGACCTCGAGGCGGCCGGCCGCGCCGAGGCCGACGCCCACGCGGTCACCGCGCAAGCGCGCTTCACCGCCCGCCTCGTGTGTGCGCTGCCCCTCGCGGGCGCGGTGCTCGCCGAACTGGCCCGACCCGGCATCGTTCGCGAGACCGCCTCGGGCGTGATCGGCACCGGCCTCTGCGTCGGGGCGGTGCTCCTGCAGGGCGTCGCGCTGCTCGCGGTGAGCCGGCTCTCCCGGATGGAGCGCCGGTGACGCGCGCCACGCGCTGCTCGCAGACCGACGGAAGGGAGCCGCGCCGGTGACGCGCGCCACGCGCTGCTCGCAGACCGACGGAAAGGAGTCTCGCCGGTGACGCGCGCGACCGTCCTCGCGGTGCTCGCCGGGTTCCTCGCTGCTGCGGCGATCGTCGACCTGGCTGCCCTCGCCGGCGCCCGCTCGGCCGCGCGCGCAGCATCCGCCGACGGCAACGAGTCCCGCACGCTCGGCCGGCGCGCCGCGCGGCGGGCGGCGGGGCTGGGCCGGCGGGCGGGGCGGCGCGTCGCGCCCCCCGCCGACCTGGCCGGGCGCGCCGCCGGCGCCGGCCTCTCGGCCCGCATCGGCGCC
>JBBQEV010000067.1:0-22466 GCA_038321325.1 Solirubrobacterales bacterium
GTGAGCAGCAGGTCGAGGTCGGCGTCCATCGAGGCCCCCTGGGTCGGCGCTGGGAACTGAGTACCGCCAGCTTCGACCTGCTGCCTTATGTCCCCTGCCAACCCACCACGCCAACCCGCGCCGTGGAATCACTCATCTAGGAGGCCGGGCGGGCGCCGCGCACGGGCGGGCCGACGCGGCCGCCGCTCTCCAGGCGGAAGGTGCGCTCCGGGTCGACCGCGACCGTCGCAGCGACGGTCCCGTCCGGCGCGGTGTCCCGCGCGACGAGCGCACGCCACGACCCGTCCGGCTCCTGCATCGAGATGCGGACCGGACGCGCGCCCGCACCAGGCCGCACGAATCCCCAGAAGCCGACGCCGGCGCCCTCCCGCACCGCGACCAGGCCGAGCGCGTAGGCCGCCAGCGCGGGCTTGGGCCTGCCGTCCGCGAAGCGCAGTCCCGACTGGTAGTCGCGCCACCGCGTCCGGAGGTCCGCGCCCGGGCGCTCGGGCAGGTCGCGTACGAGGAACTGCGCGGTGCTCCGGACGGACGGCTCGGCGCGCGCGACCCGCTCGGCTTCGGGCAGCCAGCGCGCCTGATCCTCGGCGGTCACCTCCCAGGTCGGGTCGGGCGGGTTGGTCTGGTAGCCGAACTCGGTCAGGTAGAGCGGCAGTGGCCGCTGCGTGCGGCCGAGCGCGTGGAGGCGCCCCAGCAGCGTCGTGAGCCGGCCGAGGTCACCGATCCGGACGGTCTCGGGTCGCGGATCCGACCGCCACGGCTCGAGGTCGAGCGCGTAGGGATGGTGCGCCCAGCCGTCGCCGGGCAGCGCGGTGAAGGAGGCGCACTCCGGGCGGTCGAGGGGCCGCAGCGCCTCGTCGACGCAGGCCAGCTCACGCAGGAAGGTCAGCGGCGACATGCGCTCGCCGGGCCGGTCTCCGCGCGCGCTGCCGACCGACGACGTCGCGCCGATGAGTGCGAGGGCGCCGGGCGCGGCCGCCTTCAGCCGCGGCACGACCGCTTCGAGCATCGCGCGGTACGCGTGTGGCGAGGAAGGCTGCCAGCGTCCTCGAACGCGCTCCCACTGCGGCAACAGGAACGCTCCGTGGTTCGGTTCGTTCCAGACGGTGAACGCCACCGCGCGTGGGTAGCGCCGCGCGACGGCCTCGGCGAAGTCCGCGAGGTCGGCCGGCCGGATGCGGTCGCGCTCCCGGTCCGCGCGACGCCCGGGGCGCTCCACCGCCCAGCGCGGCGCCCAGAAGGCGATGTCGACCGCGAGTCGCATGCCGCGCTCTCGCGTCAGCGTCGCGACGCGATCGAGCGCGGCCCACGTCCCGCGGGGATAGGCCCCAGGATCGGTGGCGTCGAACTCGGGCTTCACGCTCGCCGCGGGGTGCGGCGCGATGACCGCCCAGCCCGCCGTGACGCGGACCCAGTCGACGCCCGCGCCGCGCAGGTCGTCCAGCGTGGCGGCGATCCGGGCGGGCGAGCGGTGCAGCAGCTCGGCGTCGTCCTGGACGATCGAGACGACGTCGGGCGCAGCGGCGTCGTCGCCTCCCGCGCAGCCCGCGAGCACCACGGCAGCGAGCGCGAGGACGAGCGAGCGGACGCGCACAGGAGCAGCGTAGGCGCGGCGCGCTGCGTGGGCGCCTGTTGCCCGTCAGGCGGCGGCCGGACCGGCGCTGTAGCCACGACATCGCCTGGTGGAGCCACGACCGTCGTCCGCCGCTGGTGCCGGGCACCGTCACGGCCGTTCCCGACTGGGTCGCGGAGATCCTCTCGCCGTCGACGCGGAAGAACGACCTCGGCCCCAAACGCGCGCGCTACCTCGCCGCCGGGGTGCGTGAGCTGTGGCTGGTCGATCCCGCCACGGGCACGATCGTGGTCACGCACGCCGACGGATCGGAGACCACCGTGAGCGGCGTCTGCTCGAGCCGCGTGCTCGACGGCTTCTCGGTGGAGCCGGCGACGCTGTTCGTGGACTGAGCCCGCCCTACTTGATCGCGTCGTACACCTTGAACAGCGGCATGTACATGGAGATGACGATGAAGCCGACGATCGCGCCGACCATCACGATCATGAGGGGCTCGAGGATCGACGTGAGCTGCTTGACCGCCGCCTCGACCTGGTCCTCGTAGAAGTCGGCGATCTTCGCGAGCATGGTGTCGAGGGCGCCCGTCTCCTCACCGACGCCGATCATCGAGCAGACCATGCCGGGGAAGACGGGGGTGGTCCGCAGGGGGGCCGCGATCGTGCCCCCGGCCTTGACGTTGGCGATGACGTCGGCCATCGCCTTCTCGACGACGTGGTTGCCCGCGGTCTTGCCGGTGATCTCGAGCGCCTGGAGGATCGGCACGCCGGCGCTGATGAGCGCGCTGAGCGTGCGCGACCAGCGGGCCAGGGAGATCTTCTGGACGATGTCGCCGATCTTGAACGGGATGCGCAAGCGGAACGTGTCCCACTGCGCGCGCCCGCGCTCGGTGCGCTTCCAGCGACGGAACGCGAAGACCAGGGCGCCGACGACGAGGATGCACAGCCACCAGTACCCCGTGACGAGGTTGCTCAGCGCGACGGTGAACTTCGTGATCGCCGGGAGGTCGCCGCCGAGCTCCTTGAAGACCGAGACGAACACCGGGACGATGAACGCGACCAGGGCGATGAGGACCGCGGCCGCGAAGACCATGACCACGATCGGGTAGGTCATCGCGCTGCGGACCTGGCGGCGCAGCGAGTCCTCCTTCTCGAGCTGGTTGGCGACCCGCAGCAGCGCGGCGTCGAGCACGCCGCCCGTCTCCCCCGCGCGGGTCATCGCGACGAACAGCGGGTTGAAGAGCTTGGGGTGGCGCTCGAGGGCGTCGGAGAGCGGGAGGCCGGCCTCGACGTCCTTGCGGACCTTGACGATCGTCTCCTGGAGGACCTTGTTCTCCGTCTGGGCCTCGAGGACGTAGAGGGCCCGCAGGATCGTCATCCCGGAGCTGACCATCGTCGAGAGCTGGCGGGTCATGACCGTCAGCTCCGACGCCTTCACGCGGGAGAAGAGCGCGAGGTTGATCTCGCGCGACGTGTGCTTGTCGGCGATCTCCAGGATGATCAGGCCGCGCGACTTGAGCTGGTCGGCGACGACCTGCTTGCTCTCGGCGTCCACCTCGCCGGTGGCCTTGGCCCCGGCGAAGTCCATCGCCTTGAAGACGTAGGTGCTCATGCCGCAAGCCCGAAGCCGCCGAGGCCCATGAGGCGCCGCAGTTCGTCGGGGGTCGAGGAGGTGTGCTCCGCGACGCGTTGGGTGATCTTGCCCGCGCGCACGAGCGACGCCAGCGCCGCGTCCATGGTCTGCATGCCCGAGGCCGAGCCGGTCTGCATCGCGGAGAGGATCTGGTGCGTCTTGCCCTCCCGGATGAGGTTGCGGACCGCCGGGGTCGGGATCATCGTCTCGCACGCGACGGTGCGGCCCGCGCCGTCGGCGGTCGCGATCAGCGTCTGGGTGATGACGCCCTGCAGCGCGATCGACAGCTGCACGCGGATCTGCGACTGCTGGTGGGCGGGGAAGACGTCGATGATGCGGTCGACGGTCGACGGCGCGCTCTGCGTGTGCAGGGTGGCGAAGACGAGATGGCCGGTCTCGGCGGCGGTCAGGGCGGTCGAGATCGTCTCCAGGTCGCGCATCTCCCCGACGAGGATCACGTCGGGGTCCTGGCGCAGCGCCGCCTTCAGGGCGGCGGCGAAGGAGGTGGCGTCGGTGCCGAGCTCGCGCTGGTTGACCATGCACTTCTTGTGGCCGTGGAGGAACTCGATCGGATCCTCGATCGTGAGGATGTGCTCCTCGCGGGAGGCGTTGATCTCGTCGATCATCGACGCCAGCGAGGTGCTCTTGCCCGACCCCGTCGGGCCGGTGACGAGCACGAGGCCGCGCGGCTTGACGCAGAGCTCGTGGACGACGGGCGGCAGGCCGAGATCGTCGATCGGGACGATCGTCGCCGGGATCAGGCGGAAGGCGGCCGACAGCGCGGAACGCTGGAAGTACGCGTTGACGCGGAAGCGGGCGTGGCCCGGGATCGAGTAGGCGAAGTCGAGCTGATGGTCGGTCTCGAGCCGCTGGCGCTGGTCGTTGGTGAGGATCGAGTAGACGACCTCCCGCGTGTCGGTCGGGTCGAGCACGGGGTAGTCGTCCATCGGCGTCAGCCGGCCGCGCACGCGGACCATCGGGTGCTGGCCCGCGGTCACGTGGAGATCGGAGGCGCGCCGGTCAAGGACGTCCATCAACAGGTCGGCGAAGTCGAACCGCATGCGGCTCCTATCGACCGGGAGGCGCGCGGTCTTGAGGCGCCGCCCGGCCGGGCTGGCCACCCACGCCGCACCTCGAGTCTGCACCGTTCCCGCACGCCGCCCGCACGCCCTGCGCGCCGGGTCCTGCGACGCTCCCGGCGTGCCTGCCCGCCGGACGATCGTCGCTTCCGTGCTCGTGTTCCCCTGGGTCGCCTGGGCCGCGGTCCGCCTCCTCGGGCTCGACCTCCGCTACCCCGTCGTGCCCGCCGTCGCCTTCACCCCGTACGCCGCGGTCGTGGCGTGGCCGGCGGCCGCGGCCGCGGTGGCCCTGCGGCGGCGCGGTGTCGCGCTGGCAGGCGTGATCGCCGCGGCGCTCCTCGGGGCGGTCGTGCTCCCGCGGGCGCTCGGTGACGGGCGGGTGCCCGCGGGCGCGGACGGGCCGACGCTCCGCGTGATGAGCCTCAACACCTTCGACGGCCATGCGGACATGGCCGCGGTGATGCGGCTCGCGCGGGAGCAGGACGTCGAACTGTTGAGCCTGCAGGAGCTCACGCCCGAGGCGCTCGCACGGCTGGACGCCGCAGGTGGCCGCGCGCGCTTCCCCGGTCGAGCGGTCGAGGCGCGGCCGCTCGCCGCCGGCTCGGGCCTGTTCGCGCGGCGGCCGCTCCGCGCGCGCAGCCCGGACGACCCAACGGCGGCCGAGCAGCCCGAGGCCGAGCTCCGGCTGCCGAGCGCGCCGCCGCTGCGCGTCAAGGCCGTGCACCCCTACCCTCCGATCACCGCGCACGCCGAACCGGCGTGGCGCGCCGCGCTCGCGCGGCTCCCGCGACCCGGCGCACCGCCGCGCGGGCCGCTGCGCCTGCTCCTGGGCGACTTCAACGCCACGCTCGACCACGCCCCGCTGCGGGACCTGATCGACGACGGCTACGTCGATGCCGCGGACGCGACGGGCGAGGGCCTCGTGCCGACCTGGTCGAGCGGACGGACGAAGGCGCGCATCACGATCGACCACGTGCTGCTCGACGGTCGCCTCGGCGTCCGCTCGTTCTCCGTGCACCACATCGCAGGCTCCGACCACCGCGCGATCGTCGCCGTGCTCGTGCTCCCGCAGGGCTGAGGGGCGACCGTCGCCGAGATCACTGCATCGCGGTCGCGCCCGTGCCCGTCACGCGGGCCACCTCGGTCAGCGAAGTGCGGCCGAGGCGTATCTTCTCGAGACCGTCCTCGCGCAGGCGGCGCATCCCGGAGGTGACGGCGAGCTCGTTGATCTCGTCGGCCGACGCACGCGCGATCGTCAGCTTGCGGATCTCGTCGGTGAGCACCATCACCTCATAGAGGCCGATGCGCCCCTTGTAGCCCGAGCCGCCGCAGCGCCCGCAGCCCACGGCCTCGTAGGCCTCGATGTCGTGACGAGCGGGGAACCCGTTGTCACGCAGCATCTCCGCGCCGAGGATCGTGCGGTTCTTGCAGTGCTGGCAGAGCGTGCGCGCGAGGCGCTGGGCGACGATGCAGTCGATCGCGCTGGCGATCAGGAACGGCTCGATGCCCATCTCCGTGAGGCGGGTGATCGCCGTCGGCGCGTCGTTGGTGTGCAGCGTGGAGAGGACGAGGTGGCCGGTCAGCGCGGCCTCGATCGCGATCTGGGCGGCCTCCCGGTCGCGGATCTCGCCGACCATGATGATGTCCGGGTCGGCGCGCATGATCGACCGCAGGCCGTTGGCGAAGGTGAGGCCGGCGCGCGGGTTCACCTGGACCTGGGTGATGCCGTCGAGCTGGTACTCGACGGGGTCCTCGATCGTGATGATGTTCTTGTCCGGCGTGTTGAGCTCGCCGAGCGCGGCGTAGAGCGACGTCGACTTCCCCGAGCCGGTCGGGCCGGTGACGAGCACCGCGCCGTAGGCCTGCCGGAACGCGCGCTGGAAGCGGGTGCGCTCGGCTTCGAGCATCCCGAGCTTCTCGAGCTCCATCACGACAGCCGACTTGTCGAGGATGCGCATCACCGCGCCCTCGCCGTGGACGGACGGGAGGGTCACGACGCGCAGGTCGACGTGGCGGCCCTCGATCGTCAGGCCGACGCGGCCGTCCTGCGGCAGCCGCTTCTCGGCGATGTCGAGGTCGGACATGATCTTCACGCGGGAGATCACGCCGTTGACCATCCGGCGCGGCACGGTCGCCGCCTCGGCCAGCACGCCGTCGACGCGGAAGCGCACGCGCAGCTGCGTCCCGTCCGGCGCGAGGTGGATGTCCGAGGCGCCCTTGTCGACCGCCTGGGCGATGATCTGGTGGACGAGCTTGATGACCGGCGCCTCGTCGGCCGACTCGCGCAGGTCGACGATCTCCGCCGGGCCCGCCTCGGCCTCGAGCGATTCGATCGAGGCGTTCGCGAGCACGTCGTCCAGGCGCGTCTGGCGCGAGATCAGGGCGGCGATGTCCTCGCGCGAAGCGACCGCGGCACGCACCTCGAAGCCGGTCATCAGGGCGATGTCGTCGACCGCGAGGACGTTGGCGGGATCGGCCATCGCGACGAGCAGCCCGCGCTCGCCGAGGTAGCCCACCGGCACGGCCTCGTAGCGCTTGGCCGCGCTCGAGTTGATGAGGTTCGCGGCCGACATGTCGACGTTGAAGACCGTGAGGTCGAGGTGGTCGAGACCGTAACGCTCGGCGATCGCCCGCGACAGCGCCGTCTGCGTCAGCACGCCGGTGTCCAGGAGCACCGCTTCGGGCGTGGTGGAGCTCGTCCGCGCCGTGGCGATGGCCTGCTCGACCCGCGCGCGGTCGGCCAGCCCGAGGTCGACGATGACGTCGGTGAGGAAGCGCGCGCCGCCGCCCCGGGTCCGGGGCTTGGTGATCCCGTTCGCCGACTCGGAGGCGGCGCCCGCGGCCGCGGCGTCCACCGGTCGCAGCCGCGGGGTGTCGGGGGTGATCTGGGGGGTGGGGTAGTCCAACGCTCAGCGTCCTCGCGCACCTTCTCGCATGGCGGCGATCGGTGCGGCACATCCGGTCCAAGCCTCAAAGCTCAACGCCCCTTGGTGGACCAGGACCTCCAATCCGTCGACCGTGACGCTCCCGCGATGCCGCGCTGCGGTGATGAGCGCCGTGTCGCCGGAGCTGGTGTAGACCAGGTCCATCACGATGGCGAACTGCCCGACTTCATCGGCCCCGAACGGGAGGTGCTTGAACGTCGAGGCCTGGTCGCGCAGCCCCGCGGCCGTGCAGTTGACGAGCAGCTCGGCCGCATCGAGCTGCTCCACCGCTCGCCCCCCGAGCTCGGCGACCAGCGCCTGCGCGCGCGCGTGCGTGCGGTTCCACACCTGCACGTCGGCGTCGCCGGAGCGCAGCGCGTGGACCGCGGCGCGCGCGCTGCCGCCCGCGCCGAGGACCACCGCGCGGCGTCCAGAAACGTCCAGGCCGAGTGCCGCGATCAGGCCCGGCGCGTCGGTGTTGTCGGCCAGGACCGCGCCGTCGGGGCCGAATGTGAGGGTGTTGGCGGCGCCGATCGCCCGCGCGCGCGGCGTCGCGTCGGTGGCCAGCGCGAGCGCCGCCTCCTTGTGCGGGATCGTGACGTTCGCGCCGTGGAACCCCGCCGCCGGCAGCCCGGCCACGACATCGGCGAACAGCTCGGGCGGCGCGGGCAGGTGCTGGTAGCTCCAGTCCTGCAGGCCGAGGGCCGCGAAGCCCGCGCGGTGCATGCGCGGCGAGCGGCTGTGCGCGACCGGCCAGCCCAAGACGCCGAGGCGGGGCAAGCGACCTAGGAGCCGGGGACGGTCAGCACTGCGAGGGATCCTTGCCGCCGAGCGCGTCGCGCTTGGCGTTGTAGGCCGCGACGTCGCGCTGGAACTCCGCGTCGGTCGAGGAGAACGCGTGCGCGCCGTTCGCGCACGGCTTGACGACGTAGTAGACGAAGTCGGATTTTGCGGGGTTCGCGGCGGCCTCGAGCGACGCGAGCCCTGGGTTCCCGATCGGACCGGGCGGCAGCCCCGTGCGGGTCCGCGTGTTGTAGGGCGTGTCGCGCTTGAGCTCGGAGGCCTTCAGCGGGCGGGAGAAGTTCTCGAGGTCGTAGCGGATCGTCGCGTCGATCCCGAGCGGCATCCCCTCCTTGAGCCGGTTGTAGATCACCGCGGAGATGAGCCGCCGGTCCTTGGGCACCTGGGCCTCGCGCTCGATCATCGAGGCGATGGTCACCACGTCGAACCGGGTGAGCTTGCGCCGTCGCGACAGCCTCAGATCCACCCCGCCCAGCGCCCGCTTGAACGCGCGCAGCTGCTGGGCGACGAGCGCCTTCACGTTCACGCCCGGCTTGAGCTGGTAGGTCGCGGGAAACAGGAAGCCCTCGAGCGAGGCGCCCGCGGGCGCTCCGTAGTCGCGCGGGTCGAGCGCCGGGGAGCGGAGGCTGGCGGCGACGTAGGAGCCCGTGAAGCCGGCCTGCTCGACGCGGGAGGCGAGCTCCTTGCGCGACGGACCCTCGGGCAACGTGATCTTCGCCAGGACCGGCGCGGGCGCTGTCGCCCTTCCGAGCTCGGCCAGGGCCGCCTCATAGGACATGCCGCGCCTGAGCACCACCCGGCCCGCGCGCAGGTTCTCGCCGCTGAGGCGGGCGCGGAGAGAGAAGAAGAAGCTCGAGGCGACCACGTCCTGCCGGGCGAGCAGCTTGCCGATCTGCTCCGCGCTCGAGCCCGGCGGGATGATGACGGCCACGCGGCCGTCGCCGTCGCCGGTGCCGGGCTGGTAGAGCCGGTAGGCGAACACGGCGACCACCACGACCACCACGAGGAACAGCAGCGGGATGATGCGTCGGGCGCCACGCCGGCGCTTCGGCACGCCGCGCGGGGGCGCCCCGAAACGCGGCGGCCCCTCCGCGCCTGCGGCACTGGCCAGGGAGGAGGCGGCGACGCGCCTGACGCCGACGGGCGCCTCTCCCCCCGTCGTCGCGGGCACCGCCAGGACGGTCGGGCTGGGCCGAGCCGGGGCGGCCGGCGGCCCGTCGAACGCCCATGCGGAATCAGGGGGTGGGGCCTGATCGGCACTCGGGGTCGGTGGAGGTGCGGGAGCGGGAGCGGGCTCCGGCGCGGGTGCGAGCGGCGGCGGGACGGCCGGCGGTTCGTCGAGCGCCCATGAGGCCTCGAGGGGTGGGGCCTCATGGGCACTCGACGTCAGCCGGGGCGCCTGGGCGGACGCGGGCGCGGGCGCGGGGGCGGGCGCGAACGCGGGCGCGGGTGCGGGCGCGTGCTCAGGCTCAGGCGCGGGCTCAGGCTCCGGCTCCGGCACGAACGCGGGTGCGAGGGGCGGCGGGACGGCCTGGGGCTCGTCGAGTGCCCATGAGGCCCCAAGGGGTGGGGCCAGATCGGCGCTCGGCGTCGGGTCCGGCGCTCGCTCGTCGACCTCCGGGGACGCGGAGGGTGCGGGCGGCGTATCGGGAAGCGGCGGGAGGTCGCGCGGGGGGCGGCCCTCCCGGGCGGCGCGGCGCGCCTCGCGCTCCACGCGCGCGCGCTCGCGCTCGTCGGAGGAGCGGTCGTGGGGCTCGCGCTCGCGGTGGCCGCCGCTGCCGAAGAGCGGGCTCACCCGCGCACCTCGTGGCCGTGCCGGGCGAGGTAGTCCTCGAGCAGCACGGCGGCCGCGCGCGAGTCCTCGGCGGTGTCGGCAGAGCCCGAGCGCGCGGCGATCGCGGTGGTGAAGCGCTCGTCGTAGAGGTCGACCGGCACCCGCGCGCCGAGGCCGTCGCGCAGGCGGTCGGCGAAGTCGCGGCACTCGCGCGTCTGCGCGGTGTCGTGGCCGGAGAGCCCGAGCGGCAGGCCGACGACCACCCGCTTGACCCCGCGCTCGCGGACGAGCCCGAGCAGGCGGTTGAAGCCCTTGCGCGTGGCCGGCCGGAGCACCGGCTCGATCGGCGTGGCCAGGGTGCCGGTCGCGTCGCTGACCGCGCAGCCGCAGCGGGCAGAGCCGTAGTCGAGCGCCAAGATGCGCACCAGGCTAACCGACGAGCGCGGACTCGATCGCCGCGCGCCCGGCCGCGATGGCCTCGTCGAGCTTGGCGACGTCGCGGCCGCCCGCGGAGGCAAGGGTGTCGCGGCCACCGCCGCCCCCGCCCGCCACCCGCGCCGCCGCCTTGACGACCGTGCCCGCCTTGACCCCGCGCGAGACGAGCGCCGGAGAGACCGCGGCGACGAGGCCGACCTTCCCCTCGAACGCGGAGCCGACGATGACCGCCGTGGCCTCGCCGTGCTGGCTCTTGAGCCGGTCGGCGATGTCCGGCAGCTCCTTCGGCGACACCCCGTCGAAGGACTGCGAGACGACCGTCGCCCCGTGCTGCTCGGCGACCGCCGCCGCGGCACCCGCGCCCGCCGCCGCGGCGCCGCCGACCTTGCGCAGCCGCTTGACGTCCTCCTGCAGCTTGGCGATCGCGTCGGGCACGCCGTCGGGCTGCGTACGCAGCGCGGTCGCGGCGTCGCGCAGCAGCGCATCCTCGGCGCGCAGCAGCTCGAGCGCGACCGGCCCCGTCACCGCCTCGATCCGCCGCACGTTCGACGCGCTGGAGCCCTCGCTGGTGATCTTGAACACCCCGATCTCCGCGGTGGAGCGCACGTGCGTGCCGCCGCACAGCTCCCGCGAGAAGTCGCCGTCGCCGACCTCGACCATCCGCACGACGTCGCCGTACTTCTCGCCGAAGAGCGCCATCGCCCCCAGGTCGCGCGCCTCGTCGAGCGTCGTGGAGATCGCCCGGACCGGGTGGTTGGTGACGATCCAGTCGTTGACCTCGGTCTCGAGCTCGCCGCGCTCGGCCTCGCCCAGCTTCGTCGTGTGGGTGAAGTCGAAGCGCAGCTTGTCGGGCCCGACGTAGGAGCCGGCCTGGCGCACATGCTCGCCGAGCGCGCGGCGCAGCGCGGCCTGGAGCAGGTGCGTCGCGGTGTGGTTGCAGGCCGTGGCGTGGCGGGCCGCGCGATCGACGCGGGCCACGACCCGCGCGCCGTCGCGGAAGGCGTCGCCGACCGGACCCACCTCGAGCGTCTGGTCCTCCCCCGCCCGCAGCACGTCGAGGACGTCGACGAGCACGCCGTCGCCGAGGTCGAGCACGCCGGCGTCGCTGACCTGCCCGCCGCCCTGCGCGTAGAACGGCGACGCGTCGAGCTTCACGTACCGGCCGCCGTCACGCTCCGCGACGTGAGCGACCGTCCGCTCCTCGAGGTGCTCATAGCCTGTGAACTGCGACGGCGGCCCGAGGCCGCGGACGAGCTCGGCGACACCCGCGCCCTTCGCGCTCCGGGCCCCGCCCGCCGAGCGCGTGCGCTGCTCGGCCATCAGCGTCTCGAAGCCCGCCTCACTGACCGTCACCCCGTGCTCGGCGGCGATCTCGAGCGTCATCTCGAACGGGAAGCCGTACGTGTCGTGGAGCTGGAACGCCGCGGCCTCGTCGAGGGCGCCGGCGGCGAGGCGCTCCTCCAGGAGCTTCAGGCCCGACTCGAGCGTGCGCCCGAAGCCCACCTCCTCCGCGCGCACCCACTTGAGGATGTTCTCGCGCTCGCTGATCAGCTCGGGGTAGCCCGTGCCCATCTGCTCGACGACGACATCGACGTACTGCGGGAGGAAGGAGCCCTTCACGCCGAGCCGCCGCCCGTGCTGGATGGCGCGGCGCATGACCCGGCGCAGGATGTAGCCGCGGTCCTCGTTGGAGGGCACCACGCCGTCGGCGACGAGGAAGGTCAACGCCCGCGCGTGGTCGGCGAGGATCGCCAGGGAGCGGTGCTCCGGCGCGACGGTGGCCAGCGAGCGGCCGAGCGCCATCAGCGGCGCGAAGTGGTCGGTCTCGAAGATCGTGTCGACCCCCTGGAGGATCGCGGCCATGCGGTTGAGCCCCATGCCGGTGTCGATGTTCTGGCTCGGCAGCGGCGTGAGGGTTCCGATCGGCTCCTGGTCGAGCTGCATGAAGACGAGGTTCCAGAACTCGAGGAAGCGCTCGTTCTCGCCGCCGGGAAGGTCGTCCGGCGTGCCGAACGCGGGGCCGCGGTCGAGGTAGAGCTCCGAGCAGGGCCCGCACGGGCCGGTCGGGCCGGACTGCCAGAAGTTCTCCGAGCGCGGGCAGGCGACGATGCGGCTCGGCGGGACGCCGATCGCCTCCCACGCCGCGATCGCCTCCTCGTCGGGGCCGAGGCCGAGCTCCTCGTCACCCTCGAACACCGTGACCCAGATGTCCTCGGCCTTGAAACCGAAGCCGTTGAGCGAGAGGTCCCAGGCGTACTCGATCGCGCCCGCCTTGAAGTAGTCGCCCACGGCGAAGTTGCCGAGCATCTCGAAGAACGTGAGGTGCCGCGCGGTGTCCCCCACGTTCTCGATGTCGGTCGTGCGGAAGCACTTCTGCGCGGAGGCCATCCGCGGCGCGGGCGGGGCCTCCTGCCCGGCGAAGTAGGCCTTCAGCGGGTGCATGCCCGCCGTGGTCAGCAGGACCGACGCGTCGAAGGCCGCCGGGACCAGTGAGCCCGAGGCCAGGCGCCGGTGGCCCTTGCCCTCGAAGAAGGCCAGGAAGGTCTCGCGGATCTCGTCGGTCGACTTGGGAGTCACGCCGTGATTGTGGCGTACCCCACCACGACGTCGCCTTCCAGCAGGCAGGCGAGCTGCCCGGGGGCGGCGCCGGCCACGGGTGTCTCGAGCTCGATCAAGCCGTCGCCCAGGCGGGCCGGCAACGCGCGGCCGTGCGAGCGCAGGCGCACGCGGTCCACGCGCTCCGCAACCCGGTGGAGGACCACGTCGGTGACCGGGACCCGCGTCGTCGCGAGCTGCTCCCGCGGGCCGACCGTGACGACGTTCGTCTCCACGTCGGTCTTCAGGACGTAGAGCGGCTCGCCGGTGCCGCCGACCCCCACGCCGCGGCGCTGGCCGACGGTGTAGGCGTGCGCGCCGCGGTGGCGGCCGAGGCGACGGCCGGCGCGATCGACGACGTCGCCCGGGCGCTCACGCTGGGCGCCGTGGCGCGCGAGGAAGCGCTCCTTGCCCGTGCCGGCCAGGAAGCACAGGTCCTGCGAATCGGGCTTCTGAGCCACGGAGATGGCGTTCCGCGCGGCCTCCGCCCGGACCTCGGGCTTGGCCAGCGCACCGAGCGGGAAGCGCAGCCGGCGCGTCGTCGCGGGGTCCAGGCGGGCGAGCATGTAGCTCTGGTCCTTGGGGAGGTCGACCGCCTGGCGGACGAGGCCGTCGGGCGTCGTCCGCGCGTAGTGGCCGGTGGCGAGGGCTCCGGCGCCGAGCCGGTCGGCGAACGCGAGCATCGCGTCCAGGCGGACGTGGCCGTTGCAGCGCACGCACGGGTTCGGGGTCAGCCCCCGCGCGTGGTCGGCCAGCCACGGGTCGACGACCCCCGCCCGGAACTCCTCGCGCAGATCGAGGGTGAAGTGCGCCAGCCCCAGGTCGTGGGCGACGCGGCGCGCGGTCCGCACCGCACTCGCCGAGCAGCAGGAGCGCTCGCCGTCGTTCTCGCTGTCGCGCCACAGCTCGAGCGTGACGGCCACCGCCTCGGGCCCGCAGCGCAGCGCGGCGACCGCCGAGTCGACGCCGCCGCTCATCGCGACGAGGGTCCGCGCCGGGTCGGGCGCGAGCTGCGCGTCGGCGCGCGCGGCCCGCCCGAGCGCCTGGTGCATGGCGTCCGCGGCGAGGTCGGCGGCGTGCAGCTTGCCGGCGGAGAGCCCGCCGAGCGCGGCGCTCACCTCCGGCGTGCCGATGCGCGCCGCCGCGAGCAGGCCGGCCCCGGTGATCAGCTCCACGGTCGCGCTGCCGGCCGCGACGCTCGCGCCGCAGCCGATCGCGGTGAAGCCCGCGTCGGTGACCCTCCCGCCGGCCACCGTCAGCGCGATCGTGACGAGGTCGCCGCACAGCGCGCCGCCCGCCACGCCCTCGAACGCTCCCGCGGGGGCGTGGCCCCGGGCACGCGGGAAGCAGAGATGATCGGCGAAGCGCTCGTCCGGCACGGCCCTTGAAGTGTAGGAGCGCCCTATCCTGCTCGGCGATGAGCACCGCGGCGCCGTCCGACCCGTCGAGCCCGAGGCGCCCGCCCTGGGTCTCCGTGGCCGTAGGGGCCGTGATCGTGGTGACGATCGTCGCGCTGTTCTTGGTCCTGCGCAGCGGCGACGACTCCCCGAGCGGTGCGCAGAGCACCGGCCCCTCGGGCCCTGAGTCGGTCGCCTCGACCCCCGGGCGCCTCGCTGCGCTCTCCAAGACGCTCGGTCGCCCGATCTACTGGGTCGGGCTCTCCCAGGGCCGCACCTACGAGCTGACGCAGACGACCGACGGCTCGGTCTACGTGCGCTACCTCCAGCCCGGCGTCGCGATCGGCGACACGCGGCCGGACTACCTCACGATCGGCACCTACCTACCTCAGAGCGACCCGTTCAAGACGGTCAAGCAGGCGTCGGAGCGGACGGGCGCGCAGGCGGAGAAGCTCCCGCGGGGCGGCCTCGCCGTCGCCAACCGCTCCCGGCCGAACTCCTGGTACGTCGCCTACCCGCAGACGAAGGAGCTCGTCGAGGTGTTCTCCCCGAAGGCCGGGCGCGCACGCGAGCTCGTCCGGACCGGACGCGTCGTGCCCATCACGGGGTAGCGCCGCCTCGCGTGCTCGTCTCCTGGCTCGTCCTCCCGATCGTGATGCTCGCGCTGAGCGCCGGCTGTGGCCTGGCCGTGAGCCGGGCGGGCGGCGACGCGATCCCGCGACCGCTCGTCCTGCCGGTCGGGCTGGCGGCGATGATCGTGGTCGCCTCCGCGGCGACGGCGTCGAAGGCGACGGCCGAGCTGGCCGCGCCGCTCGTGCTCGCCCTCGCGGCGACGGGCTTCCTGGTCGCCGACGACCGCCGCGCGTGGATGCCCGACCGCTGGGCCGCCGCCGCGGGCGCCGGGGTCTACGCGGTGTTCGCGGCCCCCGTCGTGCTCTCGGGCGCCGCGACGTTCACGGGCTACATCCAGCTCGACGACATCGCGACGTGGCTGGCGATGACCGACCAGGTGATGGCGCACGGACGCGACTTCACCGCGCTGCTGCCCTCCTCGCACCGCGCCACGCTGGAGAACTACCTCCCCGGCGGCTACCCGGTCGGCGCGTTCCTGCCGCTCGGCCTCGGGCACGAGTTCACGCTCGGGCGCGACATCGCGTGGCTGTTCGCCCCCACGATGGCGCTCACCGCCGGGCTGCTCGCGCTGACGCTGACGAGCATCGTGACCCCGCTGCTGTCGCGGCCGTGGGCGCGCGCGCTCGTCGCCTTCCTCGCCGCGCAGCCCGCCCTGCTGGTCGCCTACGCGGAGTGGGGCGCGATCAAGGAGGTCACCGCGGCGCTGCTCGTCGCGCTCGTCGCGGCCCTGGCCCCGACGCTCGGCGAGCCCTGGCGGCGAGTGCTGCCGCTCGGCGTGGCGGTCGCGGCGCTCGTCGCGGCGCTCAGCTTCGGTGGCGGCGTGTGGGTCGCGCCCGTGGTGCTCGCCGCGCTGGTCGCCGCACGCGTGCGGCCCAGGGCGCTGCTCGTCTCGGTCCCCGTGCTCGCGGTGACCGTCGCGCTGCTGTCGATCCCGTCGCTCAAGCTCGCCGCGCTGTTCCTCGGCCCGCAGGTGAAGTCAGGCAGCGTCCTGCGGCTGCCGACCGAGCTCGGCAACCTGCGCGGCCCGCTGCCGTTCAGCCGGGTGCTCGGGATCTGGCCGGCCGGCGACTTCCGGCTCGCCCCGGCGCACGAGGCGCTGACGAACGTCCTGCTGCTCGTCCTCGCGCTCGCGGCCGCCGCGGGGCTCGCGGTCGCGATCACGCGCCGGGCGGGCGCGCTGGCCGGCTACCTCGCCGGCGGCCTGGTCGCCTGCGGACTGCTCATCTGGCGCGGCTCCCCCTGGGTCGACGCGAAGGCGATGGCCACCGCGTCGCCGATGGTCCTCACCGCCGGTCTCGCCGCGCTGGCGTGGGTGGCGACCGAGCGCCTCGGCGACGCCACGCGGCGGGTGGCCCTCGCCGGGCTGGCCGTCCTCGCCGGCGGCGTCCTGTGGAGCAACGTGCTCGGCTACGCCAACAGCTACCTCGCCCCCGCGCGGCAACTGCACGAGCTCGAGGCGGACGGGAAGCTGCTCGCGGGCCAGGGGCCCACGCTCATGACCGAGTACGAGCCCTACGGCGCGCGCCACTTCCTGCGACGCGCGGACGGCGAGGGCGCGTCCGAGCTGCGCCGCCGCCTGATCCCGCTGCGCGACGGCAGCCAGCTCCCGAAGTCGGCGGCGGCGGACATCACCGCCTTCGATCCGGGCGCCCTGCGCGAGTACCGCAGCCTCGTCCTGCGCACGAGCCCGCTGTCCAGCCGCCCGCCGTCGGCCTACCGGAGGATCCGCGCGGGGGTCAGCTACGACGTGTGGCAGCGCCCGGTGACGCCGCCGACCGCACCCGTGGCCGACGCGCCGCTCGGCGGCGACGCGGACCCGGGCGCGCGGGCGCCGTGCGCGACCGTCCGCCGCCTCGCCCGGCAGGCCGGGTCGAACGGGCGCCTGGTCGCGGTCGCGCGGGCCAAGCCGGCCTACCTCCCGCTCTCGACCGCGCGGCTCTCCGGCGCCATCCAGCCGTACCCGGCCGACCCCCGCTTCGTCGTCCCGATGGACGACGGGGCGCTGAGCGCGAAGCTCACCGTCCCGGCGGACGGCGACTACGCCGTCTGGCTCGGCGGCTCGACGCGCGGACGGACCATCGTGCGGGTCGACGGCACCGAGACGGGCCGGGTGCGCGGGAGGCTGAACAACCAGGGCGGGATGATGCGCTTCGGCCGCATCCGGCTGCGCCAGGGCGCGCACCGCGTCGAGATCGCCTACGACGACGACGGCCCGGCCCCCGGGCAGCACGGTCAGGCGTCGCAACCGCTGGTGCTGGGGCCGTTCGTCCTCGCCCCGCAGGAGAAGCCGCCGGCGCCGTTCTCGGTGCCGTCGCCTCAGGCCGAGAAGCTCTGTGGGCGCCACCTCGACTGGATCGAGGCGCACACCCGGTAGGCCGCCCTCAGCGCGCCCGCAGCGCCCAGAGCCCCAGGACCGCCTTGCTGTCCTCGTCCAGCGCACAGCCGTCGATCTTCTTCTGCACGACCTTGATCGGCGTGCGGTCGGCGACCAGCGCGACGACCTCCGCGCGGCAGCGGTTGAACGCGGCCGACGCTTCGAGGTCGCCGGACGCCGTCGACGCGCCGAGGGATGATGGAGACGGAGGCGACGTGCTGCTCGAGCGAGCTGCTCGCATGAGCGGATTCCTTGGCTTTCGAGGCGGCTCGCGGCCGCCGGACGAAGGCGAAATGCCAACTTCGAGTCCGCCTTCGAACGAGACGGTAGCGCACCATCGCCATGGCCAAGCCGTCTAGGCCCCGTCCGCGCCGGCCAACCCCGGCGAGCCGACCGACGCTCAGCTCAGCTCACCGGGCGAACCGGGGTCGGCGCTCACCGCACCCGTGGGCTGGGCTCGTACGGCGCAGGAGGCTCGGGGGCGCTGCCGCGGACGCGTTGCTGCAGCTCGCCGAGGTCGATCTCGCCTTCCAGGATGGCCGCGAGGGCGGAGAACGCGGCGGCGCCGAGCAGGCAGAGGATCGCGTTGCCGAAGCCGAAGGCGATCCATGCGGCGACCCACGCGAAGCCGAGGGCGGCGAAGAAGTGCTTCTGGGTGATCATCTAGTCGAGCTCCCGGTGGGTCTTGCGTTCGTACCCGGTGAGGGTCAGGTGGATGGGCACGACGGGCAGTCCGTGCTGCGCGAGCGCAGCGGCGATGGAGGCCTGCACGTCGGTGAGCGTCTCGGCGGCGCCGCGGGCCTGGCGGAGGCTCACGCCGACCGCGAGCTGGTCGTCGCCGTAGCGCCCGGCGGCGGCGGTGATCGCAGGATGCCGGGTCGCCGCGCTCTCGGCGACCCGCTCGATGGCTCGCGGCTCGACGGTCACGACTCCGCGCTCGTCGTTGACCAGCTCGATTTGGTGACCGGCCAGGTAGGGCCGCGGCAGCTGCTTGAGCGCGAGCGCGCCGAACAGCAGGAAGGTGAGCAGTCCGGCGCCGGCGACGACGATGCGCCGCGTGTCGCTGACATCGCTCTCCCGCAGGGCCGCCAGCCGGTCGTAAACGGTCCGGTAGGCGGAGATGTCGTCGAGCGACGACGGGGAGACCTTGAGCGCGAGCAGCGCGAGGATCGCGCCGTAGAACACCAGCGCACAGGCGAGCCCGAAGACCAGGACCTGGCCGACGAGCGCGAAGCCGTTGGCTCGGGTCTTGAGGCGTTGGCGCAGCATCACTGCACGCGCCTGCCGCGATCGCCGAGACGTGTCTGCACGTTGGCCTTGAGCTTGAACGGCCCGGTGAGAGGTTCGAGCTGCGCGGTGACGGCCTGCTTGGTCGCCGCCGCCGGGACGTTGCGGGGCCGGTCGGCACGGACGCGCAGTCGCGCTGCGCCGCGGCGCCGCGCCTTCACCGTCGTGCGGGCGCCGGTCACCCCGCGGACCTGCTCGGCGAGGTGGCCGGCCATCTGGGCCAATGGACGCCTGCGCGCGTCGAGCGTGCCGTGCTCCGTGCCGGCCAGGCGCACGAGGCGCTCGCGTCGCGGGACGAGCAGCCCGGCGAGCAGCACCAGCCCGAGCAGGACGGCTCCCGCTCCGGCCAGGGCGCTGAAGCGGGCGACGGGCCCCCCCGTGGCGAGATCGTCGAACCAGCCGCCCACCCTGTCGCGCAGCGGCGGCAGGCCGATCAGCCCGGTGACGCCGGCGGGGTCGACCGCCGCCGCCACCGCCGCGAGCCCGAGCAGCGCCACGGCGACCAGCAGCAGCAGGGCGACGAGGCGCACGAGCGCGCGGGCGACGATCATCCGCCGGCCACCGCCACGGGGGCGGCGACATCGTGGAAGGTGACGCTGATGGCGCCCACGCGATCGCCGAGGCCGGCGCCGCCGGCCGAGCGCGCGACGCCTTCGCGGACGCGGTCGGCCAGCGCGTCGAGCGGGACGAGCTGGGCGCAGAGGCCCAGGTCGATGCTGTAGCGGCCCCCGGGCTCGGCGACCACCAGCGCGCCGACGACGGCCGTGGAGCCGCTGTTGGTCACGTGCAGGCCCCGGGGGCCCGCGTCGACGGCCGTGATACCGAGGACGCCGGTCGCTCCGCGGACCGCCAAGGCGGCCAGTCGTGCCCGGTCTGAGCCGGGTGCGAACGGGGTGGGCGAGTCGGGCACTGACGTGCTCAGGCGACGCGCGGGGGCTGCTCGGGCTGGTCCTCGCCGGGGAAGAACAGATCGTTGACGGCGATGTTGACCTCGGTGACCGAGAGGCCGCAGATGCCCTCCACGCGGCGGATGATGTTCTCCCGGATCGCTTCGGTGACGGCCGGGATCGACTCGCCGTACTCGATGACGATCGACAGGTCGACGGCCGCCTCGCGCTCGCCGACCTCGACACTGACGCCCTGGGAGTGCTCGTCGCCGATCCCGACGCGCTGGGTGACGCTGGACAGCGCCCGGGCAGCGCCACCCCCGAGCGCGTGCACGCCTGCGACCTCGCGGGCGGCGATGCCGGCGACCTTGGTCACGACGGCATCGGAGACCTTGGTGGTGCCCTTGGCGGACTGCAGCGCGCCGGCCTTCTCGCCGCCGCCGGAGGTCCGGGCCAGCGTCTGGCCACCGGTGGGCGGGTCGCTGCTGGGGGTTGCGGGTGCAGAGTCGGGCATGGGGCTCCTTGTCGGGCGAGGGGACCGCAGGGCGTCGCGGGGCGTCGTTTGCGCGGATCACGTCGGCCGCGCGCACGGTCCTGCGTGCTGGGGCGTTCCGCGCGCGGGTGACGGGCAGCCGGCACTCACGCGAGGTGCAACGAGCTTTGTCCGTCGCCGTGGGCTCGTAAACGCCGACGCGTCGGCTTGGCGCCCCGGCGCCGCGCTCGGCGACAGGCTCAGCAGGCCCCGGAGAGTCCGGCGCGTTTCGCGGCGGCTCGCGCCTTCGCGTCGGCCGCGGCGATTCGCGGGCGCCAGGTGGCGTAGGCGGCCGCGGCGTCGCGGCCGGCCCGCCGGGCCTCGATCAGCGCGCCGAACGCCGCGATGTCGACGTCGAGGTTCTTCTCGAATCGGCGCTGGAAGGCGACGTAGTGGCGCGGCGCCTCGAGCCTGCCGGCGGTGCGACGCGCGTCGACGAGGTCGCCGCGGACGACCGCGAGGCGCGCTTCGGCGTCCTGCGCGCCGGGCCCGTTGACGCCGAGGCTCTCATCGACGACCGCGCACAGGTTCTCGACGCGTCCGCGGTAGCCGGTGAAGCGTCGCGGCAGGAACGCGGCGCCGCCGACGTCGGCGACGAGCTGGTCGATCGCGCGGGTGTCGGTGAAGCCGACGAGGGTGCGGGCGCGGTTGCCCTTCCCGATGACCAGCACCGTCGGGGCCTGGAGCACGTCGACGCCCTCGGTGATCGCGGCGTAGTCGGCGACCCGGGCGATCGGCGCGGCCCGCACGACCACCCGACCACCGTGACGGTCGGCGGACAGCAGGGAGCGGCGCACGGCGCGGTCGTCGGCGGCGTCACGGCTGAAGAAGAGGAGCACCGCGACCTTCCCGCGGGCGACGTCGGCGAGGATCGGCGCGGACGGGTCGCCCTTCGGCGCGCGCGCCGGGGCCGCGCCCGCCGGGCGCTCTGGACGCGACGCGACGGGCGGCGCGCCCGCCGGCGGGGCATCCGCGACCGGGGGGCTCGCGGGGCCGGGGTCGCCGCCGGCGGCTGCGGCCGCGCTCTGTGTGGCCGCGGCGCTCGCGTCGGAGGCGCCGACCGCTCCGTGGGCCTTGTCCACGGCGCGGTCGAGGCCCGCGACGCCCGGTGCGGTGGCGCCCGGCGCGGCGGCGGCGCCGTCCCCGGGCAGCGGCGCGACGCTCTCGGCGTCGGACGGCTTGAGCACGGTGAACCAGGCGAGGGCGAAGACCACGAGGGCACCCAGGGCGATCTGGTAGGGGCGAGACAGCTGTTGCATCCCCCATCCCTTCGGCCGCGCGCGGCCACGCCTTGAGTCAGCCGGCCGGTTCGACCAACGACTTGACGCCCAGCTCCCGCAGCTGCGGCGCGTCGACGGGGGCCGGGGCGCCCGTGAGCGGGTCCCCGCCCGAGGCGGTCTTGGGGAAGGCGATGACGTCGCGGATCGACTCGCGGCCCGCGAGGATCGCCACGATCCGGTCGATGCCCATCGCGATCCCGCCGTGCGGCGGCGCGCCGTAGCGCAGCGCGTCGAGCAGGAAGCCGAAGCGGGCCTCGGCCTCGTCGGCGTCGAGGCCGAGGACGTCGAACACCTGGCGCTGCACCTCGGGGGTGTGGATGCGGACCGAGCCGCCGCCGATCTCGGTGCCGTCGAGCACGAGGTCGTAGGCGCGTGAGCGCAGCGTCGCCGGATCCTCGAAGGAGCCCGTCGGCGCCGTGAACGGGTGGTGGATGGCGGTCAGCCCGCCGCCCTCGACGGGCTCGAACATCGGCCAGTCGACGATCCACAGCACGTCGTGCTCGCCCTCGGGCACCAGCCCGAAGCGCGCGGCCAGCTCGAGCCTCAGCGCGCCGAGGACCGTGGCCGCGACCGGCGCCTGATCGGCGGCGAAGAGCAGCAGGTCGCCCTCCGCGGCCCCGAGCAGCTCGGACGCCGCCGCGATCTGACCGGCGGAGAGGAACTTCGCGATCGGCGAGCGCCACGCGCCCTCCGCCTCCACGAACGCCCAGGCGACCGCCTTGCCGCCGTGGCGCTGGACGATCTCGTTGAGGCCCTCGAGGTCCTTGCGGCTCATCTCCCGCGCCCCCGCGTTGAGCGCGCGCACGACCCCGCCGGCGTCGAGGACGCCCTGGAACACCTTGAAGTCCGAGCCGGCCAGGGCCCCGGACAGCTCGACGATCTCCAGGCCGAAGCGCGTGTCGGGCTTGTCTGAGCCGAAGCGCAGCATCGCCTCGTCGTAGCCCATGCGCCGCCAGGGCGGCGGCGGCGCGGCGAAGTCGCCGACGGTGAAGACCGTCGCCATCACCGCCTCCATCACCTCGATGACGTCCTCCTCCTCGACGAAGGACATCTCGAGGTCGAGCTGGGTGAACTCGGGCTGCCGGTCGGCGCGCAGGTCCTCGTCGCGAAAGCAGCGGGCGATCTGGTAGTAGCGCTCGTAGCCGGCGATCATCAGCAGCTGCTTGAAGAGCTGCGGCGACTGGGGCAGCGCGTAGAAGTTGCCGGGCGACAGGCGCGCCGGGACGAGGAAGTCGCGCGCGCCCTCAGGCGTCGAGCGGGTGAGGATCG
>JBBQEV010000068.1:0-22220 GCA_038321325.1 Solirubrobacterales bacterium
GCCGGCGACGGGGCCAGCGCAGGACACCGGCAAGAAGGGCGAGAACCTGCCCCAGGGCCACAAAGTCGGCGGGAAAGGGCACGGCTGAGCGCCGGTCTCGCTCCCGGCCAACTTTCCGGGGCCACGTGCGTTGAAGTTCTCGTACGCCGCACCTCACGGGAGGAATGACCCCATCCGCAGAACAATCCTGCTGCTCGCGACCACTCTGGTCGTCGGCGCCACCGCATCCACCAGCCTCGCCAAGAAGCCGCCTCCGGCGCCCAAGCCCGGCGCGCCGACGGTGACGATCGCCGTCAAGCCGAGCCCGGTGACGTTCGGCACATTCGCCTCCGTCTCGGGCGCCCTGTCGACGAAGGCATCCGGGGTCAGCGTCCAGCTCCAGGCGCAGCCGTATCCATACAACGGAGCGTTCAAGACCGTGGCGACGAAGCCGACGACCGCCAACGGCGGCTACAGCTTCGCGGTCGCGCCCGATCGCGGTACCCACTACCGCGTCGTGGCCAAGGCGTCCCCGGACGCCACCAGCCCGGTCGTCGCGCTGAGCGTCCGCTGGCGCGTGGGCTTCAGCGTCAGCGACAGCACCCCGGCCCGCGGCGTGCTCGTGCGCTTCTCCGGCTCGATCCACCCTGCGCATCCGGGCGGGACCGTCCTCGTCCAGAAGCTCACCTCGGCCGGCTGGAAGACCGTGACGCACACCCTGTTGCGCGCGGCGACGGCGACCTACTCGACCTACAGCATCCGGATCCGCATCCGGTCGAGCGCCCGGTACCGCACCCGCGTTTCGGGCGACGGCCTCCGGGTCACCGGCACCAGCCGCACCCGGACCCTCACGGTCCACTAACACCAACCAGCTTCCGTCAGGAAGGCAGGAGATGGGCGGCGGCCTCCGGGGCCGCCGCCCGTCGTTCGTGGTGCCGGCCGACTGGACCGTCAGTCGAGGACGCGGAACCTGGCGTGCCGGACCACTCGGACGCGGACCCTGCCGGAGGAGGCCTGCTGCCCGTCGACGGCTAGGTTTCCGCTCGTGGCTTCACCAGACCAGGCGCCGCGCTACGTCGCGATCATCACCGACGGCAACGGCCGCTGGGCGCAGTCGCGCGGGCTCCCCGCCGTCGAGGGGCACGAGGCGGGGGCGGACGTCGTCAAGGCGCGGCTGCGCGACGCGGCGCGGCTCGGGATCGACGAGCTCACGGTCTACTCGTTCTCCACCGAGAACTGGTCACGGCCGCTCGAGGAGGTCACCGCCCTCATGCGGATGTTCTCCGAGCGGATCGCGCGCGAGACGCCGGAGCTGCGCGACGAGGGCGTGCGGATGCGCTTCATCGGGCGGCGCGAGGGCGTCGCGCCGGCGCTGGTGGAGCAGATGGAGTGGGCCGAGGCCGAGACCGCCGGCGGCGAGGCGATCACGCTGTTCGTCGCCTTCAACTACGGCGGACGGGCGGAGATCGTCGATGCCGCGGAGCGCTACGACGGGGGTGGGGAGGAGGCGTTCCGCCGCGCGCTCTACGCGCCCGACATGCACGATCCCGACCTGATCATCCGCACGAGCGGCGAGCAGCGTCTGTCGAACTACCTCCTCTGGCAGTCGGCCTACTCCGAGCTCATCTTCCGCGACGAGCTCTGGCCCGACTTCACGCGCGAGGCGTTCGAGGCCGCGCTCGCCGATTACACCGCCCGCGCCCGCCGTTTCGGCGGCCGCTGATGGCCGCGCCGCGCCGGAACCGCACCCCCGCTGGCTCCGATCTGCGCGCCCGGGTCCTGGTCGCGATCCCTGCGATCGCTTTCGCGATCTTCATCGTCGCGCAGGGCGGTCTTGTGTTCGTGGCCGGCCTCGCCGCCCTCGGCCTCGTCTGCCTGCACGAGCTCTACGCGATGTTCGACCGCGCGCACCCGGTGCGCCTCGCGGGCTTCCTCGGGTTGATCGGGATGCTGCTGGCGGCCCACTACGGCCGCCAGGACGACCTCGTCCTCGCGCTGGCGCTCGCCGTTCCGCTGACCTTCGGCCTCGTGCTCCTCCAGCCGCGAGGGGGAGCCCCGGCCGTCGCCGTGACGCTGCTCGGGCTGGGGTGGGTCGGCCTGGCGCTCGCGCACGCCGTCCTCCTGCGCGACCTGCCCCACGGCGACGGGATCGTCATCGACGTGCTCGTCGGCACCTTCATCGGTGACACCGGGGCGTATATGGGCGGCCGAGCGTTCGGCCGGACGCGGCTGGCGCCGCGCGTCTCCCCGAACAAGACCGTGGAGGGGCTTGCGCTGGGGATCCTCGCCGCGGTCGTCTCGGTCTGGTTCGCCGGGATCTACCAGGAGTGGCTCTCGGGCGGCGATGCCCTCCTGCTCGGGATCGCCGTCGCGCTGGCCGCCCCCACCGGAGACCTGTTCGAGAGCTACCTCAAGCGCGACGCGGGGACCAAGGACACGGGCTCGCTGTTCGGTGCGCACGGCGGCGCCCTCGACCGGCTCGACGCGGTCCTGTTCAGCGCCGTCGCCGGCTACTACGTCTGGGCCGCGCTCGTCTAGCGGCGATAGCCCGTCGGGAGCTCGGAGTCGGCATGACGCAGGCGCGCGCGACCGAACATCCTCTTCTAGTCGTCGAACGGGAGCCGGCCGACCAGCCCGGCGCGCGCGAAGGTCCGATGGACGTGGTCAGGCCCCCTCAGGAGGACGAGCGGTGCGTCGTCGCGCTCGGCTCGCGCGTCGGCGACCACGAGAGCGTCCATGCCCGCCGAGGTGATGAGGTCCAGCCCGCTGAGGTCCACGACGACTCCATCGCCGCCGTTCTGACATTCCTGGATCTTCGAGCTCATGAGGTCGGCCGTCCTCATGTCGAGATCGCCATAGACCTCGAGCACGTAGCTGTCGGCGTCGAGGCTGACGCGAAGCACGAAGTCCTCACGCTCGACACCAACGACCTGCATGGACTCCTGGAAGAGCATCTGGCGGACCCCCGGGTTGGCTGAGCACAGCGACAACCTCGAAAGTCACCTGGAGCTGCCGACCTTCCAGCGCCGACCCCAACAGCGATGCCCCTCGCCGCAAAACTATCCATCGGCGGGATGCGAATCAAGGCGCGAGCACGAAGATCTCCATCTCGAGATCGGGGCCGACGTGGGAGTTGGTGATGAAGGCCTGGACGCTGCGTCCCGAGAGGGTCTCGATCGCGGCGATGAACTTGTGCTGCATGGCCTTCTGGAAGTCGCTTCGGGTCTCGTGGACGACTGTGGTCTTCTGCAACTCGATCATCGTCTTCTCGACGTCGGTGTAGACGCCGCCGAGCAAGCAGACGAGCAGGTCGCCGCCGAGCAGCTGCGTCTTGGCAGTCGCTGGCCTCCGGTGGTGATAGCGCTCGTGGAACGCCACCATCGCGTCGGTCACGGCGTCGAGCAACTCGTCTCCGGTGAGGGGGGCCGACATCGCGGCCAGCTCTCTCGTCCTCCGACTGGGTGCGCGCGTGAGGCAGAAGGGCGAGAACCCGACGAGCGTTGATCCTCAGCCTAGCGCCGGACTAGAATCGCACGCATCTCCGCCACCCCGGCCACCCACGGTGACGTGCTCACGGCGATCTCCAACGGGATGGTCGCGCTGCTCAAGGAATTCTACGGACAGGGTCCGACGCGGGCGAAGTCCTACTACCAGGACGATCTCGTGGTCTGCGTGCTCCGGGGCGGCTTCTCGCGAGTCGAGCAGACCCTGCTCGACGGTGGACGAGGGCCCGCCGTCATCGACCAGCGGATGGCGTTCCAGGAGGTCATGCGCGAGCGTTTCACCGAGGTGATCACGGGCGCGACCGGACGAGTGGTGATCGGGTTCATGAGCGGCCACCAGCAGGAGCCCGACCTGATGTGCGAGGTGTTCGTCCTCGGCCCCACCGACCTCGTCGACGACCACGAGCTCCCGCCCGATCTGCGGGTCCCGTCGGCCTAGGCCGCGGGCGACTCGATCAGGACGCCGCGCCGGCGCGAACGCGGCGCGCGACCTTGACCCGGTCGGTCTTGTCGAGCACCACCTTGCGCAGGCGGACGTGCCCCGGCGTGACCTCGATGCACTCGTCCTCGCGCAGGAACTCCATCGCCTGGTCGAGCGACAGCACGCGGTGGGGGACGAGCCGGACCAGGACCTCGGCGGTCGACGAGCGGATGTTGTTGAGCTGCTTCTCGCGCGAGGCGTAGACGTCGAGGTCGTCGGCGCGGGCGTTCTCGCCGACGATCATGCCCTCGTAGACCTGCTCGGTCGGGTTGACGAAGAGCGCGCCGCGCTCCTGGAGCTGAAAGCACGAGTTGGCGGTGACCGCGCCCGGCCGGTCGGCGACCAGCGCGCCGGTGGGGCGCGTGCGCAGCTCGCCGAACCACGGCTCGTAGCGGTCGGAGACGTGGTGCATGAGGCCGGTGCCGCGTGTCTCGGTGAGGAACTCCGTGCGGAAGCCGATCAGCCCGCGGGCGGGGACGAGGTAGTCCATGCGCACCCAGCCGGTGCCGTGGTTGACCATCTGCTCGAGGCGGCCCTTGCGCAGCGCGAGAAGCTGGGTGACCACGCCGACGTAGTCGTCGGGCACGTCGATCGTCATGCGCTCGACGGGCTCGTGGACCTTCCCGTCGATCTCGCGGGTGACGACCTGCGGCTTGCCGACGGTGAGCTCGAAGCCCTCGCGGCGCATCATCTCCACGAGCACCGCGAGCTGGAGCTCGCCGCGGCCCTGGACCTCCCAGGTGTCCGGGCGCTCGGTCTCCATGACGCGCAACGAGACGTTGCCGACGAGCTCGCGCTCGAGGCGCTCGTTGACCTGGCGGGCGGTGAGGAACCTGCCCTCCCGGCCGGCCAGCGGCGAGGTGTTGATGCCGATCGTCACGCTCAGCGACGGGGAGTCGACGGAGATGACCGGCAGCGGCCGCGGGTCGTCCACGTCGGTGAGCGTCTCGCCGATCGTGATCTCGGGGATGCCGGCGATCGCGATGATCTCGCCCGGCCCCGCCTCGGCGGTCTCGACCGAGGCCAGGTTCTCGGTGATGTAGAGCTCGGTGATCTTCGCGCTGGAGATCGTTCCGTCGAGGCGCGACCAGGCGACGGACTGGCCCTTCCTGATGCGCCCGTGCCGCACGCGGCACAGCGCGAGGCGACCGAGGTAGGGCGATGCGGCGAGGTTGGTCACCAGCGCCTGCAACGGGTGCTCGGGGTCGTAGCTCGGGGCGGGGATCGTCTCCACGAGCAGGTCGAGCAGCGGCTTGAGGTCGGAGCCTTCCGTCACCACCTCGCCCTCGATCTCCATCGACGCCCAGCCCTGCTTGGCGTTGGTGTAGACGATCGGGAAGTCGATCTGGTCCTCACCGGCGTCGAGATCGAAGAACAGGTCGTAGACCTCGTCGATGACCTCCTTGATGCGCGCGTCGGGCCGGTCGACCTTGTTGATGACGAGGATCACCGGCAGCTTGCCCGCCAGCGCCTTGCGCAGCACGAAGCGGGTCTGGGGCAGCGGGCCCTCGGAGGCGTCGACGAGCAGGAGCACGCCGTCGACCATCGTCAGCCCGCGCTCGACCTCGCCGCCGAAGTCGGCGTGCCCGGGCGTGTCGATGATGTTGAGCTTGACCTCGCCGTGCTGGATCGCGGTGTTCTTGGCCGAGATCGTGATGCCCTTCTCGCGCTCGAGGTCCATCGAGTCCATGACGCGGTCCTCGAGCGAGGCGCCCTCGCGGAAGGCGCCGGCCTGGCGCAGCATCCCGTCGACCAGCGTGGTCTTGCCGTGGTCGACGTGGGCGACGATCGCGACGTTGCGCAGGTCCTCGCGGACGGCGGTGTTGACGGTGGGGGCGGACGTGGGCACGCCCGGAGGGTAGTGCTCGCCCCCGCGGCGACTGGGTGCCGGGAGCGCGCCCGCACGACCGCGGCGTAACGATCAGACGCGGATCGAGCGGAAGCCGAAGAGCCGCGCGAGGAGGTCGAAGTGCTTGTCCTGGTGGAGCACATCGGCGCCGTGCTGCTGCGCGCACGCGCCGATCAACAGGTCCGAGATCGCGACACGATGCTCACCGCTCCGGGCGAGATCGCGCTGAGCGGATTCTGCTGCGGCGAAGGTGGCGGCGTCCATCCGGAGATCGCGGAAGGCGTCGAGATCTTCCGCACGCTCGGCGTAGTCGGCTTCGCTGCGCGCGCTGTAGAGGATCTCCATGCGAGTGATTGCACAGAAGCACGGTTCCGCATCGCCGAGGTACGGTCCCCAGTCGCGGACGAAGCCGGACTTGTCGACGAGGATCAGCGCCACGCGGCGCCGCTGAGGAGCAGCTCGACGTCCAGGCCCTCGTTGCCTCGTGAAAGCGCCGCGCGCTGACGCTCCCGCCGCTCCTCGGACATCGCCAGATCGCGCTCGACAGCTCCGCGGCCGGCGCCCAGGACGAGCGTGAGCAGCTTGCGCCGATCGCTGATCCCCGGCCACGCCTGGGCGGCGAGGTCCAGCAGCTCCGCCGTCTCACCCGTGTCGGTGATCGTGTAGCGCGGCTTGGTGGTCGGCACCGATCAAGTGTCGCACATGCCGCAGTCGGTGCCACACCGCCGATCATCTCCGACCTCGTTGGTAGGATTGGAGTCCATGATCTTCACGACGAAGGCCGAATACGGCGTCCGGCTCATGGTCGAGCTGGGGCGCCAGGCCAAGGCCGGAGGCGGGGTCGCGACCTCGCTGAAGGTGATCGCCGAGGCCGAGGCCCTCCCGCTCGCCTACCTGGAGCGCATCGTCGCCCTGCTCAAGAAGGCGGAGCTCGTCGAGAGCACCCGCGGCGCGCACGGCGGCTACCGCCTGTCGCGGGCCGCCGAGCAGATCACGATGGACGACGTCATCGTCGCCCTCGAGGGCACGGTCGCCCCGATGAACTGCTTCATCGACGACAGCGAGGGCCCGAGCCGCGTCCTCTGCTCCCACGAGGCCGACTCCGGCCGCGGCTGCGCCACGAAGCTGCTGTGGATGCGCGTGCAGGGCGGGGTCATGGAGAAGCTCGCGCAGACCACCCTCGCCGAGCTCGTCGAGTTCTCCCACCGCGAGCCCAGCATCCCCCTAGCGAACGACCGAAAGAACCTCACCCATGCCTGAGCTCGAGATCCGCGACCTGCACGTGCAGGCCGACGACAAGCAGATCCTCAAGGGCGTCGACCTCACCGTCCACCCCGGGGAGATCCACGCGCTCATGGGCCCCAACGGCTCGGGCAAGTCGACGCTGGCCAACGCGATCATGGGCCACCCGAGCCTCGAGGTCACCCAGGGCCAGATCCTCTTCGACGGGCAGGACGTCACGGAGGCCGACACCGACGAGCGCTCGCGCATGGGGCTCTTCATGGCCTTCCAGTACCCCGTCGCCATCCCCGGCGTGACGATCACGAAGTACCTGCGCATGGTGATGAACGCGCACCGCGAGGCGCGTGGCGAGGAGGAGATCTCCCTCAAGGAGTTCCGCAAGACCGTCGAGGCCGCGATGGAGCTCACCGACGTGCCGCGCGCGTTCGTCTCGCGCTACCTCAACGACGGGTTCTCCGGCGGCGAGAAGAAGCGCCTCGAGACGCTCCAGCTCGCCCTCCAGAAGCCGTCGATGGCCATTCTCGACGAGACGGACTCCGGCCTGGACATCGACGCGCTCAACGTCGTGGCCAACGGCGTGAACACCGTGGCCAAGGGCTCGGAGATGGGCGTCCTCATCATCACCCACTACCAGCGGATCCTGCACCTCGTCGAGCCGCAGCGCGTCTCGATCCTCTTCGAGGGCCGCATCGTCAAGGAGGGCGGGCCCGAGCTCGTCACCCAGCTCGAGTCCGAGGGCTACGGCTGGATCCGCGACGAGGTCGCCGCCGGCTCCGCGGTCTGACGCCATGGCCATCGCCGCCGCGACCGACCTGCGCGCCGAGTTTCCGACGCTCGACCGTGAGGGGCTCGTCTACCTCGACGCGGCGGCGACCTCCCAGACCCCGCGGGCGGTGCTGGCGGCGATGGAGGACTACTACGCCCACCACCGCGCCTCCGTGCACCGCGGCGTCTACGCCGTGGCCGCCGAGGCGACCGACATGTTCGAGGGAGCGCGCCACCGCATCGCGCGCTTCGTGGGCGCCGAGGCCCGCAACACCGTGTTCACCCGCAACGCGACCGAGGCGCTCAACCTCGTCGCGCGCGGCACCGCCGGCCCGGGCGACAAGGTCGTCCTGACCGAGATGGAGCACCACTCCAACCTCGTGCCCTGGCAGATGACCGGCGCCGAGCTGCTCTGGGTCGGCGTGGACGACGAGGGCCGCCTGCGCCTCGACCAGCTCGACGAGTACCTCAGCGGCGGCGACGTCAAGGCCGTCGCGGTCACCCACGTCTCCAACGTCGTCGGGACGATCAACCCGGTGGCCGACATCTGCGCGCGGGCCCGCGCGGCCGGCGCGCTGTCGGTGATCGACGCCTCCCAGGCCGTGCCGCAGCTGCCGGTCGACGTCGTGGCGCTCGGCTGCGACTTCTACGCCTGGACGGGCCACAAGGCCTACGGGCCGACCGGCGTCGGCGTCCTGCACGGCCGGCGCGAGGCGCTCGAGGCGCTGCCGCCGCTGATCGGCGGAGGCCACATGATCGCCTCGGTCACCAAGACGGGACCACGGTGGGCCGAGGTGCCGACGCGCTTCGAGGCCGGCACCGGCGCGATCGCCGAGGTGATCGGCCTCGGCGCCGCGGTGGACTTCCTCTCCCAGATCGGCATGGACGCGGTGCGCGAGCACGAGCGGGAGCTCACGGCCTACGCGCTGGAGCGGCTCTCCGCGCTCGACGGCGTCACGCTCGACGGCCCCCTCGACGCCGCTGCGCGCGGCGCCCTCGTCTCCTTCTCGATCGAGGGCGTGCACCCGCACGACGTCGCGGAGATCATCGGGTCCCGCGGCGTCTGCGTCCGCGCCGGCCACCACTGCGCCCAGGTGCTGATGGCCGCGCTCGGCCATCAGGCGACGACGCGCGCCTCGTTCTCCGTCCACAACTCCCGCGAGGATGTCGACGCGCTCGTCGCGGGCATCCTCCGCGTGCAGGAGGTGTTCGCGTAGCCCATGGACGACATGTACCGCGAGGAGATCCTCTCGCACTACAAGCGCCCGCGGAACTGGGGCCCGCTCGACGATCCCGATCTCGAGTTCGAGGACACCAACCCGCTGTGCGGCGACGAGCTGAAGGTCATGCTCAAGCTCGACGAGCAGAAGATCGTCACCGACGTCCGCTTCGACGGCCACGGCTGCGCGATCTCGCAGGCCTCGGCCTCGATGGCCTCCGAGGAGCTCGTCGGGAAGTCGGTCGACGAGCTCGTCGCGCTCGACAAGTCCTTCGTCCTGGACCTGCTGGGCATCCCGATCTCCGCCACGCGGATGAAGTGCGCGATGCTCTCGCTGAAGGTCATCAAGTCCGCCGGCCTGGGCGGCGCGGTCGACTGGGAGCCCGAGACACCGCCGAGCGAGGCCGAGGAGCGGTAGGCGGGCGGGCGAACGACCTTCGCCGCAGCACCCGTGCAGCCGGACTGGTGGCGATTCAGGGTTGGCGCACCGCCGCGCGCTCCATCGGATTCGTATCGATGACTCCGTCACGGATGTCGACGTCCTCAACTTCGCGCTGACGCTCGAATACCTCGAAGCGGCGTTCTACACCCAGGCGCTCGGCGGCGGCGGCACGCCCGGAGTCCCGCTCATCAGCACGCCGAAGTTCGACCGTGGCGCGATCGCGGGCGCCCCGCAGTTCCGCCACGGTGGGTTCGACCACGTAAACGTGTTCGACCGTCTTGGGGACATTCGCGACCATGAGGTCACGCACGTGGGGTTCCTCAGGGGTGCGCTGGGAGCCGACAGGGTGGAATCGTGCACGTTCGACTTCTCCGATGCGCTCAAGGACGTCAGCTCGTTCCTCGCGACGGCGCAGCTGCTCGAGAACACCGGCGTCATGGTTTACGACGGCGCCATCCGCTACGTCGAGACCGGCGACTTCCTTCAGGCGGGCGCGCAGATCGCCACGGTCGAGGCGCGTCACGCCGCTTACCTGAACTTCGTCAACGGGGACTCGCCATTTCCGGACGCGTTCGACACGGGCATGCTGCCGTCGGCGATCATCAGCGCGGCTAGCGGCTTCATCGTCGACTGCCCGGATCCGGTGAAGGCGTTGTTCACGCGCCTTCCGTGATCCCCGGCGGCGGGCGGGCGCACGCCCCTCGCGGGGCGCACGTAGGGGACGAAGGCACCTAGCCGCCAGGTCTGCCGGTCGGTAGCGTCGCGCCCGTCAGGGCGCGGCGCGGTTCCCGCGCCCCGGCGGAACCCCACGAGAGAGAGCGTGCGTCGTGCGTCTGTCCAGTCATCGTCGGCTCGGCCTCCTGGCCGGCCTCCTGTCCCTCAGCGCGGTCGTCGGGACCAGCCCGGCCCGGGCCGACGGTCCCGGTCTGCCGCCGGGGTACCAGGTGCAGCGCGTCGACACCCCGCTTCCCACGACCACCGGGGGCTTCGGCACCACGATGATCCCGATCGGCGACGTCAACGCCGACAACAAGGAGGACTTCGCGCAGTTGCAGCGCCCCGGCAGCCTCAACGGCGACGGCATCGTCATCGAGTACAGCGGCGCGACCGGCGAGGACCTGCGCTCGACGAACGTCGGCGACCCGGGCGGCGCGGGATCGCGGTCCTCGGGGGACGGCTACCTCGGGCGGATGGACGACATCGGCAGCTGCGCCAGCAGCCCGGCGCTCGACCTCACCCAGCCGGGCCCGACGTGCGCCAGCCCGACGGTCGGCCCGCCGGACGGCGTGGGCGAGATCCTCGTCGGCGGACAGGGCGTCGACGTCGGCGGGGTGGTGGACGTGGGACGGATCTACGTGCTCGACGGCAAGACGCTGGCGATCCTCAAACGCGTGGACATGCCTCCCGCCGACCGGCAGCAGATCGCCGACCGGCAGGCGGAGAACCCCGGGGCGGGACTCCAAGGCGGGTTCGGGCGCACGGTGACCTCGCCGCGCGGTCTGCCGCCCTGCGCGGGCAACGCCGGCGTGGGGGCGTGCCTCACGCAGGCGGCGATGCCCCAGCCCGTGCGGACCGGCGACACCGACGGCGGCGGCGTCGGCGACATCGTCGTCGGGGCCAACCAGTTCTCCGAGAACGCGGCGACCGCCCACCCGGAGTCCGACTGCGCGCGCAAGGCGGCCGCCCTGTGCTTCCAGGCCGGGCGGGTCTACGTCTACCGCGGTGAGGGGATCGCGGGATCGAACCCGGCGGTCGTCCTCGACGGGACCGGTGCCGGGCAGACGCCTCCGAAGGTCCTCAAGAACATCGCGGCCCAGGTCGACGACCCGTTCGTCCCGATCGGCCGCGGCGAGCTCCTCGGCCACTCGCAGATGCCGGTCGGTGACCTCGGCACGTGCCGGACCGGCGGGGCCTTCCCCGCCGTGCAGCCGGGCCAGCGGTGCATGGCCTCGGCGCGGACGCTCGTCGCCGACGGCAAGCCGGACTACATCGTCACGTCGCACATCGCGGACACGCCGATCTTCGATCCCGACCCCGCGTCCACCAACGTCGGTGTGGCCTTCCTCATCGACGGCGCCACCGGGGCGATCCTCTACACCTACAACCATCCCGAGCCCCAGAAGGACGCGTTGTTCGGCTTCACCACCGGTCAGCAGTTCGCCCTCGGCGACCTGGGCGACTCGGCGGCTCCCGACGTCGTCCTGGCCGCGTTCCAGAACGTCAGCAACAAGGCCGAGGCCGGCCGGGCGTACGTGTTCAGCGGCAACCTGGGCTCGGGCTTCATCAACTTCGCTGCACTCAACGATCCGACGCCCAACACGTTCGGGCGCTTCGGCAACCCGACCGAGGGGGTCGGCGACCTCGTCCCCGCGACGCCGCGCAACGAGGTGCTCGTCGGCCAGTTCTCGGCGGTCCAGACCGGCGGCAAGGCTGACACGCTGTTCGACGTCAGCTTCTTCAACGCGGCCAACGAGCAGGCCTTGCAGACGATCGCCGACCCCGACCTCCAGAACGAGAGCGGCTTCGGCACCCGGGTCATGCCGCTGGGCGACCTCAACGACGACGGCTTCCTCGACTTCGCGGTGGCGTCGCCGCGCTGGGACGCCCCGTCGAGCGCCGGCGCGCCCGGCGTGCTCGACCAGGGGCGCGTGTACCTCTTCCGCAGCGACGTCAACGCGGTCGTCCCGCCGCCGCCCGCGCCGCCGACCGGACCCACCGGGCCCGCGGGCCCGGCCGGCGGGCAGGGTCCGGCCGCGCCGCCTGCGCCGGCTGCGCCCGCGGTGCCTGCCGCGCCGGGCGCAGGCGTCGCCGCCACCGTCCTGGCCGGGCGCACGATCGACCTCGACGCGTCACGCACACGCGTCACGCGCGGCGCCCGGGTGCAGCTGCGTGGCGTGCTCGAGGCCTTCGCCAACCCTCGCGCGTGCGAGGCACGGCAGTCGGTCGCGATCCAGCGACGGACGAAGGGCGGCGGGCGCTTCGTGACGTTCCAGACGGTCCGCACCGGGAGCACCGGCACGTTCCGGTCCTCACGGTTCGCGCCGACGAGCACGCGGCTCTATCGCTCACGCGTCGTGCAGACCGCGGCGTGCCAGGGCGCGCAGTCGCCTCGGGAGACCGTGACCGTCGTCCCGCCGAGACGCAGGAGCTCTGCGAGCAGGGCGGCCCGGCGCTGAGGGTGCGCGCGAGGCTGACCTCCTACGCATCGTCGACGCGCTCGACGCTGATCTGGGGGCGCCCACAGCCAAGAGGACATGCGTGGAGGCTCTGCGGGATTCCCCGGGCGTCTCGTCGTACCTGACGCGCCCGGCCGGGCTTGCGAAGGCGCCCAGCCTGAGCGGCGCCGGCCGGCCCCGTCAGCTTTTCGAGAGATCCGCGCGGCTGATCCGCCCAGAACTTGCGGCCGCGCCCACGAGATGGGCCGTTCCGACACCCTCGTCGTGGCTCTCGCAAGCCTGCGGCCAGGGCGTGCGGCGTCCTGCTGGCGCGCACGGGAACCGCCGAAGTGGTCGATGCCCACGTGGTTCCTCAGCGCCCGCGAACACGATGCCGCGGGCATCGTGACCGGCGATCCGGGTGACCTCGGCCGGCTCGACCCGAGAGCTGCCCTGCACCCGATCTGATCGCCGCCGCGCGGAGCGCGCGCCGGTGCCGTGTGGCGCAGCGGTCGCCTCACCGCGCCGCGACGCGGTCGCCGCCGGCGGCCTTGGCGGTGTACATCGCGAGGTCGCGTGCAGCGCGTCCTGCGCGCTGCGCGTCTCCGCAGTCAGCGCGGCGACGCCGACGCTGAGCGTGACCCCGCGCCCGCGGGTGTAGCCGGCTCCGGCGACGAGCGCCGCGAGTTCGCCGGCCACCGCCTCGGCGCCTTCGGGCGTCACGTCGCGCAGCAGGACCGCGAACTCGTCCCCGCGCACGCGCGTGGCCAGGACGGCGGCGACGAAGGAGAGCACCCGGTCGCCGGCCTCGTGCCCCTCGCGGTCGTTGACCGCCTTGAAGTGGTCGAGGTCGATGAGCACGAGCGCCGCCTCGCGGTCGTGGCGACGCACGCTGGCCAGGACCGCCTCGAGCTCCTCCTCGACGCGGCGGCGGTTCAGCAGGCCCGTCAGGTGGTCGCGCTCGGCCAGGCGCAGCAGCCGCTGGGTGGTGCGGTGGTGGCCGGTCGTGTCGTCGACCTGGGCCACGAAGAACCGCCGGCCCGTGCCGTCCTCGGCCGCCCCGACGTTCACCCGCAGCCAGACGTCGTGTCCGCCGTGGCGCTCGACGTGCTGGTCGACGACGTAGCGCGGGCCGTCCACCCGCAGCGCCCCGAGGCGCTTCTCCGCGGCCTCGCGCGTCCCGAGTCGCAGGACCTCGTGCCCGTCCTGGCCGACGACCTCCGCCGGGCTGAGCCCCACGAGGGCGGCGAACGCCGCGTTCGCGCGGATCACGACCAGATTGCGGTCGGTGAGCACGAGCGCGCCCGGCGCCTGGTCGAAGACGAACCATCCGCTGCTCACCTCGCGTTCGGTCACCGCCGCAGCATGGTCGCCGCGGGAGGATTCCTCGAGGCGGGCCGCCGACGACGAACCGGCAGGCGGCCGCGATGGCGCCGGCCGCGATCGGCGGTACAATGCCTACTCACGGCATCGGATATCGGATGCCGTGCTCGATATGGCCTCCCGCATCGACATCTGCTCCGTCTCCGACCTGCCGCCTGGGGCGTCCAGGCGCGTCGAGATCGAGGACTTCGACATCGGGATCTTCAACTGCAACGGGCAGCTGCTGGCCATGGAGGATCGCTGCTCGCACGACGACGGCGACCTGCTCGAAGGCCCTTTCGATCCTGAGGGCTGCACCGTAGAGTGCCCGCGGCACGGCTCGGTCTTCGACCTGCACAGCGGTCGCCCCACCACCCTTCCCGCGTACGAAGCGGTAGAGACCTTCCCCGTCCTCGTCGAGGACGGCGTCATCAAGCTCGAACTGGAGTAGGCACCCATGGCTACACCGCAGAAGATCCTGACCCCCGACGAGGCCTCGCTGAAGGACCTGGGCTCGGACTACACCGAGCGCTACGGGTTCCACGACGCCGAGAACTACCTCTACAAGGCCCCGAAGGGCCTCACCCGCGAGATCGTCGAGAAGATCTCCGAGCTCAAGAGCGAGCCCGCGTGGATGCTCGAGTTCCGCCTGAAGGCCTACGACTACTTCATGGCGCGCCCGATGCCGACGTGGGGCTCGCCCATGCTCGCGGAGGTCGACTTCGACGACATCCACTACTTCGTCCGCGCCTCCGAGAAGGCCGAACGCTCCTGGGACGATGTCCCCGAGGACGTCAAGAAGACGTTCGACCGCCTGGGCATCCCGGAGGCCGAGCGGAAGTTCCTCGCCGGCGTCGGCGCCCAGTACGAGTCCGAGGTCGTCTACCACCAGGTCAACGAGGAGCTCGAGAAGCAGGGCGTGATCTTCATGGACATGGACACCGCGCTGCGCGAGCACGGTGACCTCGTCAAGGAGTACCTCGGCACGATCATCCCGCCGAACGACAACAAGCTCGCCGCGCTGAACTCCGCGGTCTGGTCGGGCGGCTCGTTCGTCTACGTCCCGCCGGGCGTCAAGGTCGACCAGCCGCTGCAGGCCTACTTCCGCATCAACACGGAGAACATGGGTCAGTTCGAGCGGACGATCATCATCGCCGACGAGGGCTCCTACGTGCACTACGTCGAGGGCTGCACCGCGCCGACGTACTCGGGCGACTCGCTGCACTCCGCAGTGGTCGAGCTGATCGCCAAGCCCGGTGCGCGCATCCGGTACACGACGGTGCAGAACTGGTCGAACAACGTCTTCAACCTCGTCACCAAGCGGGCCGTCGCCGAGCGCGACGCGACCGTCGAGTGGGTCGACTGCAACCTCGGCTCCAAGCTGACGATGAAGTACCCGGCCGTCTACCTGACGGGCGAGCGCGCCCACGGCGAGATCCTCTCCATCGCCTTCGCCGGCGAGGGGCAGCACCAGGACGCGGGCGGCAAGATCGTCCACGCCGCGCCGAACACGACGTCGAACATCTTCGCCAAGTCGATCTCCAAGAACGGCGGGCGCTCCTCCTACCGCGGCCTGCTCGAGGTCGCCAAGGGCGCGCACGGCGCGAAGTCGAAGGTCGTCTGCGACGCGCTCCTGCTCGACGAGCACTCGCGCTCGGACACCTACCCGACGATCCGCATCGGCGAGGACGACGTGGACGTCGGCCACGAGGCCACGGTCTCCAAGGTCGGCGACGAGCAGCTCTTCTACCTCATGAGCCACGGGCTCAGCGAGGAGGACGCGGGCAAGCTCATCGTCAACGGCTTCATCGAGCCGATCGTCAAGGAGCTCCCGATGGAGTACGCCATCGAGATGAACCGGCTCATCGAGCTGCAGATGGAAGGGTCGATCGGCTAGATGGGGACCCCGACGTTGACCATCGACGCGCGGCGGCAGGCTGCCGCCGCGCGGATCTCCTCCGTCCCGCTTCCCGCGTTCAAGGGGAAGGCGGGCTGGGAGTTCACCCCGCTCGGCAAGCTCGACCTCGACGCGCTGCCCGCCGCCCCCTCGGGCGGCGCGGAGGGCGTGGATCTCCTGCTCGACCCGGAGGGCGCGGTCGGCACGGGCTCCCCCGAGCCTTCCGCCGACGGCGTCCTGGTCATGGCGCTGGCCGACGCGATCGAGCAGCACCCCGAGCTCGTCGGCGCGCACCTCGGCACGGTCGTCGACGCGGACTCCGCGCTGGTCGTGCGCAACGACGAGCGCTGGAGCGACGGCGCCTTCGTCTACGTCCCGCGCAACGTCGCGCTCGACGCGCCGATCCTCGTCACCAACGTCCACGAGCAGACGGGCACGGCGCTCTACACGCGCACGCTCGTCGTGCTCGAGGAGGGCGCCGAGGCCGAGGTCTGGGACCAGACGCTCTCGGGCTCGGCGGAGGTCGAAGGGCTCGTCAACGGCGTCGTCGAGCTCGTGGTCGGCCAGAACGCGCGGCTGCGCTACGTCGGCGGGCAGGACCTCAACGAGAAGACCTGGGTGTTCGGCACCCAGCGCGCGGTCGTCGAGCGCGACGGCCACCTCGACTGGGTGACGCTCGGCTTCGGCGGCAAGGACGGCAAGGTCTTCCTCGAGACCAAGCTCGCGGGCGCGGGCGCCCACGCGGCGGTCACCGGCGCGTACGCGACGCGCGGGCGCCAGCACGTCGACTTCGACACGCTCCAGGAGCACGCGGCGGTCGGCACCACGAGCGACCTCGCGTTCCGCGGGATCCTCGACGGGCGCTCGTCCGCCGTCTGGCGCGGGATGATCCAGGTCGACAAGGGCGCGCAGCAGACCGACGCCTTCCAGGAGTGCCGCAACCTCCTGATCTCCAAGAAGGCGCACGCCGACGCGATCCCCGGCCTGGAGATCCTCGCCGACGACGTGCGCTGCACCCACGCGGCGGCGATCGCGCAGATCGACCCGGAGCAGCTCTTCTACCTGAAGTCCCACGGCCTGCCGCCGGCCGGCGCCTACCGGCTTGTCGTCGAGGGCTTCCTCGGCGCGCTGCTCGAGCGCTTCAAGGAGGGGGCGGTCCGCGAGGCCGTCGCCCTCGCGCTCGACCGCCGGCTCGCCGAGGTGCTCGGCTAGCGCGCCGGGCGCTCGGGCCTCGTGCGTGTCGGCGTCGAGACGGCATCAGCGGGACCGTTCGACGCCACGGCGTGCGGCGGCGACGCGGAACCGCACGCCGCCAGCGTGAACGCGGGCGGCCAAGACGACGGCGCCGGGCTGAACATCGAGGCCCAGCGGTTGCTCGGCGACCTCGGCCTCGACTTCATCACCGGCATCTGAGCCCGGCCGGCGCCTTGCGTCGGCCGCCGCCGCGCCGCTGAGGGCAGGGCACCGATCAGGCGGAGCGCGCGCGCGGCGAGCAGCCAGCCGAGATGCAGCAGCGCCAACGGGACCAGCACGTTGCTCCCGCACACCGCGCAGGCGGCGGCGATGTCGACGTCACCGCCGGTGAGCGTCCCGAGGTCCTCGACGGCCGTGATCGCCAGACCGGCGACAAGGGCGATCGGCAGGGTGACGCGCAGGTGCGCGCGCTGCTCACGCCAGGACGTGGCCAAGCCGGCGGCCGGCCGGCGCGACGGCGCGATCTCCGCGGCGCCGACGAGGCTCTGACGGGTCTCGCCGGTGTCCGCTTCCAGGCGCGCGATGATCCGGTCGGCCAGGCCGTCGGGAGGCTCGGTGCGCAGCGAGCGCAGCTCACGGCCGCATTCGGCGAGCCCCGCGAGCGCGCCGCGGCAGCGCGAGCAGCCGCGCACGTGAGCCTCGACGCGGTCGCGCTGGTCCACGGCCAGCTCACCGTCGCGGTAGGCGCCCAGCCTTGCCGCGGCGAAGCGGTGAGCGGCAGACCTCATGCCTCCGCTCCCGGCGGCCGGTGGTTGGCCATCGCCGCGCGCAGAACGGCGCGGGCACGATGCAGACGGCTCTTGAACGCCGCCTCGCCGAGCCCGGCGACGTCGGCCGCCTGTGCGGTGCTGAACCCCTCGACATCGCGCAGGACGAGAGCCACACGATGCTCGACGGTCAGCGCGCCGATCGCACGCTCCAGCGCACGCCTCAGCTCGACCCGCTCGGCGCGTACGTGCGGCTGCTCGCGACGATCCACCACCTCGGCGCCGCGGTAGGCGTCGAGCGAGACCACCGGCAGCGCCGGCCGGGCACGGGCGGAGCGCCGTCGCGCCTCGTTGACGCCGATCCGGTAGAGCCAGGTGAAGAACCGCGCTTCGCCCTGGAACCCGGGCAGCCCGCGCCAAGCCCGCAGGAAGGCCTCCTGGGTGACCTCCTCGGCGTCCTGCGGGCTCTCGCAGAGGCGGGCGACAACTGCGTAGAGCCCGGGTGCGTGGCGGCGAACGAGCACGTCGAACGCGGCGCGGTCGCCGCCGCGCGCGCGCCGCAGCAAGGCCTCCTCCTCCCCGATCCCGGCGTCGACGGCGATCCGGCCACGGTAGAGGCGGCCTGGCGCGCTGATGGCGACCGTCATCAGCCGGTAGGACCCGGCGCGGGCCGGGACGGTTCCCGAGAACCGAAATCCGCCTGGCCTGGGTCTGAGGCCTTATGGCAGCTGACGGCCGGCGAGCGCTGGCGCTGGGAGCGATGGCCGCGGCGCTGGTGGCGACCGCGTGCGGCGGGCAGTCCGCCGGCCCTCCAGCGGGTGCCCCCGCGACGGCGACGCAACCCCCCGAGCGCTTCTCGGCCGCGCCGCGGGTCACGGATGCGCCCCTCGGCGCCCGCGTGGACGACGCGATCACGGGCCTGCTCTCCGCCGCGACCTCGGGCAGGCTGGACCGGCGCGCGCTGCAGACCGTCGCCGGGACGCGCGACGCCCGCCTGGCCTGGCTGATCTCCGACCTCCTGCGCGTCAACTCCGCGCCCCAAGACGAAAAGCCGCTGGTCGCCGCCTTCACGGCACTCACCGGCGTCGACGTCCGGGACGATCCCGAGTTCACCCGGAGCGCATGGAGGAGCGTCACCGATCACCTGATCGCCTGGGACCTGCCCGCCCCGCCGGACTACCGCCGGCGCAAGGCCGTGCTGTTCACCGCGATCGAGCCGGGCTGGGCGCCGTTCTTCGCCGACTCGGACTCCGCGATCGACTGGCGGCTGGTCTCCTGGGGCGGCGTCCAGATCGACGACCGCAGGGCTGGCGACCGCGAGCCCTGCCCACGCGGCTGCATCCCCGCGCTCGACGATCCCGCCCTGACCGGCGCCGGTGGCGGCGACTGGTACCCCGACGAGCGCATCGTGTTCGGCGTGGTCGCCGGCGGCGAGGCGGTCGCGTTCCCGAAGAACATCATGGAGACCCACGAGATGGTCAACGTCACCGTCGGAGGGCGGCGCCTGGGCATCCCGTACTGCACGCTGTGCGGTTCCGCGCAGGCCTACGACTTGGGGTCGGTGCCCGCGGGCGTCACCACGCCGGTCCTGCGGACCTCGGGGCTGCTCTCGCGGTCCAACAAGCTGATGTACGACCTCAACAGCTCCTCGGCGATCGACACCTTCACCGGACGGGCGCTGTCGGGCCGGCTGCATGACGCGAGCGTCACGCTCGACCAGCTGAGCGTCGTGACCGGCACCTGGGGAGCCTGGAAGGCGGCCCATCCCACCACGAGGATCGTCGCGCAGGACGGCGGGATCGGCCGGGAGTACGCCCAAGACCCGCTCGGCGGGCGCGACGACGACGGCCCGATCTTCCCGATCGGCGACGTCGACCCCCGGCAGCCGGTCCAGGCCCAGGTGCTCGGCGTGATTGCGCCGGACGGGAGGCCCGTGGCCTTCCCCGTCGACCGGGCCCGCGCGGCGCTGGCCGCGGGCAAGCCGGTCCGCCTCGCGGGGGTCGAGGTGATCGCCGACGGCGGCGGGCTGCGCGCCTGCGGTGGCGACGGCAGGACGATCGCCTCCCACCAGGCGTTCTGGTTTGCCTGGAGCCAGTTCAACCCCACCACGCGGCTGTGGACGACGCTGGGGTGAACCGTCGGCCGCCGGTCGAGGTCGTCAGCCGCTACGGCCGAGCTCGCGGCGCGGGCGGTAGCGCGCGCGTCGGCCCGTAGCCTCGGGTGATGAGCTCATCCTGGATCGAGGCTGGGTCGGCGGTGATCGCCGGGCGGGCCGAGCGCGAGCTCGAGGCGCTCGTGGCGGTGTCGTCGCCGTCGGGTGACGTGCGCGGCGCCGACGAGGCCGCGGCGATCGTCGCGGCGCTCGTGCCGGACGCGGCGGTCGTCGAGCGCCCGCCGTGCTCCTCGCCGGGCCACGCCCCGGACCTCGTCGCGCGCCTGCCGGGAACGGGCACCAAGCGGCTGCTGCTCGTCGGCCACCTCGACACGGTGGTCGCGCACGCGGGGCACCGGTCGCTCACGCGGGAGGGCGAGCAGCTCGTCGGCTCCGGCGCGGTCGACATGAAGGGCGGCGACGTGCTGGCCATCGGCGTCCTGCGGGCGCTCGAGGCGCGCCGCGCGGAGTTCGCCGAGGCCGCGCTGCTGCTCGTCTGCGACGAGGAGTGGCGGCTCGGGGAGTTCGTGCACGCGCAGCGCTTCGCGGGCTGGGACGCCTGCCTGACCTTCGAGGCCGGGGAGCTCACCGAGGACGGCGGCGACGCCGTCGTCGTGCAGCGCAAGGCGGCCGGGACGCTGAAGGTCGTCGCGACCGGGCGCAGCGCCCACTCCGGCGCGGCCCCGCAGATGGGCCGCAACGCCCTGCTCGCGCTCGCCGCGGCCGCCCAGGCCGTCGCGGGCTGCCACGACCCGGAGGGCCCCGAGCGCCTCACCGCGGTCCCGACGGTCATCCGCGCCGGTGACGCCTTCAACGTCGTCCCCGCGCACGGGGAGCTCACCTGCGACGTTCGCGCCGACCGCCTCGAGGCCTTCGACGCCGTCCTCGCCGCGGTCCCCGCGGAGGTCGGCGGCGCGACGCTGACGGCCGAGAACCTCCGGCGCTGGCCGGGCATGAACTCGCGCGCGGTGGTCGAGCCGGTGCTCGCGCGCGCGGGCGCCGCGCTCGGCCGGCCGATCGCCGGGCACGCCCGTGGCGGGGCGAGCGACGCCTCGCACTTCGCCGCGGAGATCGGGGTGACCGTCGACGGCCTCGGGCCCCTGGGCGGCGGCGCGCACGCGCCGCAGGAGTACGTGTGGGCGTGGTCTTTGCGTACCCGCGCCGAGGTCGCGCTCGCGGTCGTCGACGCGGTGCTCACGGGCTGAGCCGCGGGCAGGTCGCGACGTCGCGGGGGGAGCGCACGCCGCACCGCACGTTCGTCGGCGCCCGGACGACGAACGTGCGGCGGGTAGTCGGCCACGGACGTGCGGCCGGTGCTCGGCCGGTCGACGGGCGGGGACGTCCGGGAACGGGGGTAGCCTCGACGGCCGCGTGTTCCCCACCTCCCTCGACCTGCCCGGGCCGTCGCGGCGCATCCGCGTCGAGCCGCTCGCCCCGCCCGTACCTGCGCCGCCGGCGCGGGAGCCCGAGCCCGCGCCGCCGGCGCGGGACCCGGAGCCGGCGCGGACCGATCCGCGCGAGCCGGTCCCGGCCTGACGCCCGGCGGCATTCGCGCACGCCGTCTCGATGACGCCGCCGTGCGCCCCGGCTCGCTCCCCTCCCGCGCGATGACGCCGCCGGTCGTCCCGGTCCGCTCCCCCGCTCGCGAGTGACCGCCGCCGCCGTTCCCGACCTCGTCCAGGCCGTCGTCGGCTACCGCACATGGGCGGTCGACGCGGACGGCTGGCTGCTGCCGTTCTCGCTCGGCGCGATCGCCGGGCCGTGGCGGCCCGGCGTCAACCAGGCGAGCTGCCACTACGCGAAGTGGCGGGGCGGAGGCCCCGCCGTCGCCGAGGTGCACGAAGCGCCGCACCCCCGCTGCATGTGCGGGCTGTACGCACTCGCCGACGCCGACGACCCGCGCCTGCCGCGCACCGGCGGGGAGCTCGCGCTCGGCGCCATCGCCGCCTGGGGCGACCTCGAGGTCCACCGCGACGGCTTCCGCGCGCAGTACGCGACCGTGGTGGCGCTCGCGGTCTCCTCGCGGGCGCAGTCGTCCCGGCGCCGGCGCCACGAGCGTGCCGCGGCGCGCTACGGCGTGGAGCTCGTCGCGCCGGAGCTGCTCGAGGTCACCGCCCTCAGGCACGCCGCGCCGGTCCCGGCGGCGCGGCTGCCCGGCGGGCCGGGGCTCGAGCGCCCGCCGCGGCGCGGGCCCGCGCCGCGCGGCCGCGCAC
>JBBQEV010000069.1:0-22146 GCA_038321325.1 Solirubrobacterales bacterium
GTTCGACCACGTGGGGATCACGGTGTCCGATCTCGGCGCATCCGAGCGCTTCTACCGCACCGTGCTCTCCGTGCTCGGCGTCGAGCCGAGCCACGCAGACGCCGAGCTGGTCGAGTGGGAGGACTGGGCCATGAGTCCGCCGGATCGCGAGCACCCTCTGACCCACGGCCTGCACGTAGGCTTCCGCGCGCCCGATCGCGAGGCCGTCGACGCGTTCTGGCGGGCGGGGATCGACGCTGGTTCCTCGGATGTCGGCGCCCCGGGCCCGCGCACGATGTACGGCCCCGACTACTACGGCGGCTTCCTGCTCGACCCGGACGGCAACAGCATCGAAGCGGTCCATGACGACCGTGAGCGCCCCGTGCCCAACGGCCACATCGACCACCTGTGGCTCCGCGTCCGCGACCCGCAGGCGTCGCGGCGCTTCTACACGACGATCGCGCCGCACGCCGGCCTCCGCGTGGCGCACGACGCCCCGGATCGCGTGCAGTTCCGAGGCGACGACTACAGCTTCTCGCTCGTGCGCGACGAGCGCCCGCTCGCCGAGCACGTCCATCTGGCTTTTGCCGCGGGAGCGGATGCCACCGTGCGGGCCTTCCACGCTGCCGCGCTCGCCGCGGGCTACGAAGACCACGGTCTGCCCGGCGAGCGCGCCGCCTACCACCCCGGCTACTACGGGGCGTTCGTGCTCGATCCGGACGGTCACAACGTCGAGGTCGTCAACCACAACCCCTGAGCCGGTGAGCGATCGGCGATCGGTCATTCCCGCAGGCCAAAGCGCGACGTGTCGACCCACTCTCGTACCGTCGGATGGTGGGTCTGCCAGGACTTCCAGACGTCCTCGGCCCAGGCGTACGACGCGGCTCGGGCGAGTTCAGGGTCGCCCTCCAGGGGCACGTCCAGCATCGTCAGTTCTCCGCGCGGTGACGGTGGAACGAGCTGATGGAAGACCGGTCGACCGACCATCAGCCGATGCAGGCGCGTTCCCCGTGACGGATCGGCGCCTCGCTCGAGGAAGAGGCACAAGGTCATCAGATGGATGCCGACCGATTGAATCGCCCGGGGATCGTCGCCGTCCGGATGCTGCACGGCGTAGGCGTCGACGACGAGCTGGTGGAAGACCATGCGCCGCGGGTCCGCGTACTGGACGGCGAGCAGGTCGCCGTAGCGCACCCAACAGGCGGGCGAGCAGGTCATGTACGGATGCTGTGGTGCTTCGGGCGCAGGCAGCCGGACACGGCAGCCTGGGCAAGCCGCGTGAGGGCCGTCCGTCATCACCGTCAAGGCTCGGCGGTGGGGACGTCTGCGCGTGGTGCCCGGTCGCTCCGGCGGAGCGTCGCCGCGACTTGGGCGCCGTTGCCGGGTGCGGGTTTCCCGTCCCGGCCGATGAGTGTGTCCTCCAGGCCGACGCGGACGTCGACTCCCGCGGCGAGCCCGGCGTCGACGACCGCCCAGCTGGATCGGGCGTCGCCGTGCCACAGTCGCGGACGCTCGAGAACGGCCACGCGGTGGTCGATCGCGCGAGCGAGTGCGACGGCGGCCGCGTCGTCGTGCTCGTAGATGACCTCGACGAGGACCCGGGTGATCTGCGAGGCCCACGGTGCCGCGAGGAGCCGGGCCGCGCCGTCGAGAGTGAAGACGCCCGCTTCGATCCCGATCCCGCAGTCCAGCAGCGCGTGGCCGAGCTCGATCGCACCGCCTTCGGCGAGGTTCAACGAAACGACGTCGGGCGGAGCCGTCCAGGCTCGGACCGCAGCGATGCGGTCGGGCGCGGCGCCGAGATCGATGTCCTCCTGGGTCGAGCACGAGAGCTCGAGTCCCGGGCAAGCGGCGCGGATCGCGGCGACGACGGCGTCGTGCGACTCGGCGGTGAGTGACTCGATCGCGTCCACGGGCCGGCGGGGATGAAAATGCACGGATCCCGCGCCGGCGACACTGCACGCCGCCGCGTCGGCGACGAGCTGCGCGAGCGAGACCGGCACCCGCGGATGATCGTCGCGGCCGTAGTCGCCGTTGAGCGCGCACTGGATCATCGCAAGAGGCTAACTCCGGTGTCCGGGTGCGCAGGAACGACGTCTTCGCGTGCGGGGCCGTCAGCCCGCCGGCGCTGCGCGCACCGCGATCCGCACCCGCCAGGCGGCGTTGGTGGGCGCGAAGCGGGTCGTCCACAGCGCGACCGCGCGGCCGCCGGCTTCGGCCGGGTCGACGACGAAGACGTGCGGGTCGCGCGCGACGACTTCCGGCGCGCCGAGGCGGGCCGACACGTCGACGCGCACCGCCGAGATCGCCCATCGGTCGCGACCGAAGACGCGGAGCCCCGTGCCCGAGCGCGTGGCCGTGACCGGGCCTGCGACGGCGCCCCGGAAGGCGCCCGTCGACGTGACCGAGGATCCGTCGGAGCGCAGGACGACGGAGCGCAGGGTGGCCTGCGAGGTGGCGTCGGCCGCCTCCTTGAACGCCACGACCACCTGGTCGCCGGTGGCCACGGCGACCGGCACGCCCGCCCGTGCCGTGCGCGAGAGGAGCGCCGAGGCGCTCGGAGCCGGGGCGTCCGCGGGCCACGTGGCCGCGCGCACGCTGCTCCGCGTGCCGCCCGCGGCGTCGCGGCTGGTCGTGCGGAAGGCGAGGACCGCGGTGCCCTGGTCGTCGATGGCGACCCGGCTCTCGCCCGAGCGCGTGCCGTCGCCCGCGAACCGCTGACGTGGCCCGAAGGGCTCGGCTGCCCCCGGGGCGCGGACCGCTACGTCACCGAAGGCGACCACGGCGTCACCGCCGGGCGCGACCGCGGTGACGGGGAAGTCAGCAGCGCCCGGGTCGGGCGTCAGGTCCTGCGGGGCCTCGAAGGTGGCGGCGCCTGGCGCTCGCCGCGCGACGCGGACGTGGCGGTCCTGCTGGTAGTAGGCGAGGACCGCAGCGCCGTCGGACGCTTCAGCGAAGCTCACGACGTTGGCCGAGGCAGCGCCGCGACTGATCGTCTGCGTGCGCCCGGCGGTCCAGGCGAACAGGCGCCGCGTCCCGCGACGGGTGGTGATCGTCGACCAGATGACCGTCAGGCGCCCTCGCGCGTCGTGTTTGATCTCGACCGGACCGAACCCGTGGGGACCGCGCGCGAGCACCGTGGGTCGCGTGCCCACGCGCAGCTCGAGCGTCCGCTGCCCCGAGGCGCCGAGCTCGAGGAGGGTGGCGACGCGTCCGCCGGGGAGGACGTCGATGCCGCGCGAGAACGCCGGACCGTCGCTGGCCACGGTGCGGACGCTCCAGGACGGTGCGGCGGCGGCGGTCGCGGCCGGCGCTCCGAGGCACAGAAGGGCGACGGCGACGGTGGCTCGGGTGGCGGGCATGTCCCCCCAACGGCGACGCCGGCGGAGGGTTACGCCGGCCGGTGGCGAGGTCATGGGGGTGGTGGCTGCGCCGGGACGCCCTGCCCGGCATCGGGCAGCACGGGTGCTCCGACGGCGCAGCACTTCCGGAGGGCCACCTCGGTGGTGAGGCCGTGGCGGAACCGGAGCAGGCGCGAGTGGTCGCAGTCGTGCCACGGGATGCTGTCGCCGGCGAGGAAGTTGCCCGCGAAGCCCCGACCCACCGCCTCGCGCAGCCACGCGCTTCCCGCGCGCGAGAACCAGCCGTGGGGCAGCGAGCAGAACGAGTAGAAGAGGTGCCCGTCGTCGGCGAGGACCCGGAGGTACTCGCTCACCGCGAGCATGGGGTCGGGCACGGTCTCGATCACCCAGGCCGAGACCACCACGTCGAAGGTGCGGTCGGGGAAGGGAAGCGCCAGCACGCTGGCGTGGACGTGCGCTCCGGGAAGGTCGCTCGTCCGCGCGAGCATCCCGGCCGAGAGGTCGACCATCGTGAGCTCGATCTCCGGCTCGATCTCGAGCATCGTCCGCGCCAGGGCGCCGGTGCCGCATCCGGCGTCGAGGACTCGGGCGCCGGGGCGCAGCACGGCGCGCAGGTCCGCGAGCATCGCCGCTTCGGCGCCCGCTCCCGCGAGGCGCAGCCACAGCTCGCGAAAGTGGTCGTACCGGTCGGCCGCACGGTCGTACACCGCCGCGACGTCGTCGTCCGGGGCGCCGCGGAACACCTCGGCGTCGGCGAGGAACGCGGCTGCGAGATCCTGCGTCTCGCGGAGCATCAGCCGGGGGGCGCTCGTGGAGTACGGCCGGGCATACCGTCCAGTCTGATCTCTCAGGCGCGGCGCCGATCCGGGGTTTCCCACATTCGCGCTGCGGTCTTGCGCGGTTGCGCGCCTTGAGATCACCGGCGATTCTTCGCCACGCCGCGCGTCACTTCGCCGAGCCGCCCCCGTTCGCGCATGTAGGTCCTGTCCCCGTAGTCCTCATCGCTTGGAGTGAGCCGTGTCGCCGTCCCTGCCCCGTCCCCGCCTCCTTGCCGCCGTCGTGGTCGCCGGGCTCGGGCTTCCCGCCGGCGCCCAGGCGGTCGGCGGGCCGGCCGTGAGCACCGCTCCGGGCCGCATCGTCTTCCCCGTCGGCGACGGCTCCGTCGCGGAGAACGTCGACGCCGGCGGCGCCGCGTTCGCGACGGCCCTGCCCGACGGCGGTGCGCTGCTGTTCGGGGGATCGGGCGGGCCCACGCGCAACGGTCTCTACGCCGCGAAGATCGACCCGCGCGGCGCGCTCGACCGCACGTTCGGCACGAACGGGGTGAGCGCGCTTCCCGCGCCCGGCGGCCCGTCGTTCGGGCTGCTCCAGGTCCTCCGCCAGCCTGACGGCAAGCTCCTGCTCCTCAGCGTCGGGCAGCGCGCGATGCCGTCCTTCTCGCCCGGTCCGCTCCAGCTCACGCGCCTGAACGCCGACGCGACGCTCGACCGCTCCTTCGGCGTCGAGGGGACCGCGGTCACCGGCGTGGACGGGGGCTGCCGGGCGTGCGCCGTGCTCCAGGGCGACGGCGCGGTCGTCGTGGCCGGGACGACCGGGGAGGTCACCGAGCCGCCGGCGCCGGGCCGCGCACCGGGCTTCCGCTGGGCGCTCACCCGGGTGACGCCGGCCGGTGCGGTCGATGCGGGGTTCGGGGCGGGCGGCATCGCGACGATCTCCGCGCCGGACGGGGCGAGCGTCTTCGGCGTGGCGCTCGGGCCGGGCGCCGCCATCGTGACCGGGGCCCAGACGCAGTCAGCCTCGGGTTCGGCGCTGCGCGTGACCCGGCTGACCCCGAGCGGCGCTCCCGACCCCGGCTTCGCGGGCGGCGTGCCGGTCGCCCTGCCGTCCTCGTCGGGCACGCTGATGCTCGTGCAGGACGACGGCGCGGTCGTGATCGAGGCCGCGCAGCCAGAAGGCGACGCGACCGGGCCGATCCTGCCGCCGATCAAGTACCGGCAGTTCCTCGCCCGCTTCACGTCCGCGGGCGCGCCGGACCCGACGTTCGGCTCCGGTGGCCGCGTCGGCCTCGGAACCGAGATCAACCCGAGCCAGCTCCTGCCGGCCGCCGGGGGTTCGGTGATCGTCGTCGGCCCGGAGGCGTTCACGTTCGCGCCCGGCCCGGGGCCGCCGCGGGGCCGCCTGAACGTCAGGCTGGTCGCGGCCGACGGCGCGCTCGTCGGCGGTCCTCAGGGCCGCGACGTCGACCTGCCCTTCGGTGGCGGCGGCTCCTCGTTCGTGGTCAGCCAACGCCCACGGCCGGTCGGCAGCCTCCTCCAGAACAGCTTCGTCGGCGGCGCGCTCGTCGCTCGGCCCGACGGCTCCTACCTGGTTCCCGTCGGCGTCAGCGTCAGCCAGCCGACGGGTGAGGGCGAGGGCTTCTCGATCGGCCGCTTCGCGGCGGCCGTGCTGGCGCCGTCGTTCGCGCTCGACCCTGCCTTCGGCGGACCCGCGACGCCCCTGCGCCTTTCGGTGCGGCTGCTGCGTCAGCGCGCCCGGACGGCACGCGCGCGGCATGGGGTCCGCGTGGTCGTGAAGGCCTCGGCGGTCGGGCTGACGCGGGTGAGGATCAAGCACGGCGACCGGGTGATCGCCGACAGCCTGCTGCCGCTCTTCACCACGGCGCAGCAGACGCTCCCGGTCGAGCTCACGCGTTACGGCAACGCGTACCTCCGCGGCCGTCGCACCGTGCGCGTGTCGATCACCGCGACGGCGCGGGACCTCCTCACGACCACGGCGACGACGATCGCGCGGGGACGGCTGCGATGAGCGCCCGCCTGGCGGACTGCGGCTTTTCCGCAGCGCGAAGCGGCGGTTCTCCCCGATGCGCGCGCGACCCGCGCCCTCCACGCTGGACGCATGTGCGCGATTCTCACCACGTCAGCCCCCGAAGCTCCGCTCGCCGAGGACGAGCTCGCAGCGCTGCACGCCTACTGGCGCGCGGCCAACTACCTGTCGGTCGGGCAGATCTACCTGCTCGACAACCCGCTGCTGCGCGAGCCGCTGACGCTCGCGCACATCAAGCCGCGGCTGCTCGGCCACTGGGGCACGACCCCGGGGCTGAACTTCGTCTACGCGCACCTCAACCGGCTCATCCGCGCCCGTGACCTCCAGGTGCTCTACGTCGCCGGCCCCGGCCACGGCGGCCCGGCGCTGGTGGCCAACACCTACCTCGAAGGCACGTACTCCGAGGTGTACCCGGACATCGCGCGCAGCGAGGACGGCCTGCGGCGCCTGTTCAGGCAGTTCTCCTTCCCCGGCGGGATCCCCAGCCACGTCGCACCGCAGACGCCCGGCTCGATCCACGAGGGCGGCGAGCTCGGGTACTCGCTCGCGCACGCGTTCGGCGCGGCGTTCGACAACCCCGAGCTGCTCGTCGCCTGCGTGGTCGGCGACGGCGAGGCCGAGACCGGGCCGCTGGCCGCGAGCTGGCACTCCAACAAGTTCCTCAACGCCGCGCGGGACGGCGCGGTGCTGCCGATCCTGCACCTCAACGGCTACAAGATCGCCAACCCCACGCTGCTGGCGCGGATCGGAGAGCACGAGCTGCGCAGCCTGCTGGAGGGCTACGGCTACGCCCCGCACTTCGTCAGCGGCGACGAGCCCGAGGTCATGCACCAGCTCATGGCGGCGACGCTGGACCGCGTCGCGGACGAGATCGCCGACATCCAGCGCGCCGCCCGCTACGGCGGGGTCACCGAGCGCCCCGCCTGGCCGATGATCGTGCTGCGCAGCCCCAAGGGCTGGACCGGGCCCAAGGAGGTCGACGGCCTCCCCGCCGAGGGCTCCTTCCGCTCCCACCAGGTGCCGCTGGCGCACTTGGCCGAGAACCCCGAGCACGTCGCCCAGCTCGAGGCGTGGATGCGCTCCTACCGGCCGGAGGAGCTCTTCGACGCGGCGGGCGCGCTGCGCCCCGAGCTGGCCGCGCTGGCCCCCCGCGGCGTACGCCGGATGGGCGCGATTCCTCACGCCAACGGCGGGCAGCTCACCCGTGACCTCGCGCTCCCGGACTTTCGCGCGTACGCGGTCGAGGTGGGAGCGCCCGCGACGACGACCAGCGAGGCGACGCGCGTGCTCGGCGGCTTCCTGCGCGACGCGCTGCGCCAGAACGCCGACGCCGCGAACTTCCGGATCTTCGGCCCCGACGAGACGGCGTCCAACCGCCTCGGCGCGGTCCTCGAGGCGACCGACCGGGCCTGGGATGCCGAGCGCCTCGACACCGACGACCACCTGGCGCCCGACGGCCGCGTCATGGAGGTCCTCAGCGAGCATCTCTGCGAGGGCTGGCTGGAGGGCTACCTGCTGACCGGCCGCCACGGACTCTTCAACTGCTACGAGGCGTTCATCCACATCGTGGACTCGATGGTGAGCCAGCACGCCAAGTGGCTGAAGGTGAGCTCCGAGATCCCCTGGCGCCGCCCGGTGCCGTCGCTGAACATCCTGCTCAGCTCGCTGGTGTGGCGGCAGGACCACAACGGCTTCAGCCACCAGGACCCCGGCTTCATCGACCACGTGGCCAACAAGCGCGCGGAGGTCGTCCGCGTCTACCTGCCGCCGGACGCCAACTGCCTGCTGGCGGTGGCCGACCACTGCCTGCGCTCGCGGCAGTACATCAACGTGATCGTCGCCGGGAAGCAGCCCGCGCTGGACTTCCTGGGCATCGACGCCGCGGCGGTGCACTGCCGGCGCGGCCTCGGGATCTGGCCGTGGGCCGGCAACGACGCCCCGGGGGAGCCCGACGTCGTGATGGCGTGCGCGGGTGACGTCGCGACCGTGGAGGCGCTGGCCGCGACCGCGCTGCTGCACGAGCACCTGCCCGAGCTGCGCGTGCGCTTCGTCAACGTGATCGACCTCATGCGCCTGCAGCCGGAGGCCGAGCATCCGCACGGGCTGTCCGACGCGGCGTTCGACGCGCTGTTCACCACCGATCGCCCGGTGATCTTCGCCTACCACGGCTACCCGACGCTGATCCATCGCCTGACCTACCGGCGGGCCAACCACGCCCGCATCCACGTGCGCGGCTACAAGGAGGAGGGGACGACCACGACGCCGTTCGACATGCTGATGCTCAACGACATGGATCGCTTCCACCTCGTGACGGACGTCATCGATCGCGTGCCGGGACTCGGCACCGCGGCGGCCGGCCTGCGCCAGGAGATGGCCGACGAGCGCCTGCGCCATCGCGCCTTCACCCGCGCGACCGGCGACGACCCGGCCGCGATCCGCGACTGGACCTGGCCCGGCTGAGCGATCGGCGCGGCGCCCGCCTCCGCCTCGGCCGCGGAGGCCGACGTGGGGCTCCTCCAGAGGGAGCGGCGACGGCGCGAAGGGCTCTGACACGAGCCCGGCAGCGCGAGCGGGGCTGTCGGGCGTAGCCCAGCCAGGGGAGCCGCGTCGCACGTTCATCGGCTCACGGCCGGGGAACGTGCGCCCCGTGCTTGGCTACTCGTCCGAGGCCGTCCCACCCCCGACGACGAGGACGCGGTGAGGCTCGACGACTGCCCGGGATCGCCGTGGGCGGACGTCTGCGGTCACGGCAGTCGAAGATCTCCATCGTGATGTCGGGTTCGACGTGGGCTTGGCTGAGGCAGGCGACGACGGTGCGGTCGGTGAGCTCTTCGATCATCGCTTTGTAGCGGTCGGCCATCATGCGCTGGAAGTCGTGGCGCATCGCGATGACGCGCTCGGCGCCGTCGTCGTCCATGACGGTCTGCTCGAATGGGGTGAAGCCGGTGCCGCGCATGACGACGACGATGATGTCGTCCAGCGCGTAGGTCTTGGCCTTCATCGGGCCGCGGCCGTAGTGCTCGCGCAGGATGGCGACCGTAGACGTCGAGATTTGCCGCCAGGAGGTTCCCGCCGGCGAGGGGAGGTGGCAATCGGGGGGCTTTCCGCGTCCGTCCGGGTCAGCGAGAACCCGTCCGTCCGTCGTCATGGGTTGAGGGCCAACCGGTTATCCCCAGGATCGCCTCAGCGGTGTCCGATGCAGGCGTAAGGAAGGGGCAGGTCACAAACGGCGGCGCGCCAAGACCGACGGGACGACCAATTGAGGACCGACGGGACGACCAACCGAGCGTTTCGTGCGGCTATAATCGCCGCAGTGTTGCTTACCAACGGGCCGCTCGGGTCAGATGACTGACTCGCCGCAGCCCGCGCACCACGGGGTGGCGCGAAGCGAGGTCTCCGACGGGTTGGTCGCGCTGCTGAAGGAGTTCTACGGCGTGGGCCCCTCCGAGGCCAAGACCTACTACCACGACGATCTCGTCGTGTGCCTGCTGCGAGGCGGTTTCACCCGGGTCGAGCGGACGCTGCTCGAGGGAGGTCGGACGGGTGCCGTCATCCAACAGCGCATGGAGTTCCAGGAGGTCATGCGCGTCCGGTTCACCTCGGTCATCGAGCAGGCGACCGGACGGCGGGTGGTCGGCTTCATGAGCGGCAACCAGCAGAACCCGGACATGTTCTGTGAGGTCTTCGTCCTCGCCTCCGACGACTTCGTGAGTCCCGACGAACTGCAACCGAGCCTCGGCGGCCCCGAGCTGTAGGCCGATCGCAAGACGGACGCGTCGTCGGCTACGGCGCGCAGGTGAACGGCGACACGCCCAGTATTGAACCGTCATGAGCCTCCGTTAGTATTCCCCAGTGGAGGGCAGCGTCGCCGAGGCTGGCTCACGAGTTTGAGCGGGCAGCGGTGCTTGATCTCCTTGTCGTTTCGCCAGTAGCGCAACCACGAGGAGATTCTTGTGCCGCAGGACACGAAGTTCGCCGTAGCCGGCGAACTTGCCACGCGGTACACCGCGGCCGTCGAAGAAGACGGCCTTTGTGACGACCGGCTCTCCAAGCAACGCCAACGTGCCACCGTCAGCAACCGCGGACGCGTTGTCGACACTGGTCTCGGTGAGGTCGAGTACTCCCTGCGGGCCCGCCTTCACGCGGCGACCCGACGCGACGCTGCTGCAGAGAAACGCGACGTAGCCGCCTCGGTGAGAGATCGCGCGGTCGACGCGCGCGACTTCAACCTCGCCGCAACCCACGCCGCCGATGAGCATCGCGGCCGCTTGGAACGGCATCGAGTCGCTTCGGCCCACGATCGTACGACAGCCGCGCGCGACCGGCTGGCTGCGCGGGCTGACCGGGAATGGCTTGCGCAGCGGCTCCGGGCTGCGGAGGTCGACGCGCTCACGGGGGCACGCACCCGGGCGGCCGGGCTGACCGAACTCGATCAAGAACTCGAGCGCTGCCGCAGGCGCACCGGTCAGCTCGTGGTCGCGTACGTCGATGTCGTCGGCTTGAAGCACCGCAACGACACGCTGGGACACCGCGCGGGCGACGAGCTTCTGGTGTGCGTCGTGAAGCTCATCAGAGCACACCTGCGGCCGTACGATCTGCTCGTCCGGCTCGGTGGGGACGAGTTCCTGTGCGCGATGTCCGACATGACGCTCGCGGACGCGCGGACGCGCTTTGAGGCGTTTTCGATCGCGCTGGCCGCCGGCCCGCAGGCGGGCGCCGTCACCTCCGGCTTCGCTGCGCTCGCGCCGGGTGAGACCGCCGCGGAGCTGATCGCCCGCGCGGACCGCGAGCTGCACAGCAGTCGCCGGCGCAACACCCTCAGCCGCTCGACCTCGCCGTCCTGCACGACGTCCACCGAGGGATCCTGAGATGCCACGCGCGGGCGACCAGCACATACTCGCCGACCGGAGGGCAGGCGGTGCCGAACGGCGCGCCGACGATTCGAACCCGCGAGCACACCTCGGGAGGGCCTGGGTCAAGGCACGCCACGTGGTGCTGCTCAACTGGCGCGATCTCGACCATCCGCAGGCCGGTGGTGCCGAGGTCTACTGCCAGTCGGTCGCTCAGGAGCTCGTCGCGGCGGGGGCCCGCGTGACCCTCGTGACGTCGCGGGCGCCGGGTCAACGACGGCTCCAGACACGCGACGGGGTGAGGATCGTGCGCGCCGGCGGCACGCTGGGCGTGTACGCGGCGACGCTCAGCTGGCTGCTGCGCAACCGGGCAGACATCGACGCGGTCCTCGACTTCCAGAACGGGATCCCGTTCTTCAGCCCGACGGTGATCCGTCCGACGACGCCGGTGATCGCCGTGCTCCATCACGTCCATCAGGAGCAGTTCGGCCTGCACTTCTCGCGGCCGATGGCCGCGCTGGGGCGGGCGCTCGAAGGGCCGGTCAGCCGACGTGTCTACCGCGGCCACCCCGTCGTCGCGGTATCGCCGTCGACACGGGAGGAGACCCACCGGCTGCTCGGGTTCCGCGGAGCCATCAAGGTCGTGCCCAACGGCCTCGACGTCGGCCGGCGCGCCCAGCGCGAGACACGGACGGTCACGCCGTCGATCGTCTGCGTCGGGCGCTTGGAGCCTCAGAAGCGCCTGGAGCTCCTGCTGGAAGCCGTCGCCGAGATCCCGGCCGCGGTGGGGTTGCGCGTCGAGCTCGTCGGATCGGGATCAGACCGCGAGCGCCTGGAGGCAGTGGCCAGCGAGCTGGGGGTCACCGATCGCGTCGCGTTTCACGGGCGCATCGAGGACCAGGCGCGAGATGCGCTTCTCGACCGTGCCTGGCTGACGGTCAACCCCTCGGCACGAGAGGGCTGGGGGCTGTCGGTGTTGGAGGCCAACGCGCGCGGTATCCCGGCCCTCGCCTACCGCGTTCCCGGACTTCGCGACGCCGTCAACGACGGGGTGACGGGTTGGCTGGTCGATCCGGCCGAGCGCCTCGCGCCGGCGCTCGCCACGACGCTTGAGCTGCTGACCGATCCGGGGACGGCCGAGCGCTACTCCGACGAGGCGATCAGCTGGGCGGCGAGCTTCTCCTGGGAGCGCACCACCGATCAGCTCACCCTGATGCTCGCCGTGGAGGCCGATCACCTCCAACGCGGCGCCGGGCGCGAGCGCCGGTCACCGAGCAACGTGGTCACGCGCGTGGACCTGCCCACCGACCATGAGACGCGAAGGCTCCTGACCGAGTGTCGCCGCATCGACGGCTGGCATGTGAACGACGGTGTGTTGACCGGCCTGATCTACGGAGCCGACGAGAGCGACGCCATGAAGATGCTCGACCGGCTGGGAATCGACGTCGACCCGCAGCTCAGCGTCGCCCGGGGCAGCGACCTGCTCGTCGTCGGCGAACGCACCGACGGTCGCATCATCACGGTGTCAAGGCGGGCGGCATGAGCACGCGACTGCTCGTCTTGGGCTCCAGCATCGCGTCGGGCCTGGGCGAGCGTGGGCGGCCGTTTCCACGGCTGCTCGCCGAGGCGCTCGGCGACCCGCCCCTTTTGGACTTGAGCAAGTCCGGTCGGCTCATCGACGAGTCGCTGGCGCTGAGGGCCGAGATCGCGGCGTTCGCGCCGACCCTGGCGGTCCTCCAGCACGGCAGCGCGGAGTCGATCGTGCATCCGGGACCCTTCGTCAACCGTGTGATCAACCAGTTCGCGCCGTCCAGCTGGCACGGCGTCGCCGGCTTGTATCCGCGCGCTTACTACTCCCGCGATCCGCACCGGCGGCGGCGCCAGCATCGAACGTCGCGGTTGAAGGTCGCGATCAAACGGATGGTGATCCCGATGAGCCGTGGTCGTTCGCGGATGACCCCCGAGACGTTCGCGGTGCAACTCGTGGAGCTCATCGCGATGCTGCACGGCTTGGGCTGCGATGTCGTCGTGCTCGGCGTGCATCCGCGGGACGAGCGGCTCTTCCCGCGCTCGCCGGCGGCAGGCGATCGCGTCGACGCGATCATCCGCCGGATCGCCGAGACCGACCCGCGCATCGTGTTCGTCGATCTCGTGGCGACCCTGCGCTGCTGGGAAGACTACCTCGAGGATCGCCTGCACTGGAACCCTGACGGCCACATGAGAGTGACGGCGGCGATCGTCGCCGCCGCCACGCCGCTGCTCGACGCGCGAGACGAGCGCAGCCTGACGTCGGCGGACCGCCACGTCCGGGCCGCGGATCGGTCGTCGTGACGAACGCCGCCACGACTCCGCGGCCTGATGTGCCGGTGACATCGTCGGCGTCGCCGGACGGAGATGGCGTCGCCTCCGACGAGCCGTCAGTGTCGCGGTGGGCGGCGTGAGCACGCGACTGCTCGTCTTGGGCTCCAGCATCGCGTCGGGCCTGGGCGAGCGTGGGCGACCGTTTCCCTCGCTGCTCGCCGAGGCGCTCGGCGACCCGCCCCTGTTGGATTTGAGCAAGTCCGGTCGGATGATTGACGAGTCGCTGGCGCTGAGGGCCGAGATCGCGGCGTTCGCGCCGACCCTGGCGGTCGTCCAGCACGGCAGCGCGGAGTCGATCGTGCATCCGGGGACCTCGGTCAGCCGTCTGATCAACCGCTTCGCGCCGTCCAGCTGGCACGGCGTCGCCGGCTTGCAACCGCGCGCCTACTACTCCCGCGATCCGCACCGGCGGCGGCGCCAGCGGCGAACGTCGCGGTTGAAGGTCGCGATCAAACGGGTGGTGATCCCGATGAGCCGTGGTCGTTCGCGGATGACCCCCGAGACGTTCGCGGTGCAGCTCGTGGAGCTCATCGCGATGTTGCACGGGTTGGGCAGCGATGTCGTCGTGCTCGGCGTGCATCCGCTGGACGAGCGGCTCTTCCCGCGCTCGACGGCGGCAGGCGATCGCGTCGACGCGGTGATCCGCCGGATCGCCGAGACCGACCCGCGCGTCGTGTTCGTCGATCTCGTGGCGACCCTGCGCTGCTGGGAAGACTATTTCGAGGATCGCCTGCACTGGAACCCCGACGGCCACGTGAGAGTGACGGCGGCGATCGTCGCCGCCGTCGCGCCGCTGCTCGAAGCGCGGGACGAGCGCAGCCTGACGTCGGCGGACCGCCACGTCCGGGCCGCGGATCGGTCGTCGTGACGAACGCCGCCACGACTCCGCGGCCTGATGTGCCGGTGAGATCGTCGGCGTCGCCGGACGGAGATGGCGTCGCCTCCGACGAGTCCGCGCGCGGGTGGCAGCTCGGTGCCGGCATCCTGTCTGCTTCGACCGTGCTGATCAGCGCGGGCAACTACGCGTACTCGTTGATTGCCGTACGGACGCTCGATCCCGCTGAGTTCTCGCGCTTCTCGGCCGCTCAGGCTCTCCTGCTGGTCCTCGGGACGGGATGCATGGCGGCGATTCCATGGGCGATGGCCCGTTCGATGGCGCTCACCGATACCGGTGAGGCGCGCCGCGAGGCGTTGCACTTCGGCCTCGCCGCCGGCCTCGTCCAGGGGCTGCTCGCCGCCCCGGTGGCCGGCTTGGTGCTCTGGGCGCTCGCGGGACCCGCCGTAGGCCTGGTGACCGGCGTCAGCGCGCTGTGCCTGTCGCTCGTCGCCGCCCCGCTCGGCTTCCTCCAGGGCGAAGGCAGAGTCGCGGCGATCGCCGGGCTGCGCGTCGTCGAGTTCGTCGTCCGTGTCTCGGTCGGGCTCGCGGCCCTGACCCTGCTCTCGCAGTCCGGGGCGACAGCGCTCCTCGGATTCCCGGTGGCCAGCGGGATCCTTTTCGGCCTTGGGCTCTGGGCCGCACGTCGCGGCTTTCCTCTGCGGCGCGGCGACGCTCGGGCCGTACGGCTGCTCATCCGACAGAGCCTGGCCCTCGGGGCGGTGCAGGTGTCGCTCTCCGCGTTGGGGGCCGTCGACGCGCTGGCCGTCCAGGCGTCCGGGTTCACGGATGCCACCCGCGGTAGCTATCAGGTCGCGGCGGTGCTCGGCCGGATCCCGCTCTTCGTCTCCGTCGCCATCTCGTTGGCCGTCTACACCGCGATCGCGCGTGCCCGCGACGATCGCCGGGCAGGTGAGCACCTACGTCACGCGGTCGCGCTGTACGGGGCGCTGGCGATCCCCACGGTGATCGCGTGCTGGACGGTGCCCAGCGCGGTCATCGCGCTCGTCGTGCCGGACGCGTACACCGATGTCGCCGAGCTCCTGCGGTTCACGAGCGTGGCCGGCGCGGCCGTGGGACTGATCAGCGTGCTGACGACCGCCCATCAGGCTCGCGGCCGCTGCCGGGAGTCGCTGCGGATCCTCGTCCCGGTCGCCGTGCTCGAGCCCGTGCTGCTCGTCGGCGCGGGCCGGGCGGGCGGAAGCACCGCGTTCGCCGCCGCGCTCGTTGCCACCACCGGGCTCGCCGCGCTGCTCATCGCGCGCGACGCACGCCGCTGGTCTGCGCTGTCGCTCCCGCGGCCCTGGGTCGGATGGCTCGTAGCGGTCGGGTTGATCGCCACCGCCGCCTTGGCCAGCGGACCGCTGCTCTGGGCGGCCGCCATCACCGGTGTGTTCGCGCTCTTCGCCTTTCGCGCGCTTCGGCGCGTCCGCGCCACCTCCACGAGCGAGGCGGCATGAGGATCCTGCACCTGGCCTTCGAGGACCATCGCCGCTCGGGCAGCGGCGGCGGCTCGCTGCGCAATCGCGAGATCAACCGCCGCCTGGTTGCTCGCGGCCACGAGGTCGAAGTGCTCGCGGCGGCCTACCGGGGCTGCCGAAGCCGCAACGAGGACGGTGTCCGCTACCGCCACCTCGGCCTCCCGCGCGGCTACGTCGCGAGCCTGATGACCTACCAGGCAGCGTTGCCGGCCGCGGCGGCCCTCGCCATCGGTCGGCTGCGACCGGATCTCGTCGTCGAGGAGTTCGCGCCGCCGACGACCAGCGTCGCCGTCGGTCACTGGACGCGGCGACCGACCGTCGGGATGGTGCAGGGCTACTTCGCCCGCGAGAAAGCACGCCAGTACAAGCTCCCGCTGCGGCCGATGCTCGCGCTGGAGCGCTGGGGCACCCGCAGCCACCGCCACCTGATCGCCGTCTCCGACGATCTCGCGCGACGCCTGAGAGCGGCAGCGCCCACGGCATCGGTGACCGTCGTGGCCAACGGCGTCGACCACGTTGCGGTCACCGCCGCACTCGCCGCGCCTGACGAGTGCCCCCCGGCCGACCGGTCCGAGCTCGTGTTCCTCGGCCGCCTCGAGTTCGACCAGAAGGGCGTCGATCTCCTGCTGCGCGCCTTCGCGGAGATCGTGCGCCGGCGGCCCACGACGCGGTTGACGATCGCGGGTGACGGCAAGGACGCGCGACGCGTGGCCCAGATGGTCGCCGAGCTGGGGCTCGAGACGCACGTTCGACTGGCCGGCCGGGTGACGGGAACGCAGAAGTGGCGCATGCTGGCGGCGGCTGCGGTCGTCCTCGTCCCCTCCCGCTATGAGACGTTCGGCATTACGGCACTGGAGGCGATGGCCTGCGGCACCCCGGTCGTCGCCTACGACATCCACTGCCTGCGCGACATCGTCGACCGCGGTGGAGGGGTCCTCGTCGAACCGTTCGACACGGGCGCGTACGCCACCGCGGTGCTGGCGCTCCTGGCCGATCCGACCGATCGGCGCCGGCGCGGGGACCGCGGACGCGCAGCCGCCCGAGCCTACGACTGGGATGCGCTCTGCACCGCCCAGGAGGCCGTGTACGAACTGGCGGCCAGCACCGCCCGGGCGGGCCGATGATCGCCCGGCGCCTACCGGCGCGGCGGACGCTCGCTGCGCGCTGGCCGGCGCTCGTTGTCGTCGTGGCCGCCGGGAGCCTGCGGCTGTTCCACGTCGCGACCGCCTACGACATCCACATCGACGAGGTCAGCTACACCAAGCTCGCCGGCTCGGTCGCCGCGGGCCACGGCGTGCTGCTGTACGACAAGCCGTTCTTCCTGCATCCACCGATGTTCTTCTGGGTCTTCGGAGGGCTGATCCGCATCCTCGGCAGCCCGCGGCTGCTGTCTGGGGAGATCCTGGCCTTCCGGCCGCTGAACATCGCCCTCTCGGTGGTCACGTGCGCGGCGCTGATCGCGATGGTCGAGCGCGTCACGACCAAGAAGATCGGACTGGTGGCCGGGGCACTGTTCGCCGTCGATGCCTTCGCGATCCGGTTCGACAGCCGGCTGTTCCTCGAGACCGCCGCGATGACCTTCATCGCGCTCGCGTACCTGGTCTTGATCAGAGGAGGCGACCGGGCCGGGCCGGGCCGGGCCCGGGCGATCACGGCCGGGCTTCTGTTCGGCTGCGCGGCCCTGACGAAGGACACGGCGCTGCTCGTGTTCGCCCCCGCCCTCCTCGCCGCGCTGGTCACCGGGCGAGCGTTGCGGCGACCCTCGGCGGTCCTGACCCTGGCGACGGCGGGCGCGGTCTACCTCGTCTACCTCTTGAGCCTCCTCCGCGCGGGCGACCTCTCAGTCTTCTTCTCCGAGAAGACCAGCGGCTTTCGCCGGCTGACGGGTGCTGACCGGGTCACGGGATTCGACCGGGCGAGCGGCCCGACGCTCGGCGACCGCCTGATCGCCAACCTCTCGGAGTTCTCAGCGTCCTACGCGATGATCGCCCTCGGCTCGATCGCTGCGCTGTTCATCGTCTCCGCGCACTGGCGCGCCCGAGGTGCACGTTCCGACGCGCGCCTGCTGCTGTGCTTCTGGCAGCTCAGCGCCGTCCTGTACCTGGCTTACGCCAAGCTCTTCGGGACGCTGGAGGAGCAGATGTTCTACTTCCTGCTCATCCCCTCGGTGACGACGATCTGCATCGCCGGGATGCTGCTGGCCAGCGCGCCCCGCAAGGCGCGGTGGGTCCGGCCGGCCCTGGTCAAGCCCGTCCTGCTCGCCGCGACCGTCATGATCCTCGTGTCCTCGCTGACCGCCTGGTATCACGTCCACACGACCACCTCCAACGGCTACGCGAGCGCCGTCGCCTACGTCGAACGAGAGCTCCCGGCGGGCACGACGGTCGCGGTGACCGAGGACGTCGGGCAGTTCCTGCTCCCCAACGTGCGCCTGGGAGTCTGGACCAAGCCCGCCGACTTCCGTCGCCAAGGCGTCGACTACGTGCTCATCAGCACCCAACTCATCGCGCAGGGATACGGCGCCGCGACCCCCGCGCTCGCCGACTACCTCGCACGGCACGCCACGACCGCCGGTCGGTGGCGCTCAAGCCAAGACAACTTCCTCGTGCTCTACGCACTCGAGCAACCCACCGCAAGCCGCAACTCCCAAGCGCTGAATGCATCCTCGGCTCCTCAGCGCCGCCCGCGCCCGTTCCCACCGACGGAGACCCCATGACCCCACTGCATCTCGTCCCCCCGCACTCGAGCAGACCCCACGGCCGCGCCCCGCCGGCGACGCTTCGCCCCGTGGCAGATCTCGAAGTCGTGATCCCCGCCCTCAACGAGCAGCACCGCATCGGCCCGACGCTGATCGCCCTCGCTTCCTACCTCGAGGCGCAGCCGTGGTCTGCCGCGATCGTCGTCATCGACAACGGATGTACCGACACCACGCTGGACATCGTCGACACCATCAGCTCACCCACGGTGCCGATCACCGCGATCGGCTGCTCGACGCCCGGCAAAGGCGCGGCCGTGAGCCGAGCCATGCTCACCACCGGCTCGCGCTGGGTCGGATTCATGGACGCAGACCTCTCGACCCCCCTCGCGAACATCGGCCCAGCGGTCGACCTCCTCAACACGGGCGACCAGGTCGTCATCGGCTCGCGACGTTGCCCCGGCGGGAACTACCTCACCGAGCAGACCGCCGGGCGGCGCCTGGGCGGCGCGGCCTTCCATGCGATGGCCCGCACGATCGCCCCCACCGTCGCCGACACCCAGTGCGGCTTCAAGTTCTTCGACGCGACCGCCGCACGCCGACTGTTCGCCCAATCACGCGCTGAGGGCTTCGCCTTCGACGTCGAGATCGTCTCCCTGGCGGCGACGGCCGGGATCCCCGTGACCGAACTGCCGGTGCAGTGGAGCGACGCCGAGGGCTCCTCGTTCCAGCCGTTGACCGACGGGACAGCGGCCGCCTGGGAACTCGTCGCAGTCAACGACCGCCGGCAGATCGAGCGTGCGCGCGTGGCCCGCCCGCCCGGCGCGGCCGAGCCACGGCGACGCGAAGGCCGGCGCGGCGAACTCGGCCGACTCGCCACGACCGTCGCCCGTGCGGGCCTTGCCGCTTGCACCCGACGCTAGCGCTGCCCGGACGGCGGAGCCTCGATGGCGCCGGCTGGAGCGCCGACCCGCACGCCGCGCACGCTCTCGACGTTCACGGCGAGGTCTGGCTCGCATTTGCCGTTCGCGGATGGCTTGAGCGTCGTAGGCGTGCGCCTGACCCCGAAGATCTCGGTGGCGACCAGGCCTTCGGCGCTGCTCACGGACTTGGCGATTCCGTACGACGAGATCACGCGATTGCGGTAGGCCTTGCGGGCGGCGACCTTCCCGACCGCGGGATTGGTGCAGTCCCTCCGGTAGACCTTGTTCGCTCCGTAGACGCCCGTGGCCACGTCGAACGCGAGTCGAAAGCGATTGCCGTTGCTCGATCTGATGAGGATCGCGCAGGCGCCCTGCGGGCAGGCCGGAGCCACCGTCCACGCAACCCGCTCGGGGCCCTGGTCTCCGTCCCGAGGGGTGTACGTGACGCGCCACTTGCCCTCGATCCGCGGCCGAGGATCCGGCTTGGATGCAGAGTCGGTCGAGGCTCCTTCGCCCGTGAAGCCGCAGGCCGAGAGGCCAGCGGTGAGCACCATGAACGAAACGAGGCCCTGCCAACTCCATGTTCTCACTCTGCCCTCCAGGCTGGGGAAGTTGGCCGCCGAGATCGAGCGCGCGACCAGACAGAGGCGTTCAATGTGTCGCCGCAATGACCCCTCGGAGATCGTCGAGGGTAGCGAAGCTCCCGGAGAAGAGCTCCTCCTCCCGATACCACGAGAGACCGCCGACGCCGAAGCGCCGCGCTTGAGCGGCGGAGAAGTCGACTGCTGCCCGGTCGGCCTGCCCGGTGTTCTCGCCCCAGACCTGCGGATGGCTCGGGTGGCGAGCAGCGAGATCGGCGAGGTAGTGCACGGGCCGCCAATCCGCCATGTTAGCGCTCGCGTCGCTGCCGTACGGCGCGTCGAGCCAGGTTGTCGCGGGGTAGACGAGCGGGTCGGCGACTGCGGCGACGAAGCGCGCGACGTCATGCCCGCGTTGGACCTCCCCGTTGATCTCTGCCGAGGTGCTGCCGTCGAGGTTGCGCGCGACCGCGCCTGAGGCCTGCCCGGGTCGCAGCCCCCAGCTGGGATGCAGGACGATGAGGGGGCCGGCGAACGCGCGGCGGGCGGTCGCGATCTGCCAACGCTGGAACTTCTCCAGCGCGCCCAGGTAGTACTCCAGGAACCGTCCGGCCTCGCCGTTGGCAGACGGGCTGCCCGGCTTCCAACCGCGGACCGGCGAGCCCGCCTGCGCGAGGGCGTCGTAAGCCCAGTAGGTGTTGGCGTTTGCAGCAGTGCGGGCGGCCGGATAGCCAAGCTCGTTGTAGCGGCCTCCGCCGATGCGGACCGCCATCGCCCCTGCTCCGAAGAGTCCCAGCGCGTCGGCGGTATAGCCTGCGGCGCGCTTGCGCAGCTCGGCGTTGAAGATCAGGTTCGCGTCGGACTTGTCGATCGCCAGGTCCCCGTCGGTCGCCGATGTCCACCGCTCTCCGTACTGGTTGACCAGGTAGCTGTTGCTGTACTTGTGCAGCCACTGCGGCGTGTCCTGCAACCCGAGGTCCAGCACGACGCGCATCCCGTTGGCCGCGAGCGCGGCGATCTCCTGCCGTTTGGCCTCGACGTAACTCGCCGACCGGACGCCGTCGGACGGCTCGAAGTCCTTCCAACTCAGCCGCACCACCTTGAAGCTCAACCCAGCAGCACGCTCCTCCGCGGTTCGATCCACGCGGTTCCCGATCAGGCCCCACCGCAGGGTGGAGGTGGCGGGGGTCGCGATCGAGGAGCCCCGCGCGGTCGCCACGAGGGCGACGCGCCCGGCGACCCACTTCAGGCGCGCAGCGCGACACGCGGGCCGACCGGCTGCCGTCGCTGCGAGCCGCACCGCGCTCATCTTGGCCGGGAGGCGCACCGCGACGGTACGCCAGCTTCCCGCCCGCACGACCCGGGAGACGCGCGCCGTACCCGCTGCGACGCTGAGACGCGCGGTCGATGCGCACGCGCTCACCTGCACTCGTAAGCGCACCAAGCCACCCGCTCGTACACCGATCGAAGCCATGGCGCCGGAGAGCTCAAGCGCTCGATGATGGCGCACGCCGGCGTCGACAAGACGGGCGCCGGTGGTTTCTTGCAGCTGTCCCGCCTGCACCACACGTGCTTGCGCCGAACCGGTACCCGCGATGACCGCGCACAAGGCCAGGAGGAGGACGAACGAGCCGCGATTCGCCGACATGCCCACGCCTCGGCGCCATATCGCGCCTCCTCAAATAGCCGCCTCGAACACTGGCCGAATGGTCGATTGGCTCTCCGGGCCAGCAACCCCTCTTCGCTCGCGATTCGTCGGCGCGACGGCAACCGCCGCCCGTGACGGGCTCGCGGCCGACGTCGACGTCCGCAAAAAACGACGACGACCCGGGAGCTCGGCTCCTCGCGCTCCGCTGCTGACGCGGTCGGCTCGCGCGTCAGCCGCGGAGGCCGACGTGGAGCGGGGTGATGGGGCGAAGCGGGTCCGCCCGGATCAGTCCGCCGGGCACGAGCCGTTGGCAGCCGACCTCCACGTGCACGTCGACGCCCGTGACCGGCGGGCCCGCGTGCGCCGGCAGGTGGACGAGGTCCTTCGCGACGAGGTAGGGAGACAGGTACTTCCCGCTCACCTTGGCCGGCGGCCACCAGAGCGGCTCGGCGCTCGCTTTCTGCGCGCCCTCGGCGGGGTCGTTGCGGAGGTAGCGGTCGCGCCCCCCGGTCAGCAGCCGGCCGCGGAGCACCTGCTGGAGCGGCGGGACCTCGACGTCCGCACCGACCCGT
>JBBQEV010000070.1:0-22093 GCA_038321325.1 Solirubrobacterales bacterium
GCAGCGCGTGCTCGGTGATCAGCTCGAGCTGCTCGGCGGTGATGTGCATCAGGCTTGCCGGCGGGGCGGGTCGTGCGGGTGGCGGCCGACCTTGTCCTCGTCGTCCGAGGCGCCGGAGATCGCGTCTTTGAACTCCCGCAGCCCCTTCCCGATCGAGCGGCCGGCTTCGGGGAGCTTCTTCGGCCCGAGGACCAGCAGCGCGATCACGACGACCACGATCATCTCCATGGGCCCGACGTTCGGGATCATCGGGCTACCACCAGAGAGTGGAATCGAGGTTCTGGATCTCTTCGATCGGCTGCGTATAGATGCCGCTCGAGAGGTACTTCCAGCCGTCGTCGCAGACGATGAAGACGACGTTGCCTTCGTCCATCTCGTTCGCGATCCGGACGGCGACCCGTGCGATGGCACCCGACGAAACACCGACGAAAAGGCCTTCTTCGTCAAGCAGCTTGCGGGTCCAGACGATCGCGTCCTCGTTCGTCACGAAGATCTTGCGGTCCAGGAGAGAGATGTCGATGATCGGGGGAATGAAGCCGTCGTCGAGGCTGCGCAGTCCCTGGACCGGCTCGCCCTGCATGGGCTCGGCCGCGACGATCTTCACGCGGTCGCCGAGCTCCTCCTTGAAGCGGCGGGCGTTGCCCATCAGGGTGCCGCCGGTGCCCAGGCCGGCGACGAACGCGTCGACCTGGCCGTCGAGCTCGTGGAGGATCTCCAGCGCCGTGCCGTTGTAGTGCGCGAGCGGGTTGGCCTCGTTGCCGTACTGGTAGGGCATGTAGTACGAGACGTCGGCGGCGGCCATCTCCAGCGCCATCGCGACGGCGCCGTTGGAGCCCTGGTCCCCCGGTGAGAAGACGATCTCGGCGCCGTACATCTTCAGCAGCTGCGTGCGCTCGGGCGTCACGTTGTCGGGCATGACGACCTTGAGCTTGTAGCCCTTGCGCGAGCAGATCATCGCCAGCGAGATCCCGGTGTTCCCGGAGGTCGGCTCGAGGATCGTCTGCCCAGGGCGGATCAGGCCCTTCTCCTCGGCGGCCTCGATCATCGCGCGCGCCACGCGGTCCTTGATCGAGCCGGTCGGATTGGTCGACTCGAGCTTGGCCCAGATGCGGACGCCGGGCTTGGGCGAGAGCCGCTTGAGCTCGACGAGCGGCGTGTTGCCGATCGACTGCACGAGGTCGGTGTAGCGGCCGCCGCAGGGGCGGGTCTCCAACGGCGGGACAGCCATGGGCACAAGGGTACCCCAGCCGCGACGTCGGCTCGGCAGGGTGGTGCGCCGGCGAACCCGGTCACCGCGCGCGCCGCACGGCGGCGCGAAGCCGTCGAGCGCGGCCGCCGCGAAGCCCGTGGCCTCCACGGCTCCCCGGGTCAGACCTCCTGGGGCTCGGGGGCGTCGTCCGGCGGCGGCACGTCCGCCGGGGCCGGATCGTCGATGATCGGGCCGACCGGCTCGGGCGCGGGCGGCTCGGTCACCGGGTCGGCGGGGATCTCCGGCGCCGGGGTCGGCATGATCGGCCCGGACGGGTCGGCGGGGTACTGCGGGACCTCGAGGGTGATCGGCATGGGAGACGGATACCCGCTCGAGGTCTCGCGTAGCCGTCCCCCCATTCTGCCGCGGCGCGACGTGGCGGGCGGCGCCACTCGCGCTGCGCATCGGGCGTGGGCGGCCGAGATGGTTCACACTCCGGGCGTGGTCAAAGGCGGCCAGACGGTCAGCGCCACGGAGTTCGCCGCCCTGACGGGCGTCTCGCGCGAGCGCCTGCGCACCTGGGAGCGCCGCCACGGCTTCCCGCTGCCCGTCCGCGCGCACGGCGGCGCGCGCCGCTACGCGGTCGACGACGTCGCCCGGGTGGTCGCCGTGCGGCGCGCGGTGGAGAGCGGCGTGCCGATCCCGTCCGCGATCGAGGCGACGGACCTGCGCGTCGACGCCGGCATCTCCGGCGCCGCGCGGGCCTCGCTGGCCGAGCATGCCCCGGTGGCCGTCGTCGCGCTCTCGGGCCCCGAGCCGTTGCGCGTGGAGTTCGTGAACGCCGCGGTCCGCCACCGTCCCGGCGCGCCGCGCCCAGGCGACGACCTGTTGGCGCTCGCGCCGTGGTTCGCGGGCGAGCCGGGCTGCGAGACGCTCCGGCGGCTGTTCACCGACGACCTCGTCGCCGCGGGCTGCGAGCATCCCGACTGGACCGCGGGCCTGCGCTCGGGGGCCCACTCGATCGCCTACCGGCTCCCGCACGAGGGAGGTGAGCGCCCGCTCGTCGCGCTGATCGGCATCGACACCGCGCGGGAGCGCCGCACGCGTCAACTGCTGGCCGAGGTCGAGCGAGAGGGCGAGGTCCTCCGGGAGCGCTCGGCGCGTGACGCGCGTTTCGCCGAGGCCCTGGCGGCGATCACCGACATCTTCCGGCTGAGCTCGGGCATGAACGCGATCGCCGACGCCACCGCCGTGCTCGTGCGGCGGCTCGGCGCGGTCGACGCCGCGATCGCGCCCTCGATGGCGGGGGCGCTCGTGCTCGGGCGCTCGGCGCGGGGGCTGCTCGGCCCCGAGATGGTCACGGTGACCCGCTTCGACGACCTCGCCGCGGCGCTGCGCGACGGTGAGACCACGTGGCTCGCCGCGGAGACCACCCGCGCGTTCGGCGCCCCGGACGGGCTCTCCGTGCTCGCCGTCCCGATGCTGGCGGCGGGCGAGAGCCTCGGCGCGCTGCTGGTCGTCGTCAACGAGCAGGCCGAGCTCACCGACACGCAGCGCCGGCTGCTGCGCGGCGTCTCGGCCGCGGTCGCGTTCGCGCTCCTGCGCGAGCGGCTCGTGGGCGACCTCCGCGACCCGGGCAACGACCTGGCGTCGTAGACGGCGCCGGGCCGGCGGGGGTCCGGATGCGGCCCCGGCGGGGTGGCCTGCGGCTCGTCCAACGTCCGTCCACCCAGTTTCCGGCCTGCCGCCGCCGGGCATCACAACGGTCACACCCTAAGGAGGAGAAACCGCATGTCACTTCTGGTCCACGCACTCATCGCCGTCGTCATCGCCGTCGTCGTCTACCTCGTCGCCGTGGCGCTCGGCCTGCCGGCCATCGTCGCGATCGTCGCCGCCATCCTCGTGCTGGTCGCCGGCATCGGCTCCGGTGGCCGCCTGGGCCGCGGACGAGCCATCTAGCGGGAGCCTTTCCTCCGGCTCCTCGCGCGAACGGCCCGGCCCTCCGGGCCGTTCGTGCGTCCGGCGCCGGTCAGTCTTCCAGCGCCTCGACGACCTCGTCCGGTCCGTCGAAGGTCGCCTCCTCGAGCGATTCGAGCGCTTCGATGAGGTCCTCGGGTGCCTCGTTGCCCTCGGCGACGGAGAGCAGGTCGTCGCGATCGGCCGGGTATTCGGCGCCCTTGAGGAACTTCTGGATCGTGATGGGGCTCGTCATGGAGCCCGGGTACCGCAGCGTTCGCGAGGTCAAACCGGACGCGCGCGCGTCCGGTTTGACCTCGACGCTCAGGCCGTGCGGACCCGCTCGCCACTCGCCGGGGACCAGGCGGCCGCGAACTCCATCCAGACCTCGGTGCCCCCGACCGCAGCCTCGTGGACCTCGAGCGTGATGGCGAGCGCGGCCATGAGCGGGATGCCGAGCCCGAGCCCTGGGGAGTCGGAACACGGCGCCATCCCGCGGCCTTCGTCGGCGACGACGACCCGCGGGCCGTGCACCGTGATGTCCGCGGTCACGCGCAGCGGCCCCGGCTCGCGTACGGCGTAGGCGTGCACGCCGGCGATGGAGCAGACTTCACCGACGGCCAGGGTGACGTCCGCCACGCGGTCGGCGTCGAGTTCGGCGCGACGGCCGAGCCGTCCGACCGCCCGACGGATGCCCGGCACCTTACCCGAGCGGGCGGGAACCTCGATCGCGAGGCACGGCACGGAGGTTGCAGGGTGGCGTCATGTCGGGCGGGTCGCGTGCACTCGGCCTCTGCCTGCCCGAGCCAACCGCCCGAACCAGGACGCCGGTTCGACTCGGATCGACGAGCGCGCGGACGACCCGCGCGCGAGATTCGATGCGAAGAGGGACCGAGAAGCGCCGGCGTCCGCACCCCGGGGGCCGCGGGCGCCCGGCGCTCAGTAGCCCAGGCGCTCCAAGCGGGCGCGCTCGGCCTCGCGCTTGGCCTCGCGCTCCTCCTTCTTGCGGCGGTCGCGCTCGCGGCGCTCGGCCGAGTCGTCGGTCACGAAGCGGACGCTGGTGCCGATCTTGCCGTCCTGCGCGCCCGCGAGATCCTTCGCGGTCACCTTCGGCCCGCGGTCCTCCCGGTCGCCGCGACCCCCGCCACGGCCGCCGAAGCCACCGCCGCCGCCGAAGCCGCCACCACCGCCGGGCCGGCCCCCTCCGCCACCGCCCTGGCCGCCCCCCTGGCCGGGGGCACCGCCACGACGCGCTCCCGGACCTCCGCGCTCGGGACGCTCGGTCACCTCGCCCTTGATCGTGCGGACCGGCGTCGCCGCGAGGCGGATCCAGGCGAGGAAGAGCGGGTCGCCGGGCTTCAGCCCCGTCGCCGCCTCCGCGCAGACCGCCGCCCACTTCATCGGCTGGCCCTTCTCGTCGGTCTTGGGTGCGAGCGCGGCGCGGACCGCCTCGGGCCCCCCGACGCGCTCGATCGCGATCACCAGCCGCGGGACCCGCGGCGTGGGGACCGCCGGCCCGGCGTCGGCGCCGCCGTCTTCGCCCGCGGGGGCGGCGTCGCCGGTCGCGGGGTCGCCCTGCCCCGCGGGCATCGAGGCGCCGGACTCGGCGGCCGGAGCTGCCGCGGCCTCCTCGGCGGCGGAAGCCGCGGGCTCCTCCTCGGCGGCCGGAGCTGCCGCGGACTCGGCCACGGGAGCCGCGGGCCCGTCAGCGGCGGGAGCCGCGGGGGCGGGAGCCGCGGGGGCTGCCGCGTCTGGGACGGAAGCGTCGGCTGCGGCCGGAGCCGCGGCGACGCCGGCGGCCGAAGCCGTGGTCTCGTCGGTCTGGCCGCCAGTCGACGCGGGCGCCTCCCCGTCGGGGGCTCCGACCGCGACGACCTCGGGCGCGTCGGCGGACGCCGCACCGGCGGGGGCGTCGACGTCCGGCGCGCCGGCGGCGCCACCCGTGCTCGCGACGTCCGCAGGCTGCTCCGCGCGACGCAACTCGGTCAAGCGGTTGAAGAACGCGGTGCGGTGCTTCTGCGCGGCGTTGGGCCGGCGGCGGCGCGGACGCGCCGGCCTGTCCGGCCGGCGCGACTTCCCCTGGCCGTGAGGCCGATCGGCTCTCGGCGCGGACCCGGGAGCCGTCGCCGCCTCTGCGGGTGACGCCGTGTCGGAGGGAACGGACTCGCCCGGAGCGGCCTCGGCGGGCGCGGCGCCCCCAGGCGCACCCTCGTCAGCCGGCGCAGCGTCGGTGGCCGGCGCCGCCGCAACCGCCGGCTCGGCCTCGACGGCCGGTGCAGGCTCGGCCACCGGCGCGGCCTCCGCGGCGGGTGCAGCCTCGGCCACCGGCGCGGCCTCCGCAGCCGGCGCAGCCGCAACGGCGGGCGCAGCCTCAGGAATCGGCGCAGCCGCAACGGCCGGCGCAGCCTCAAGAATCGGCGCCGCCGCAAAGGCGTGCGCAGGCGCAACGGCCGGGGCCGCCTCGGCAAGCGGCATGGCCTCGGCGGCCGGCGCACCCTCGACGGCCGACGCGGCGGTCGGCTCCGGCGCCTCCTCCCGCACGGGCTCCGGGGCCGGCGCGGGCTCGGTCGCCGGCGCAGGCTCCGCGCCCTCCTCCGCCGACGCCACAGCCTCCGGGGCCGGCGCGGGAGCGGCCGGGGGGGTCGGCTCCGCCTCCAGAGCCGCCTCCGGCGCGACGGGAGCGGGTTCCGCGGGCAGCGAGGAGTCGGCTGCGTCGACGGGCTGGGGCTCCGGCGTCGGGATCGAGTCGGGCTCGGTGGGCTCGGGCGGTTCGGGTGCGCTGGTCATGGCGAGGTCGCGGCGGGAGAGGGCCGCGGAATCGCGGCGGGTTGTCCGGGCAGGACGGAGTAAAGCCGATCGCCGCCCGCGACGTCCCTCGCGCGACGCGCAGGGGCGACGATGCGCCGGCTCCACCCGGGCGTCGAATCACTACCTTCGGTGCCGAATGGTCGGCGGCGTCGTTCCTTCAGCCCTCGTCAAGCCGCGCCTGCGCGGAGTCTCGCACCAGTACGCGTTCTTCCTCGCCGCCGCGCTCGGAGCATCGCTCGTGGTGCTCGCCGAAGGCGCCCGCGCGCGGGTCGGGGCGTCGGTGTACGCCGCGGGCGTCTGCGGGCTCTTCGGCGTCTCCGCGCTCTACCACCGCCGTGCGTGGTCGCCGACCGCCGGGCGCTGGATGCGCCGCGCCGACCACTCGATGATCTTCTGCTTCATCGCCGCGAGCTACACCCCGTTCGCGCTGGTCGTGCTCCACGGGACGCTCGCCCTCGTCCTGCTGATCGTCGTCTGGAGCGGCGCGCTGGCCGGAATCTTGCTCAAGTTCGTCTGGCTCGACGCCCCGGACTGGCTCGGCGCCCTGCTCTACGTCGTCCTGGGCTGGACGGCGATCGCCGTCGCGCCCGCGCTCTACGGTCAGCTCGGGTGGCCGCGCACGGCCCTGCTGACGGCCGGGGGCGTGCTCTACACCGTCGGTGCGGTCGTCTACGCGCGGCAGCGGCCCGACCCGGTCCCGGCGGTCTTCGGCTACCACGAGATCTTCCACGTGCTGGTGATCGCGGCGGCCGCGGTGCATTTCGGGGTCGTCGCCAGCGTCGTCGCCTGAGCCGTCACGCCGAAACGCCGCGCCCTTTCTACATCATTGACCGCGTCCGGGCGCCAAGATAGGGTTTCTTCATGGCCGATCAATCCGCAACACCCAAGAAGTACGAATCCCCGTTCGAGGTCCGGTTTCCGCAGGAGCGCCACTGTCCCGCGTGCGGCGGCCTCGGGAAGAAGCGGGGCGCGCGCTGCACGATGTGCCGCGGCAAGGGGAAGGTCAGCGCGGTCGCCGTCCCGAGGTAACCGCCGGAGGTCGGCGGGCGCCGCCCGGCAGCGGGCGGCGTCCGCCGCCGGACCGAGGGCGACCTCCTAGCGCCGGCCGGAGGCGGGCTCGCCCACGGCGCCCCCGCCGGCCACCACGCCGTCGGAGTACAGGCGTCCGATCTCCGCGTCGCTGAGCCCCAGCACGTCGGCGAGCACCTCGTCGGTGTGCTCGCCCAGCAGCGGTGCGCGCCGCACCGCCGCGCGATCGCAGGCCCCGAAGCGCAGGGGCGAGCCCGGCATCAGGTAAGTCCCGATCCCCGGGTGCTCGATCTCCTCGAACATCGGGTTGGCCAGCGAGCAGCGCTCGTCGTTCTCCAGCGCCTCGGCGAAGGTCCAGTACGGCCCCCAGCAGACGTCGTGCTCCTCGAAGATCTCGGTGATCTCGGCGAGCGAGCGGCTCGCGGTCCACGGTTTGATGACCGCGCCGAGGATCTCGCGCACGGCGAAGCGGTCGCCCTCCTTGGTGAGGTCAACGTCCATCATCGCCGCGGCCTTCTCGAACGCGTCCCCGAGCCCCGTCGCCTTGACCAGGCTCTGCCACTGCTTGAGCGTGAGCGCGACGATCATGATCCGCCGGCCCTCGCTTGTGAGGAAGTCACGGCCGAACGCGCCGAAGAGGTAGTTGCCGTCCTTGGGCCGCTCGGTCTTGTTGACCTGCACCTCGGCGATCTTGCCGAGGTTGCCGACCATCGCGAAGGCGACATCGGAGAGCGCGACCCTCACGACCTGCCCTTCCCCGGTGCGCTGGCGGTGGCGCTCGGCGGCGAGCAGTCCGGTCGCGGCGAGGCCGCCGGTGATCGCGTCCCACGCGGGCAGCAGGTGGTTGAACGGCACCGCCAGGTGCCGCGGCCCAGTCGCCCACGGGAAGCCCGTCGACGGGTTGACGGTGTAGTCGACCGCCGAGGTCCCGTCGTGGTTGCCCTCGATGTTCACGGTGATGAGGTCGGCCCGCCGCGCGGCGAGCGCCTCGGGAGCGAGCCAGCCGCGGAGCGGGAAGTTCGTCAGGAACAGCCCTGCGTCGGGCCCGGGCGCGCCGATCAGCTCGCCGACGAGCTCGCGGCCCTCGGGCGACTTGAAGTTCACCTGGATCGAGCGCTTGCCCTTGTTCATCCCGGCCCAGAACAGGCTGCGCCCGTCGGCCGTGATGGGCCAGCGGCCGTTGTCGAGGCCGCCGCCGACCGGATCGAAGCGGATCACGTCCGCCCCGAGCTGCGCGAGGGTCATGCCGCCGAGGGGCGCGGCGACGAACGCCGACCCCTCGATCACCCGTAGTCCGTCGAGGATCCCGCTCATGCCATCACTCCCACCAGTTGCCAATCGAGCACGTCAACCCCTTCGTCGAGACCGTCGCGGTGGGCGCGCACGCGCGCCCGGAGCTCCACGAGCCCGCCCCCGCCGGCGAGCGGCCGGACGTTCTCGAGCTCGACCTCCGTGGCGAGGACGTCGCCCTCGAACACGGGCCCGAGGTGGTCGCAACCGCGCCACGCGACGACGGTCAGCAGGTTGGGCACCGCACGCGTCACGTGCGACGCGGCGACCGAGATCGTGTGCCCGCCGTAGACGAGGCGGCGGCCGTGACTGGACGCACCGGCGTCGGCGTGCACCGCCGCGAGGTTGAGCGTCAGCCGGACGAGCTCCGGAGCGCCCGTGACCGTGTCGCGCCCCTCGAGCTCCCACACGGTGCCGGGGGCAAGCTCGGCGAACGGCGTCCCCGGCGCGCGGTCGCGGAACGCCGCGAGGTTCCAGTCGGCCGGCAGCGCGGCCTCCACGCGGTCGAGGTCGAGCTCCTGCGGGATGTCGTCGAAGCGGTCCGCGTGTCCGGTCTGGGCGTTCGCGTCGCGCAGCGGGATCATCGGGCAGCGCCAGAAGTCGAGCACGGGCTCGCCGTGCTGGTCGGTGGTGCGGATCCGCAGCGCGACGAGACCGGTCGCGCTGCCGTCCGAGCGCGGACGGTTCTGGCGCAGCCCGACGACCTCGGTGCTCGAGTGCAGCGTGTCGCCGACGAAGACCGGCCGCAGGAGGACCAGGCCGCGGTAGAAGAGGTTGCCCTTCACCCGCTGCGTCGGCCCGGTCGACTGGCCGATCGCGACGTCGCAGACCAGGTTGGGGTGCGCGAGCAGCGCGTCGCGGCCGGTGACCGCCCGGCTGAGCGGAGCGTCGAGGGCCAGGCGCAGCCGATCGCCGGTGAGCGCCTGGTGCAGCGCCGCGTGGCCGGACGTGAGCGTGAGCGCGGGGGCGTCGTCGAACACCTGGCCGGGCTCGAAGTCCTCGAAGAACGGCCCGCTGACGAGCACCCTGTTTGCGGCCTGGGCCATACTCGGACCGTAACCGATGAGAGCGGAGAACGACCCAATGCCCGACGTCGATATGAATGCGCGGCGCGCCTGTCTGTCGGTGCCCGCCGGGGCCGAGCGGATGCTCGCCAAGGCGCGCGACATCGTGACCGACGAGGTCGTCATCGACCTCGAGGACTCCGTCCCGTCGCACGCCAAGGAGGCGGCCCGTGCTGCGGCCGTGGCCGCCGTGCGCGACGGAGAGTGGCGGGCGGGCAGCGTCGCCGTCCGGATCAACGGGCTCGGGACCGAGTGGTTCGAGCGCGACGTGCGCGAGCTGGTCGCCCGCGCCGGGGAGCGCCTGTGCTGCCTCGTCGTCCCGAAGGTCGAGTGCATCAAGGACGTCGAGCTCGTCGCGCAGCTCGCGACCCTGGTCGAGAAGGAGAGCGGCCGCGAGCGGCCGGTCGGGCTCGAGCTCCTCATCGAGACCGCGAAGGGCGTGCGCAACGCGCCCGTGCTCGCGCAGGCCAGCGAGCGCGTCGAGAGCCTGATCGTCGGCTACGCGGACCTCGCCGCGTCCCTCGGCCGTCCCCCGATCACGGCCGGCGAGGACCCGCGCGACCGCTGGGCGCCGGTCCTCAGCGACCTCCTCGTCGCCGCGAAGGCGGCCGGCATCCAGGCGATCGACGGACCCTTCTTCGACATCGCCGACGTCGCCGGATGCCGCGCCTGGGCCGACTACGCCCGTGCGCTCGGCTACGACGGCAAGTGGGCGCTGCACCCAACGCAGATCGCGCCGCTCAGCGAGGCGTTCTCCGCCGGCGAGGCCGAGCTCGACGCCGCCACCGAGCTGCTCGCGGCGCTCGCGGCGAGCGAGGCCGACGGGCGCGGCGCCGCGCTGCACGGGGGGGCGATGATCGACGAGGCGAGCCGCAAGCACGCGCTCGGCGTCCTGGCCCGCGGGGCCGCGGCCGGGGAGCGCTCGGGCTGACGGCGCCGTCGGCGCCGCCGCCCCACGCGCGAGGAGGCCGAGGCCCGATCCGCGACGGCCTACAGTTCCGGCACTTCAACCGTGAGGAGCGCCATGACCGACGACCAGTCTGAAAGCCAGGATTCACCCGGCCTGATCGGAGGTCTGCTGTCCGGGTTGCGGGCCCCCGAGCGCGTCGTCACCGACATCGCGACGATCGCCTCCACCCTGCTCGCGCTCCGCGACGACGTGCAGGGGCGCCTGGCCTCCATCGACGAGAACGCCGACGCGCTCCGGCAGGGCGTCGGCGAGCTGCGGACGCCGCTGGACCGGATCGACCGCAAGGTCGCGGAGCTCGAGACGATCGAGGAGGCCATCACCGCACGCATGGACACGATCCACTCAGACCTCAACGCGCGGCTGCTGTCGCTCGAGGAGGAGGTCCGGGCGATGCGCTCGCCGGTCGAGCAGATGGCGCGCGATCTCTCCGGCGTCAAGCAGCTGCTGCCCGAGCCCGGCGACGGGCCGATGGCGCGGCTGAAGGACACGTTCAGCCCGAGCTGACGCGAGCGAGGCGGGAGTAGCGTGCCTCCCGTGAGCACCCCGTGGGACGCCCGGACGTACGACCTTGCGAGCGGGCCGCAGCAGGAGTGGGCGCTCGCGGTCCTCGACCGCGTCGCCGGCCGCGTGCCCCCGGGCGCCACCGTGCTCGACGTCGGGTGCGGAACGGGCCGCGTGACCGAAGCCGTGCTCGATCTCGTCCCCGGCGGCCGCGTCCTGGCCGTCGACGCCTCCCAGGCGATGGTCGACCTCGCGACCGAGCGGCTGGCCGGCCGCGCGCGGGTCTGGCGCCAGGACGTGCTGGAGCTGGTCCTCGACGACCCGGTCGACGTCATCGTCTCCACGGCGACGCTCCACTGGGTCCCCGACCACGACCGGCTGTGGCCGCGGCTGGCCGCCGCGCTACGCCGCGGCGGCATCCTCGAGATCCAGTGCGGCGGCGCGGGCAACATCGACGGTGTCCGCACGGTGATCGACGCGGTCGCGGCAGCATCGTTCCCCGAGCTCGCGGGCTGGTCGCCGTGGGTGTTCGCCGGGCCGCGGGAGACGCGGGCGCGCCTCGAGGCGGCCGGGTTCACGAGCGTGCGGTGCTGGCTGGAGGAGCGCCCGACGCGCCCGGACGACCTCGCGGGCTTCGTGCGCTCGTCGATCCTCCCCGCCCACCTGGCGCGCCTGCCCGAGGCGCGCCGCGAGCCGTTCGCCGCCGCCGTCCTCGCGCGGGTGCGCGAGCCGCTGGACTACGTGCGGCTCAACGTCTCGGCGGTCGGGGCGTAGTCAGCAGTCACGGGCGACCTCGCCCCCGGAGCCGGCGATCATCGTGATCGCGTCCACGAGGAAGGCCTCGCCGTCCCGAAGGTCGGAGGACTGACGGAACACGAAGAGGTCGATCGTGTTGCCGTCGCCCTTGGCGCGATGGCTCACGCGGACCGGCCTGTACGCGTCGGAGGTGGCGGTCACCGAGCTGGCGGTGTACCCGACGGACTTCTCGTCGCTGCTGCGCTCGCGCAGCGCGATGCAGATCCGCTGGTCCTCGGTGGAGTCGGTGGCCTTGACCCACGCGACGGCGCTGTAGGTGCGCCCCGCCACCGAGGACTCGACGGTGGCGGGATCGTCGTCGATCGAGTAGTTCTCCTCCGAGCCCGTGCGCTGCACCCGCACGACGTTCGCACCGTCGGGAGCGTCGCTCGCGGGCTCTGGCTCGAGCTGGGAGCTGTTCGTGCTCCAACCGGCGTCGTCCGTCTCGAAGGACGGGTTCGCGGTGAGGTTGCCTGCGGGGATCGTGGCGCGCGGTGCGGCGCTACCCGCCCCCGGACCGTCGTCGCGTGTGACGAGCAGCGCGATCACGATCACGGCCACCAGCGCGACGACGCCGGCGGAGACGAGGAGCCCCCGGCGGCGCCGGTCGGGCTGGCCCGCCGACTGCGCGACGGCAGCGTCCGCGGGGACCCGCGGTGACTCCCTGGTCGCATCGACGGACACGCGCGTCGGCGCGTCGCCGACCGTCGGCCCCGCCTCCACCCGCCCGGCCTCCAGCGGCGCCGCGCCGCCCACCGCGACGTTGCGCTCGGAACGTGACAGCGAGCTGCCGGACGCCGCCGCGACCGCTGCGCGCCCGAGGTCGCCGGCGGAGAGGTACCGGTCTTCCGGGTCCTTGGCCATTGCGCGCGCGAGCACGCCCTCGAACGCCGGCGGGAGATCGCTCACCCGCTCGAGCACCGAGGGCGGCGGGCTGCGGTCGTGCGCGTAGAGCTTGGCGATGTCGTTGTGAAGGGGAAACGGGACCGTCCCCGTCAGCGCCTGGAAGAGCAGGCAGCCGAGGGAGTAGACGTCGGCGCGGGCGTCGACGTGTTCGCCCCGGGCCTGCTCGGGCGCGACGTAGTCGATCGTGCCCAGGAACGCACCCGTCCCGGTCAGCCCCTGGCTGCCCTCGGTGTGGCGCGAGAGCCCGAAGTCCGACAGGTACACGTGCTCGCGCCCGCCGGCCCTCGAGATCAGGACGTTCGCCGGCTTGACGTCGCGATGGACGAGCCCGTGGGCGTGCGCGGCGTCCAGCGCCTGGCCGACCGCGTCCACGATCGCCGCGGCACGGCGGGGCTCGAGCCGGCCCTCTTGCGCGATCACCGCACGCATGTCGGTCCCGTCGACGAACCGCATCACGATGTACAGCACGCCATCGGCTTCACCGACGGCGTGCACCGGGATGACGTTGGGGTGCTCGATCTGGGCGGCGATGCTCGACTCACGCCGGAAGCGCGCGCGGAACGCCGGATCGCCGGCCAAGTCCCCCGCGATGATCTTCATCGCGACGAGCCGCTCCGGCTGCTTCTGGCGTGCCCGGTAGACGACGCCCATGCCTCCGCGCCCGGCGATCGCCTCGATGACGAAGCCGTCGAGCTCGTCCCCCGGGCCGAGCGTGCCGCGAGGCGGGCTGGCACTCATGCCCGGAGCCTAAACCTCCGGCCGGCGCCTGTGGACGCTGATGCGGGCTACGGGTCCCCGTGCGGCGGAGCCGTCCGCCCCCGCCAGTAGCTTCGCCCGAGTGCACGATGCGATCAGCGAGCTGCCGGGTATCGAGCTGTCCGCGGTCGAGGCGGCCGTGGGCGCGACGAGCTTCAAGCGCGGCAGGGCCTACGCGCGGGGCAAACGGGTGGCGAGGATCGAGTGGGACGCCGAGGCGGCGACGCTCACCGGATCGGTGACCGGGCACGGCGCGCGGTACGACACCGCCGCCTTCTTCGCCCCCGATCGCCGCGGCGGCCTCGCGTTCGGCGACGGCGAGTGCACGTGTCCGGTGGGATACAACTGCAAGCACGTGGCGGCGATCGTCATCGCCGCCACGGACAACCGCAGAGGCGCCCGGCCCGTGCGGAGCGCCGCGTCGCGTGTGGTCGCCCCCGACCCAGCGCCTTACGCGTGGGAGACGCCGCTGCGGGCGCTGATCGACGCGGCGGCGCCGCGAGTGGCGGGGAACCCGCTCGCGATCGAGCTCGAGCTGCATCCCCGAGGGGGAATCGGCGGCGGGCCGCGGTTGATGGCCCGCCTGATGCGCACCGGCGCGCGTGGCGGCTGGATCAACGGCTCCCTGACCTGGAACGGACTGGACTCCTGGAAGGTCCAGGAGTCCGCGCTGCGGTCCGATCACGTGGCCATCGTGCGCGAGCTGTACGCGATGCAGCAGGCGCGCAAGGCGCGGTCGGGCTACTACTACAACTACGGTGCCGAGAAGCTGCTCGACCTCGGCGACTGCGACAGCCCGCAGCTGTGGTCGCTGCTCGACGAGGCGGCTCGGCTCGGCCTCGCGCTCGTCCACCCCCAGCCGCAGCTCGGCGAGATCCCGCGGCCGAGCCGGGGCGAGGTCGTCCTCGACGTCACGCACCAGGGCGAGCAGCAGGGCTCGCGACTCACCGCTCAGATCCGCGTCGACGGCGACGACGCCCACGGCCTTCGGCCGCTCCTGTTCGTCGGTGCGAGTGGGCACGGCCTCGTGTGCGGGAAGGGCGACGACGCCGAGGCCGATGCCGGCCGGCTCCGTCTGGTCCGTCTCGCCCGGCCGGCCACGCCGCAGCTGCGGCGGATGGTGCTCCACGGCGACCAGGTGACGATCCCGGGGGGCGACGTGCACCGCTTCGCCGAGGAGATCTGGCCGGCCCTGCGCAACGTCGCCGCGGTGACGTCGTCGGATGGGTCGTTCACGCCGCCGGAGATATCCGCGCCCGCACTCGTGCTGCGCGCGCGCTACGGCGCCGGGCACGATGTCGACGTCGGGTGGGAGTGGGCCTATCGGGTCGGATCGGAGACGCGAAGTGCTTCGATCGGCGCCGACGGGGCACCTCCCGGGTTCCGCGATCTGGAGACCGAGCGCGCGATCCTGACCGACACGGTCCTCGCCGACACGGGGCTGGAGGGTCTCGGGCTGATCGACGGCGCGGGACGTCCCCTCGGCGGGCCGCGAGTCGCGCTGACCGGCATCGAGAGCATGCGGCTCACCACCGAGGAGCTGCCGCGCCTGGAGCACCACTCGGACATCACGGTCAAGGTCTCCGGTGAGCCCGCGGACTACCGCGACGTCGGCGACTCCGTGACGATCGGCGTGTCCACCGTCGGGGTCGCCGACGAGCGTGACTGGTTCGACCTCGGGGTGACGATCAGCATCGACGATCGCCAACTGGCGTTCGCCGAGGTGTTCGCGGCCCTCGCGAACGGCGAGTCGGACATGCTCCTCGACGACGGCGCGCACTTCTCGCTGCTAGTGCCGCACCTCCAGTCGTTGCGAGCGCTGATCGACGAGGCCCGGGCGCTGGCGGACTCGCCGTCGGGCCCGCTGCGGATCAGCCGATACCAGGCCGGGCTCTGGGCGGAGCTCGCCGCGCTCGGCGTGGTCACCGCGCAGGCGCAGGCGTGGCAGCGTCAGGTCGACGCGCTGCTCGCGTTCGACGCCGTCGTCGACTACGACCCGCCGACCACGGTCCGTGCCGAGCTGCGTCCCTACCAGCGCGACGGGTTCGGCTGGCTCGCCTCGTTGTGGGAGCACGAGCTCGGCGGGATCCTCGCCGACGACATGGGTCTCGGCAAGACGCTCCAGGCGCTCGCGATGATCTGCCACGCCCGCGACCGCGACCCGGGGCTCGGCCCGTTCCTCGTCGTCGCGCCGACGAGCGTCGTGTCCAACTGGGTCACCGAGGCCGCGCGCTTCACTCCCGGTCTCACGGTCGCGGCGGTGACCGACACGCTGGCGCGGTCGGGTCGCACGATCGGCGCGCTCGCCGCCGGCGCCGACATCGTCGTCACGACCTACACCCTGCTCCGGCTCGACGCCGAGGCCTACCAGACGATCGCCTGGGCGGGGCTCATCCTCGACGAGGCGCAGTACGTCAAGAACCACCAGGCCAAGACGTACAAGTGCGTCCGAGAGCTCGCGACGCCGTTCAAGCTGGCGATCACCGGCACCCCGATGGAGAACAACCTGATGGAGCTATGGGCGCTGCTCTCGATCACGGCGCCCGGGCTGTTCCCCGATCCGAAGCGCTTCGCCGAGCAGTACGCGCGGCCGATCGAACGCGGCGGCGACGCCGACCGGCTGGCGCGCCTGCGGCGCAGGATCAAGCCGCTCGTCAAGCGCCGGACCAAAGAGCTGGTGGCCCCCGACCTCCCCGCCAAGCAGGAGCAGCCGCTCGAGGTCGACCTGCATCCTCGTCACCGCAAGCTCTACGACACCCACCTCCAGCGCGAGCGTCAGAAGATCCTCGGCCTCCTCGGCGACTTCGACGCGAACCGCTTCACGATCCTCCGCTCGATCACGCTGCTGCGCCAGCTCAGCCTGCATCCGGGCCTCGTGGACGACGCCCACGCCGACGTGCCGAGCGCGAAGGTCGGCGCGCTCGTGGACCATCTCGGCGAAGTCGTCGAGGGCGGCCACCGGGCGCTGGTGTTCAGCCAGTTCACGGGGTTCCTCGCCAAGGTCCGCGAGCGCCTCGACCACGAGGGCATCTCGTACTGCTACCTCGACGGCCGCACCCGCAAGCGCGACCGCGTCCTCGCGCGCTTCAAGGACGGGACCGACCCGGTGTTCCTGATCAGCCTCAAGGCTGGCGGGTTCGGTCTCAACCTCACCGAGGCCGACTACTGCTTCCTCCTGGACCCGTGGTGGAACCCTGCGACGGAGGCGCAGGCAATCGACCGCACCCACCGCATCGGCCAGACCCGGCCGGTGATGGTCTACCGGATGATCGCTCGTGGGACGATCGAGGAGAAGGTCGTCGCCCTCGCCCGCCGCAAGGCGGCGCTGTTCAACGGGGTCCTGGACGACGGCGACCTCTTCGCGAGCCGGATCACCGCGGAGGACATCCGCGGGCTGGTGGGGTGAGCCGTCGGGGAACGCGCCGGCGGGTGGACGAAGAGCGTGCGGCTACCGGCACACCACACTGCGCCCACGGCTATTCAGGCGGCGAGGTGGACCTCCCCCGGTTCTGTGGAGTCAGGCGGGTTGGGGGGTTGTAGTAGAATTGTTGGCGGTGCTGTGCGCAACCGCAGGTTGTGCACAGATTTTCGCGCGCGGGTGTGCGCGCGAGGCCGTCGGGGTCACCGTTGGCGTGATCGGCTTCGTATTCGGTCGGGGACCGCATCCCCAGGGTGGAGTGCAGGCGGGTCGGGTTGTAGAAGCCTTCGACGTACTCGAAGACCTGCGAGCGCAGCTGCGCTCGCGTCTTCCAGCCGCCGGCCGGGCGGTCGTGCAGCAGCTTCTCCTTGGTCAGGGTGGTGAAGAACGTCTCGGCGACGGCGTTGTCGTAGCAGGTGCCGACGGCGCCCATCGACTGCGCTATTCCTGCGTCGTGGCAGGCCTGCCCGAACTGCAGGGCGACGAACTGGCCGCCGTGATCGGAGTGGATCGTGGTGTTCTGCGGGCGGCGGGCGCGGACGGCCATCTGGAGCGCGTCGACGACTATCTCGGCGCGCATGTGCTCGGCCATCGCCCAGCCGACGATCCGCCGGGAGAACAGGTCCTGGACGGCGGCCAGGTACAGCCAGCCCTCCCCGGTCTGGGTCTGCTTGATGTCGACCGCCCAGACCAGGTCTGGGCCGGCGGGACGGAAGTCCCGCTTGACCTTGTCCGTGAAGGGCTCAACGCCGGGCACCGCGATCGTGCAGCCCTTCCTGCGGCGCCGGTAGGCGCCCTGCAGGCCCGCGGCCCGCATCAGCCGCTCCACGCGCTTACACCCGACGTGGATGCCCTCACGGCGCAGCATCGCGTGTACGCGCGGGCTTCCGTACCGCCCGCCGCTGCCCGCGTGAATCGCACGGACCTTCTCCGAAAGCCACGCGTCCGCCACCGCAGCGCCTGGCGTGCTCATGCGGCTTGAGCGGCAGTGGTGGGTGCCTAGTAGCGAGCGGATGGCACCAGCGGTGCTCGCCGACGCCGACCTCGCGAAGCTCTTCGTCGGACCGCTGCGAGGCTGGGTGCACCCAGGCTTCGGCGTGATGGCTGTCGGCCCGTATGACGCCTGCGGACTCCTGCGTGAGCGAGTGGGCCAGGCGCGGACCGGCGGTCCGTCGTCCTCGATACTCACTCTGCGCGTCGCTGAGCGGATGGCGGGGACCATCGGGGTCCTGAGCGTGTACGGCGACGACTGGTTCGGCAACGCGAGGACCGCCCAGCGACGCCGCGCGCAGCTTCGGAAGGTCGGCATCGAGTTCGTGTCGTACCTGGCCCCCGGGGTCCGCGTTGACGTCGGTCGGGTGCTATACGCCGCATGCGCTGCGTGGGAGGCGCCGTCTGCTGCGTCAGCTGCACAGGCCGCAGGCAACCTTCGGTGCACGTCGCGGCGACGCACCGACCGTCGGTAGCCTGCACTAGTCGTGACTGCGCCCTTCACCAGCATGCCGAGACCGTTCGACAGCGCCCTGTGGGCCGCCGCCGAAAACGGCCTGGCGCCCGACTCGCTGCGCGACCTGGTCCACACCACGTTCCGGGGTGAGCGCGAGGACCAGCTCACCGTGGCGACGGTCATCGCGGACGGCTGCGAGCCCGCCGAAAGCCTCGCCCAAGCCGCCTCTGGCGCGCTTAGCGGCTTCGGCTGGGCAGGTCCCATCGCCGTGCTGCGCATCGGGGAGGACGACAGCGCCCACACCGTGGCTGTGTGGCCGACCCCCGAACAAGGCATCTATCACCTCATCGGGACGGTGCCTGTCACAGACGAGCGGTGGCGTCGCATCGAGCGATGGCTCGCCAACTCAGCACCCCGCGTCGTTCCGTTCGAGCTGAACCAGGCCGACTTCGAGGGCATTGGAGCGGCACTAGCTGAGCATGGGCGCGTCGAGGTGAGCCGCTTGACAGCTCGCGTCCTCGGCGACGGGTCCTCGTACACCCGCGGGTGGGCTGAGGGGCGGCGTGCGCCGCGACCGACGTACTCGCAGGCTCTCGGCGAGGTCGAGGAGTTCGCCTCGGTACGGACGCTTACCGTCCACGTGGGCGACCTCTTGTCCCTACATCTACGCCGACACGCCGGTACGACGTTCTACGGGGGCAACTTCCGGCTGTTCGAGGATGTCGTTCTGACAGCGCTGGTAGGCGCGGCTGCGCGGCGCCGTGCGCTGCTGACCGGCCGCGAGCGACGACCGCATGAGCGCCTAGAGCACGCCATTGCTGTCCAGATGCCGACGAACATTTTCGCGAATGCCGAGTCCGTTTCCGACCTGCTTGAAGCGCTCTCCGAACAACGAGGCGTCGGCATTGCAGTCCTCCACCGCAATCCATATCTGCACGTCGCCGTCACGGACTACCTCGACGGCTCGAACTTCGATGCCTTCGTCACGTTCGACGACCGGGTCCTCATCTATCCGGGCTACCGCGCAAGCGTTGGAGCTCTTACGCGCCTGACTGAGCACCTAGCTGAGCGGTTCGCCGCCCGCGAGGTTGCAGACGTGCAGGCCTCGACCCCGCCCACACGAGACGAACTTTTCACGACGGGCTGAGCGTGACGCCAGCCGTGGACCTCGCCGAATGCGTCGATCGGCTGCTTTACGGCTTCAGGACGTACGACCGAGCCGTAGACGTGGTCTCGGCGTTCGAGATGGCGTTCACCACGTCACTCTCGGACGTTCCGGGGACAGTTCGGCACTTCGAGCGCTTCCCCCGCGTACCAGGAGCCGACGACGCGACGTTGACGCCTGACTTCACCGTCCTCTTCGAGGACGGCACTGGTCTGGCGGGCGAGATAGCCCGTCTCGCGCTCCATGAGAACAGCGCCGAGGGCCTCTGCCGGCAGATTGAGAAGTACGACGCCCTGCGCCAGCTACCCGATGCTTCTGGCCTGACGGACGTGAGCCAGACGGACGTCCTGCTGCTCGTTCCGCAGTCGGTCGGCGTGGCTGCGGTCAAGCGGGTCGTGGTCGACCGTTTCGCCAACCCCGAGCACCCATACAAGCCGTCGGTGGCACCTTGCGTTGTCCAGTTCGCCTTCGACGAGGACCGCTACATCTTCCAACGCCTGCTGGACCAGAGGAACGGAACGCTTCGTGACGGGAACCGCGCCGACGGCCTTGGGCGGTGGTTTGAGGAGAATGGTGACTTCAAGGCGCGGCCTAGTCGGTTCAGCGACATCAAGTCGGCGCGGGCGTTCATCAACGACCCGGTGGACCCGCTGTACCTCGCAACCCACCTGTGGGCGAAGACGTTCCCCACGATGGCTGGCGACTCGTCTCGGCCCGTACGTCTAGAGGTCCGCTCCTCCAACCTCGCTGCCGAGATGCGCGACCGCTTCGGCGGCGTCCTCACGTCCGATGTGGACCGCGCGCTCGACCTACTGAAGACCGCCAGGCTCGCGGACAAGACAACAGACGGATGGGTCATCGCTTGGGAGGAACTGCGCGTCCCAGGAGAGAAGGACCTCGCTCACGCCCTCGCGACTCGCGCCTGCCGGCCACCGTCCCGCAGTGCATCAAGCCGCCTGGAAGCGGCAGCTCAAGCCGAGGCCGCTCGACCAGCCCCGCCGCCCCAGCTGTTCTAAGAGACCAGCGATGAGCCTCGACGCCCGCGATAGCCCGACCATTCAGCGTCTGTTGGAACGCCTTCCGGAGTTCAAGCCGACGTTCGACCGGTTCGTCACCGAGGAGGAAGGCGAGTTCGGTTCGTTCTGGGCGATGAACGAGCTAGGGCGCTGGGCCTTCCCGAGCAACGATGAAGCGCTCCTCCGCCGAGTCTTCGCCGCCGTGGACGGGGTGTACGCCGACGACTTGCTCGGGACGGCAGCTACCTCGCCATCGAGTTCTTCCAGGCCGTCTGCAACGCCGGCCGAACCCGGTTCGACCCGTACATCGGGCAGGCGAGCTGCGAGTGGTTCGACCGCCACGGCTGGTGACGGGCCATCGTGAGTACTGACATCAAGGAGGCTGCGTGGAGGTCATCGACGAGGGCGACGGCAGTGACGTGACGGTTCGCCTTCAGCGCGACGGACTCCTGGCGGTGAACAACGCGCTCAACGACGTCCTTCACGGTCCCGACGCCATCGAGGACTGGGAGTTCCACACGCGCATGGGAGTCGAACCGACCGAGGCTCGTGCGCTGCTGAAGGCGGTAGGCGACGCGTTCGAGCGCCTTCGGCGGGGGCACTGAGGGCCACAACGACAATCGCCCGGGTTCGACTACCCGGGCGATGTGTCATACGGCACTTGTACTATTCGGCTTAGAGCCGGAGGTGGAGACGGCGGGAATTGAACCCGCGTCCGCGATCGTGTACCGGCAGCTTCTACGAGCGTAGTCCGCACTCTGGTCTCGTCCTGCGCTCGCCTTGCGGACGGGGTTGCGCCGGACCAGCCCGTCTGAGATTTCCCCGCTTCGGCGAAGGCGTTCCTCCGCAGGTGAGCCGACATATTATTCCCGAGCCTCGACGGCCGGCAGGCCGAGGGCGAGACCTCACCTACTCAGTCAGAGACTAAGCAGCGAGGGCGTACTCGTGAGAGTTCGCATGTGTGTTTGTCCCGGTGTTTAAGGAGGCCTCCGGGACCTCCGCTCGCTACCGACGACACAGATTTCGACCACGTCGAAGCCTGTCGTCCCCGTATGTTGCCCTGCCTGAGCAGTGTAGCCCGCCGACAAAGCTGCTGGGATGGCGCGGTGCGCAGGGGACTGAAGGGCATACTCGCGGCGGCGGCGCTGGCGGCCTCGGGCTGTGGCGCGGGCGACGCGGCGGACAGCGGCCTGCGGGGTGCGTCCGCGATCACGACGCCGGCGGCGACCCTGCGGGCGCAGCTGGCCGCCACGCTCGACGCTCGCCCCTGGCTCACCGCGTTCTCGGTGCGCACGACGCTCCTCGACGGCGCCGGCGCACCGACCGCGGTGGCGGCCCGGCTCACGCTCGGCGCGGGCTCCGCGGCCGCCGCGGCACGGCTCGGCGACGCGTTCGGCGGGCGGGTCGGGACGCAGGCGCTCGCGCTGCTGCGCCGCGAGGACGCGCTGCTCACCAGCCTGGCGCGAGCCCGGGCGCTCGACGACGCGCCGGCGCGCGCGGCGTCGGAGGCCGGCCTGGCGGCCAACCGCCGCGCCCTGGCCGGGCTGCTGGCCTCCGGCGACCTCTCCGCCCGGAAGCTCGGCGAGCAGTTCCGGCCCGCGTCCGCGAGCGTCGCGGCGGCGCTCGACGCCGTGGCCTCGGGCGGGATGGACGCCCCCGCGCTCACGGCGACCGCTGCGGCCCGCGCGACCCGGCCGGTGCCGGCGCTCGCCCGCGCCGCCAAGCGCCGCCGGCCCGGCCTGGCGGGGGATCCCAGCTCGCCGGCGGGCGAGCTGGCCGCCGT
>JBBQEV010000071.1:0-21214 GCA_038321325.1 Solirubrobacterales bacterium
AGCCAGGGCGGACTGGTGATTCGCGGGTATCTCAATCGCTATGGCGACGAGAAGGTCGCGAGGATCATCACGCTTGGGTCGCCGCACCTTGGGACGTTCCTGGCGAATCTCGCGGTCGGGCACAACGCAGTCGACATGCGCCTGAAGAGCCCGTGGCTTGGTGAACTGGCAGTTCGTGAGATGAGTGGGCGAGGACCGGCGTATCGAAAATTCAGCTGCCTCTTCACGTATCACGACAACCTGGTGGCGCCGCAGCTGAATGCCGCATTGCCGGGTCGCCAGGGCCTTACCGCGGTGTCAGCGCCCGATCCGGAAGCGGGCGGTCGCGGGCTTCCCACTCGCGTCGCCCGACTGGGCCGTCGCGACGAGCGTGTACGCGCCGGGCTTGAGCGCCCGGCCGGCCATGCGCCCGGTGAAGCGGAAGCTGTTGGCCCCCGCCCGGGCCGGCCGCGTGAAGCTCCCCGGAAGGCTCGTCGTCCGCCTGCACGGGGGGGCGGCGCGGTTCGCCTTGGTCGCGGAGACGCAGCGGGCCGTCCTGCCGCTGCCCCTCCTGCGCCCGGGGCGCGACCGGGCGACCGTGAAGCGCACCGCGGTGCGGGCGGCGGCGCTGAAGCCGACCCGCGCTCCAGAGGTCGGACTGAAGGTGACGCTCGGGCCGCTGCGGGCGGCCGCGAACGTGCTCGGCGCGATCCGCAAGCGCGTCACCGCGGGCGGAGCGGCCTTGGGGAAGCCCGGGAGCGGCGTGGCGCCCGGAAGCGAGCCGCCCGGGAGCGTGGGACCGGCGCCCGGAGCGTCCGGGGCGGACTCCAGCGTGGCGGCGACGTCGAGCTTGAACTCCTCGAAGGGCGTCCCGTCGGTCGCCTTGATCGTGCCCACCGGAGGATCCGGTTCGAAGAAGCCGAGCATGTCGGCGGGGTCGAACGTCTCGTACACCAGCTCGAGATCCTCGGACGAGAGGCCGATCCGGTCGCCGGGGAGGACGGGGATCTGCACCCGGAACGACTGGACGGAGCCGGCGGTCACGGAGCGGGTGTCGGCGGCCACGACGCGGAACTCCCGCAGCGGCCCGGTCGGCCGGTAGACCCTGAACGTCAGCGTCCCGGCGGCGCCTCCGGCGCTGTGGCGCCACGAGGTGATCGTTCCGTATCCGGGCGGCACCGCGTAGGTGCCGGTGGCCTCGGCGACCTGGACCACGAACCCGCCGGGGGCGGTCGGCGTCGGAGGGGTCGCCTCCCGGATCTCGCCGACGGCTCCGATGTCGGTCGTCGCGGCGGCAGCCTGGTCGGCTGCCCCCATCGCGACGGACGTCAGGAGGGCCGCGGCAGCCACGGGGATCTTCATGGGACGATCGTAGCCCGCGTGCCCGCTCGGAGCGCCATCCGCTCGGCCGAATCGGCGCCGGCCACGTCGGCGCCCCGCACGCCAAGTGTCATGTCGCGGGGCGCGGGAAGTGGTATAGATGCATCGGGCACCTAGTTCGTTCGCGCCAGTTTCCCCGGATCGGGGAATGCGGAGCTATGGTTGCCCTCACCTATTAGTCGGTCGACCCACGGAGGAACGAACAATGAAGCGCAAAGCTGGACTTTTGTTGATGGTGGGCGGGATGCTTCCGCTCGGAGTTGCTTCGACGGCGTGGGCCTGTGCCTCGCTGGCGAACCTCTCGATGGACAGCCGCGTCGTCAGCCCGGGCCAGACGGTCTCGGTCACCGGCCGCGGCTTCAGTGACGCCCACGCGGGCACGACGGTCGGCGACTCCCTCGTCACCCTCCGTCTCAAGGCGCGCAACGGCGCGATCCTGCAGGACAACGTCGACGTGACGAACGGTCGCATCGCGACCACCATGCGGATGCCGTCGAACATGGCTTCGGGCTACTACGTGCTCGTCGGCACGCAGACCAAGGCCGACGGCACGGCCCGCGCAGGTACCCCCGGTCGCTTCGCGTTCCGGGTCTCGGGCGCCGCCACGCAGGGCGTGGTCGCTTCCCCGTGGAGCAACGCCACCAACGGTCCGACCCGGTCCGTGGCCGCCAACGGCGGCATCGACAGCCAGCCGCTGCTCATCGGCGGCATCCTGACGCTGACCCTGCTCGCCGCGGGCTCCGTGCTCGTCGGTCGCCGGAACAGCCACACGATGACGCTCGGCGCGTAGGGAGCACCTGGTACATGACTCGAGATGTGTTGCGTGTGACGCGTAGGTTGGGCCTTGCCGCAGTTGCGGCAGGGGTGGGGGTGCTGGGCTTCTCGCCCAGTGCCCAGGCGGATGTCCGTGTGGGCCAGAACTACCGGCTCAACGCGGACGCAAGCGCCTTCCGAGGCAAAGACCAAGTGGCCCTTGCCGTCAACCCGAACAACGCGCAGCACATCGTCGAGGTCAACGAGGAGAAGCTGACCTCGGAGTGTGAGGGGACCCGCAGCCTGGACGGCGGCGACACCTGGAGCACCGCGGTACCCCTGACGACCCCAACCCCCGGAACCGGCGAGCTTCCGTTCGCGCAGACGTGCAGCATGCTTCAGACCATCGAGTTCGGCGCCGGCCAGAACGTCTACGCGACGTCTGCCACTCCGAGGACGACGGGCGCGACCAACCAGGGCAGCTCCGCACTCATCTACAAGTCGACCGACGGCGGCCTCACGTGGCGGCCGGGCGTGGTGGCGCTCAACGGCGGCCTGACGACCTCCGGGCCCACCAGCGGCCCGAGCTACTCCCGCCCGATGCTCGTCGTCGATCGCGGAGCCGGCACGAACGGCGCCGACCGCGTTTACGTCGCCGGGCGTGAGACGACGGGGTCCGGCAACCGCGGCCTGCTTCCGGCGTGCCCGGCCGGCACGTCGTGCAACTCGATTCGCGTGGCTGTCTCCAACGACGGCGGACAGACCTTCTCGGCCGGCGTCAACGCGAGCCCGCCGGGAGTCTCCACCATCGAGTTCACGCAGCCCGTCCTCGGCCGCGACGCGCTCAGCGTCGCGTGGCGCACGCTCGGGACCGCGCCCAACCCTGACCCCCTCACCGTAGGCACCACGCCGTTCGTCGGCATGCCCACGGGCTTGCTTCAGATCGCTCGGTCCACCGACCAGGGGCAGACGTTCAGCGCGCCCGCGACCATCACGCAGGTCACCGCGAAGGGCCTGCAGCCCAGCTCGCATGTGACGCCCGCGGCGCAGACGGGCTCGACCTACGCGCGCCTGGCGGCAGACCGGCGCAACGACAACCTCTACGTCGTGTACAACCAGGGCGACCCTCCAGGGCCGACCGCACCTGCGGGCGGCTACCTGGGCGCCGACCACTTCATCGCTCCGGACGCGCAGGTCTACTTCCAGCGCTCGCAGAACCGGGGCAACACCTGGTCGGCACCGAAGAGGATCAACGACGCGACGGCCTTCCCCGGCACCCCCACCGTGCAGACCCGGCACCCTGAGGTCGACGTCGCGCCGAACGGCCGCATCGACGTCGTCTGGCAGGACCGGCGGCACTGGTACCAGGGCCCGGGTGAGCGCAACTGCCTCCACACGCACATCGCCTGTGACGACGCCCGACTCGGTGACACCTACTACGCCAACTCCACGGACAGCGGCAGCACCTTCTCGCCCAACCGCCGCATCTCCGACGAGTCGCAGAACAACGACGTCGGCTACGACTACCGCCTCGGCGGATACTGGGACTACGGTCCGCAGTCGGTCGCGATCGGTGACAGCAAGGTCCTGATCGGCTGGATGGACTCCCGCGAGGGCAGCTCGGACTCCGACAACCTGGACACGTACCTGGCCAAGGTCGACCTGAGCGCCTCAGGTGCGGCGCCGCAGACGAGGGTCGACCGCGCCGACGTCGTCGCCACCTCGGTAGCGCTGTCCAGCCGCACGTACGCCGGCGGCAACGAGGGCGCGCTGTCCGGCACCTTCGCCACGAGGAACGCGACGAGAGTGGTGATCGTCAACCAGGGCGACACCGCCGGCGCGCTGGCCGCCGGAGTGCTGGCTCGCGCCAACCTCGCGACGGTGCTGCTCGCGCCGGCCGGCGGCCTGCCGTCCAGCGTCAAGGCGGAGGTCTCCCGGCTCAACCCCGGCGGCGCCTTCATCATCGGCGACGCTGCGAAGCTCTCCGAGCAGGTCCGGACGGACCTCGCCGCCACCGGCATCCCGGCGGCCGAGATCACCCGGATCTCGGGTGACGGGGACGCGGGGACGGCCGCGGCGATCGCGGGGCAGATGGACAAACGCTCGGCCGCCGAGAAGGATCTGTCCAATCCGGCGTTCGATGCCGCGATCATCGCCAACCCGGCGGGGCCGGATGCCGCAGCGGCCGCAGGTCTGGCCGCCGCTCGCCGGCTTCCGATCCTCTACGTGAGCGCTGACGCGGTGCCGGCCGCGACCACCGCTGCGTTGGCGGCGCTGAAGGTCACCAAGACGCTGGTCATCGGCGGGACCGGTCAGGTGAGCGACTCCGTCAGGGGCGGGCTCCCCTCGGCGACGCGCCTCGGTGGCAGCGATCAGTACGCGACGTCCAAGGCCGTCGTGACGGAGTCCGTCGCGCGCGGCCTGCCGAGCAACATCGTCTACGCGGCCGACGGCGCCAAGCCGATGGACGCCGCGCTGCTCGGCCCGATGGTCGGTCGGTTGAACGGCGTCATGGTGCTCGCGCCGGCTCCGCTGGCTGCCTCGGCACCCGGCCAGGCCAGTGGCTTGAGTGCGGTCGACGAGTTCGTCCTGATCGACACGACCACTCCGGCCCCCGGTACCGGCCCGGGTCCCGGCACTACTCCGGGCCCCGGGACCGTCCCGGGCCCCGGCACGGTCCCGGTACCGCGGCCCAACCCGGTGTTCGTGTGTGGGCGCTTCTCGCTTCTCAACCCCAACGTCAGCAAGACGCGCACGAGGGTCGAGACGCGGGTACGGGTCAAGTGCAGCGGGACCCTGACTGCGACCGCGTCGACGAAGCTGCGCGTCAAGGGCAAGTTGCGCACGGTGCGGCTGAAGGCAGCGGTCAAGCGCGTCGGCCGTACCGGCAACATCCGGGCGATCCGCGTCACCCTGTCGCGCGCAGCGCGTAGCCAGGTGAGCCGCGCCGGGAAGCTGAAGATCACGATCCGGATCAAGTTCGTCCCGAGGGTCAAGTCGACCAAGTCGACGACGACGACCAAGACCGTGAACGTCACGGTCCGCAAGGCCAAGAAGCGCTAGCAGGACCCCCGGTGCTCAGCCGCCCTCGTGGCGGCTGAGCACCGGAGTCGGGCCGTGCCGCGCCAACCGCGGTAACCACGCCCCGAAGTCAGTCACGATGCCCCCCTCCTCCTCACGGAAGCTCTCGCTGCGCCTGATCGCCGTCGGTGCCCTCGCCGCGGCGACGACCGCGCTATCCGTCCCCAGCGCGATGGCGGTCAGCAAGACGGTGGGCTTCAACCGGACCGACTACATCTACATTCCCGACCGCGTGGCGATCACGCCGAACGACTCGGTCACCTGGACGAACAACAACACCTCCGACGAGCCGCACAGCGTGCACTTCGAGGACAACCGGTTCATCGCGCCCGCAACTCCGTCAGGGGTGCCTGCTCCGTCACGGTCCTTCAGCGTAACTCGGACCTTCACCACGCCGGGGACCTACCGTTACTACTGTGACTTCCACGGCCCCGACATGGCCGGCGTCGTCTACGTGAACGCCACGGGCGCGCTCCCACCGGACGCCCGGATCAAGGCGAACCCCAGTTCGGCCGTGACGGGCCAGGTCGTGACGTTCAACGCGTCCACCTCCCGTGCGGGGGACCGCCCGATCGCCAAGTACGAGTGGGACCTCGACGGGAACGGGATGTACGAGCTCGACACGGGCCTCACGCCCACCACGTCGCGGGCCTACCTCGTCGCCCAGGACGTGGACGCCCGGCTGAAGGTGACCGATGCCGCCGGGCTCTCCGACGAGCGGACGGTGCGCGTCGGGGTCGTCCCCGCTCCGCCGGCGCCGCCCGATCCGACCCCGCCCGACGCGGCGCCGCCCGCCCCGTTGTCGCCTGCCCCGGCACCGCAGCCCCAGCCGTCTCCAGCCCCGACGCCGCCGCCGGCACCGCCCGCGGCGCCTTTGAAAGCTGTCGCCTTCACGGCGCCCGCGACCGCCAGCCGTGCCCGGGGCGCGATGCTCAAGATCACCTGCCCGGCGCGCTGCACGATCACCGCCAAGCTGTCGGTCGGTGCGAGCGTCGCTCGCAGGGCCCGCCTCGGGCGCAAGGCCACGACCATCGCCACGGCGCGCGGAACCCGGTCGGCCGCGGGCACGACGACGCTGACGCTCAAGCTGACGCGGAGCGCGCGCCTGCGCTTGGCCCGCATCGCCTCCGTCCCGGCGACGCTCCTGCTCACCGCGACCGACGCGTCGGGCGCGACCAGACGCACGCAGAGGTCGATCAAGCTGAAGCGGTGAGAGCCGCGCCGGCGGCGCGGAGCACGTTCGAGGTTCGGCCCGCTCAGCGGGCGCAAGCTCGAACGCTGCGGACAAGCTCGAACGTTGCGGTGGCGCCAGGCCCGCGCGCGTCCGCTACCGCGTGCGCACCCTGATCGGCGCAGAACGCCGCCCGCGCCGGCCGGTCACGTTGTCGCGCGCGGTGATCGTGTACGCGTACGTGCTGCGCGGCCGCAGGTCGGTCACGGTGAGACTGAGCTTCATGCCGACCGTCGCGGCGAAGCGGCAGGAGCCCTTGCACAGGAGCTGCGCTCGGCCCGGGCGGCCGCGCCCGCGGCGCGTCTGGGAGATCACGTAGGCGCGCGCCGCGGGCGGGCGGGCGCCGTCGCTGCCCGCTGCCGAGAAGCTCAGCACGACCTTCGTGCGGGAGGCCGCGCGCGCGCCCAGCCGCGTGACGCGGCCCGGGGTGCGCCCGTACCGCTTGGCGCACGCCCTCCGCGCCCGGCGCTTGGCCCGCAGCCCGCGGCGGGATGCCGCAGTGAGGCAGCCCCGGAACTCGAGCTCCCGTAGGCGCTGCGCCCGCTCCGCCGCGGTGGCCGGCGGGCCGGCGGGCGGTGTGGAGCCGCTCGCGGGTGTCATGCCCTGGGCAACGGTGGGCGCACTCGGGCCGGCGCCGGCGGCGACACCCGGGCCAGGGGCGGGGCCGGCGGCGGACGCGGGGCAGCCTGCGTTGCCCGTCCCGAAGTCGACCGGACCGGCGGAGCCGGGCGTCTCGTCGTCACCGACGCTGCGCACGTTGCAGTAGCCGAGCTGCCCGTAGTCGCCGAAGCCCCAGCACCGCACGCCTCCGTCGTCGAGTCGCGCGCAGGTGTGGAGGTCCCCGGCGTCGACCGCGGTGGCGGTGCGTCCGGGCCCGAGATCGACCGGCCCGGTCGAACCCGGCGTCTCGTCGTCGCCGATGGTGGTCGTGGAGGCGTAGCCGAGCTGGCCGAACGTGCCGGAGCCCCAGCAGCGCACGCTGCCGTCGTCGAGCACGGCGCACGTGTGATCTGAGCCGGTGCTGATCGCCTTGGCGGTGCGTCCGGGACCGAGATCCACCGGGCCGGCCGAGCCGGGCGTCTCGTCGTCGCCGATGTTGGCGGGGTTGGCGTAGCCGAGCCTCCCGCCGCCGCCAAATCCCCAGCAGCGCACGGTGCCGTCGTCGAGCACCGCGCACGTGTGGTTGCCGCCGGCGCTGATCGCCGTGGCGGTGCGGCCGGGACCGAGATCGACCGGCCCGGCGGTGTCCGGGGTCGTGGTCGCGGTGTCCCCGACGTTCGTCTCTTCGGCGTACCCGAGCCGGCCGCTGGCCCCGGAGCCCCAGCAGCGCACGCTGCCGTCGTCGAGCAGGGCGCAGGTGTGCGCGCTCCCCGCGCTGATCGCCCGGGCGGTGCGCCCGGCCCCGAGCTTCACCGGCCCGACCGAGCCGGGGGTCTGGACGTCGCCGACGTTCCGCGTGGCGCCGTAGCCGAGCCGGCCGTCGAAGCCCGAGCCCCAGCAGCGCACGCTGCCGTCGTCGAGGACCGCGCAGGTGTGGGCGTTGCCGGCGCTGATCGCCGTGGCCGTGCGCCCCGCCCCGAGGTCGACGGGCCCGACGGAGCCGGGGGACTCGCCGGCGCCGACGCTGGCGCCGGTGGCGTACCCGAGTCGGCCGTCGCCGCCGAAGCCCCAGCAGCGCACGGTCCCGGTGTCCAGCACGGCGCAGGTGTGGAAGCTGCCGGCGGCGATCGCCCTGACCGTGCGGCCGGCGCCGACGTCCACCGGCCCGGCCGAGCCGGGCGTCTCGTTGTCGCCGATGCTCGTCGGGTTGCCGTAGCCGAGCGCCCCGTCGCCGCCGTAGCCCCAGCAGCGCACGCCGGCGCCCTGCACCGCGCAGCTGTGGAACCGCCCGCCCGCCAAGAGCCCCGCCGCCGGCGACGCCGGCTGCGAGGCCTGCTCGGCGACGGCGCCCGCGGGCAGGGCGACCGCGGCGAGAACGGCCAGGATCAGGAGCCCGATGCGGCCGCGGCTCGTCGGCTCGGGCAGTGCTGGCCGGTGAAGACTCACCGATCACAGACTACAAAGGCGCCTGGTGGCTCGCGGCGATCGAACCCTGCGCCGCGCCGCCCGCGGCGGACGCGAGATCGAGCGCGCCCAGGAGGCGCTCCGCGTGCTCGGGGCGGTGCGGCACGGTGACCCGGACGCGCTCGGGATCGCCGAGCGGACCGCCGCCCGCCACGACGATGCCTGCGCGCTGCATCCGGGCGGCGAGCTCGGCGCCGGGCATGCCGTCCGCCCGCAGCCAGAGCACGTTGGCCTGCGACGCGGCGACCGACAGGCCGGGGCGCTCGCGCACCGCCGCGGCGAGCGCGCCGCGGACGAGCGCGACCCGCGCTCCTCGCAGGGCTGCGAGCTCCCCGGCGGTGCGCAGCGCCGCGAGCGCGCCGGCCTGCGCGAGCTCGTTGAGGCCGAGCCCGGGCTCGAGCTGCTCGAGCAGCGGCTCGGCGCCCTCCCCGCCGATCGCGTAGCCGACCCGGAGCCCGGCCAGGCCCCACGCCTTGGAGAACGTCCGGAACACCAGCAGCCGCGGGAAACCGTCGACGAGGCGCAGGGCGGCGTCCGGCGCCTCGGCGTCGACGTAGTCGCGCAGCGCCTCGTCGAGCAGGACGACGACGCGCTCGGGCAGCACGGTCAGCAGCCGCCGCAGCTCGGCGACGGGGAGGAGCTCTCCCGTGGGGTCGTTCGGGTTGGCCAGCGCGACGATGCGCGTGCGGGGGTTGATCGCGGCGAGCACGCGGTCCACCGAGAAGCCCGGCACGGGGACGGCGTGGCCCCGGGCGCGACGGGCCATGAGCGGGTAGAGCGCGTACGACGGCCAGGGCGTGATCAGCTCGTCCCCCGGCTCCAGCAGGGCCTGGGCGGCGGCCGTGAGCAGCTGGGCGGCCCCGTCACCGATCACGAGCCGCGCGGGCGGGACGCCGTGCCGGCCGGAGAGCTCGGCGCGCAGCGCCGTCGCGTGGCGGTCGATGTAGCGGTTCAGGCCCCGCCGCGCCGCGAACGTGATCGCGTTGACGACGACCGGAGGCGGGTACTCGGGCCAGGTCGTGCGGGCCAGGTCGAGCGGCTCGACGCGGGCGAGGGCCTCGGAGCGGCGCCGGGCGGCCGCCTCGCGCTTGGTGACGTTGACCTCTTCCTCGCTGAGCGCCTCGAACTGCCGGTAGTGCGTGAAGCGCGGCACGCCTCAGCCCGTGGGGGCGAGGGTGGGCCCGAGCCCGGCGAAGCCGAGCAGCCAGACCGTGAAGCAGACGACGCCGATGGCGCACGTGGTGGCGAAGACCGGCGTCAGCACGCCCTTGCGCTGGTCGTACCCGGCCGCGCGGCGGATGAGGACCCAGGTCCGGTCGATCCGCTTGAGCAGCACGAGGCCGCCGAGCAGCAGCGTGAGGATCACCGCGAAGCCGACGACGAGCGCGACGCCGATGTTGCCCGTGCGGTACTGCACCTGCCCGGCCACCCACAGCCCCGCGGCGGGCATCGGGCCCCAGAACGTGAGGTTGATCAGCACCATGCCGACGAGCACGAACGCGGCGAGGGCCTGGTCGACGCGACGCCGCGCCCGGCCCGCCGGCGCGGGCACCGCCCGGTAGCGCACCGGCGCCGTGCCCGGGCGGCGTCCGACGAACATGCCGCCGTTGTCCGTGGGGTCGGTGCGCACCCGCCCAGGGTAGACGCAGGCGTGCCGCGGACCGGGGCGCCGAGGTGCGCCCGCGGCTCGAGCGCCCATGAGCGCCCAGGGGGTGGGTGCTCATGGGCGCTCGCCCCAGTCAGGGCCGGGGCCGCGGACCTGATCGGTGGAGAAGGTGCGCTCCGAGCGCGTCCGGCCGAGGAAGCTGACCGACCAATGCGCGAGTGCGCTGACGCGGTTCTTGAAGCCGGTGAGGAACGTGAGGTGGACCACCAGCCAGATCAGCCAGCCCAGGAAGCCGGAGAAGCGCAGCGGCCCGATCTCGCCGACGGCCGAGTAGCGGCCGATCGAGGCGAGCGTCCCCAGGTCGTGGTAGCGCAGGGGGCGGTCCGGCCGGCCGTCGAGACGGGCGAGGATCTGGCCGGCGGCGTGGCGGCCCGACTGCATCGCCACCTCGGCGACGCCGGGAAGGTCGTTCAGGGCCATCAGGTCGCCGACGACGAAGACCTCCGCGCGCCCGGGGACGCTGCAGTTCTCCTCGACGTGCACCTGGCCCTTGCGGTTGAGCTGCGCGTCGGACTGCTCGGCCACCGAGACGCCCAGCGGGGAGGCTCGCACCCCCGCGCCCCAGACCTTGGTCATCGCCTCCAGCCGCGCAGGCCCGGGACCGTCGAGATCGACGCCGGTCTCGTCGACTCCCGTCACCCTCGTCGACCGCTGCAGCTCCACGCCCAGCCGCTCCAGCGACTCGGCGGCCTTCGCCGGAAGGCGCCCGGAGAACTGGCCGAGGACCTCGTGCTCGGCGTCGATCAGCACGATCCGCGCGTCGGCCGGGTCGATCGTGCGGAAGTTCGAGGCGAGCGTGCGCCGCGAGAGCTCGGCGATCTGGCCGGCCAGCTCCACGCCGGTCGGACCCCCGCCGATGACCGCGAAGGTCATCCACGCGCGGCGCCGGACCGCGTCGGGCTCGATCTCGGCCATCTCGAAGGCCCCGAAGATCGCTGCCCGCACCCGTAGCGCGTCCTCGATGGTCTTCAGCCCGGGCGCGTGGAGGGCGTAGTCGTCGTGGCCGAAGTACGACGTCTGCGTGCCGGCCGCGACGATCAGGCTGTCGTACGGTGTGACGGTGTCCCGCCCGAGGACGCTCGAGGTCACCGTTCGCGCGTCGAGGTCGAGCGCGCAGACGTCGCCGAGCACCACCCGGGTGTTCGCCTGGTTGCGCAGGATCTCGCGCATCGGGGGCGCGATCTCGCCCTCGGAGAGGATCCCGGTGGCCACCTGGTAGAGCAGCGGGGCGAAGAGGTGGTGCGTGGTGCGGTCGACGATCGTCACCGCGACGTCCGCGCCCCCGAGACGCCGGGCCGCCCACAGCCCCCCGAAGCCCGAGCCGACGATCACCACCCGGTGAGGACCTTCCGTGGGGTGAGCGGACCCGGAGGGCATGGCTCAGATCGGGTTCGCCACGTCGACGAACTCGTGCCCCACGCCGAACTCGGCGGCGAGGAGCTCCCCCAGGCGCTGCACCCCGAGGCGCTCGGTGGCGTGGTGGCCCGCCGCGAGGAAGTGGATCCCGTACTCGCGGGCGATCGCGAGGCAGCGCTCGGCGGGCTCGCCGGTCAGAAATGCGTCGAGGCCGAGGGCGACCGCCTCCGGGAGGTCCCCGGCGGCGGCCCCGCTGCAGATCCCGATGGTCCGGATGCGGTCGGGCCCGTCGAGGAAGGCGAGGACGTCCGATCGCTCGGTCGCGGTGCGCACGCGGGCCAGGAGCTCGGCCGCGGGGATGCCGGCGCCCCCGAAGCTCGCGGCCACCCCGATCGGCGCGCCGCCGTGGGCGAAGGCGGGCTCCCAGGCCGTCGCGCCGAGGGCCACCGCCAGGCGGGCGTTGTTGCCGTGCTCGGGGTGCGCGTCGAGCGGGAGATGGTAGGCGGCGAGGGCCATGTCGTGCTCGAAGAGCAGGCCGAGCCGGCGGCGGAGCACCCGGTCGACGCCCAGGGGATCGCCGTTCCAGAACAGGCCGTGGTGCACGAGCACCAGATCGGCGCCGGAGGCCGCCGCCCGCTCGAAGAGCTCGGCGTGAGCCGAGACGCCGGTCACCACGTGTTCGACCGTGGCGCTGGCGGGTACCTGAAGTCCGTTGGGGCAGTAGTCGGTCCAGCGGGACGGCGCGAGCAGCTCGTCGAGGTGGCCGATGATGGCGGAGAGGGAAGTCAAGGCGACGCGAGGGCGGGGTTCACTTTGTTCAGGCAGTCCACTAACGCTATCGTCCCGGCCCGGAGGGGGACGGGCGCGGACGGCCTGGCCCCGCCGGTCTAGCGATGGCGATCTCAGCGCCCCCCGAGCCCCAGGTCGCCGCAGTCACGCGGAGCCTTGCGGGGCTCGCCGACAGTGAGCTCGTGGCCGCGGTGCGCGGCGGCAGCGAACCCGCCTTCGAGCATCTCTACGCCCGCTACCACCGCCGGGTCGCGGCCTACATCCGCCGGATGGTCGGGGATCACGGGCGCGCGGAGGACATCGCGCAGGACGTCTTCGTGTCGGCGCTGCGCCGCATGGGCGCCACCGACCGGCCGATCGCGTTCAAGCCGTGGATCTACGAGATCGCCAAGAACGCCTGCATCGACGAGCACCGGCGGACGTGCCGCGCCAACGAGGTCTCCTACGACGCCGAGGAGGGTCTCGGACCCGCGGACCGCGGGCGCCTCGTCGCCACCGGCCCGGCGCCCGACGTCGTCGCCGATCAGAAGCTGGCGATCGACCACCTGCGCGGGGCGTTCGGGGGCCTGAGCGAGGTCCACCACGAGATCCTCGTCATGCGCGAGTTCGACGGGCTGAGCTACCGCGAGATCGGCGAGCGCCTCGGCCTGAGCCGGCCGGCGGTGGAGTCGACGCTGTTCCGCGCGCGCCGCCGCCTCGGTGAGGAGTACGAGGAGCTCGTCTCCGGCGAGCGGTGTGAGCGCGTGCAGCGCATCATCGCCGCCGCCTGCGCGGCGGCTCCGGGGGCGCGCGACCGCCGGCGCCTCGCGGTGCACCTCTCCCATTGCCAGCCCTGCCGTCGCCACGCGAAGGTCGCCGGGCTCGACGCGTCGGCGCTGACCGGTCGCGGTGCGCGGGCGAAGATCGCCGCGCTCTTCCCGCTCCCCGCGTTCCTGCGCCGGCGCTGGTTCGACCAGGACATCGCCGCGCCCCTGGTGAGCAACCCCCACGTGTCCGCCCTCGCGCAGCTCTCGACGCAGCTGAGCGTGTCCGCCGATCCCGCCTTGGCCTCCTGGGCGCGGGCCGTCGTGGCCGCGGGGACGCTCGCGGTCGCGGGCGTCGCCGGCGGCGTGGCGGTCAAGAACGAGGCCCGTCCGGGTCCTTCCGTCCCGGTGGCCCCGGTGCCGAGCGCGGGCGCCGCGGTCAAGGCCGCTCCCCCGCCGTCGGTCCGGCGGGCCGCGGGCACGTCGCCCGTGAGCCCGGCCCCCCGCGCGGCCGGGAGGGCCCGCCCCCGGCCGGCGGCCTTCACGAGCGGGGGTCCGGCGCACCGGGACGCGACACCGCCCGTCGGCTCCGCCGCGTCCCCCAAGAGCCCTGCGCGCGATCTGGGACCCGCCTCCCCGGCGGCGCCCGCATCGCCGCTCCTCCCGTCCCCGGCACTCACGCTGCCGGCGATGCCCGCCGCTCCGTCGGTGGCCCGGCTACCCGCCGGCGTCGGCCCGGGAAGGTCCCCGGCGACCGGGAGCGCCCCGAGCCCCGAGATCGGCCTGCCCGACCTCCCGGTCGCGGCGCCCGACGCCGCTGCGGCGACGGGCAGCACGGCCGCGGCGGTGACCGACCGCGCCGCGGCCGCCAAGGGCCAAGTCGACGCTGCCGCGGGTGCGGCCACCAAGGACGCGACGGCGGCCGCCCAGGCCGCCGGCTCGCTCGTCGGCGGGTAGATGAGCGCCGACGCGGAGGCGGCGGCCTTCCTCGCGGGGCTCACCGACACGAGCCTCTACTCGATCGGCGCGTACTTCTCCGACCAGCACCCCGAGCTCGTCGACGAGGTCCTCGCCGAGAGCGAGGCGATCGAGGAGCTCGGCCTGCGCCGCTGGGCGGAGCGGGACGCCACCGACGTCGAGCAGGCCTTCCAGACGCTGATGACGGGGCTCGCCATCCGGTACTTCCGGGCCGTCTCGGCCGAGATGGCCTGACCCCCATCCCGGGCGAGCGCGCCCGGCGACGCGTCGCGCGGTCGGACGCGTCATACTTCGGCGGACATCGGGGCGTGGCGCAGCCTGGTAGCGCGCGCCGTTCGGGTCGGCGAGGTCGGAGGTTCAAATCCTCTCGCCCCGATTGCGAGAGAGACCGTGGACGATCCCGGGTTCGCGTCGAGCGGCGCGCCCTCGCGGGTGCGCCCTGCCTCGCGTACCCTGCGCCTCGTGTGCGGGATCGGAGGCTGCGTCGTGCGGCCGGGAGCGGAGGTCGACCGCGAGCGCCTCGCGGCGCTCGGGGCGGCGCTCGCCCATCGCGGGCCGGACGCGGAGGGCCTCGAGGTCGTCGGCAGCGTCGGGCTCGTCCACCGGCGCCTGGCGATCCTCGACACCTCCGACGCCGGCCGCGCCCCGATGGCCGACGCCGCGGGCGCCACCTGGCTGACGTACAACGGCGAGGTGCTCAACCACGCCGCGCTGCGGGACGAGCTGCCCGAGCCGGCGGCCGGCTGGCGCGGCGGCTCGGACACCGAGACCCTCGTCCACGGCCTCGCGACCGACGGCCCGGGCTTCGTCACCCGCTGCGAGGGCTTCTGGGCGTGGGCGGCGCTGGACGTCGGCCGCGGCGAGCTCTCGCTCGTCCGTGACCGCTTCGGCGTCAAGCCGCTGCACGTGTGGGCGGGTGAGGACGAGCTCTGGTTCGCCAGCGAGCTGCGCGCGCTGCGCGCCGCGGGCGTGCCGACGACGCCGGACGCCGAGACGCTGCGCCACGCCACCGCGACGGGCTGGGCGAACGGTCGCCGCGGCCTCGTGGCGGGGGTCCGCAAGGTCGCGGCGGGCACCCGGCTGGTCGTCGACGTGGCGTCGCTCGCGACGCGCGAGGAGCGCTGGTTCTCCCCGGCGGAGCTCGTCGAGCGCGGCCGCACCCGCGCCGCCGCGCGCCGGCCGCGTGCCGAGGCCCGCGCCGCGCTCGACGCCGCGCTGCAGACCGCCGTCCACCGGCGCCTCACCGCCGACGTCCCCGTCGGGACGATGTGCTCCGGCGGGATCGACTCCGGGCTGGTGACCGCCTACGCCGCCCGTGAGCAGCCCGGCGTCGTCGCCTACCACGCGGCGATCGCCGACCAGCCCGACCAGGACGAGCGCGTCTGGGCCGAGCAGGTCGCCCGCCACCTCGGCGTCGAGCTGCGCCGGATCGACGTGACGGGGGAGACGTGGCGGCGCGACTTCGTCCGCACCTGCGCGCACGTCGAGGCGCCGATGCTGCACCCGAGCTCGGTCGCGATGCTCCAGATCAGTCAGCGGGCGCGCGGGGAGGGCATCGTCGTGCTGCTCTCCGGCGAGGGTGCCGACGAGCTCTTCGGCGGCTACTCCTTCCTCCACCGCCCCGAGCGCCGCGACGCCGAGCGCCGCGGCCACCGCTTCGAGTCCGGCGTGCGCGAGCTGTACCGGTGGGCCGGGCGGCGCGGCCTCGCGCGCGCGCAGACGGGGCAGCCCGCGGGACTCGGGCCCGCCGGGCACGTCAACGCCGAGGAGCGGGCGATCGTCGCCCGGGCGCTGGCGGCGCACGACGGCGTGCTCCGGGGCGCCGACAAGCGCCTGGCCGCCCGGCTGCTCGGGGACCTCGAGGCCTACCTTCCGCACCTGCTCAACCGGCAGGACGGCGCGGCGATGGCGGCCGGGGTCGAGATGCGCGAGCCGTTCCTCGACGCAGAGCTTGTGCGCCTCTGCGTGAACCTCCCGGTCGCCCAGCGGGTCGGCCCGGCGCAGAAGGGGCTGCTCCGCGAGCTCGCCGCCGAGCTGCTCCCGCGCACCGCGGTGGAGCGCCCCAAGCGGGGCTTCGGGATGGACGCGGCGGCCTACCTGCGCGGGGCGGTCCGGCCCGGCGCGCTGCGCGACGGCGCGCTGCGCGAGGCGCTCGGCGTCGGTCGCGAGGAATGGGACGCCGGGCTCGCCGCCACGCTCGCGCACGCGCCGCTGCTGCTCTGGAGCGCCGAGGTCGTCTGCCGCGTCCTGTTCCGGGGCGAGACGGTCGAGGCCGTCGAGGAGGCGGTGTGGCGCGCTGCCGCCGCGCCGGCGACGGCTCCGGGGTAGCATCCGCCGCGGTGAGGCGCTCGGAGACGTTCCGGCTGGTGACGGTCATCGCGGTGGGGTGCGGCGCGGTGGCGGGAGCGGCCGCGGCGCAGGAGACCGCGACCCCCGACTACCGCGCCCTGTTCCTCAAGGCGTCCAAGCAGTCCGTGCAGGCGACGCTCGGCGCGCGCTGCCACCCGGACCAGTCGGGTTCGGGCAACTGCGTCGAGGCGGCCTATCCGCTCAAGACGACCGGGACCCTCAAGCTCAAGCCGGGGACGACGGTCACGCTGCTGTTCCGCGCCGACGCGGGCAACGTCACGTGGCGCGCCGCCCGCATCGACGGCCGTGGCCAGGAGCAGGCGACTGCGACCGGGGTCGCCAAGCTCGTCACCAGGCGGACCAAGCGGCGCTGGCAGATCACGCTGCCCAAGAGGCTCTCCAAGTCGAGCGACCTGCTCGGCTTCGACGTCCAGTACCCGAACGCCTACTCCTCGTTCGAGGTCGGGCTGAAGGTCACGGGCTAGCGCGAGCCGTCGCCGGAGGCTCGCCCGGCTCCCCGAACGCCGCCGGCGCGCCCGTCAGCGCCGCAGTCACCGCCGCGACCTGGTTCGGCGTCCCCATGAGGCCGACCTGGAGCTCGGTCTCCAGCCGGAGCGCTGCGGCGGGCGGGAGGCCCGTCCAGGCGCGGTCGTAGAGCAGCTTGGCGGCCCGGATCGCGTCCGGCGAGCGCTCCGCGAAGTCGGCGGCGAGCGCGCGGGCGCCGGCGAGCGGGTCGTCGGCCAGTGCGGTGACCAGCCCGAGGCGCTCGGCCTCGGTGCCGCTGATCCGGCGGCCGGTGAAGGTCAGCTCCTTGGCGCGGTCGATCCCGATCAGTCGCGGGAGGGTCTGCGTGATGCCCATGTCGGGCACCAGGCCCCACTTGATCTCCATGACGCACAGCTGCGCGCCGGGGGCGGCGACGCGCAGGTCGGCGCCGAGGGCGAGCTGGAGCCCGCCGCCGAAGCAGTTGCCGTGGATCGCCGCGATCACCGGCACGGGCACGGCCGCCCAGTCGGTTGCGACCCGCTGGACGAGGTTCGCGATCTGGCCGTCGGGGCGCGCGAGGAGCGCGTGGAAGGACATCGGCCCCGTCATGAAGCTCGCCACGTCGAGGCCCGAGCAGAAGCTCTTGCCCTCGCCGTGCAGGACGACGGCGCGGACGCCCGGCGCGGTGCGCAGCCGGTCGGCGGCGGCGACCAGGCCCGTGAACATGCCCGCGTCGAGCGCGTTGTGCTTCTCGCCACGGACCAGGGTCACCGTGGCGACGTGCTCGGCGACCTCGACACGGACGCGCTCGGCGCTCATGGACCGAAGCCTACGCCGGCACGCCGCCGCGTCGACTTGTCGATTGGTCCCGCTCCGTGGGACGAAGCGACGACTCGACGGTACGCTCGGGGCGTGTCCGCCGTCGCGATCGACGCCCGCCGTGCGTGACGCGCCGCTCCGGGCCGGCGCGGCGCGCGATGCGGGCTCGCTGGCGGCCTGCGTCGATTCCGTCCTGGAGGCCGACGGCGCGCCGGGAACGCACGCGGAGCTCCGGCCCTGGCTCGCCGTGCGCGGCCTCGGGCTCGTCCCCGTCGCCGCGCCGTCGGGGTTCTCGTGGGCGGGGCCGTGGATCGCCCGGGTCCGGGCCGCCGACGGGAGTCCGGGCCACGTCGTCCGCCACGGCGTGCCCTCCGGGACGGCGTGGGATCCGGCGGCCCTCGGCGCCGACGCCGTGCTCGAGGCGGGGTGGGTGGTCGCCGCGCTCGACCCACTGCGAGGCGCGCGTCGCCTCGACGCGACCACCGTCGTGCAGGGGACGGTCGCGGCGATCGGGGTCGCGGCCCGAAGGGAAGGCCCTGTCACGCTCGTCGACGCCGCGGAGGCGATCCCCGGTCGAGGGCTGGCCGGGGATCGCTACGCCGCGGGCGCCGGCACCTTTCTGAGTCCCGGCGACGGCTCGGCGCTCACGCTCGTCGCCGCGGAGGTCGTCGAATCCTTCGTGCCGCCGTTGACCCCGACCGAGCACCGGCGCAACGTCGTGACGCGCGGGGTCGACCTCGACGCGCTCGTCGGCCGGCGCTTCCTGATCGGCGAGGTCCTCTGCGCGGGCCGCCGGCCCGCCGAGCCGTGCGCGCACCTGCAACGCTTGGCCGACCGGCCGCTGCTGCGCGGGCTCGTGCATCGCGGCGGGCTGCGTGCCGACGTCCTCGGCGCCGGGATCGTCAAGCTGGGCGACCCGATCTACGCCACGTAGGAGCCGCCGACATGGACCACCAACTGCGCGTGTACCGCATCGAGCCCGGCCGGATGGACGACTTCCTCGCCCTCTGGCGCGACCACGTCGTCGCCGCGCGCCGGGCCTGCGGCTTCGAGTTCGTCAGCGCCTACGTCAACCGCGAGACCGACGAGTTCGCCTGGGTCGTCCGGTACACCGGCGACGACGGCTTCGCCGCCGGCGACGAGCGCTACTACGGAAGTCAGGAGCGCGCGGCGCTGCCGTGGGACCCGCGCGAGGCCCTCGCCTCGATCGAGCTCCACACGTTCGAGGCCTACGGAGCCGGTTGACGCCTACAGCCCGTAGGCCTCCAGGAGCTTCAGCCAGACCTCCGAGCGGGTGGGGAAGGCCGCGACCGAGTGCCAGAGGTCGTCCAGCGAGACCTCGCCGACGACGGCGATCGTCGCCGCGTGGAGGAAGTCCTGGACCTCGGCGCCGGTGATCGTGGCGCCGACGATCACCTCGCGCTCGGTGTCGACGACGATCCGCGCGGTGCCGGTCGCGTTGCGGCCCCAGAAGGAGCCGCCCGCGTTGGACGAGGTGCCGACGTCGACCTGCTTGACCGTGAGGCCGGCCGCCTGCGCGGCCGCGAGCGTCAGGCCGACCGCCGCCACCTGCGGCGAGGTGAACGTCACGCGGGGGGACTGCTTGCCGTCGCCGCGCTCGATCAGCCGCGCGGGCTTGCCGAGCAGCGCGTCGGAGGCGATGCGCGCCTGGTGCTTGCCCATGTGGGTGAGCAGCGCGCGCCCGTTCGCGTCGCCCACCACGACGAGCCACGGGTGCGTCGTCGAGCGCAGCTGATCGTCGGTCTCGAGGTAGGCGCCGGGCTCCAGCCCGACGGTCTCCAGGCCGAGGTCGTCGGTGAGCGGCCGCCGGCCCGTGGCGGCCAGCAGCTCGTCGGCGACCAGGACGGCGCCGTCGTCGAGCGTGACGGTGACCTCGCCGCCCGCCTCCGGGCGCTCCACGGAGGCCGCCTTGGCGCCGCAGTGGATCGTCACCCCGACCTCCTCGAGCCCGGCGTGGACCTGGGCGGCCGCGAACGGCTCCTCCTTGCCGAGGACCTGATGGGCCGGCTCGACGAGCGTGACCTGCGCGCCGAGCGTGGACCACGCCTGCGCCATCTCGCACCCGACGACGCCGGCGCCGAGGACGACCAGTCGCGCCGGTACGTGCTTGGCCACCGTGATCTCGCGGTTCGTCCACGGCTCGGCCTCGCGCAGGCCGGGGACGGGCGGGATCGCCGGCGCCGAGCCCGTCGAGACGACGACCGCTCTGCGCGCCTCGAGCGCGCGGCCGTCCACGTCGACGGTGCGCTCGCCCGTCAGGCGGCCGTGGCCCCGCACGAGCGTGATGCCCTGGTCCTCGAGCCACGGGAGCTGCGCGTCGTCGGAGAGGTCGTGGACGACCTCGTCGCGCCGGTCGAGCACCGCCTGCACGTCGAGCGCGCCCGTCACCGCCTGCGCGGCGCCCGGGACGCGCGCGACCTCCGCGAGCGCCTCGGCCGGGCGCAGCAGCGCCTTCGACGGCATGCAGGCCCAGAAGGAGCACTCACCCCCGACGAGGCGGTCCTCCACGATCGCGACCTCGAGGCCGGCGGTGGCCAGACGGCCGGCGAGCACCTCCCCCGCCGGGCCGGCGCCGATCACGACCACGTCGTAGCGGTCGGGCGCGGACTGATCGGCGGGCCGGGGGCCCAGTTCGGGGTGGGACATGTCACTCCAAGCGGGAGGGGGCGGAGGGGACGGCCGAAGCTCGTCCCCTCATGCTCTCACCCCGCCCGCCGGAGTTCCACAGCTTGTGGGCACATTGACGGGTTTCGGACACGGTTGTCCCTGTAAATCGGTGGTTTCAGGGTCCGAGAAAGCCGAAATGCTGTAGACACACGACCTCATAGTTTCGACTAGGAATCGTATGTCCGGATCGCTATGCTCGTAGGTGCTCATGTACCTTCGAGAGACGAAGCGCCGCAACGCCGATGGGAGCGTCGTGTCGTATCTGGCGCTGGCCCAGAACGAGCGCGACGCGGTCACCGGGGTGCCGCGGGCGCAGATCGTGCATCGCTTCGGGCGCACCGATGCGGTCGACCGTCAGGCGCTGGCGCGGCTGGTGGGCTCGATCAGCCGGTTCCTCGATCCGGCCGAGGCGGTCGCCGCGGCCAGCGCGGGCGATGGTCAGGTCAGCGTGCTGGACTCGCGCACGATGGGCGCGTGCTGGTTGGCGGACCGGTTGTGGGAGCGCCTGGGGATCGCCGAGACGATCATCGCCGCGGCCGGCGCGCGGCGCCTGGATGCCGCCGCGGTGGAGCGGACGATCTTCAGCATGGTCGCCAACCGGCTCTCGGTCAAGCCCTTGAGCAAGCTGGCCGGCTGCGGCTGGGTCGCCGATCGCGCGTTCGTGCAGGGCCTGCCCGAGGTCGCCGATGAGCAGTGCTACCGGGCGATGGACTTCCTGCACGCCACGCTGCCCGCGCTGCAGGAGCGCGTGTTCTTCAACGTCGCCACCCTGCTCGATCTGGAGGTCGACATGCTGTTCTTCGACACCAGCAGCACGTACTGGCAGACCGACAGCCTGCCCGACGAGCTCGA
>JBBQEV010000072.1:0-21109 GCA_038321325.1 Solirubrobacterales bacterium
CTGGGCGCCCAGCTCGTCGGCCGGGCCGAAGAGCATCACCCGGACGCCCTGGGCAGCGGCGAGCGCCGCTCCCGCGGCGACTTCGGCGGGCCCCAGGTCGGCCCCGTTGGCGTCGACGGCGACCGTGACGCCGCGCGTCACGCGCTAGTCGTGGTCGTGGTCGTGCACATGCACGACCTCACGCCCGCCGTAGTGCCCGCAGGTCCCGCAGACGCGGTGTGGCAGGCGGGGGGTGTGGCACGTTGGGCACGCGTTGTAGCCGGCGGTGGCAGCCTTGTGCTGCGAGCGGCGCTTGGTGGTGCGCGAGTGCGACTGCTTCTGCTTGGGGACGGCCATGGGCGACGACGGAGGGTAGTGCATCCACGCGCTGCTTGACTGTCGGCGGCGTGCCCTCCCCCATCGACGTGACGATCCGCCCGATGCTCGCGCAGGACGCCGCTGCGGTGGCGGCCGTGGGGGGCACCGCGCTGGGGGCCCTCTACCCCGAGGAGCTGACGCCGGAGGAGGGGGCGATCAGGGTCGCCGGGAGCACGGCGCGCGCCGCGCACGTGCACCGGACCGACCCGGACGGCTGCTGGGTGGCGGAGGTGGACGGCCAGGTCGTCGGCGGCGCGCTCGGCCTGCTCCGGGAGGGCGTGTGGGGCCTGAGCCTCTTCGCGATCCTGCCCCCCTTCCAGGGCCAGGGCATCGGCAACCGTCTCTACGCGCCCGCGCTGGCCTACGGCGCGGCGGCACCCGCGGGCCTGATCCTCTCCTCGAGCCACCCGGCGGCGATGCGCCGCTACGCACGCAGCCCGGGCTTCGCGCTCCTGCCCACCGTGAGCCTGGCGGGCGTCTGGGACACGCGGCGGGCGCCCGCGGCGCGGCGCTGCCGCCCCGGGGATCTCACCGACGACGCGGCGACGATCGACGCCGCCTCCCGTCACGTCCGCGGCGCCTCGCACGCGCGCGATCTGCCGATGCTGCTGGCCCGGCCGGACACCGTCCTGCTCGTCATCGAGGGCGAGGGCTTCGCCTGCGCGCGCCACGGCTCGCCGCTGCTGCTGGCCGCGCGCAGCGAAGCGGCCGCCGAGGAGCTGCTGTGGGGCGCGATCACGAGCGGACCGCGCGGCGGCACCGTCGTGGTCGACTTCGTGACGGCGCAGAACCAGTGGGCGATCCGCGTCGGCCTGGAGGCGGGACTGGCGATCAGCCCCGACGGCCCGGTCCTCGCCCGGGGGCAGGCGGGGCCGCTGGCGCCATACCTCCCGAGCGGCGCGTTCTTGTAGCTCCGGTCCGGGTGCGCCGAGCACGCCGCGCTCCGACCGACGGGCCGACCCCGCGGGCCCGTCCGCCGGTAGTGTCGGCCGCATGACACTGGCTTCAGGCACGCACAAGGTCGGACCCCAGCAGGGGACGCTTCACGTTCACACCTACCGCGACGGGATGGCGCAGAAGATCGGTCATGACCTGATCCTCGCCGTCGACCGCTGGGAGGGGATGGTCGAGGTCGCCGACGGCGCGCCCACCCGCGTCGAGCTCGACGCCGACTCGCAGTCGTTGAAGGTGAGCGAGGGCGTCGGCGGGGTCAAGCCGCTCAGCGAGGACGACAAGAAGAAGATCATCGAGGGGACCAACGACAAGGTCCTCAAGAAGCAGCCGATCCAGTTCCAGTCGAGCTCCGTGTCCCACGCCGGGGGCAAGCTGAGCGTGGCCGGCGACCTCACGATGGGCGGCACGACGCGCCCGGCGAGCTTCGACCTGGCGCTGGGCGACGACGGTCGCCTTCACGGCAAGCTGGACATCGTGCAGAGCGAATGGGGCATCAAGCCCTACAAGGCGATGATGGGCGCGCTGAAGGTCCGCGACACCGTCGAGATCGCGCTCGACGTGGCGCTGCCCGCGGGCTGACCGGGGGAGCCAAGCGCGCGAGGTGGCCACAGGGCGACGGACCCGCGATCGTGTGGCCTGCCGCGCGGTATGCGCGAAGGAGGCCACGCGGTCGACCGCGTGGCGATCAGACCGCCCGCCCCCCTACCATCTGACCCATGGCCGACCAAGTCTCCGCCGGTGCCGCCCCCTGGGCCCGCAGCCGATCGATCTCGACCGGAGCGCTGCTCGGGCAGGTGTCGTTCCTGGTGGCGATCGCCCTCGGCTTCGCGGCCTTCGGCGGCTTCATCGGACGCGACCTCGCGTTCGGCACCGCCCGGATCCTGAGCTTCGCGGGCATCGGCATGCTGCTCGTGGCGAACTTCGCGGGCGCCCGCTTCCGCGTCGGGACCTTCGCGATGGCCTGGCTGTTCGCCACCGCGACGGTGATCGGCCTCGGCGTCGGGCCGTTCGTGAACGCCTACCTCGCGATCGACCCCGGTGCCGTGACCGCCGCGGCCGGCGGCACCGCACTGACCGTCGGGGCGATGGGCGCCGCCGGCTTCGCCACCTCGAAGGACCTCAAGAGCTGGATGCGGCCCCTGAGCTACATCATGCTCGCGCTCTTCGTCCTCTCCATCGTGAGCCTGATCCTCACCGGCCCGATGTCGCCGATCCTGTCGCTGGCGATCTACGGGGTGTCGGCCCTGCTGATCCTCGTGGACTTCAACTACCTGCGCAAGCACGGCACCGAGGACGACGCGGTGCTCCTCGCGACCGGGATCTTCGTCGCGATCATCAACATCTTCCTCTCGCTGCTCAACCTCTTCAGCCGGTAGGCGAAGCGCGCGGCTCCAGCGATCCGCGCGCGGCGGGCGCGCCGGGTGAGCGCTAGCCCTCAGTCGAGCTCGAGCGCGCGCAGTGCGGCCCAGCGCGGGTCGGGCGCGCGCTCGTGGGCGTGTCCGGGATCGGCGTTGAGGTCGGCCCCGCACTCCGGGCACAGCCCCGCGCAGTCCGGGCGGCACACGAGCTGCTGGGGCAGAGCGAGCACGTAGGCGTCGCGAGCCCACGCGGCGAGGTCGAGGACGTCCGAGTCGTCCAGGTAGGGGCTCTGCAACTCCTCCCCGCCGCCGGGCTGGTTGACCTCGCGGGCGTCGACGGCGAAGCTCGGGGCCGCCGGCGCGAGGCAGCGCATGCACGGGCCGACGAGAGCGGCGGAGAAGCGCAGCCGGAGCGCCAGCCCCGCGCCCGTCATCTTCGAGACGTCGAGGACCACCGCGACGAGCGGCGGCCGCACCGCGTACTCCTCCTCACCGAACTCGTACCGCCCGAGGGACACGGCGAGCTCGAGCCTGCGCCCCTCCCCGGAGGTCAGGCGCAGGTGACCCAGGTCGAACGTGTCGGTGCGCTCGGTCATGCCGACGCCAGCGTAGTGGGCGCGGCCGCAAGTTCTGGGTGGATTGGCCGCGCGGATCGTCGATGGCTGGCGTGGCCGGCCGGCGCCGCTCAGGCCTCCGCCAGCTCCCGCTTGACGACCTTGCCCGTGGCGTTGCGCGGGAGCTCGTCGAGGAAGACGACCTCGCGCGGCACCTTGTAGCTCGCGAGGTTCGACTTCACGTAGGCCTTCAGCTCGGCCTCGTCGGCGGACTGGCCCTCGCGGACGACCACGAACGCCTTGAGCCGCTGCCCGAACTCCGTGTCCTCCACGCCGAGGACGGCGGCCTCCTCGACGGCCGCGTGGTCGGAGAGCAGGTCCTCGACCTCGCGCGGGAAGACGTTCTCGCCGCCGGAGACGATCATCTCGTCGTCGCGGCCGTCCACGAACAGCCGCCCGTCAGCGTCGAAGTGCCCGACGTCGCCGGTGGCGAGCAGGCCGTCGATGGTCTCCTTGCCGCCCCCGCCGGTGTAGCCCTCGAAGGCCATCTCGTTGCCGACGAAGATCCGGCCCGTCCCGCCCTCGCCCACGGGCGAGCCCTCGGGGTCGTAGAGCCGGACGACCGTCCCGTGCGGCGGCCTGCCCGCCGTCCCCGGGGCGGCGCGCATGTCCGCCGGCGTCGCGACGGTCGCCCACGCCACCTCGGTGGAGCCGTAGAGGTTGTAGAGCACGTCGCCGAAGCGGTCCATGATCCGCAGGGCGAGCTCGCCGGGTAGCGCCGAGCCGCTCGCGGCGATGACCTTCAGGCAGGAGACGTCGTAGCGGCCGATGACCTCGTCGGGCTGCTCGAGGGTGCGCTGCAGCATCACCGGGACGACCGCGAGGGTGCTGCACTCGTGCTCGGCGACCGCGTTGAGCATGCCCTCGGGCGTCCACTTGCGCCGCAGGACGAGCGTGGAGCCGAGCGCCATGCCCAGCGTGAAGTGCGCGAAGCCCCACGAGTGGAAGAGCGGAGCGGCGATGTGCGTGGTCTGCCGGGCGCGCAGCGGGATCTTCGAGAAGAGCGCGGCGGCGGGCGCCAGCGACTCGGGCTGCTTGCGCGAGGCGCCCTTCGGCGTCCCGGTGGTGCCGCTCGTGAGGATGACGACGCGGCCCTTCTCCGCGGGCGGGTCGAGCGGAGTGTCGCGCCCGGAGTCGACGAGGTCCTCGAGCAGCGCGTGGCCGTGCGGGTTCTCGCCGTCGCTCCAGGCGACGAGGCCCTTGCGCCGCTCGAGCGACCCGGCGCAGAGCCCGGCGAACTCCGCGTCGTAGACGACGAGCACGGGCTTCTCGCGGGCGCAGACCTCGGTGATCTGCGGCCCGGCGAACTGCGTGTTGAGGTACAGCGCGTTGGCGCCGAGCTTGGAGAGGGCCACGGTCGTCTCGACGAACCCGCGGTGGTTGCGGCACATGACCGCGACGCCGTCGCCCTCACCGACCCCCTCGTCGCGCAGCGCGTGGGCGAGCGCGTTGGTTCGCCGGTCGATCTGCCCGAAGGTGAGCGTGCCGAGCTCGTCGACGATCCCGGTCCGGTCGGGGTGGCGCAGGGCGGAGACGGTGTAGCCGGCGGCCGGCGTGGCCCCCCACTTGGCGAAGGCCCGCCCCATCCCCACGACCCGGTCCGGGCGCACGGGCCGGATGATCCCCGTCTCGGTCAGGGCCTTGACCGTGAACAGGTGGGCGCTGAGCTGATCGATGGCGTTCACCCCGTCATCCAATCACTTGTGCATCAGCCTCAGCCCCGCGGGCAGCTCGCCGCGCTCGATGGCGGCGTGCACGTCGGCGGCGCGGCGCGGGTTGAGGAACACGTGGCGCTGCCCGACGCTCGGCTTCTCGGCGAGCAGCCCGGCCTTGAGCAGCTGCTCACCCACCCGGGCCGCGAGCTCGCGGTCGGCCGGGGCGAACCCACGCGCCAGATGGGAGAACTCCGTGTGGTAGCCGCCCCACTTCCCCATGCCGTTGAGGCGCTGGAGGATCCGGCGTGCGACGCGCCGCGCGGGGTCGGGGTCGTCGTGCGGGCGTGACGGCACATGCCCGTCGCCGCCCCCGAGGAGCGCGAGCACCGCGTCCTCATGCTCGTCGGCGGAGCGCGGGTCGGCGGGGCGGCCCCCGAGCGCCGCGATGTGCGCGGCAACCGCAAGCGGATGGGCGGGGTCGAGTGGCGTGCGGAAGTCCACGGCGGCCTCGAGCAGGTGCACAGGGACGGCGAGAGCGCGCGCCCGCAACCGGTCGACGGGCGCAACCTGCTCCTCGAACGCGAGCGCGGAGAGCTCCGCATCGGGCACCGGCGCGCCGGGCGCGGCGCGCAGCCGGAGGGCGAGCGCGCCGAGCGCCTCCCCGGCCTCGGGGGTCCCGGCGCCGCCGCCGTCGACGAGCGCGCCAACCGCCGCGGCGGTCAGCAGCCACGCGCGCTCGGAGGCCGCGTCGGGGTCGGCGCGCAGCGTCGGCGCGACCGGCAGCGCCGCGACCAGCGCCCCGCTCCCCGGATCGAAGGCGATGACGACCGTGACCGGGTCCGGGTAGCCGCTGCGCGCGAGGGCCAGCTCCCGCGCGGACCGCTCGAGCTCGGCCGTGAGGAGGCCGCGCAGCTGGGCCGTGCGCTCCCGGGGCGCGCCGACGCCGCCAGCGTCGCTGAGGGCCTCGCCCAGTGGATCCATGAGGCACCCGAGGCTACTGCGGGTCGCGGGGCGCGGCGGGCTCGGCGGCCCGCGTGCGTCGAAGCCGCGGGCGTTCGCGGCACCGACCGGTACGCGGACGGCGGGCGCTCGGGGAGGGCCCCGCTACGCGGCGACATGGTCGGTGGGGCCGCCAGCGCCGCGACAGAACCGCGAGAAGGCAGGAGCGGCTGGCCGGCGACCGCATCCGCCTTCTCGCGGCCAGACCTGCCTCGCGGGCGTCCCCGCGCGGCGGGCGGGCGGGCTGCGGGGCGTCAGGCGGGGAGGGCGCGAACGTGGGAGCCCGCGCGGCCCTTGACGACGTGGAGCTGGGTCGGGATGCGCTGGCGCAGCTCGCCGACGTGGGAGACGATGCCGACGGCGCGGCCGCCGTCGCGGAGGCGGTCGAGGACGTCGAGGACCATGTCCAGCGCCGTCGGGTCGAGGGAGCCGAAGCCCTCGTCCACGAACAGGGTCTCCAGGCGCGCGCCGCCGCTCTCGGCCTCCACGACATCGGCTAGGCCGAGCGCGAGGGCGAGGCTGGCGAGGAAGGTCTCGCCGCCGGAGAGCGTGGAGGGGTGACGGGAGCGCCCCGTCCAGCCGTCGACGACCCGGAGGTCGAGCCCGCCCCGCTTCTGGCCCTTCGCGCCCGCGTCGGAGTGCTCGAGGGTGTAGCGCCCTCCGGTCATCGACGCGAGCCGGACGGTCGCGGCGGCCGCGATCTCCTCGAGGCGCGCGGCCAGCACGTACGCGCTCAGGCGCATGCGCTTCCGGTTGGCCGCGGCGCTTCCGTCGATCAGGAAGGCGAGCTCGCGCACCTGCTTCGCGCGGGCCGCGACCGGGGCGAGCGCCTCCAGGGCGGCGGCGAGCTGACGCGCGAGGCGCCGCAGCCCCCGCTCGTGGCGCCGGGCGACCTCGTGGTCGCGCTCGGCCTGCGCCAGCGCCGCGTCGGCCGCCCGTAGCGCGGCGCGCAGAGCGTCGAGGTCGGCGACGTGCGCTGCCGCGGCGGCCTGCAGCACCGGGTCCGCCACGACGCCGCGGCGCGCGGCCAGTCCGTCGTCGAAGGCCCGCAGCCGCTCCTCGAGCTCGGCGCACTCCTCCCCGCCGCGCACCGCCGCGCGCGCGGCGGCGAGATCGGTGAAGCCCGCGGCGCGCGCGGCCTCCAGGAGCCGGGCGCGCGCCTCGTCGGCCGTGTGACGGGCGGCGGCCGACGCTGACAGCGCGTCCGCGGCGGCCTCCCGGCGCGCGGCCGCCTCCCGCAGGGCGTCGACGCGCGTCCGGACGTCGGCGGCGCCGTCGAGCAGCGCCCCCAACCGGACACGGTCGGAGTCGAGCTCCTTCCGCCAGGCCGTGGCCCGGGCGGTCGCGGCGGCGGCGGTCTCGGCGGCGGCGTCGCGCCGCGCCCGGAGGCCGGAGTGCTCCTCGTCGAAGGCCATGATCGCCGCCGCGCACTCCTCGACGCCCATCGCGTCACGCTGGGCCGCGTCGCGCGCCCGCTCCGCCGCCGTCGCGGCCGCGGTGAGCTCCCCACGGCCCGTGGTGCCGGCGAGCGCGGTGGCCGCGGCGAGCGCCTCGCGCACCGCGCCGAGCCGGACGACCAGGCTCCGGACGCCCGCCTCGGCGGCCTCGTGCGCGGCCCGGGCGACCCGCTCGGCGTCCGCATCGACCACCGGACCGTCGCCCATCGCCGGCGTGGGGTGCTCCGCCGCGCCGCAGACCAGGCACGGCTCGCCGTCGACGAGGCCGCGGGCGAGCTCGGCCGCCATCCCGTCGAGACGCGCCTGGCGGACGTCGAGCCACGTCTCCCGAGCGTCCTGCGCGGCCGCGACCGCGGTCGACTGCCCCGCCTCCGCCTCGGCGAGCTCGCGCTGCAGGCGGTCGCGGGCCCCCGCCGCCTCGCGGCGCCGGTGGGCCTCCTGCGCGGCGGTGACGCGATCGGCCAGCGACGCCGCGGCGGCCCGCGCAGCGTCGTAGTCCCGCGTGAGCTGCTCGCGGCGAGCAGGCCCGCGCGTCAGCGCCTCCTGCGCGTGCGCGGCATGGGCCCGGGCCACGCTCGCGTGGCCCTCCTCCGCCACGAGCTGCGCCAGCCGCGCTCCCAGCGTCGCCTCGGCCGGCGCGAACGCGCCGACCTCGCCCGCCCGCGCCCGCAGCGCCGCCGCGACTTGCCGCAGCCGGTCCGGCCCGCCCGGCGCGGCCTGCGGCCCCGCCGCCGGACAGCCGAATCGGTCCGGGTCGTCCGCCCCGGTCGTCCCCCGCCACCCCCGATCATCGCCCGCCGGGAGCAGCCCGTCGGCCGCGTCCGCCCCGTCCGCTCCACCAACGCCGCTCTGCCGCTCGAGCGCGCCGAGGGCCGTCGCCGCGGCCTGCTCTGCCTCCGCGACCCGTGCCCGGAGACGGTCGTCGTCCTCGAGCAGCGGTGCGACGGAGGCGGCCTCACGCGCCGCGAACAGCTCGGCCGCCGCGGCGTCGCGCGCAGGCCGGCGCGCCGCGAACCGGGCGACCTCCGCGACCGCTTCGGCGTGCCGCCGGGCACCCTGCGCGCGCGCGTCGGCCGCTCGGAGCTCCGCGTCGGTGAGCGCTCGCGCCGTCGACGCGTCATCGCACACGCTCGCGGCGGTGATCAGCGAGGCCTCGGCCCCCACGCGCCGCTCCTGGAGCCACGGCGCGAGGGCCGCCGGCTCGTCGTCCCACGCCTCCTCGGCGTCGCAGCCGATCTCCTGGCAGAGGCGCTGCGCGACATCTCGGACCGCGCCGCGCGCCGCCTCCAGCTCGGCGCCGGCCGCCTTGCGGCGCCGGGTGAGGACGTCCTCGGCCACGCCGAAGCGCTCCGTGGCGAACAGCCGCTCGAGCACCTCCCAGCGCGTGTCGGAGTCGGCGCGCAGGAACGTCGCGAACTCCCCCTGGGGCAGCAGCACGACCTGGCAGAACTGCTCGCGGCTCATGCCGAGCAGGCGGTCGAGCTCGTGCGCCGCCTCGTCGTGGCGAGTGGTCAGCGTGCACCAGACGCCGGCGTCGAGACGCTCGAGATGGACGGTCGCCCCCTCCTCGGTGGTCCCCGTCCCGCGGCGCTTGGGCCGCTCCTGCTTGGGCGTCCGGGTGATCCGCAGCCGCTCGCCCCGCAGCGTCGCCTCGAGCACGACCTGGGTCCGCAGCCCGGCCCCCGCGTGGTCGGAGCGCTCGCGGGCGTCCTTGCCGCGCGCTCCCGGCAGCCGGCCGTAGAACGCGAAGCAGACGGCGTCGAGCAGCGTCGTCTTGCCCGCGCCCGTGTCGCCGTGCAGGAGAAACAGCCCCGCGGCCCCGAGCGCGTCGAAGTCGACCTCCTCGCGCTCGGCGAAGGCTTGGAGCGCCTGGACCTCGAGGCGGTGCAGCCGCACTAGTGTCCCGAGTCCGAAGTTCGCTGACGATTGACCGAACTTGCGACTCGGGACACTCAGGCCACCTTCTCGCTCACGCGCGGGTCGCCGAGGATCTCGGCCAGAAGCGCTTCCTCGCCGACGTCGGCGGGGACCCCGCGCACGTCCTCCACGAAGCTCGTGGCGAGCTGGAGGTCGGAAAGTCCGCGCAGCCGCGACGCGTAGGGGCCGTTCGCGCCGGCGGGCACCCCCGCGGGCGCGAAGCGGAGCGCGACGGCGTGCGGGAAGCGCCGACGCAGGCGGTTCATCGCGTCCGCCGGACGGACCGCATCGGTGAGCGTCACCTCGACCCACGCCTCCTCGGCGGCCTCGTGGGCCGCGTCGGTCAGCAGCGCCTCCAGCTCGCCGCGGATGCGGGCGAGCGGGCGAGGAACCGGGCAGCCCACGAGCTCGACCGCCGCCGCGGCGCCCGTGAGGTCGACGAGCGCCACGGACTTCGCGTGCGTGGCCTCGGAGAACGAGAACGCCAGCGGCGACCCCGCGTAGCGGCCGTTCTCCCCCACGCGCTGCGGGCCGTGCAGGTGCCCGAGCGCGACGTAGTCGGCCCCGGCGAACGTGGCGACCGGGACGCTCGGCGCCCCGCCGATCGCGAGGTCGCGCTCGCTCTCCGACGCGACCGCCCCGGCCGCGAACGCGTGCGCGACGACGACCGACCGCGTGCCCGCGGGGCGCGCCGCGAGATCGGCCCGCACGAGCGCCATCGCCGCCGCGAGCACCGGGCCGTGCCCGCGCTCCTCGACGCCGAGCCGCACCCGGACCGCGTCGGGCTCGAGGTACGGGATCGGGTAGAACGCCAGAGCGCCGACGAGTACCGGCTCCCCGCTGCGGGTCGGATCGGTGCGCAGGTGCAGGCCCGCCCGCGACAGCAGCGAGGAGCCGAAGGCCAGGCGCGTGGCCGAGTCGTGGTTGCCCGAGATCACCACGACGGGCGCGATCCCCGCCAGGCGCGCGAGCGCGTCGTCGGCCAGCGCGATCGCGTCGACGGGCGGCAGCGCGCGGTCGTAGAGGTCGCCGGCCACGACGATCGCGTCGACCGACGACGCCGCGGCGAGCTCCACCAGCCAGTCGGCCCAAGCGGCCTGCGCGGCGAGCAGGCCCTCGCCGTGGAAGCTACGGCCGAGGTGCCAGTCGGCGGAGTGGAGAAGACGCATCACGTCGAGGGTGTCGCGCGCGGCGGACGGAACCTGACGCGGAGCGGCGGCGCGAAGCGGTGTTCGTCATCGTCGCGCCGAGCGGCGCGACGATCAGGGACCGCGCGTGGGTCGCGGGCGAGCGCCGATCGGCTCCGCGCGTCTCACCACACGTACCCGTTGAGCACCGCGAGCATCTGCTCGCGCTCCACCGGGCCGAAGCGCACGATCCAGCCGTTGCCGCGCTCCTGGCGCAGCAGGGCGGGCACGTCTGCGTCGACGAGCGAGCGGTGGATCTGGTCGGCCCGCTTGAAGCCGACCGCCCCGTGGAAGAGCACGTCGATGCCGAAGCGGTCAGCCTCCACGGGCCAGATCGAGATCTTGTCCGGGCGCGTCGGGCCCGGCAGCGTCCGCGGCTCGGGATCCGGTCCCTGGGGGCGCGGCGGCCGGTGGATCCCTCCGTCGGGCATCGCGCTGAGGATCGCAGAGCACGGCCGTTCGCGGGCGGCGCGGACACCGGCTTCTCACGAAGGGCGGCGACGCCGGCTCGGGCCGGCGGTCGACGCGCACTGACGGGCCCTACACGAGCTCTTCGGCCTCGTCCTTGCCCTGAAGCCGCTCGCGACCGCGCTGCACGGCCGCGATGAACTTCGAGAGGTTGACCTCGAGCGTGTTGAGGATCTCGTCGGCGTAGTCCTCGGCGCCGAGGCGGATCTCGCGCTCGCGCGAGCGGGCGTCCTCGACGATGTCCTCGGCGGCACGCTCGGCCTGCTTGGTGACCTCCTCTTGCCCGATGAGGTCGTCCTGCTTCTCGCGCGCCTCCTTGATGATGCGCTCGGCCTCGCGCTTGGCCTCGGCGAGCATCTCCTGGCGCTCCTTGACGATCCAGCGCGCCTGCTTGATCTCCTCGGGGATCGTCGCGCGCATCTGGTCGAGGATGTCGTAGATCTCCTCCTTGTCCACACGCACGGTGTCCGTCATGGGGACGGACTTCGCGTTGTGCACGAGGTCGTCGAGCTTGTCGATGAGAACCAGGACGTCCATGGGCAACCCTTCTGTTCGTTACCGCTTGAGTCGTTCCTGCAACAGCGGCGCAACTGCCGCAGGCACGTACTCCTCGATGCTCCCGCCGAACGTCGCGAGCTCCTTCACGCCGCTGGAGGAGAGGAAACTGTACCTGGGGCTGGCCATCAGGTAGAGCGTGTCGATGTCGGGCGCCTCCTGACGGTTGAGCTGGTTCATCTCGAGCTCGTACTCGAAGTCCGAGATCACGCGCAGGCCCTTGACGATCGTGTGGGCCCCGACCTCGCGCGCGAAGTGCACGACCAGGGTGGAGAACGGCTGCGGGCGCACGTTGCCGAGGTGGGCGGTCGCGTCCGCGATGAGCTCCATCCGCTCCTCGGCGGTGAACAGCGGCGCCTTCTTGCGCGCCGACGCGTTGACGATCCCCACCACGACCTCGTCGAAGATCGCCGACGCGCGCGTGATCACGTCCAGGTGCCCGTTGGTGATCGGGTCGTAGGACCCGGGGCAGAGGGCGATGGTGGGCGCGGAGCTCATACGGCGGTGTGGATGCGGACGAGGGTGTCGCCGTAGCGGCGCTCTTGGGTGAGGGGCACGTGGGTCAGCTCTAAGGGCGCGCGACGGGAGCTCTCGGTCACGACACGTGCGCCGGGGCCCAAGAGGCCGCCGAGCGTGGCGCCGACCGCGGCGCCGGCGTCGACGGCCAGCCGGTATGGGGGGTCGAGGAAGACCAGATCGTATGCCTCCCCGCCGGCCACCGCATCGCGTGCAACGCGTCCGGCATCCCCGCTGCGCACGACCGCCCGCCCGGCGCAGAGACCGAGCGTCGCGACGTTCGCGTGCAGAACGGCCAGGGCGCGGCGGTCGCGCTCGACGAAGACCGCGCGCGCCGCTCCGCGCGAGAGCGCCTCGAGCCCCAGCGCCCCCGAGCCCGCGTAGAGGTCGAGCACGACCGCATCGTCCAGCGGGCCGAGCATCGAGAAGAGGGCCTCGCGGACCCGGTCGGAGGTCGGGCGCGTCGTGTCGCCGGGCGGCGCCACGATCCGCCGCCCGCCGTAGGCGCCCGCGACGATCCTCACGCGCCGACGGCCTCGGCCTCGAGGCGCGCGAGCGCGTCGCGCAGCAGCGCGTGCTCTCCGAGCGTGAGCGCGGGATCGGCGGCCAGCAGCGTCTGTGCACGCGCGTGGGCGCGCGCGAGAACCGCCGCGTCGTCGGGCAGCCGGGCGAAGCGGAAGCGCGCGAGGCCCGACTGCCGCGTCCCCGTCAGCTCGCCCTCCCCCCGCAGCTCGAGATCGAGCTCGGCGAGCTTGAAGCCGTCCGTGTGCTCGGCCAGCGCCTTCAGCCGCCGCGAGTTCTTCGGTCCGAAGATCAGGCAGACCGACGCGTGCCCGCCGCGGCCGATGCGGCCCCGGAGCTGGTGGAGCTGGGAGAGCCCGTAGCGCTCGGCGTCCTCGACGAGCATCACCGTCGCGTTCGGCACGTCGATGCCGACCTCGACGACCGTCGTGGCCACGAGCACGTCGGCCTGGCCGGCGGCGAAGCGCGCCATCGTCTGCGCCTTGTCGCGGGAGTGCATCTGGCCGTGCAGCAGCGCGACCTCGAAGTCCGCCAGCTCGCCGGTCCGCAGCCGCTCGTACTCCGCGGTGGCCGCGCGCGCCTGCACGGCCTCGGAGTCCTCGACCAGCGGGCAGACCACGAACGCCTGGCGGCCCGCGCTCAGCTCCTCGCGGATGCGCTCGTAGGCCCGCTCGCGCTCGCGCTCGGACTCGGCGACGTGGGTGACGATCGGCTGGCGGCCGCGCGGCAGCTCCTTGAGCGCCGTGACGTCCAGGGCGCCGAAGGCGGCGAGGCGCAGCGTGCGCGGGATCGGCGTGGCGGTCATGTGGAGCACGTGCGGCACGCGTCCCGCGGGCGCCTTGGCGTCGAGCGCCGCGCGCTGGCGGACGCCGAAGCGGTGCTGCTCGTCGACGACGACGACCCCGAGCGACGCGAAGTGCACCGGCTCCTCGATCAGCGCGTGGGTCCCGACGAGCAGGTCGAGCTCCCCGGACGCCAGGCGGGCCAGCAGCTCGCGACGGCGCACGCCGGTCACCGAGCCCGTGAGCAGCGCCCCGCGGGCGGGGGCGCTCGCGCCGATCAGCCCGGCGTCGCCGAGCCCAGGCAGGAGCGCCGAGAGCGTCGCGTAGTGCTGCTCGGCGAGGACCTCCGTCGGCGCCATGAGCGCGGCCTGGTGACCGTGCTCGACCGCCCGGAGCATCGCGTGGAGCGCCACGACCGTCTTGCCCGAGCCGACCTCCCCCATGAGCAGCCGCTGCATCGGGCGCGGCGCGGCGAGGTCGGCGTCGAGCTCGGCGATCGCCCGCTCCTGGTCGCCGGTTAGCGTGAACGGCAGGAGCTCGTCGCGCCAGCGCCGCGTCAGCGCGTGCGGCCCGTCCAGCGCCGGGGCACGGGCGTCGCCGCGGCGCTCCGCGCGCAGGCGCAGCTGGACGACCTGGTCGAGCAGCAGCTCGTCGAAGGCCAGCCGGCGGCGGCCCGCCTCGCGGTCGCCGAAGTGCGCGGCGGCGTAGGCGGCGGCCGCGTCGGGCAGCCCTTCCTCCACGCGCATCCGGGCGGGGAGCTGATCGACCGCGTCGGTGGCGGCCGCGCGGTGCAGGTGCGCCGCCGCGAGGATCTGCGTGCTCGTGATCCCCTTCGTCGCGGGGTACTGCGCGACCCCCGCGGCAGCCGCGGCGCCGACGCCCTCCTCCGTCCGCGCGTGGGAGTTGACCCGGAAGCGGTTGCGGGCCTGATACTTGCCGGCCAGCATCAGCCGCGTTCCGGGCGGGTAGGCGCGCTCGAGCCAGGGCTGGTTGAAGAACGTCGCGGCCATGATCCCCGTCGCGTCGGCGACGGTGGCCTCCACGAGCGGCTTCATCCCGCGACGGCGGACGGGCCGGCTGGTGATGGAGCGCACCTCGACGATGACGGTGGCGACCTCGTCGGGCTGCAGCTCGGCGACCGTGCGCCCCTCCCCCGTGTCCCGCGGGAGGTGCCCGAGCAGGTCGCCGACCGTGCGCAGGCGCAGCTGCGCCGCGGCCTCGGCGACCGTCGCGGGCGCCCACGCCAGCGGCTCGTCCCAGGCCGACGGGCGCGGCCAGCGCACGGGGGCCGCGCGGAGCTCGTCGGCGGTCAGCGCGGTGGCGGTGGCGAAGGCGGTGGGCACGGCGGTCGGCGCATTCTCGCGCCCGGCCCGGCGGGTGAGCGGGCTACTCGCCCTCCGGCTCCGGCTCCGGCTCCGGCTCCGGCGGCGGGGCGGCCACGGCGGTCGCGTGCTCGACGAGGAGCTCGACGGCCATGCGCTGGGCCATGTCGTCCTTGAGCTCGTCCAGGCGGCCGCTCTTGTCCAGGCGATCGCGCAGCTTCTCGGGGGTGGTCTGCTCGCGCGCCGCGGACTCCTGCAGCGCGTCGAGGACGTCACCGTCGGCGGGGACGAGCCCCTCGGCCTCGATGACCGCGGCGATCACGGCCTCGATGCGCAGCGCCTGCGCGGCGTTCGGACGGGACTCGGCGAGGAGCTCCTCCTCCGGCTTGCCCGCGATGCGCAGGTAGGCGTCCCTGTCGATGCCCTGCTGGCCCAGCGTCGCGAGCATCCGCTCCCACAGCTCCTTGGCGCGGGCGTCGACGAGCGCCTCGGGAATCTCGATCGTCGCCTCGGCGACCACCGCGTCGAGCACGGCGTGGCGGTACTCGCCCTCGATCTCCTCCTCCGCGGTCGCGCGCAGCTTCGCCGCGATGTCCTCCCGGAGCTCGTCGAGGGTGTCGAAGCCGGCGGCGTCGGAGGCGAAGTCGTCGTCGAGCTCGGGCAGCTCCTTCGCCTTGACGTCCTTGATCTGCAGCTCGAAGGTCGCGGGCTTCCCGGCCAGATGGGTGGCGTGGTAGTCCTCGGGGAACTCGACGGTGATCGTGCGCTCCTGGCCGGCCTCGGCCCCGGTGATCTGCTCCTCGAAGCCGGGGATGAGGCGCCCGGAGCCGAGCTCGATGAGCTGGTCGCGCCCCTCGCCGCCATCGAACGGCTCCCCGTCCACGTAGCCCTTGTAGTCCATCACCACGAAGTCGCCGTGCGTGGCCGCGCCCTCCTTGGACTCCAGGCGGGCGCCGTCCTGGCGGAGCTGGCCGAGCTCGGTCGTGACGGCCTCCTCGTCGGCCTCGGGCTCCCGCCGCGGGGCCGAGACCCCCTTGTACTCGCCGAGTTGCGCCGTCGGGCGCACGCCGACCTCGACGGAGAACGCGAGCGGCTCGCCCGCGCCGGGGAGCTCCGGGAGGTTGACGTCGGGCTCGCCGACCGGATGCACCTTCGCGGCCTCGATCGCGTCGGAGTACCAGCGCCCGATCTGCCCGCGAATGGTCTCGTCGAGCACGGCCTCGCGACCGAGCTGGCGGACGACCACGGGCGGTGGGACCTTGCCCTTACGGAAGCCCGGGAGGCGCAGGTCGCGGCCGAGCCGCGCGGCCATCTCGTCGAGGCGTCGCTGCAGCTCCTCCGGTGCCACCTCGACCTCGAGGCGCACGCGCGACTCGGGGAGCTCGGTGACGGTGGTGGTGACGGTGTCTGCGGCCATGGCCGACCAGGGTACCTTCACCGCATGGAGCCCCACCCTCCCCGCGGCCGCCCGGCGCGGAGCCGTCCAGTCGCCGAGCGTCGCGGCGCCCGCGTGCGGCCCGGCCGGCGCGCGGCCGCGTGGCTCGTCACCGGGCCGGTGGGGCACGCCTACGGCGGCGTCGCCGACTGGGCGGTGCTGGCCGCCCGCTGGGGCTGGGCGCGCCTGCGGGGGCGCGACCCGCGGGCGCTCGGGTAGCTCGGGCTAGCGCAAGAATTACTGCTGGGCTTCGGCATCGGCTCGCGGCACCCAAACCCGGGCAGTAACTCTCGCGCGAGCGCTCAGCGCACCGTGTAGCCCAAGCGGGTGCCGGTCCCCAGGCGCGAGCCGGGCAGGCGGAAGTACGTCCGTCCCTCACGCGCCTCGGCGGCCGCGACCGTCCGGGCGAGCGCGAGCGCCTGGGCGGCGCCGACGACCGCGGAGCCGGCGGTGACGCGCAGCGCGGCGTCCCACCCGGCGCGGCGGGTGAGCGGGCGCAGCGGGCCGCCGACCGCCTCGAGCCCCTTCACGGTGAGCGCGCCGAGCACCATCGGCACCGGAACATGCGTCAGCGGCGTCGGCTCCCCCGTCAGCTGCACGCCGTCGACCGGCTCGGCGGCGGCCATCCAGATCGTGACCGCGCGCGGCCCGCGGACGGCCATCCCCACCGCGACGAGCGCGACCTGACCGATCGTGGAGACCGGCCCGCGGCGGGCCTGCGGCACGCGGGCGACGAGCGCCACCGAGGCGCCGAGCCCGGCGGCGGCCAGCACCCCTCCCTCGAGGCGCAGCCGGGTGGCGTAGGCGGCGGGCACGCCCCGACCTTATCGGGCCGCTCGCCTCACGGCCGGTTGCGCCCGAGGCGGTCGTGGGCGTCCACCCACTCCTCGGCGACGACCGCGGCGCCGAGGGAGATCTCGCCGCACAGGACCGTCGCGGCGACGATCTCGGCGAGCTTGCGCACGCCCCCTGAGCCGTAGCAGCCGAGCAGCTCCAGGCACTCGCGCTGGGTCGCCAGGCCCGTCCCGCCGCCGTAGGTCGCGACGATCAGTGACGGAAGGGTGATCGAGTAGGAGAAGTCGCCGTCGCCGGTGAGCTCGATGAAGACGTAGGCGGTGCTCGACTCCGCGACGTTCGCCGTGTCCTGCCCCGTGGCGATGAACAGCGCGGTGATCGCGTTGGCCGAGTGCGAGCCGTTGTTGTTGGCCCCGGCCATGAAGCCGCCGAGATGGGACACCTGCCGCCCGCGGTAGAGCTGCTCGCTGGTGACGTGCATGTGCTCCTCCATGAGCGCTCGCGGAATCGTCGCCTCGGCCACCACGCGCTTGCCCCGGCCCCGGAGCATGTTCACCTGCGAGGCCTTCTTGTCGGTGGCGAAGTTCGACTCCAGGTAGAACTGCTCGATGCCGCCGTGGTGGGCGAGGATCCACTCACAGGCGGCGAGCGTCGCCTTGCCGGTCATGTTCTGGCCGGCCGCGTCGCCCGTCGTGTAGTTGAAGCGCGTGTAGCGGATGCGACCCGCGGCGTACTGCTCGATGTCGCGCAGCCTCCCGATCGACGTCGTCGCGCCGGCGACGGCGGCGATCTCGTCGAAGTGCGCGCTCAGCCAGAGGCCGAACGCGCGCGACTCGCGGGCGCTCGGGAAGATGAACGACGGCGCGCGCTGCATGACGTCGTCGAGGATCGTCGTCTTGACGCCGCCGACCGCCGCGAGCAACTTCATCCCCCGGTTGTAGGAGGCCACGAGGGTGCCCTCGAGCGTCGCCAGCGGCACCCAGAACTCCCCGTTGGCGTGCTCCCCGTCGACATGCAGCGGGCCGGCGAGGCCGATCGGGACCTGCGCCACGCCCGTGAAGTGCTCGACGTTGCCGGGTAGCGCGGCCGGATCGAGCGAGTAGCGCCCGACGTGGTCGAGCGTCGCGCCGGTCTGCTCGGCGGCGAAGGCGCGGCGCGCGGCCGCCGCCGCGTCGGTGTAGTCCTCGGCGCCCGGCGCGCGGGGGATCCTCGGGGGCGGCGCAGCGCTCTCGTTCACGCGCTCGACGGTAGTCCTCCCCTCCGCCGGGCGCGTCGGGGCCCTCGGCGGCTACTCCTCGCGGGTCCCGGGCAGCGGCCACTCGATCTCGGCGCCGTCGGGCAGCGCCGCGACGACGCGGGCGAGCGCCGACCGCTCGCGCAGCGCGCGCAGCGTCCCGCGCGGCTCGAGGTTGGCGTCGTCGTACTCGCCGCCGAGCACGAACGGCAGCAGCGGCACGAGGCGCTCCCCCGGCTCGAGCGGGCCGTGGCGCTCCTGCCACTCGAACGCGAACGCGGAGCCGACGAGCTCCTCGTGTGCGTCGAGCATCGCCGCCGCCCAGCCGTCGAGGTCGCCGGCGATCGGCTCGTGCTCGGCGGTCTCGGGGTCGAAGGCGCAGGCGTGGTCGTCGTGCCAGGTGAGGAGCACCCCGAAGAGATCCTGGCCGAAGGCGACGTGGCCCGCGGCAAGCGGCCCGAAGGCCTCGGCGAGCGTCGCGTTGACGGCGGCGACGTCCGGGCCGCCGGCCGACGGACCGAGCGGGAAGACCTCCAGCGCCGACCAGAACGCGACCCACCCGTTGCGCTGCGCCCACAGCGGGGCGAGCACCGGCGGCAGGCCCACCGGCGCCGTGGTGCCCGGTTCGCCGAGGGCGGGACCGGCGACCGCGAGGAGCTTCGTCAGCGCAGGCGCGGCGGCGTCGGGCACGAGAGTGATCCTGGCAAACTCGGCGACCCTCTGAGAGCACCTCTACCTGGTCGCCTCCGTCCGGAACTCCGCGACGTAGGCGGGGAAGTCCCACGTGGCCAGGAACTGGTCGGCGGCGTCGTAGCCCGATCGGTAGAGCGCTTCGATGCGGTCGGGGGTGATGCCGAACTCCGTGGTGCCCACCCCGAGCGTCCCGATCGGGATGGTGCGCGCGAAGTTCGCCCGCTCCACATAGAGGCGGTCATGCGCCTCCATCATCGTTTCGGCGAGGCTGCGGATGTAGTGCACGATCCCTTCGCCGTGCGGCGCCGAGATGCGCTCGCCGATCTGGACCGTCGGGTCGGGCTCGACGAGCTTGAGGCCGAACGTGGGCCAGCGCGGCGCCTTGCCCTGACTGTCGAACAGCCACACGGGATAGTTCGACAGCATCCCGCCGTCGACGATCACGTGCTCGCGACCGTCGGAGGGGTTCTTGTGGACGACGGGCTCGAAGAAGATCGGGATCGACATGCTCATCCGCACCGCGTAGGCCACGTTCAGCGCGTCGGGCTCGACCCCGAGACGCTCGGCGTCGTCGGGCAGGACGAGCATGCTGTGGTCGCTGACGTCGGAGGCGATCACCCGCAGTGGCGGCCCGTCGTCGGGGTCGGCCTGCCGCTCGCGTAGGTCCCCGAACGTCTCGATCCCCTTGTCCGCGAGCCTGTCGCCCATCCACCGCTCGAACACGCGGCCCTCGTAGATGCCGTGGTCGAGCAGGATGCTCAGCCCCGCGCCTCCCGGGAGGCGGTCCTCCCACCCCTTGTCCTTGAACGAGGCGAAGGGGAGCGCGGCGACGACTTCGTGGAGCTCTTCGGCCCCGTAGCCCGCCGCCACGAGCGCCGCGGTGATCGCCCCCGCGGACGTGCCCGCCACCCGCTTCGGGGTGAAGCCGCCCGCCTCGAGCGCCGCGAACGCGCCGGCGAGCCCGATGCCCTTGACGCCACCGCCCTCGAACACCAGGTCTGCGAACTGCTTCTCGTCGCCCACGGCACGTCCCGTCTACGGAGGGATCCCGACCCTAGTTCCTCACGGGCCGCGCGGGGAGAAGAATCCCGGCGCGGCCGCCGGGCGGGCGACCGTGGCCGCCGCGGCTAGGCTCCCGGCATGCGCGTCGAGTTGCTCTTCTGGGACGGCTGCCCGTCGCATCCCCGGGCCCGGGCCGAGCTCGAGGACGCGATGGCCGCCCTCGGGCTGGACCCGGGCACCGTGGTGGTCACCGAGGTGCCGACCGACGCGGCGGCAAGCGCCGCGGGCTTCGTCGGGTCCCCGACGATCCGGATCGACGGCGCAGACGTGCAGCCCACCGCGGAGCCCGCGGGGCTGAGCTGCCGCGTCTACCGCCGGCGCGACGGCCGTTACGCGCCGACGCCCGATCCGGCGGACGTGCACGACGCCCTGCGCCGAGCGCTGAGCGCGGCGCGATGATCGCGATCGGCCAGGCCGCACCCGCGTTCCGGCTGCCCGACACCGCGGGCCAGGAGCACGGCCCGGAGGGCGCGCAGGCGACGGTGCTCGTCTTCACCTGCAACCACTGCCCCTACGCGCTGGCCTGGCATGACCGGATGCTCGCGGTCGCGCGCGACTACGCCGACCGCGGGGTGCAGGTGCTCGCGATCAACCCCAACGACGCGACGCGCCACCCGCGGGACTCGGTCGAGCGCATGCGCGAGCGCGTCGCGGCCGGCGAGCTCGAGGGCGTGCCGTACCTGCGCGACGAGACCCAGGAGGTGGCGCGCAGCTACGACGCGAGGACGACGCCGGACGTGTTCGTCCTCGACGGCGCGGGCGTGCTGCGCTACCGCGGGGCCCTCGACGCCGACTACGACGACCCGGCGCAGGACGCCGCGTGGGTGCGCGCCGCGCTCGACGCGCTGCTCGACGGCCGCGACCCCGATCCGGCCGAGACCGCGCCGGTCGGCTGCTCGATCAAATGGCGCGCCGGCTGAGCCCGCAGCCCGCCTGCGCGACCCGGTAGCGGACGGAGACCACGCGCGAGGCGCCCACTTCGCGGCGTGGTAGATCCCCACGGTGGTCGAGTGCGCACGGTGAATGGGGCGACCGCGCGCCGTTCGCAGCTCGGCTCGCGGGGCGAGCCCGATCACGAACGCTGTACCTAGGGAACCGCTGATCAACGGGTGTTGATTGGCCGCGGGGTCGCGGAGCGTCCGCCTGAGCGCCCCGAGCGCGCTTCGGAGCTGTTCTGCGCCCCGGTTCCGGGGCCGTTGGAGGCTGTTCGGCGGTTTCGGTCAGGCT
>JBBQEV010000073.1:0-20954 GCA_038321325.1 Solirubrobacterales bacterium
AGGGTGTCGAGATCGGCGGTCACGTAGACCACCTCCTTGGGATGGTCGGCGTTGGCAATAAGCACGCCGACCTTCGACACCCTTTCTATGTTCCCTCGAACCGTCCCGCGCGCCCGGCGCGAACGGAATCACTCATCTAGGTGCCGCGTTCAAAGATCTCGATGGTCTGCCAGCCGCCATGCCGAGTACGCTCGCGGACCCGCACGGCCGACGCGCACCGGCTGTCGAGGACCGTGTCCGCTGCTCGCCGTTCGTCACGAACGACGGATACGGGAACCCCGAGACGGGAGTGATGCCGGGGCTCGTCATGCGAAAGCCGCCGGACGAGAACATGATCGCGCGAAACGTGCGCGACAGTTGAGGTTCAACGGGTGCGGTCGACAGCCGTCGAGTGTACGCAGATCGTCTGCATCCCTGTGGAACCCACGACAGGTCTCGGGCTCGCCGAGAACCAGCGCTTCTGAACCGCCCCCACCACCTACTCAGGCGCCCGCGTACCGCTGAGGTTCGACTCCGACTGCCGGACCGGGACCGTGCCGCGGGGCGTGATGAGGATCATCGCCGCGACGACCAGCAGCGTGACCGCGACGCCGGCGACGGCCAGGAGCGTCTCGAGGTTGGTCATGCTCGCCGTCCCGTCGCAGCCATCCAGAAGGCGCCGGCCGCGAGGATCGATGGAACCCACAGGCCGACGTAGACGCCCTCTTCCCGGTGGTCGGTGAACCAGAGCCCGATCGAGAGCGCGAAGGAGATGACGGTGGCGACGAGCAGCAGCGTCACGCCGAGTCTGTATCTGTCGGTGTCCATGGCGGAGGTACGCGGCCGCGCCGTCCGGCGATCGTCCGGTGCGGCCTGGCCGTCAGTCCTCCGGTGGGTCGGGGACCGCGAGGGGTAGCGATCCGGCGGGGCGGGTCGGGCAGCTCACCGTCGGCCGCGAGGCGGGCGGCGACCTCCTCAGCGACGGCGCCGCTGCGGCGAAACCCGACGACCTGCCACGTCGCGCGCCGGGCGGACCGCCGTCTGGGCCCGCTCAGCATCCGGGCCTCCACCCGCCACGGGTGCCCGAGGACGACGCGGGCGGCGACTCCGCCCACCAGGAAGACGACGGCGACGAGCGCCTCGACCAGCGGGAAGAAGAGCAGGATCACGAGGCCGAGCACGAGCAGCAGCGCGAGGGTCACCGCGAGATCGTCCGCGTCGAGGAGGTCACCCACGCCGCCCGGGTCAGCGCCCGCTCCGCCCCCGCCCCCGCCCCCGTCTCCGCGTGGGCCCGCGTCGAGCGCGTCCTCGCCGCGCCAGCGCCGGCGTCGCAGGTCGAGCCTGCGGCTCGACGTCCAGCGCCGCCCCACCCGCCAGCGGGTCCCGTCGGGCGCCCGGACCGTTCGCTTCGTCCCAGGGACGCGCACGCCGACGACGATACCGTGCCCCGATGACCTCGACTGCGGCCGCCGTCCTCATGCAGCGCCTCGGTCTCGCGGACGACGAGCTGCTGGCGGTCCTCGGAGCCGATCCGCTCTCCGTGGTCGGCGGCGACCTCGACGACAAGCCGCAGCTCCCGATCCTCCTCGCGCTGACCGAGGAGGCGGCGGAGCGGGTGCAGGGCGACGTGCTCAGGCGCTGGCTGCGCGTCACGGGCCCCGCGGGGCGCCCGCTCGACCACCTGCTCGGCCAGGACTTCTCGGCCTTCGAGGAGGCGCTGGCCACGCTGCAGGCGCGCGGCTTCGTCGTGCGCGCGCGGCGCTGAGACGCCGGCCGGGTTACGCGGTGGCGACGACGATCGCGGCGAGCGCGAGGAGGATGCCGGCCGGCAGGTACTTGGGCGGGGGGTCGCCGAGCTTGCCGTGCGTCGCCAGCGCCCCGGCCATCGCGGCGATCACGATGGCCGCGCCGATGACCGCCAAGGAGGAGGAGTCGGTGATCGCGCCGAGCAGCAGGAGCAGTGCGGCGACGACCTCGACGGCGCCGACGAGGAGGCGGGCGGTGGTGGCGCTCGCGCCGGGCAGGTCGTAGCGGGCGAACTCCTCCGGATGCGGGGCCTTGCCCGCGAGCTTCGTCCCGCCCGCGCCGATGAAGACGAAGCCCAGCACGACCGACACGATGAGCGGGAGAGTGTCCACAGGCCAAGCTCCCTTGTCAGCGAACGGCCTCGGCGGCCTGGCTCTTGTCCGTCGTCTTCGGCCCCGGCCACGCGCCCGTGAGGTGGGCGAAGCCCTTGGCGCCGCCGCGGTCGACGACGGCGCGGGTCACCTTGAAGGTCACGCCCTGCACCGCCGCGGCGCCGATGACCTTCGCCCACGAGGTGTCGCGCGTCGTGGCCTTGGGCGGCTCCTCCTTGTCGAAGATGCCCCAGATCGCCGAGAAGACCTTCGAAGCGACCAGGCCCGACAGCAGGCCGAAGACGATGCCGAACGGCTTGTAGATGAGCTTCATCGCCGCCGTAGGGTATACCCGCGGCTACAGCGGTTCCGCCGCGCGGTCGAAGAAGATCGTGCACCGCGAGGAGGAGGATGGGCTGATGAGCGATCCACACGACCACGACGAGGGAGCCGACGAGCTCCTCGAGCGGGCGCTGCTCGACCCCGAGGCGTCGGCCGCGGTGGCGCTGCGCATCGACGGCCTGCTGCTCTCCGAGGCGCTGACCGTCGTCTTCCATGGCCGTCGCGACCTCGGGACGATCCAGACCTACGTCGCCCACGGCGGGCGCGGCGCCGGGGACGCGATCGGGGCGAGCGAGATGCTCCGGGTGCCCTGCGACCTCGACCTGGCCGACGCCGGCTCCCGCGAGGAGGCCGAGCACCTCTACGCCGAGCAGGCCCGCGTGCTGCGCGACGCGCTGCAGGCCGCAGACACCGTCCTGGCCGTCTGGCGGGACGCGCTGGCGGCGCTCGCCGACACCGAGGTCGGGCTCGATCGCTCGATCGAGCTCCACCTCGCCCTGCCCGCTCACCGCCTCATGCCGGTGGCGCTCGTCGACCGCGAGCACCACCTCACAATCGCCGCCGTCTGCTCGGCCCGGACGCTCGCGCTCGGGCTGCCGCCGATGGGCATCGCCTGCGCCCAGCAGGACGTCGCGCACGTCTACCCGCTGCCCGACGACCCCGAGCGCTGCCTCGACGACTTCGCCGAGCGGGCCGCGGGGCACGCGCGGCGCACGGCACAGCGCCTCGACAAGCAGGAGGCCAGCGTCCGCCGCTTCCTCGAGCTCAACGAGCCCGACGGCTTCGAGGCGACCGGGTAGGCGCCCGGCCCGGCCGCGGAGCCGCAACTTCTCCGCCCGGAGCGAGTTCTGCAGCCCCGGTGCACCGCCGCAGGGTCCTCATCGCGCTGGGCGTGGTCGTCTTCCTCGCGGTCTCGTTCCAGCTCGCGCGCTTCCTGACCGCCGAGAACGTCGAGCGCGCCGCCGTCTACGCGCTGCTGCGGGACGAGGCGCGCGGCGACGCGGGCGCGGTGGCGGCCCGCCTGGAGGGCTGCGACGCCTCCTGCGCCCAGCGGGTCGCGACGATCGTCGCGCGCGTCCGCCGCCCCGGCGAGGTCAACATCCTCCGCCTGGACCTGGCCGCGAACTTCGCGCTCAGCGAGCGCGTCGCTCGCTCGCGCGTCGCCTGGGCGGCCGACGCGGCCGCCGGCGGCGTGGCCATCGTGCAGTGCATCACCGTCCGCCGCCGCTGGAGCTTCGTCTCCGGAGCCTCCGTTACCCTCCTGCGCCTCAGCGCGCCCCTGCCTCCCGAGAAGGGCTGCTGAACCCCATGCGTTCTCTTCACCGCTCCGTCGTCCTCCTCGCCGCCCTCGCGCTCCTCGGCGCCCTCGCCGGCCCGGCCGCCGCCCAGACCGCGGGGGCGCCCGACGAGCAGGCGCTCTACCAGTCGGGCCCGAACGGCCGCTTCTTGCTCGACGGCGAGTGGCTCTTCCGGCTCGACCCGGGCAACGTCGGGCTCAAGCAGCGCTTCGCGCAGCAGACGACGCGCGCCGGCTGGAGCGCGACGACCGTCCCGAACGCGTGGAACGCCACGGACGAGAGCGTCGAGTCGTTCATGGGCAGCGTCGGCTGGTACCGCAAGGACTTCAAGCTGCCGTCGGCCAAGTCGGCGCTCAGCTGGGTGACGCGCTTCGAATCGGTCAACTACCGCTCGCGGGTCTACCTCAACGGCGTCCTGGTCGGCTCCAACAAGGGGGCCTACCTCCCCTTCGAGCTGCGCATGCCGCCGTCCGTCCTCAAGCGCAGCGGCACCAATCGCCTCGTGGTCCGGGTGGAGAACAAGCGCCTGAGCACGGATTTCCCGCCCGCCGGGCTCTCGGTCGCCGGCCGGCCGACGGGCGGCTGGTGGAACTACGGCGGGATCCTGCGCGAGGTCTACCTGCGCCGCGTCGACCGCGTCGACTTCTCCACCGTCCAGGTGCGGCCAGACCTTCCGTGCGCGAGCTGCGCGGCCACGGTCAACTTCCGCCTGACGGTCCGCAACTACGCGACCGACGCGACGCGGATGCGGCTCACGGGCCGCTTCGGCGATCGCAAGGTCAGCTTCGGCAGCGTCGCCGTGGGGGCGAAGAAGTTCGCCACCGTCACCCGCCGGCTGCGCATCGGCAACCCGCGGCTGTGGTCGCCCGCGTCGCCGAGCCTCTACGACGTCGACCTGCGCGCGACGACCGTCGCCAAGAAGCGCCGGACGCTGCAGCGCTACCGGCTCAAGACGGGGATCCGCTCGATCAAGGTCGTCGATGGGAACTGGCTGCTCAACGGCAAGCGGCTGAACTTCCGCGGCGTCGGCCTGCACGAGGACGACCCCAAGCTCGGTTTCGCGATCACCAATCAGATCCGCGCCCGCGAGATCGCCGAGACCAAGGAGCTCGGCGCGACGGTGATCCGCTCGCACTACCCCCTGCACCCCTACACCCAGGAGCTCGCCGACCAGCAGGGGATCATGCTCTGGAGCGAGATCCCGGTCTACGCCTTGAAGACCGCGGCGCTCGCGAAGCTCGAGGTGCGCAAGCTCGCCTCGCACGAGCTCGAGGACAACATCCTCACGAACCAGAACCACCCGTCGATCATCGTGTGGTCGATCGGCAACGAGCTGTCAGCCCGTCCGGGGCCGGTCCAGAGCTTCTACATCGCACGCGCGGCACGCGCGGCCAAGGCTCTCGACCCGACGCGCCCCGTCGGCTACGCCGTGGCGGGCTATCCGGCCGCGGGCTGCCAGCCCGAGTACGGGCCGCTCGACGTCCTCGGGGTCAACGAGTACTTCGGCTGGTACCCCGGGCCCAACGGCCAGATCGCCGACCGCGAGCTGCTCGGGCAGTACCTCGACTCCGTGCGCGCCTGCTACCCGAAGAAGGCCCTGGTCATCACCGAGTTCGGGGCCGAGGCCAACCGCAGCGGCCCGGTCGAGGAGAAGGGCACCTACGAGTTCCAGTCGGACTTCGTCAACTACCACCTCGGCGTCTACGCGAGCAAGCCGTGGCTGGCGGGCGCGATCTACTGGGCCCTGGAGGAGTTCCGCGTGCGGCCGAACTGGGAAGGCGGCAACCCGCGCCCGATGGCGCCCATCCACCAGAAGGGCCTGATCGCCTTCAACGGGCAGCGCAAGCCCGCGTTCGCCGAGGTGCAGCGGCTCTACAAGGCCGTCGACCAGCTCGAGGGCGGCTGAGCAGAGGGCCTCCGCGCGGTCCCCCCGCTACCATCTGCCGCCGCTCATGGCAACCAAGACCGACTCCACCACCCTGAAGATCGCCGCTCGCGAGGTCGGGCACTCCCGCTCGACCCGGCGCCTGCGCCGCGAGGGCATGGTTCCCGGCGTGCTCTACGGGCGCGACCGCGGCAACCTGGCGTTCTCCGTCGGCGCGCTCGAGCTGCGTCACGCGCTCGCGGCGTCGGGAGCGGTGCTCGCGCTCGATCTCGACGGCGCGATGACCAACGCCGTGGTCAAGGAGCATCAGGTCCACCCGGTGCGCGGCGAGATCACGCACCTCGACCTCGTGCGCGTCGACGTCAACCAGCCGATCGAGGCGGAGGTCTCGATCACGCTGACCGGCTCCGACGACTCCCCGGGAGTCAAGGAGGGCGGGATCCTCGAGCAGCCCACCCGCGAGGTCACCGTCGAGGCGCTGCCGAACGACATCCCGGAGACGATCGAGCACGACGCCTCCGAGGCGCAGATGGGCGACACGGTCTTCCTCGACGCGCTGGTCGCGCCCGACGGCGTGACGCTCGTCCTCGACGAGCACGCCGGCGAGACGCCGATCTACACGATCACCGCACCGCGCACCCAGGCCGAGCTCGACGAGCTCGAGACCGAGACCGAGGTCGTGGGCGAGGAGTCCGAGGGCGACGCCGAGGAGACCGAGGGCGACGCCGAGCAGACCCCCGAGGGCGAGGCCGGCACCGAGTAGGCCGCCGTGCGGCCCGGGGGCACGGCCGCCCCGGTCGACTGGCTGATCGTCGGCCTCGGCAACCCCGGGGCCACGTACGACGGGACCCCGCACAACGTGGGCTTCCAGGTCGCGCGGGCGCTGCTCGGGCGGTGGGAGCTCGGCAGGCCGAAGAAGCGATGGGCGGGCCTGTACGCCGACGGCAGGACGACGCCCGGCGGTCCCCGCGTCGGGATCCTCCTGCCGCAGACCTACATGAACGAGTCCGGCCGGGCCGCCGGCCCGGCCCGCGGCGCGCTCAGAGTCCCGCTCGACCACGTGGTGGCCGTCCACGACGAGATCGACTTGAAGTTCGGTGACGTCCGGACGCGCCGGGGGGGCGGGCTCGCGGGCCACAACGGCCTGAAGTCGCTCAAGGCGGGCTTCGCCTCCCCGGACTTCCAGCGCGTGCGCATCGGCGTCGGGCGCCCCGACTCCACCGATCCCGAGATCGTGGCCGGCTACGTGCTCGGCGCCTGGCAGCAGCCCGCCGGCGAGGTTGCCGAGCTGGTCGACCGGGCCTGCGCCGCGGTCGAGCAGGTCATCGGCGCGGCGCCGGGCGGTCCGGTCTGAGGACTCGCGCGGACCGCGCATCGCGCAGCGTCGGCAGGCGGGGGCCAGCCCGCACCTCGATCCGTTTGCCGCGTGGCGCCCCCGCGCTCTGAATTCGGTCGCTTCGCTTACGGCTTCCCGGATGCGGTCCTAAAGCTCACTGGACGTTTGACCGATGTGCGTGGTGCCGAGCCACTGGCGGCTCGGGGGACGGGAGAGCGATGGACGTTGCTGGGCGGGGCAGGACCAAGCAGGACCGGGCCGAGGCCGCAGAGGAGGATCGCGACGCGGGCCCGCGCGTGGCCTCTGGCCGCGTCGCGCGCGGTGTGGTCGCAGAACGCGCGCTGCGCGAGGCCGAGGAGCGCTTCCGGCGGTCCTTCGACGAGGCGCCGATCGGGATGGCCCTCGTCTCGCTGGAAGGCGATTGGCTGAAGGTCAACGACACGCTGTGCGAGCTCCTCGGCTACCCGCACGCCGAGCTCACGCAGCTGCGCTTTCAGGACGTCACCCATCCGGACGACCTCGACGCCGATGAGGAGTTCGTGCGCCAGATGCTCGCCGGCGAGCGCGCGAGCTACCGCATGGACAAGCGTTACCTGCGCGCCGACGGTCGGATCGTCTGGGCGCAGCTCAACGTGTCGCTGGCTCGTGACGCGGACGATCGGCCGATGTACTTCATCGCCCAGATCCAGACGTCACCGCCGACCGTGAGCGTCGGCTCGAGCTCGATCGCCAGCGCACGGGGCTTGCCGACGCGCAGGCGATCGCGCGGATCGGATCGTGGTCCTGGCAGCCGGAGACCGACGCTTCGGAGTGGTCGGCCGAGATGTACCGCATCTTCGGCCGCGATCCCGCCGCCGCGCCCGCACGGGCCGCGGAGCTGTTCGCGTACGTGCACCCCGATGACCGGGAGCGCATCGCGGCCGGCTACGCCCGGGCGTTCGGTGCCGGCGCGGCGTTCGAGTTCGACTGCCGGATCGTCACGGGCAGCGGCGAGGTGCGGTCGCTGCACGCACTCGGCCGCCGTGAGACGGGCGACCGGTACGTCGGCACCGTGCAGGACGTCACCGAGCGCAAGCGGATCGAGCGTTCCCTGACGGACGCCGAGGAGCTGCTGGCGCTCGCGTTCGACCACTCGCCGCTGGGGATGACCCTTTCGAAGCCCGATCGTGGTCTGCTGCGGATCAACCAGGCGTTCGCCGATATGGTCGGCCACAGCGTCGAGGAGCTGATCGCCCATCAGCATCCGACGCGGTTCACGCACCCTGACGATCACGCCGTCGATCGCGAGCACGTGCGCGAGCTGCTCGACGGCGACGAGCGCGCCGGGCAATGGGACAAGCGCTACGTCCACGCCCACGGACACAGCGTCTGGGCGCGGGTCTCGGCCTCGGTGCTGCGGCACCCGGATGGGTCGCCCCGCTACATCGTCAGCCAGATCGAGGACATCTCCGAGCGCAGGCAGCACGAGGCGGAGGAGCGCGCTCTGCGCAACGTGGCCGAGCTCGTCGCCGCCGGGGCCGAGCCGGCGGTGGTGTTCAGCGCGATCACCGAGCAGGTCCGCGAGCTCCTCGGTGCCGACGTCAGCGCGGTCATGCGCTTCGACGCCACGGCGAACGTCGGGGTCATGCTCGGGGGGTCGGCGACCGGCGGAGTGGACTTCGCCGGCATGACGTTCGACCTCGAGAGCGCGACCGCGACCGCGGAGGTGTTCCGCAGCGGCCGTCCCGCGCGCGTCGACGCCTTCTCCCTGGCCGACGCGGACCCGATGGTCCCCACGGTTCAGCGCTTCGACCTGACGGGCTCGGTGGCCGCACCGATCCACGTCGCCGGCGAGCGGTGGGGCGCGGTCGCCGCCGCGTTCGCCGGGCCGCAGATCGCGGCCGGCACCGAGCTGCGCCTCGAACGCTTCGCGTACCTCGCGTCGCTCGCGATCGCGAATCTGCACGACCGCGAGACGCTCGAGCGTCGCGCCGCGAGGGATCCGCTCACCGCGATCGCCAACCACCGCACCTTCCACGACCGGCTGCGCTCGGAGGCCGAGCGTGCCCGGCGCAACGGCCGCGACCTCAGCGTCGTGCTGCTCGACCTCGACCACTTCAAGACGATCAACGACACGTACGGACACCAGGTCGGCGACCGGATCCTCAAGGAGGTCGCCCAGCGCCTCGCGGCCGAGACCCGCGACGGCGAGCTCATCGCGAGGATCGGCGGCGAGGAGTTCGCGTGGCTGATCCCCGAGTCCGACCAGCACCGGGCCTACGCTGCCGCCGAGCGTGTGCGGCGCGCGATCGAGAGAGCCACGTTCGAGGAGGTGGGAAAGGTCACGCTGTCGGCCGGCGTGTGCTCCTCCGAGCACGGGCGTGACGCCCAGCATCTCGTGCGCTACGCCGACCGCGCGTTGTACTGGGCCAAGGCGCACGGCCGGAACATCACGTTCGCCTACTCCCAACAGGCGGACGCCGCCTTCTCCCGGGTCGAGCAACAGGCGCCTCACCGCGCGCAGGCGATGGCCAGCGTGCGTGCGCTCGCTCGCGCGATCGACGCCAAGGACGTGGCGACGCACCGCCACTCCGAACGCGTCGCCGACCTGGCCGAGCAGCTCGCGGTCGCGCTGGGCTGGTCGTCCGATCGCGCCGGACTGCTGCGCTGCAGCGGCCTGCTGCACGACGTCGGGAAGATCGGCGTCCCCGACAGCATCCTGCTCAAGCCCGGTCCGCTCACGTCCGGCGAGTACGCGCAGATCAAGCGCCACGCCGACCTGAGCGCTTGCATCGCCGCGGAAGTCCTCCCTGACGAGCAGGTCGGGTGGATCCGCGGCCACCACGAGCGCTGGGACGGCGCCGGCTACCCCGACGCGCTCGCCACCGACGACATCCCCGACGGAGCGCAGATCCTCGCGTTGGCCGACGCGTGGGACGTCATGACGCAGCACGATCACTACAAGCCGACCAAGACCCCTCAGGAAGCCCTCCAAGAATGCCGGAAGCTGGCGCGGCGCCAGTTCGCACCCACCGCGGTCGACGCACTGTTCGCGCTGGCCGCCGACGGGACCTTCAACCCGCTATAGACGATCGACGGCGGCAAGCCCGAACGCGCGAAGGGCCGCCCGAGAGCGGCCCTTCGCGAACTGCGATGCGCCCCGAGGGGCGCGGCGCTCTAGGAGATGGTGAGCGTGTTGACGAACGGGTCCGACGGGGTGCGCGCCGAGACGGCGTCGTACTCGTAGGCCGTGCCGGGAACGCTGCCCGCCTTGCCGAAGCCGAAGCCGGCGGACTCGAGGACCGCGACCGCGTCGGTGATCTTGTAGAAGCCGCCCTGGCCCGAGGTCGGCAGGCCGGCGACGGCCTCGCGCTGGCCGAACTTCGCGTAGGTGCGGTCGTTGCCGAGCTTGCCGAGCGACTGGAGGGCCAGCGCGCGGTGGACGGACTCGACGGCCATGATCTCGGCCGTGTAGCGGGCGAACTTCGAGCCCGCGAGCGTGCCCTGACGCGCGAACACCGTCGTGGCCAGGAGGTAGGCGTTGACGAAGACCTGATCGCCGACGACCAGCGCGGTCAGGAGCTGGGTCGGGTTGGAGAAGACGACGTCGGGCACGAAGATCGTCTTGGTGACGGCCTTGCCACCGACGGCGCTGGAGGTCAGCAGCTCGTAGTGGTTCTTCTCCTGCTGGGCGGCCGCGGCGACGTTGCGGCGGGTGACCGCGTCCATCTGGCTGCCGAGCTTCTCGACGGCGACCGTGTTGACGATGGTCGCGAGGACCTCGGCGGTCGCCGCGACGGCCGCGATGGTCTCGATCGTGTTGACCGAAGGCTCCTGCGCGGCCGCGTCGCTCGTGGCGTACCCGAGCAGGCCCATCGAGCCCATCGCGGCAGCGGTCGTCTTGATGAGCGTGCGACGCGTCGACGCCGAGGCGCCCTTGTCGCGCTCTTGGCGGTCGATCGTGTCGAAGATGTGATTGTTGACTTCTGACATGGGTCTCCTTCGCGGCGCTGCGCGCCGCATGGTGTGAGGGGTGACGGTGCTCTCTCGGAAGTCTCTAACGCACCACTGGGCCATTCGGACGCCTCTGGGCGCGATCTGGCGCCGTGCCGTGTCAGCGGCCAGACAGGCGGGTTTGCCGGCTGGGGCCTCGGGGAACAAGGCGCGGCGCGGTCGTCGTCGCGCCGGGAGGCCGCGGCTACAGTGCGTGCTCGCCCCGGGCCGCGCCGTCGCGCGCGGCCGTCCGGCGGTCCCTCGCCCATGTCGCTGCGCCCGCTCCTCGCCCTGCTCGAGCACGATCCCAACGGGGTCGCGCTGGCCCGGGACGGTGGCCGCGCGTTCGTGTCGGCGTCCATGCGCCCGTTCCTGGTCGGCGCGCTGCTCGACGGGGTGGACGACGGGTCCGCGCTCGGCCGGCCGGCGATCGTCGTGGCCGGGGACGACCGCCAAGCCCGCGATCTCGCCGCCGACCTCAAGGCCTGGCTGCACCCGCGGCCCGTCCGCTTCTACCCCTCTCGCGGCGTGGCCTACGAGTCGCACCTCTCGCCCCCGCCGCACCTCGTGGGGCTGCGGGTCGCGGCGCTCGACGCCCTGGTGGCCGAGCCGGACGAGACCTCCGAGCCCCCGGTCGTCGTGGTCTCCGCGGTCGCCCTCAGCGAGAAGGTGCCCGACCCGGCCCTGCGGCCGCACGCGCACACCATCGCCGTCGGCGGGCTCATGGACCTCGAGGAGGAGGCCACCGCGCTGGTCGCCATGGGCTACGAGCGCGTCGACCAGGTCGAGGACCGTGGCCAGTTCGCCATCCGCGGCGGCATCCTGGACGTCTACCCGGCCACGGAGGATCGCGCCGTCCGCGTGGACCTCTTCGACATCGAGGTCGAGTCGCTGCGCTACTTCTCGACGTTCACCCAGCGCTCGCTGGGCGAGACCGAGGCGATCGAGATCGCGCCGGCGGCCGAGCTTAGCTGGGAGCATCGCCGTACCGCCTTCGGCGGTGAACCTCGCACCGCCGTCGGCGGCGCTCACGTTTCGACTGACGATGTCAGACCCGACATCTCAGAGCTCCTTCCCGTCGACCGCTTCCACGCGTTCCTCGACCTCGCGCCCGACGACGCGGTGCTGCTCGTCGCGGCCGAGGAGGAGATCGCGCCCGCGCTCGCCGATCACTGGCAGGACGTCTGCGCCGCGTTCCACGATGCGGAGGCCCACCACCTCTACGTGCCGCCGCAGGAGATCGCGGCGCGCCTCGCGCAGGCGCACATCCAGCTCTCGTCGATCTCGGGCGACCAGGAGATCCAGTTCCGCGCGCAGGCCGCCGACGTCGCCGCGCGCTCGCTCAAGGACGCCGAGCCCGAGCTCGAGAAGCTCGTCCGCGGCGGCTACCGCACCGTCGTGTCGTGGCCGCGGCGCGGCGAGGGGGAGCGCGCCGCCTACAATCTCGCGCGCCTGAAGGCGCGCTGGATCGGCGAGAGCGAGGTGGGCGGCAACCGCCTCGCCGAGCCCGAGCTCGTCTTCACCGCCGCCGCGCTGCGCGACGGCTTCGTCGCGGCGGGCATCCGCGTCGCGGTCATCCCGGAGCACCGGCTCTTCCGCCGCAAGCGCGCGGAGCGCACGGGCGGTCGCAGCGCCCACCAGCGCCGGCGCGGGGCGCTGCGCTCGTTCGCCGACCTGCGCACGGGCGACATCGTCGTCCACGAGGATCACGGGCTCGCGCGCTTCGCGGGCTTCGAGACCAAGACGGTCGCGGGGGTGACGCGCGACTACCTCGAGCTCGAGTTCGCCGGCACCGACAAGGTCTTCCAGCCGGTCGAGCAGCTCGCGAAGATCTCGCGCTATGTCGGCGCGGGGGGAGCCCACCCCCCGCTGTCCAAGCTCGGCGGCAAAAGCTGGGAGACCATGAAGTCGCGGGCCCGCAAGGCCGCGCAAGAGCTCGCCGGCGAGCTCATCACCCTGTACGCGGAGCGGCGGCGGCGCGCCGGGCACGCCTTCGAGGCCGACTCGGACTGGCAGCGCGACTTCGAGGCGAAGTGGCCGTACACCGAGACCGCCGATCAGCGCGACGCGATCGAGGTCGTCAAGGCCGACATGGAGCGCGCGCAGCCGATGGACCGGCTGATCTGCGGCGATGTGGGCTACGGGAAGACCGAGGTCGCGTTGCGCGCGGCGTTCAAGGCGGCCGGCGACGGTAAGCAGGTCCTGGTCCTGGCGCCGACGACGATCCTCGCCCAGCAGCACTTCGGCACCTTCTCCGAGCGGATGCAGGACTTCCCGTTCACGATCGGGCAGATCTCGCGCTTCCGCTCGCCCAAGGAGCAGAAGGCGACGATCGCCGCGTTCAACGGCGGTCGGATCGACATCCTGATCGGGACGCACCGCGTGCTCGGCCGGGACATGCGCCCGAAGGACCTGGGGCTGCTCGTGGTCGACGAGGAGCAGCGCTTCGGCGTCAAGCAGAAGGAGCTGCTGCGCCAGCTCAAGCTTCGCGTGGACGTCATCTCGATGAGCGCCACGCCGATCCCGCGGACGCTCTCGATGTCGCTGGCCGGCCTGCGCGACATCTCCGTCATCGAGACGCCTCCCGAGGGGCGCCGCCCCGTCAAGACCTACATCGGCGAGTACGACGAGGAGCTCGTCAAGCAGGCGCTCAAGCGCGAGAAGGCCCGGGAGGGGCAGGCGTTCTTCCTGCACAACCGCGTCGAGACGATCGACGAGACCGCCGAGCGCCTGCGCGGGCTGTGCCCCGGGATGACCTTCGTCGTGGCCCACGGGCAGCTCGAGGAGACCCAGCTCGAGGAGCGGATGCTCGCGTTCCTGCGCGGTGAGGCCGACGTCCTGGTCGCCACGAGCATCATCGAGTCGGGCATCGACATCCCGCAGGCCAACACGCTGATCGTCGAGCGGGCGGACATGTTCGGCCTCAGCCAGCTCTACCAGATCCGCGGGCGGGTCGGCCGCAGCCGCGAGCGCGCCTACGCCTACCTGCTCTACCCGAGCGCCGCGGCGCTGACCGAGGACGCCCAGAAGCGGCTGAGCGCGCTCAGCGACTACACCGAGCTCGGCGCGGGCTTCAAGATCGCGATGCGCGACCTGGAGCTGCGCGGCGCGGGCAACCTCCTCGGCGACGAGCAGAGCGGCCACGTCGCCGCGCTCGGCTTCGAGCTCTACATGCAGATGCTCGACGAGGCGGTGGCCGCCGCCGGCCCGCCGGACGGCACCGAAGAGGCCGAGCCCGTCCGCCTCGACGTCTCCGTCGACGCCTACATCCCCGCCGACTACGTGCCCTACGAGCAGGCCAAGATCGACGTGCACCGGCGCATCGCCTCCGCGCGCGAGGTCGCCGACGTCGCGACGCTCCGCGACGAGCTCGTGGACCGCTTCGGCGCGGTGCCCGAGCCGCTGGAGAACCTCCTGACCCTTCAGCAGGCGCGGATCAAGCTCGGCCAGGCCGGGGCGCGGGCGGTCTCCTTCCGCCAGGGCCGCCTGACGGTCACCCCGGTCGATCTCGACGCCCGCGCGGCCGCCGCGCTCAAGGCCGAGATCCCCGAGGCGACCTACGAGCCCGGCCGTTCGCAGTGGAGCGTGAAGGTCCCGGAAGCGGGCGAGGCACGCTTTCCCGCGGTGGTGCGAGCCGCCGACGCGCTCCTCGCCGTGACGCGAGCGGCAGCCTGAGTCTCTACCCTGCGCGTCGTGCTGTCCAACGTTCGTCGATCCGTCCTGGCGCTGAGCGCCGCCTCCATCGCCGCCGCCGGCCTGGCCGCTTGCGGGGGGGAATCGATCCCGGGCAACGCCGTGGTCAGGGTGGGGGACACGGCGATCAAGAAGAACGCCTACGAGCACTGGCTCTCGATCGCGGCGGTCGGGCAGGCTGCCCAGCTCAACCCGCAGGCCGCTCAGAGCGGGGTCAAGCCCAAGGTCTCGATCCCCGAGCCTCCCGACTTCAAGGCCTGCGTCGCGGAGAAGCTCAAGACGGCGCCCAAGCCGGCCAAGGGCCAGCCCAAGCCGACTGACGCCCAGTTCAAGGACCAGTGCAAGCAGGAGTACACGGCGCTGCGCGACCAGACGCTGCAGTACCTGATCTCCTCGCAGTGGCTCCTGGGCGAGGCGTCCGACCGCGGCGTGAAGGTCTCCGACGCCGAGGTCAAGAAGCAGTTCCTGGCGACCAAGAAGCAGAGCTTCCCGAAGGAGGCCGACTACCAGAAGTTCCTCACCTCCCAGGGCACGACCGAGGCCGACCTCTTCTTCCGCGTCAAGATCGACGCGATCACCAACAAGCTGCGCGAGAACATCGTCAAGGGCAAGGACAAGGTCCCCCCCGCCCAGATCCAGACCTACTACGACAAGAACAAGGCGCGGTTCGCTCAGCCCGAGCGCCGCGACCTGCGCATCGTGCTCACCAAGACCAAGGCCAAGGCCGCGCAGGCCAAGAAGCAGCTCGCCGGCGGCGCCTCGTTCAAGACCGTCGCGAAGAAGCTCTCGATCGACCAGGCCTCCAAGGGCCAGGGCGGCGTGCTGCTCGCGGTCGCCAAGGGCCAGCAGGAGAAGGCGCTCGACGCCGCGGTCTTCGCCGCGAGCAAGGGCAAGCTCTCCGGCCCGGTCAAGACGCAGTTCGGCTATTACGTCTTCCGCGTCCAGAAGATCACCAAGGGCACCCAGCAGTCGCTCAAGGAGGCGACTGCCACGATCAAGCAACTGCTCGCGTCGCAGAACCAGCAGAAGGCGCTCGACAAGTTCGTCAAGGACTTCCGCAACAAGTGGAAGGCGCTGACGAGCTGCAAGGACGGGTTCGTCACCCAGGACTGCAAGAACGCGCCGAAGCCCAAGACGACGTCCACCGGCGCGCCGGGCGCGCCGCAGCAGCAGGTGCCGCAGCAGGGCGCGCCGCAGCAGCAGGTCCCGCAGCAGGGCGCGCCGCAGCAGCAGGTGCCCCAGCAGGGCGCGCCGCAGCAGCAGGTCCCGCAGCAGGGCGCGCCGCAGCAGGCGCCGCCCACGGGCACCGCACCCACGCCGTAGGAGAGCGCCCCGCGATCAGAAGCGGGGCGCCCGCGTAGGCTTCCCCGATGGCCGCGACGACCATGGGTCAAGGCGCTCCCCCCGCCGAGGCGGACATCGCGCCGGACTCCGAGCAGCGGGTCACCTCGCTCGAGCTGTTCTTCGACCTGGTCTTCGTCTTCGCGATCACCCAGGTCACGCAGTTCATGGCCGACGACCCGACGTGGGCGGGCCTGGCGCGGGGCGGCCTCGTCCTCGCGACGATCTGGTGGGCCTGGGTCGGCTACGCGTGGCTGACGAACGTCATCGACCCGGAGGAGGGCGTCCCGCGCCTCGTGGTCTTCCTCGCGATGGCCGCGATGCTCGTCGCCGCCCTCGCGATCCCGGGGGCCTTCGGCGACGACGCGCTGCTGTTCGCGATCGCCTACGCGGTCGTCCGGGCCGCGCAGATCGTCCTCTACGCCAACGGCTCGTCCGACGCCGGCATGCGCCACTCGGTGTTCACGCTCGCCCGCAGCTCGGGGATCGCGTGCGTGCTCCTGGGGCTCGCCGCCGCCTTCGACGGCGCTGCGCAGGGCGCACTGTGGGCGTTCGCGCTGCTCGTCGACTTCGGCGGGCCGGCGTTGTTCGGGGTCGAGGGCTGGAAGGTCGCGCCGAGCCACTTCGCCGAGCGCCACGGCCTGATCGTCATCGTCGCGCTCGGCGAGTCGATCGTCGCGCTCGGCGTCGGCGCGAGCGAGATCCCACTCACCGCCGGGCCGCTGCTCGCCGCGACGCTCGGCGTGGTCGTCGTCGCGGGCCTCTGGTGGGCGTACTTCGACGTCGTCGCCCTGGTCGCCGAGCGCAAGCTGTGCGAGCGCCAGGGCGTCGAGCGCAACAAGATGGCCCGCGACAGCTACTCCTACCTCCACCTCCCGATGATCGCGGGCATCGTGCTGCTCGCCCTCGGGGTGAAGAAGACGCTCGCGCACGTCGGGGATCCGCTGAAACCCGAGATCGCCGCGGCGCTCATGGGCGGCGTGGCGCTCTACCTGCTCGCGCACGTCGCCTTCCGCTGGCGCAACACCCACACGCTGAGCCGCCGCCGGGTCGTGGCGGCGGCGGTGCTGCTCGCGCTCGTGCCGCTCGGCACGCAGGTCGCGGCGCTCGTGGCGCTGGCGGCGACCGCCGCGGTCGTCGTCACGCTCATCGGCTACGAGGCGATCCGCTTCTCCACCGCACGCGAGCAGGTCCGTCATCGGGGCGCGTCGGCCCCGCCGCGATGAGCGTTCCCCGTTTGCGCAGCCAGATCCCGGCGCCGCGCCGGTGACCGCGTCGCCCGACGTCGCGGCGGCGATCGCGCGGCTGGACGCGCTCACGCGCCGCCTCCGCGCGGAGTGCCCGTGGGACCGCGAGCAGGACGAGCGCACGATCGTGCCGCACACCGTGGAGGAGGCCTACGAGCTCGCCGACGCCGCCCACGCCGGCGACGACGCCAAGCTGCTCGACGAGCTCGGCGACGTGCTCTTCCAAGTCCACTTCCTCAGCCTGCTGCTCGAGGAGCGCGGCGCGGGGTCGCTGGCGCAGGTCGCCGAGCACGCCCACCACAAGCTCGTGAGCCGCCACCCTCACGTCTTCGGCGCGGTCGAGGTCGCCGGCGCCGGCGAGGTCCTCGCGAACTGGGATCAGATCAAGCGCGACGAGGCGGGTCGGGAGCCGGGGATCTTCGGCGAGGTGCCGGAGAACCTGCCCGGCCCGCTCTACGCGCGCAAGGTGCAGCGGCGGGCGAAGACGAGCGGACTGGTCACCGAGCCCGAGTCGCTCGTGGATGCCGCCGACGCGCTTGCCGCGGTCGATCCCGGCGACCGCGACGCCGCGTTCACCCGGGTCGGCGACGCGCTCTTCGCGACGGTCGACGCCGCTCGGCGGATGCAGGTCGATCCGGAGCTTGCGCTCCGCGCGGCAGCAGATAGGTTCCGTGACCGGGTCTCCGCCGCCGAGCGCCTGGGCGAGCAGTCGGGAACGGCGTGGGACGACCTCACCCCCGAGCAACGAGTCCAGTTCTACGCGCAAGCGAGGAGAGCATGAGCCAGATCGAGCACATCCACGCCCGGCAGATCCTCGACTCCCGGGGCAACCCGACGGTCGAGGTGGAGCTGCGCCTGGCCTCGGGCGCACAGGGTCGCGCGGCCGTCCCGTCCGGGGCGTCGACGGGCGAGTTCGAGGCGACCGAGCTGCGTGACGGCGGGTCCGCGTGGGGCGGCAAGGGCGTGGGCCAGGCCGTCGCGAACGTGAACGGCGAGATCGCCGGCGCGGTCGGCGGCCTCGACGCGGGCGACCAGGCCGGGCTCGACCGCGCGCTCGTCGCGCTCGACGGCACCCCGAACAAGTCGCGCCTCGGCGCCAACGCCATCCTCGGCGTCTCGCTGGCCAACGCGCACGCCGCGGCCGCCGAGGCTGGCCTCCCGCTCTACCGCCACCTCGGGGGGGACGGGGCGGTCGTGCTCCCGGTCCCGATGATGAACGTCCTCAACGGAGGCTCGCACGCCGACAACTCCGTGGACTTCCAGGAGTTCATGGTCGTGCCGGCGGGCGCGCCGTCGTTCTCCGAAGGGCTGCGGATGGGCACCGAGGTGTTCCACGCACTCAAGAAGACGCTCCACGACAAGGGGCTCGGCGGCGGCGTGGGCGACGAGGGCGGCTTCGCGCCGAACCTCGGCTCCAACGAGGAGGCCCTCGAGTACCTCGTCGCCGCGATCGAGGCCGCGGGCTACACCCCCGGCGAGGACGTGGCCATCGCGCTGGACCCCGCCACGAGCGAGTTCTTCTCCGACGGCGTCTACGACCTCGAGCACGAGGGCCGCAAGCTCACCTCCGACGAGCTGGCCGACTACTGGGCGCAACTCGCCGCCAAGTACCCGATCCTCTCGATCGAGGACGGCATGGACGAGGAGGACTGGGCGGGCTGGAAGACGCTCACCGAGCGCCTCGGCGACACCGTGCAGCTCGTCGGCGACGACCTGTTCGTGACCAACACCGAGCGCCTCAAGCGGGGCATCGACGCGCAGACGGGCAACTCGATCCTCGTCAAGGTCAACCAGATCGGCACGCTCACCGAGACCCTCGAGGCCGTCGCGATGGCGCGCGAGGCCGGCTACACCGCGGTGATGTCCCACCGTTCCGGGGAGACCGAGGACGTCACGATCGCCGACCTCGCGGTGGCCACCGGGTGCGGGCAGATCAAGACGGGCGCGCCGTCGCGCTCGGACCGCGTCGCGAAGTACAACCAGCTGCTGCGCATCGAGGAGGCCCTCGGCGACGCGGCGACCTACCCGGGGCGCTCGGTCTTCCGCTCGTAGGGCGCCCGCCGCGGGCCCGGGCGGCGAGCGTCGGCATTCACGGGCAGGAGCGGGAAGGCCGGCGCCGAACTCGGGCAGCATGGCCCCCGCTCCGTCACGCGCCATCGACCCTCACGCGGTCCGGGCCGTCCCGCCGCGGTCGCGGCCGCGGCTGGTCACCGGCGGCGGGCAGCGCATCCGCTGGGATCGCGTGGGGCGCCTCGCGATCCTCGTGGTGTTCGTCGTCGTGGCCCTGCTCTACGTGGGCCCGGCGTCGAGCTTCTGGTCGGCGCGCGGCGAGGCCGCCCACCGCCGCGCGCAGGTCGAGCAGCAGCGCAAGGAGAACGCGGCGCTGCGCATCAGGCGCGACGCGCTCAAGAACGGCGCGGCCCTCGAGGAGGAGGCCCGGCGCCTCGGGATGATCCGGCCGGGGGAGCGGCCGTTCGTCGTCGAGAACCTCCCGCCGGGTCGGTGAGCGGCGTCCACTAGCCTCCGGCTGCGTGGCCTCGTTCGAACTCGTCGCACAGGAGTGGAAGCAGGGCGAGCGCCGGGCCGCGGAGCTCCCGCCAGAGCAGCGCCGGGTGGTCGACCGCGTCGTCGGCGAGCTCGTGGCCGAGCTGCGCCGCCGCCTCGGGGGGACCTTCGTCGTCGACGAGCTCGTCGAGCTGTACGACCGCGGCACCGACTGGTGCATGGACATCGCCTTCGCGCTGGCTCCCGGCGCCCCATGGGCGTGGGATCCGCGGACCACCGCGGACGCCGCGTTCGCCCGCTACGTGCGCGAGGCGCAGGACTACGCGGGCGGGCGGAGGATCGCCACGGAGCCCTGACGAGTGGACGCGGCCGCAAGTTCTGGGTGGATTGGCCGCGCGGATCGTCGATGGCTGGCGTGGCCGGCCGGCGCCGCTCAGGCTGGTTGCCTTCGCAAGCCGGCCGGGCGCGTCACGTGCGACGAGGCGCCCGGGGAATCTCGCAGAACTTCTGGCCGCGTCCACTAGCTTGACCACCGCTTCGGTGCGACGTAGGGTCGCGCCATGTTCGCCGTCTCGCGCGATGACGCCGCATACGCCGGGCAGGCGGTCTACTCGCCGCTCTTCCTGCGGTTCTACGACCTCTTCGTCCTGGGCTTCAACGGGAACATCGCGTGGCGGTGCCCCCCGGGCGGTCTCGTGCGCATGTACGACGAGCACGTCGCCGCGCGCCACCTGGACATCGGCGTCGGCTCGGGCTACTACCTCGACAAGTGCCGCTTCCCGACGCCGGCCCCCGACATCACCCTGATGGACCTCAACCCGAACTCGCTCGCCGCCGCGGCCCGGCGGATCGCGCGCTACCGGCCCAAGACGCACCAGGGCAACGCGCTCGAGCCGATCGACCTGCCCGCAGGAGCGTTCGACTCGGTCGGCCTGAACTGGCTGCTGCACTGCATGCCGGGGAGCATCGCCACCAAGAGCGCCGTCTTCGACCACGTCAAGGCGGTGCTGGCGCCGGGCGGTGTGGTGTTCGGCAGCACCGTCCTCCACCACGGGGTGGTGCACAACGCCTTCTCGCGGTGGATGATGAACCTGCTCAACGAGAAGGGCGCCTTCACCAACCTCGAAGACGACCTCGCCGGCCTCCAGCACGAGCTCGACCAGCGTTTCGGCCGCGTGCAGATCAAGGTCGTCGGCTCGGTGGCCATCTTCTCGGCTCGCGCCTGACGGCGGCGCGGTC